>CAWCRQ010000022.1:0-259262 GCA_963797885.1 uncultured Acidobacteriaceae bacterium | reverse complement strand
GCCGACAATCAGCACCGTGAAAGCACGCAGCGCCAGGAGAATGAATCCGGCAAAAAAAAGAATATGTAATGTCCCTGCGGTCTTGTAGCGCGGATGCTTCCACTGCCCCAGCCAGAATTTGAAAACCTTTTCCAGGCGGGCCAAAGGCTGGTCAAAGCGAAGATCGCGTTGGGCCCTCAGCAGCGGTACAAGACGCTTCGCCACAATGTAGGCAAAACAGGCGACGCCCAAAATATGAATGATGAGGAACAGGGTTCGCCATGCGACCAACCACGATGTAACTTGCGAAACGGACTGGAGGTGTTCCACCATGGTACTTGGCATCTCCTGGTAGAACTACATGGCCCAATAGAATTACGTTGCCCACTTGCCATACTCCCCTGCCCTGCAT
Source organism: uncultured Acidobacteriaceae bacterium (assembly GCA_963797885.1). Classification (GTDB taxonomy): domain Bacteria; phylum Acidobacteriota; class Terriglobia; order Terriglobales; family Acidobacteriaceae; genus Acidiflorens. Next base: position 258,871 of record CAWCRQ010000022.1, on the reverse strand, counting down.
CACTACGCGAATATTTGTTCCAGGGCTTTCTCTTCACCCGTGGTTGGCGGTGGTGCTTGTGCCAACTTGACGGGCGGGGGAGGGACTGTAAGTGGAATGGATACACGAATTGTCGTCGGCGGCTCGGACGCGGGTTTCGCTTCCTCTCGCGTCTTCGCCTCTACTTTCTTCCTGCTCTTGCGCGGCTTGACCGCTTGCGTCTTCGCCCGCACTTTCTTCGCGCTCTTTCGCGGCGGATTGACGCCAGAAGCTTCTCGCAACTCCTCGAAACTCAATTTCAGAAACGTCTCCAAACGCCGCAGATCGGGCGCCGCATGCACATCTCCGCTGAACCCGAAATACACCGTGCCGTCGTAACTCAAGATGGCGCAGTTGACCGCCATCTCGCCGCCCACCGGCACATACGGATACCAGCGCAGCATCTTGTGGCCAAGCATATAGAGCGGGAACTGCGGCCCGGGCACATTGGTGCACACCAGGTTGAAGGGCGTGATCGGCAACTGGCTCAACACCTGGCCAGCGACGGCTTGCATGGCAGTCGGCATCATGCCGATCAAACCACCCGCCAGACTGATTAACTCCGCCGCATGCGAGCGCTTGAGAAACTCCGTTCTTTTATGCACCGCCGCCAGCAGTCTCAGCGGATTGCGAATATCCAGCGGAATGGTGACCGGAACCAGCGAGATGCGGTTCCCCAACTCGCCCACACTGTCGCTGCCGCGCAGGCTCACGGGGACCATCATCCGCAGCAGTCGTCCCTTGACCCGCTCTCCATGCAACTCCTGGTAGCGCCGGATGGTCGCCGTTATCAGCGCGAGAATGACGTCGTTCACGCTCGCTCCGCAGGTCTGCCGTATGGCTTTGACGTCCTCCAGCGGAATATCGGCCCACGCGACCTTCTGTGGTCCGCGGTAATTGACGTTGAACCGTATGCGCTCGGTGAACGCAGTGATTTCGGGGAGCAAACGGGAGAACTCGTCCGTCGGCACCAGGTTGCCGCCATTCGCGGCCGCTCGCTCTGCCATGTCCAGCAAGTCCGCCCAGCCGGAGAGCATCCGCTTCACGAAATCGCCGTAAGAACTCACCACGCCTTCCAGCAACGAATTGATGGCGTCGCGCGGCGGAGGCACGCGGAAGCGAATCTTCTTCTTGGGTAAAGGCGGCGCCACCGGGCTGGCGTCAAAGACCTTACTCATGATGCCCACCCCGGCAATGCCATCCGCCATACAGTGGTGCAGGCGCAGGATGAACCCAGTCCGCTTGTCTTTCAAACCATCGCCCTTCAAACCATGAACCAAAGTCATGTCCCACAGGGGATGCTGCCGGTCCAGGACCGTGCTGACGATTTTTCCAGTAAGCGCCTTGAGTTCGGTGTCGGTACCGTGCTTGAGCGTCACCTCGTGTACATGATTGCGAATATCAAAGTTGGGGTCGTATTCCCAGCTCGGCAGACCAAGATTGAGCGGCGGCGCCACCACCCGCTTGACCAAGCGCGGAATCAGCGGCAGCTTCGATTCGATGAACTGGAGGCCATCCTCGAAACGGATCTCACCCTCCAGCACGCTGACGGACGCCACACTGAGCGGCATGCCTTCGCGCTCCAGATGCAAGAAAACCGTGTCCCCCCACGAAAGGCGGTTACCTTGTTGATGGTTCTGCATGACCACTCTCCAATTCATTCACTGCTTCATTCACTGCGCGATTACCCATCTCAGGCTACGAGGCTCAGGCTACGATGGAAAATCGCGAACCGAGCTTCACCAGCTTGAGCACTTTGTAAACATCGACGTTCACGCCGCGCAACGCGACCTTGACGCCTTTGTCGTCAGCTGCGTCGGCGAACCCCTCCAGCGCCCGGATTGCACTCGGATCGATGCGGCGCACCGAAGAGAAATCCACAACCACCTCGCCCTCGGCGCTGTCCAGTTTTTTCCCGGCCTCTTGCAACCCTTGCACAACGCGCTCTTCATCAATCTTTATCCACACGGCGATCACTGCCATACCCACCACCATCCGCTACGCGGTTTGTTGCTGAGACGCACCGGCCACCTTCGCCAGACCTCGTCCTTGATAAGCCTTCCAAAACAGCTCTGCCAATTCGCTCACCAGTGACATCCGAGGGTTCGACCGCCCCGACGGATCCTCAAAGGCAAACTTGGTCAAATCGGGCATCGCCCGCTCGAATTCTTCTTTCGAGATCCCCAACTCGGCGATGGAACGCGGAAATCCCAACTGGTCCAGCAGTTGTTCTATCGCTGTCACCAGGTTCGCCACCTTTTCCTCAATCGTATTTCCGCCCAAGCCCAGCAAATCCGCGACCGCAGCGTACTTCTTATGCGCGATATACCCCTGTGTGTAGGGCGACGGCATGAACTTGGCGGGCACCGCCGCGTTATAAGCGATTACATGCGGCAACATGAGTGCATTGGCCCGGCCGTGGGCCACGCCGAAGCGCGCCCCGAAGGCATGCGCCAGTGCGTGATTGACGCCCACCGACGCGTTGGAAAACGCCATCGCTGCAATGCAGGCGGCATTGTGCATCATGCAGCGCGCCTCTTCATCGTGGGGATGCTCGTAAGCGATCGGCAGGTACTTGAATGCCAACCGAATCGCCTCCATGGCGTTGGCATCGGTGTAGGGAGACGCGTAATTCGAAACCGCAGCTTCCAGCGCGTGGGTCAGGCAGTCGATACCGGTATCGGCGGTAAGGCCCTTCGGCATTGACATGACGAACTGCGGATCGACAATAGCTACATCGGGACTGAGCGAGTAGTCGGCTAGTGTCACCTTTCGCCCACGCTCCTTGTCGGTCAGGACGGCAAACGGAGTGACTTCGCTCCCCGTTCCGCTGGTTGTGGAGATGGCAATCAACCGCGCCCGGTTGATCTTGTCTGTCGGGTACTGGACCACCCGCTTGCGGAGATCCAGAAAGGGCGCAGCCAGCTCTTCCAGGTCAGCCTCGGGCGATTCGTACTTGAGTTTCATGATCTTGGCCGCGTCGATCACGGACCCGCCACCCAGCGCAATGATTTGGTCCGCTTTGTAGAAATTCAGCGCCTCCACTCCTTGCATGACCACCTTTATCTCCGGCTCCGCATCGGGAATGACCGTGACGTGGACGTGGGTTCCCTCCGGAAGGTAGCGCCGCACCAGGTTAACGTGGCCGAACTGCTCCATGGACGGATTCGTAACGATGATGGTGGAGCGCGAGGGGAACTGATGCACATTCTCCACCGCGTTCATATTGAAATAAATTTGATTGGGAACCCGGAACCACATATGGGCTTGTGTCCTCCGAGCCACGCGCTTGATATTGAGGTAGTGATAGATATTCACGTTATCGGTGGTGCTGTTGCCGCCGCCGGTTCCACATCCGAAGGAGAAGGTGGGCACCAGATCGTTGTAAACGGCGCCCAGCGCTCCGATCGAACCCGGCGAGTTCACAATGATCCGCCCCGCATTGATCACCTCACTGAACTTGCGGATGATTTCATCGTCGTGCGAGAAAATAACTGCCGTGTGCCCGAGCCCGCCGGCATGGTTCACGTCCACGCAGACCTTGAGTGCCTCACCGACGGATTTCGCTCGATAGACCGAGAGCAGCGGGAACAGCTTCTCCACCGACAAGGGATGTTCACGGCCTACACCTTGAATCGGCGCAATCAGGAGTTTGGTGTCCGGTTTAACCGAAAGACCGACAAAGCGCGCGATATCGGTAGCCTTCTGGCCGACTGCCATCGGCTGCATGAATCCGGTCTTCGGATCGATCACCGTGCGCGCCAGCAGTTCCGTCTCTTTTTCATTGCAGATATGCGCGCCCAGTTCCGCGAATTTCTTCAGCACCAGGTCGTAAATCTCATCGTCAATCACCAGCGTCTGCTCTGAGGCGCAAATCGTTCCGTTATCGAAAGTTTTGGAGACGATGATGTCCACCACCGCCATATTCAGATTCGCTGTTTTTTCCAGGTAAACTGGCGTGTTGCCCGGTCCTACACCCAGGGCTGGCTTGCCCGAGCTGTAAGCGGCTTTGACTGCACCCTGCCCGCCTGTGGCATCGATCAGGCTGACGTCTTTGTGCCGCATCAAGTAGGCGCTCTCCTGCAGGTTCTGCGATTCCAGGCAGGTAAAAACTCCTTCGGGCGCGCCGTGCTTCAGCGCCGCCTCATACATGATCCGTACGGCTTCGGAGCAGCAGCGCCCGGCCCTGGGGTGGGGACTGAATATGAACGCGTTCCGCGTCTTGATGGCCATGATGCACTTGAACAGCACCGTGGAAGTGGGGTTGGTAATGGGGATGATCGAGAAAATGACCCCGATCGGTTCCGCCATCTCCACCAGGTTGCGTTCCGGAAACTCGCGAATGATGCCAACGGTGCGTTTGTCTTTGACATAGTCGTAGGCAAACTCCGTCGCCACCATGTTTTTGAGAGCTTTGTCTTCCATTACCCCAAGCTTGGTTTCTTCCACCGCCAAGCGCGCCAGATCCAGAGCGTGCTCTATTCCCGCCAAGACCATCGGCTTGACGATGCGATCAACATCTTCTTGTGTGAATTGGGTAAAGACGGCGGCGGCGGTTCTAGCTTGACTGACCAGTCCTTCCAGGTAGGCAATCCGTTCTGGACTGAGGCTTTCTGCGGCAAGCGGAATCTGAACCCGCTCCTCCACTGTTTCGCTTGCGATCATCACTGCCCCCTATTTTGCTAAGGGGCCCGTTACCTGCCAGAAGCATCTTCGCTCTTCCGTTCCCGGCTCTCGCGATCACAAAGCGAAACCACCCGATCGCCGGGCATAACCGTTCCCGTTTCTATGCATAGTCGATGGGGTGTCTTTCCAACCAGTGCTCATCGCGCACTCTGTCAATGTTCCGCAACGCCCCAGAAGCGACGCTTGCGGCCAAACGGCGATTCTCCCGAACCACGCTTGCGCCAAAACCGATCGCACCACCCAGCAAACCAAACGCCAACACTCGGCCGATCGACTTAGGCCGATTTCCGGGACAACCACCCACCACGCCAATGCATATTCCAATGGCGGCGGGCTTCAAGGCATTCCGTACTGACTCGCTAAGAAACGGAGGAAGAGGTCTACCATCTAGAAATGCTTCTCGGCCGGAACGAGCTCCCTCCAGCCCAGAATTCAGAACCTTTCGGCCGTACTCAATTTCAGAACGTGACCACGTGCGTAAACTCATAAAACTACCTCACCACCTGGCCGATTGATTCGACCTTTAGTACATCATTAGTAGCCCCGCTGAGTCTGTAGCATCTATCACGGACCACCGTGAGATCGGTCACCGTTGCAAGAAAGAAAATGAGGATTGTGAAAAAAAAGCGAAAGCCGGCGCTCTCGCAAAGCACGGCTCCTACGTCGCCGCGGCACGCAGTTCCCGACGCGTAGCCTCGAGCGTATTAATCAGCGACTCCTTCGGGAGCCCCTGGATAATTGGCTCCATCATCCATCCCAAGCCCAGTGGCACGTCGCGCGTCAGCGAAATTGCTCGGCACTCCATGCACACATCCTTCTCCCGCTCCTCGATTCGCCAGTAGGAATAAAGCCGCCACAGAAATCCGCGACCCGTGTCCGGCGGCAACACTCTCTCTTTCGGAGTTCCCGCGTTTTCCACCTCAGCAATCCGCGTCGTGTACGAACGACAGACCCAGCGCATTCCTCCGAGGAAACGATAGTGCACGTCATGATCCGTATCGAAGACCACTGTCACGATCTTCTTCTTCACAAGTCGCAAGTAGATTTGGAAATCCTGGTCGTGCCGACTCATCAGCCTTGACGCAATGACCTCGGGTTTGTAGACGTTCTTATAATTATCGTAGTCCTGGATCAGCGCCAGCACGTCTCTCACGGTTGCGCCAGCAATGAACGCGGCGGCGATCCAATCGTGGATCAACCCATTCGGCACTTTGACCGGCCCCCGGCCTGACCAGAATTGCGCCACAATCTGTCCTCCGCGGACCTGCTGTGCTCTCTCGGGACTGGCGTCGGACCACAGAAATGAACTGTTGTTCCCCAGTGTCTGCTCCATTCCCGCTTCGGCCTGGCGAATGTAAGCATGAAAAGCCTCCACGGTTTGAGGCTTCAACTGTACCGGCTTCGGAGTCTGCGCCATAACTACAAAACGAACCTTCGCTAATGCTCAAAAGGCTTGTCAGGTGAACCTATGCTCAGATCCACCCTGACAAACAAGTTGCGTTACACAATTTACATATTGGTACAGGAATGCGGAATCGGCAAAATATGTGAGAACTGGTCTTAGGGCAATCCGTAGAACGAAGAGCCCGAGCATCCAGCCCCGGAGGGTCGAACTAACTTAGCCCAGCGCTGCGGCGCAGAAAATATTTTTGTCGCAGCCGGTGAAGTCGTGCGCTTCCAAGGCCCGCGTACTACCTCTATGAAACCGTACTTTTCTGAGCCGTCCAATGTCTCTTCCGCAGTTCGCGTTTCAAAACCTTGCCCGTCCCGGTGCGAGGCAGGCTTTCCAGAAACTCGACTGACCGCGGACATTTGTAATGCGACAGCCGGACGCGGCAAAACTCCAGCAATTCCTCTTCCTCGGCTTTGGCTCCGGGCTTCAGCACGACGATCGCCTTCGGTACCTCTCCCCACTTCGCATCGGGAACCGGAATCACCGCCGACTCGTACACTGCAGGGTGGGCGGAGAGCACCTTCTCCACTTCCAGCGAGGAAATATTCTCGCCTCCGCTTACGATGATCTCTTTCTTGCGGTCAACAATCTGAATGTAATTGTGTGCATCGACGGTGGCCACGTCACCGGTATGGAACCAGCCGTCCTTCATCGCTGCCGCCGTGGCCTCGGGCTGGCGCCAATAGCCGCTCATTACGACGTCGCCTCTCACCACGATCTCGCCCATGGCAATGCCGTTATGAGGTACTTCCTTCCCGTCCGCGCCCAGCACTCGCAGCTCGACGCCGGGAATGGCAAACCCGGTCATGGCCTGGCCGGCATAGCGCCGTTCTCCCTCCCACCCCAGGCCCAATTTCATGGCCGATTTGCTGAGCGTCGGACAAGTCTCGGTCAGGCCGTACCCCGAGATACAGGTGCAGCCCAGCTTGTCCTCAGTTTCTCTTACCAAGGTGGGAGACGAAGCCGCCCCGCCAATAATTATCGTCGACAGGCTGCTCAAGTCGTACTTCGGCCGCTCCGGCGAATGCACCAGCGCTGTGACCATGGTGGGCACCATGGCGCAGGTGCTCACGCGCTCCCGCTCAATCAGTCGGAACACGTCGATGGGATTAAAGTGGTGAAGCATGACGTGCGTGCCACCGACCACAGTGATGGTGTGCGCCGTGCCCCACCCGTTGGCGTGAAACAGCGGAATAGTTTGCAGCAACACGGTCTGGCACGACATTTCGCCCATCGTGGCCGGGGACGTCTGTCCTGCGGCGAGCACTGACAAGGCGTGCAAAAAGATGTTGCGATGCGTGAGCATCACACCTTTCGGGCGGTCGCTCGAGCCGCTGGTATAGAAGAGTTCGGCAACCGAGTCCTCATCGATCTGCGTGAAGTCACACTCGAACGGAGGGGAAGCGGCCAGCAAATCGTCGTAGTTTTGTGCTGCCACCCAGCTCGCCTGCGGCAGGCCATCCAGGAGAAAAGTAGTTTCGATCGAAGGGACGGCTGTCCGAAACGACTCCGCCAGCGGCAACAATGATACTTCGGCAAACAAGAATCTGGCCTGCGCATCATTCAAGACGAAAGCAAGCTCCTGCGGCGCCAGCCGGATATTCAAGGGAAGCAGCACACATCCGGCTTCCAGGACTCCGTAGTAGGCCTCCAGGAGCCGATGACAATTCGTACTCAAAAAGGCAATACGATCGCCCGGCCTTGCCCCTGCGGCGATGAGGGCGGCCGCCAGGCGCGCGCTACGCTCGGCAAATTGCGCATAGGTAAAGCGCTGATCGCCGCACACCACCCCAACCTTATTAGGAAATTGCTCGCGCGCGTAGCGCAGAAAGCGAAGAGGAGTAAGAGGGATTTTCATGTACGCCTCGTGATGGATGATGGACGACGGATGATGAATGACGGACGACAAGTTATCCGCCGACAGGAGCCCGCCCCGCGATACTCCGCCCGGGACTTTCAATGACTATAAACGACTGTCATTGGAGTTGACTTGCCACGGAATTGACTTGCCACCCGGAGCGGAGTCGGAGGATCCGCTGTTCGCCTAAGTCAAAGCCAGCCCCGCAGGAAAATTCTCCCGTGCCGTTTAGCACACGCGAAGCCGCCTGTTCCCGGAGAACAGCCCTTAGCCGGTCGCGAACCCTCCGCAGTCCGCCGCCGGGAATCCTTCGACTTCGTATGGCGAGCGCGAGCTACGGGCCATACTCCGCTCCGAATGACGCTCTATGCCTCGCTCGCTGTTACGCGGCTGACGCTGCCGCCGCCTTCTTGGCATGCGCCGACCGCTTCGCATGCCGTGCCGGTTTGACCGGATGCTTGGGCTCAGCCATTGGCTTTACCACTACATCCATCAATGCCTTTTGAGCATCAACGTAGCTTTTCACGCCCTCCCGCGTCAGCTCGGCCAAAGGCACGAAGGGAAATGGCCGCAGCAGTTCGAAGCTCTTGCCCGCCGTCTTCACGCTGGCATTCATCTGCTTGCCCGCCACGTCAACCAGCTTCTTCTGCGCGTCAATGAACGATTCGGTGGCCTGCCGCGCCAACTCCGACAACTCGGTCTTCTTGATTTTCTTCATACCGTTAGTGTGTTTGCCGCCCGTCGCCTTGGCTGTCTCCTCGGCAATTACATCCAGGAACTGCTTCTGGGCTTTGACAAAGTTTTCCATCCCCTCGCGCGCCAGCTCCACCAGCGGCTCGCCTTGGAATGGCTTTCCGGCCTTGGCTGCCTCCACCCAGGTATGAGTCTGTTTACCGGCAATCTTCAGGAACTCCTGCTGCATGTGGATGAAAGTCTCCACGCTGCGCTGCAGCAGGTCGGTCATGGCTTGCGCCGGGGGCCAATCTCCGACACGTTCTTTTACTGCCGTCATCAGAATTTCGTTCTGTTGCTTCCCCAGATCGAGAAGCACTTTTTGTCCTTCGATGAAGTTCGTCATTCCCTCCCCGGCCACTTCGCTTAGAATAGTGGTGGGAGAGTGATGCGGATCGGTCAACTGCTGCCGCAGTGCATGCATTACGTTCGCATTCTGCCGCATCGCTAGATCCAGAAGGACGCGTTGTGTGGCAAACAGACTCTGCACGCCCTGCTGTGCCCAACCCGATAGTATGGAAACAAACGATGACTCCCCGTGATGAGCTCGGGGGGGTGTGGCTGTTGGCATATAAGACCTCCAAATTGCTGCATTGCAGCATTCGAGTTAAATATACGAGCCGTCGTCATTTGTGTCAAGATATATTTATTCGTTTGTGCATCGCAACATAGGCGGGATCAAAATGAAGCCTTCCACCGTCGTCATCAAGAAATACGGCAACCGCCGGCTGTATGACACCGCCGGCAGCCGCTACGTGAATCTGGACGATATTGCCGCCCTCATTCGCGAAGGTACGGAGCTCAAGGTCGTGGACGCGAAAACCGGCCACGACCTGACCCGCGTCACCCTGACCCAAATCATCACCGAAGATGCCAAGGGAAAGCCCACCGGCCTGCCACTGGACCTGCTGCGCCAGCTCATTATGGCCTCCGACGAAGTCCGGCAGGAGTTCGTCATGTGGTATTTGAAATCCGCCTTTGACACTTACCAGAAGATGCAGGACGCGGTGCAAAGCCGCTTAGGCGAAGTCCAGTCTGCCATTCTATCCCCGGTGGACATGATGAAGAAGTTTCTGGGTGCGACGCCATCTCCGCCCAAGGCCGAGGCCGACCCCGAACTCCATGCCCTGCGTCAGCGCGTGGCGGAACTCGAGGAGCGCCTAGAGAAGGGCGGCCAAGCGAAACGACGGAAAGCCGTAAAGCGTTAGAAACGTCGGGTGAACTGGTTATAGGGCAATCCGGTGGGAACGAAGACCTCGAGGACCCTGCGCCGGAGGGGCGACCTAACTTAGCTCAGCGGCTTCAGCGCGGGGAAAAATGGGAAGAATGAGCTAGGTCCCGGAGGGACGACCCAGTTCTCACTCACAACGTCAGCGCTGCGATAACTGGCTTGTGTTCAGCTCCGGCGTTAGCCGCTGCGGTCAGAAAGCAGCGCAGAAAATACTTCTTCCGCAGCCTGCTGAGCGGTATAATGCGCTGTGGTAAGCATCTGCCCGCTAAACGCACGCAGCGCAAAGGTGGATGCGGGGCAGAGCCAGGACGAAATTGCGCAAACAGAAAACGGCAACCCGTCCATCGAAGCTCAGGTCTCGCAAGCAATCACCCCAACCTCACTCGAAATTTGACAATTCCATGTGGACCGAAGCGCTGTTCGGAGCTGAGGTCCTCCTGCTGCACGCGACCCCGGTTTACTACGGCTTTGGTGTGCCGCGTGGCGATGACTCTGGCGTCGTTATCATCCCCGGTTTCCTCGGCACCGATCTTTATCTGACGGAACTCCACGGTTGGTTGGAACGCATCGGCTACCGCCCCTATTTTTCCGGCATCGGCATCAACGCCGACTGCCCCAACCTCCTGGTCCAGCGCCATGTAAGCGCGACGATAAAAAGAGCGCTGGACGAGACCGGCCGCAAAATCCACTTAATCGGCCACAGCCTGGGAGGCGTGATCGCGCGCTCGATTGCAGGTGAGAGGCCCAAAGACATCGCTTCCGTCATCACATTGGTTTCCCCGATCCGTGGCACGATGGTGAATCGCTCCGTTATCCACGCCGCCGATGCCATTCGCCTGCGCATCCTCGAGGAGCATGGCGATGGTGTGCTGCCTCGCTGCTACACCGGGCGCTGCACCTGTGATTTCGTTGATTCGCTGCGGCGCAAAGTCCCCGACTCTATGCTCCAGACCGCGATTTACACCCGTCATGACGGCATCGTGGACTGGCGCTATTGCATGACCAAGAAGCCCGGCAATGACTTTGAAGTGCTGGGTACTCACATCGGAATGGCATTTAACCCTGCGGCGTACTCCATCGTCGCCGAGCGTTTGGCGCTAGCTCATTCAGCGGAATAATTAATGATGCCGGCGAGCAGAACCAACCCCCGAGCGAAGTCGCGATAATGACCCAGTGCTTTCTGCGCTGGGAAAGTGGAAAAGTACGAGCAACATGCGTTCATTAATTCGATCCTGAATTCGATCCGGGGAAACGGAGCTGACATGAAGGTCGTCGCGTTCAACGGTAGTGCCCGCAGAGGCGGGAACACAGCAATTCCGCTCGGCTACACCCTGGGCGAACTCCAAAAGGAAGGCATCGAAACCGAACTAGTGGAACTGGGCGGTGCCGAAATCCATGCCTGCCGCGCCTGCCGCCAGTGTTCGGCAAGGAAGAACCGCCGCTGCTCGCAAGGGCAGCTTTGGCCGGCGCGGATAAGAAATCGTAGCGGTGTCAGTTTCCGGTTTGCCAGTGACTCGGGCGCAGTCCGTCCTGGAGGGTCACACCGGCACGAGTGCGTTGCGGAGTCCGTACTTACGTCAGAAGCCTGCCGCCGCTGCCGTGGCCGTGGGGTGTAGTCCGACAATCTGATCTACGCTTGTCATCTTCAATACTTCTTCCACATGCGCGGTGGCGCCCGCTACTCGCAGCTCGCCTGCTGCCTTCTTCATTTTGCCGGCAGACATCACGATGATCCCAATCCCGGTGCTGTCAACGAAGGTTACGCCGGCCAGGTCGAAAATAACCTTTTTCCGTCCCTCACCCACGAGGCTTTCGACGGCCCATTCCAGTTGCTTGCACTCCCTGCCGAGCGTGATTCTTCCCGCAATTTCCAGGACAACAATGTCAGGCGGCACGTGCTTGGTCTGAATCTCCAGCATAAGTTCCGAGCGATCAACTGCCATCAAGGACTGCTGCTAACGCCTTCGGTGTATTCAGGCTCTCTCATACCATCACTGTAACCCTTAGAGGGGAAAGTTAACAGTCTTACCGTTGACAAGCAGAATAAGAGTCCCACGCTCTCCCTTCATTGCCTCAAGTCTTTCTTGGTCACTTTCTTTTCATCGAATCCAAGCCAAACGAGAAACCGTTGTCCGGGGAGAATGGCAATATGGTCGTCTTCTGGCCTAAGGTACCTGAAAAATTGACCTGCTGTGCTTTTTGTATAAATTGCCTCAGCAAAGCAGGCTTAGGCTCGCTGTATTGCGACAATCGGACGCAAATGCACTTGGAGCCCTCATTGCGCATCTCAATGTACGGTTTGAGCGGAAAAGCCAATGGCGGAACGTGGTTCGGCCCATAAGAAATCGCAAGCCCCATAGTCACAGGGATTGCAACGTGTGGCAAGTATATACATGCCCTTCTAACTTGATGATTCCAAAAGATCGGGACAATAATTTTTTTGTGACTCTTCTCTATATTAATACCTTAAAAGTGGATAAGCGGCCGCCGGAAGTCCCGCCAACCTAGGGATCCAAGACCTTGCTGGACGGTTTGTGCATCGAAACAAGAATGCCAGGGCGTAGCCCGAGTTCAGCGTTTTACCGCGCTCTCACATGTGGAGCCGCGCTGCTGCTAGGCGCGGCAAGTGCGCAGGCGGAAAGCACACCCATCCCGCACGGCACGCTCGAACTCATCGCCCGCACTCAATGGATCGCCGCGGGGCATACGCTCGATCTCGGGTTGCGTTTCCAACTCGAGAAGGGCTGGCACATCTACTGGGTCAATCCGGGAGACTCGGGCGAGCCGCCCCGCGTGCAGTGGCAGTTGCCGGCGGGTCTTACCGCTGGGCCAATGGAGTGGCCTACGCCGCGGCGTCTCGAGACAGCGAGCATCGTGGATTATGGCTACGAGGACCAAGTCCTTCTAATCGTGCCGCTGCATGCTGCGGCCAGCCTCGCGGTGCAGCCGCCAGTTCGGCTCGGTGCCGAGGTAAAGCTACTGGTTTGCAGCCACCAAATGTGCATTCCAGGTAAGGCAGAACTTGCGCTCACTCTCCCCATCAAATCGCAGCCGCCTGCGCCGGATACTCTTACTGCCGAGCTGTTCGCCGCTACGCGTAAGACTCTGCCCCGTCCCGCGCCGGGGAACTGGAAATTCAGCGTGACCGACGCAAACGATTCTTTTGTGCTCACCGCTAAGGTTGGACGTCAAATCACGCAGGCGGTTTTCTTTCCGCTGGCTGAGTCGCAGATTGAAAACGCGGCACCGCAGAAGCTGTTAACAGAAAAGGCTGACTTCCGGTTGACGCTGAGGAAATCCGATCGGCTGCTCAAACCGATCAAGCGGCTAAAAGGCGTGCTTGTGCTTTCCAGCGATCAGGCCTTTTTGATTGATTTGCCTATCAGCAAGACCGGCGCAGTGAAAAACAATTCCGGTGACGGCGCCCCCTAGTAAGGTCATTTCAAGGAGGACACAGATATGAAGCGCTCAACTCTTTTCCCCATGTTTCTATACCCAATGCTTCTATACCCAGTGCTCGTTCCGCTGGTGCTGTGCTCAGCTCCGCCCCTGGTCTCGGCTGCGAAAGTCGGCGCCGCGGCTCCGGATTTCACAGGTATGGCGAGTACTGGCAAGACCGTTCGCCTATCGGACTATCGCGGAAAGTATGTGGTCCTCGAATGGCACAACAACGGCTGCCCCTTCGTAGGCAAGCAGTACAACAGCGGCAACATGCAGCAACTGCAAAAGCAGTGGACAAGCCAGGGTGTAGTTTGGTTCACAATTTTGTCTTCCGCGCCGGGCAAGCAAGGGTATGCGACCGCCCAAGAAGAGAACGACTACCTGGCGAAGATGCAGGCTGCGCCCACCGCCGCGCTGCTCGACCCGACCGGTGAGATTGGGCATCTGTACGACGCCAAGACCTCTCCGCAAATGGTCGTCATCAACCCCCAGGGCGTGGTGATCTACGATGGAGCGATTGACGACAAACCGACCACCGACCTGAACGACGTCCCCGGCGCGACCAATTACGTCAGTCTCGCGCTGCAGCAGGCGATGGCCGGAAGGCAGGTGGAAACGTCGGCAACTCGACCCTACGGCTGTTCGGTGAAGTATGCGGACGCGACGCACTAAGCGAGAGTCTAGCGAGAGTATAAGAGCCGACAGCTCATCTGTTCTGCTTGCCCGATTTCAACGCCCCGATTCCACCGAGCGCCGGCAGTTGCGCAAAGAGTTCCGACGAGACGAATGGTGTACACTACCGTGGCCCAGGGTACCGACCTGGACTTCCTGGGCTAAATCACGGAGGATGAAAATCAATGAATAGGAAACTGTGGAGAGTTTTTGCAGGGCTATGCGCAATCGCGATGTCCGCCGTCTGCATCTCGCCGGCACGCGCGCAGATGTCAGAGGTTAAAGAAAAACCGCGGATGTACTCGTACGTCTCGTTTTGGAATATTCCACGCGCGCAGTGGGCAGAGATGGCAAAGGCAGACGCGGCTGACCGGAAAATCCTGGATAAGGCCATCGCCAGCGGGACTATCGTGGGATATGGCAACGACGTGAATTTGGTTCACCAGCCCGACGGCTCGACTCACGACGACTGGTGGTCGGCGATGTCCATGGCCGGGCTGCTCAATGTGCTGGACCAGTTCTACAAGTCCGGCAGTACTAACTCTCCTGTCTTGGAAAGTGCCATTAAACACTCGGATAGCATTTTCGTCAGCCGGTATTACAACTGGCATTCTGGATCGTGGAAGGATCTGTACACTCACGGGTCGTCCTATAAACTGAAGCCGAGCGCGCCGGACGAAGCGGTGGAGACACTCAGCAAGAACATGATCGTGCCTCTGCTGGAGAAAATGCTCGCCGACGGCACGATTCACGAATACGAAGTCGACACCGAAGCGATCCACACCGAAGCGCCCGGCACGTTTTGGATTTTTTACCTCGCGGCGAACGCGGAAGGACTGGACAAGGTCAACGCAGCCGTGCGGGAGGCCTTCAAGTCGAACCCGCTGGGCGGCCCGGCATGGGATTCCCTGGTGGACTTTACCGATCACCGCGATTATCTGGCCCGCACCAGCGCTACGTATAAATAGTTCCCCGCAATTGCCTTCCCGGTCCGCGAGCGACCCGACCTTTGCGGCTCCGCTCGCGGGCTGATTTGTGTCGAGCGCTGGCCTCAGCGTTGTCGGCAACGGTGCAGTAGATGGCCACAAAACGGCCACAGTCACATCAACGAATCGTGTCAGGAGATGGCGTAAGTGATTGAAGCAGAACCGGTAGCGCTACCGGGAATCGAAGCCGGGTTTGAAGATTGAGAATCTTACTACCTAGCTGATACCGTCAATAACTTACAGTCTGTTGTGACCATTCTGTATACCACCTTGTATACCACGGGACGCGAAAAGCACCTACTGGACGGCATCGCTCGCCTCTGGAAATGCTTCTGCAATTCCCTCGGCAACGTTGCGCGTCTGGTATTCCACAAACTTCCCAAACCCTGCGGCAACGTGTGTCTCTGCGACGTGGACGTAGTAGCGAGCGGCCACGGCGGGCGAACTGTGACCCATAAGCCGGGCAAGGCTGTAGCGATCCATGCCGGACTGTGCGGCCCGCGTCCCGAACGTGTGACGCCAGCAGTAAAACTCGAAAGGCTCCAACTTGGCATTTCTGACCGCATCTTCGTGCGGATGCTGTAAGGAAACGACGTGCCCCGAGTTTCCATCTCCGGGGAACACATACGGGGAGTGCGTCGGCTTTGCCTCCGCCTCTTTCTTGCGCCGTTGGAGAACCTCCGCCGCGCGCGGCGTAAGTGGAACGCTCCGCCGTGCAGCATCGCTCTTGCCTTGGCGAACGTGAATCACTCCATGCGGAGACTCAGGACGCGCCGCCAAATCCACGTCGGCCCATTCCAGCGGGAAGAGTTCGCTGTTCGGGTGCACCCCTGTATCCACCGCCAGAGTCGTTGCATCGCGCAGATTGCCGGACGCGTTCGCCAGGTACAGCGCTTCCTCTTTGAAACTCAGCACGCGGGAACGCCCCTTGGGTTGCGGCAGTTCGTGGACGGCGGGCGCGTGCTCCAACCTGCCCCATTGAACAGCGAGATGGAGAACGCGCCGCAACGTGCGGAGATCGCCGTTCACGGTCACGATGGAGTTCCCCGCCACTTCTTGCCGGTGACGGGCGTAGCGCCCTGCCAGATCGCCAGTAATCGCGTTCAGCGGGGCGTCTGCGATGGCAGCGAACGTCAACAACCTGCCAAGGCTCCCTTCGTAGAAGTCCGCGATCTGCTGCCAGCCTTTCAGCGAGCCGAATTCTTTCCTCTGTTTCGGCATGGAGAAGCCTCGCCGTACAGGTTTCTTCGATGCCTGTTGAACCTTCCGCAAGACACGAAAAACATTCTCGCTTATGCTCCGTGGGTGACCGTCTGGGTAGGTACAACTCGATGGAAGTCAGCGCGTTAGGGGATCGTGAGGTCGTGGCAAGAGAATTGCACTCGTATTGTGAAGGTGCCGTATGCTGGCATGCAAAAGGCTTCGCATCGATCCCTGCGATGGTTCGCCTGTAGTGGACTACCGAATCGAGAACGGCTGTGTTGAAAGTCGCACTCTGGAAATGGCGACCGAAGGTGGTACTACAATGGAAGAACGATGGCAACGCCTGACACCTGAGCAACTTATCTCTCACGTAATGGCAGATACGGTTGTTGCGCAGTGGCTACGTAGAAGGATGGGAATTCACGGGTTGGTCCGGGCATGCGCCTCATCCGCAAACAATGAAGTGCAAGAGGGCTCAGAGCGAATCGCAGCGTAAAAACCGCCTCTATGCCGCATAGCCGAGCTTGGCAAGGAATCGTCAACAGCAGCCGTCAACCATCACCTGCATAAGGAGTGACATCACAATGACGCGCACACCCACGATGACCACTCGGACAACCCGCCAAACAACCAAATCTGCAGGCGAGCTTCACGAACAAATCCGTCGCCGCGCTTACGAACAGGGATAGATCGGCGGGGGCCCGCTCAAGCAGCGGAATCTGTCTACAAAGGACTAGGCAAGGAGGAGAGGTGTTGCAAAAGTGGAGGAATATCGGCAATTTCGGCGGTGCGGGTTCGGATCTCGGAGCGTTAGGCGGCAGTCCGTATGAAAATTGTTTCAGCCTATCGGCGAACAGCGGGATGGGTGTATGATCAGTGCCGTTTTTGAACCAAAAAGGAGATTCCAGCTCATAGGGGTGACGCTTGCCAACTGTAAACATGCGGTCGGACACGCTTTCCACGACGCGCTGAAGAACCAGACTTTCCAGGCCGCGGCGGCGCTTTCTTACTACTCTATCCTCTGTATATTTCCGGCACTCATCTTGCTGTCCGCCGTAATCGGTTCGGGAACTGCCAGCGTTGGAAGCGAATTTCGTCAAAAAGGTGCGCGCGGCTGGACCGAAGCACGTTGTGAAGCTTTCGGCTCTAGGTGGACGGGAAGCCATGTTCCCGAGCGGGCATCGGGATTCGGAAGAGAACATTGAGGCATCGGGTCTGTCCTACACGTTTCTTCGTCCCAACGGTTTTATGCAAAATCTGGTCAACTACGACGCGGGAACGATCAGGTCTCAGACCGCGTTCTACGGATGCCAGGGAAAGGGCGCGGTTAGCATGGTTGATATCCGGGATAAGTTCGACAATTCCTTCAATACTGCGGCGCAATTTACCATGGGTTCCTACCTTTCAAAAACCATTGCTGGATCGACTTTTCGTAGAGGCGAAGGGTCTGTTGGGCGATTGCGCTCCAGCTGAAGATTTCTTCCACCCGCCGTCGTCCCGCATTCCCGAAACGCCGGCACTTGTCCGGATCCTCAAGCAGTCGATTGATCCCAGTGGCAAGATCCCGCGCAAACTTTTCGGGATCAACGGGAAAACTTGTTACAGGATCCTGTTGGAAGGGAACTAAGTAGCCTGTTTCTCCGTCAACAACGACCTCCTTAATGCCTCCTGTGGCGCTGGCGAGCACTGGGGCACGGCACGCCATCGCCTCGAGGTTGACAATACCAAAAGGTTCGTAGACCGAGGGACAACAAAAGATGCGTGCATTGCTGTAGAGCTGAATTGCCTGATCCTTCGTGACCATCTTCTCGACCCAGATGATATGCGGATGGTCGTGGCGCGCATTTTCGACCTTCTGCCGCATCTCTGCTGCAATGTCTGGAGTATCCGGCGCTCCGGCGCAAAGCACTACCTGCGTTTCCCGCGGCAAGTAGCGAATTGCGTCAACGAGATGGGTCACGCCCTTCTGTCGAGTGATGCGGCCTACGAACAAGACATATGGCTTGGCTGGATCGATCCCATAATCGGTTAAGGCCTGGGTCTTCGAGGTCTTCTGATATTCGGCAAGATCGACGCCGTTATAGATGACATGGATGCGGTCGGCTTTCACGTCCGGGTAGGCGCGAAGGATGTCCGCCCTCGTGCCCTCGGAAACTGCGATGATGGCATCGGCATCGAGAATGGCTGTACGCTCCATCCAAGAACTCATTGCATAGCCGCTGCCGAGCTGCTCAGCCTTCCACGCGCGAAGCGGCTCCAGTGAGTGGGTGGTAAGAACAAGGGGAACGTTGTACAGCTTCTTTACGAAATAGCCTGCCATCGACACATACCAAGTATGGGTGTGGACGATATCAATGCCGGTAAGGGACTTCACTTGCGTTAAGTTGAGACTCAATGTCTCAAGCGCGGTTTTGAATTCGCCTTCGGTGCCGTTCGTAATTTCTTCCCAGGGTTCCGCACCGCGGACGTGCAGATTGCCATCATCCGAATTCTGCGGACCCCAACAATGCACCTCCACCTCGATTTCCTTGGCTAGCTCGCGGGTTAGGTAATCGACATGGACTCCCGCGCCCCCATACACATGTGGAGGAAACTCTCTCGTGAATAATCCGACTCGCATGGTCTCACACCCTGTCGCAAAGATAGTACACTCACGCTTTTCCTCATAGGTTACCAAACGGTTGCCCAATCGACATGGCGAGATAATCCCTCCGCTATAATTGCAAAGTTCCGATCGTTGGGGGAATGCAACATCAAAAGCCTCTAATTTGCGCGCATACTGAAACCTGTCTCAGTTTTAAGGATTCACTTCAAAGGTGTGCGGCTCGTTCGCCCTAGTTATCCGGATTGATATTGTGCGGACATGCTCGGTCCCCCCGCGAGCGGGGCCCGATGGCTTTGCCAAAGGCGAGGCAACAGGGAACACGTAGGCGCTTGCTTGCGTGGCTTGTGAAATGGAAGGGCCCACAATCTCTCCTTGATCGTTTTGCAAAACCGCGACTCGCAAGGGGCCGGGGAGCCTAACGGAGAGCATCAAACATCTTCGCGTTAGCCTCCGAATCGAGCTCAGCGAGAATACCCACGACCAGATCGGCGCTGTCTGTTTGCTCCCCGGTTTGCTCAACTTGCAGCGGGATGGAGTCAACTTCCACTGGTAAACCTCTGGTTGTTCCCTTGAAAAGGCGATCTTTTCTGTCGAGCGGAGAATATGCTTCCAACAGCTCATAGCTGAAGGGACATGATGCCCATCAGCGGGATACGCACCCAGGACGGGCGTGCATTCAATTCGTAGAGTACTTCGTAGAGCGCCTTATCGACAAGAAAAACGTCAAGCACTTTTCGAAAGTCATCGGTATTCTCCGGCAAAAACTGGGCACCTCGGACGGTTTCCCGATAAGCGCGCAAGAATTCAGTCGCCACACACCGCTCCCAAAGCCGGGCCCAAGGTTCGAGGCTGGCGATACCCTGGGCATGGCGAGCGGTGTAGTTGATCAGACTGGAGTAGGCCGCGTAACTGAAAGAACGGAGCATGCCGGCTACATCCTTGAGCGGGCACTGCTTGGCGCGCCGATCAGCCAAAGGCCTTGCCGGTTCACCTTCGAAATCGAGGATCACAAAATCGGTCTTGACCCTTAGAACTTGCCCGAGATGGTAGTCCCCATGAACTCGAATCCGACCGGTCTGAAAGATCTTCGGTTGGAGGGCCTCGGAAAAATGGTCCAGGATGCGCGTGCGACGGCTGAGCACAGCGGCGGCGATCTCGAGCACTTCGTCCGGCAATTGGGGCATATGCTCCTTTAGCACGTCGAAGACGCGGCAAGCTTGCTGCTGAAGGCCGGCTAGCAGAACCTGGAAGTCTCCCGCAGTCAGGGGTTCCGGGGCGAACGCAGGGTCGTCCGTCGCGGAAGCCAATGCCAAGTGCAACTCGGCAGTTCGCCGTCCGAGGGTTATTGCGGAATCGAGATAAATTCCGACATGATCCCGGGCCAGTTGAGATGGCGGCCTCTGAGAGAGTTCCACCGGATCCTCCAGTTCGGCGTGCAAGTCTTCCGGAAAAGGCAGTGGAGCACACGTTTCCAAATAACGCTTGAGTTCTTCGATCGTCCACTTCCAGCCATCGCCTTCATTGGCTACCAAGCCCTGGAGCATGGCTAAAGCCGATGGCTCGCCATCGGCGCGCGGTTGGTATTCTATAGAACCCGCAAAGGGAGGCACGCGATCGAACCGAGCTTTCTCAGTGAGGTACCGTCCAATCTCAGCATCGGGGTTGAGGCCGGGCTCCTGACGCCGGAGCATTTTAAGAATGAATCGATCGCCATAGAGAATCGACGTGTTCGATTGCTCCGCGGAGCCGCGCCGTACCGGCAAAGGGTCCGCGATCGTTCCCAAGAGATCCAGAAAGGCCTTCCCGCGCAGTCCGTGAATGCGTCCGTCGCGCGTTTCCAGATCACGCTGATCCTGAATGAAAGACAGCAGCTCCCGGCATACGCTGTCGTTAAAAACGCCGTCATGCAGCAGGCCGTGGCCTCGATCGGAGATAACCGGGGCAATGATCGCGCTGGGCGAAGTCCTTTGCAAGTCCTCGGCGGCGTCTCCGAACGTCATGGCAAGAACCATCAAGTAAACATCTGATCGCCCGCCATCGAACTGCACCTCGACCAACACGAGAGCCGAATTTGATGAATTGAAAATCGTCCAGTCCAAAATTCGCGTTGCTTGAATATGTTGAGACTTCCCTGCGAACCAACGCTGCTTAGGAAGATATTCGGGAAAATTGACGGTCTCCAGGCGCTCACAAGTCGCCCCGTCGAACATGCCTTCCCAACCAGCGGTTGCGTTCAGGGGTGCCTCTTTGACGAAATTCATACTTACCTCCGCTGGCTGGTGCTGTTGCTGAAGTTCGAGCAACAGGAAACTGTAGGGAGCCAAAGTGAGCCGATAGGGCTGGCGCTCGATGGGCGGGAATTCGACGTACCCGAGCATCTCGACCGGAATGGCACCTGCCGCTTCCGACAAGTCGAGGGACTTTGCGGTTCGCCGGATCGAAGAACTTCATGCTTCCGCGGCCGAAAACGCCAAAGAGTTTTCGTCATGTTGCGCATCCAGTTCAGGAGCGAAGATGGATCGCCGTGCTGAGCCTCTACGTTGACAGCTTCATATCCCCAAAGAGGATCCATAATGACGGGGCTGTATAAGCGGGCTGGGTTCGCCGTCGAAAACCCTGCGCATCTTTGTATCGCTCTTCGCTATCGCTCCACACATAGAAGTCGCGTTCGGGCGAGCCTCGCGGGGCCAGGCGGGCCGCTTGAAACCACGGATGCTGATCCGAGGTGTGATTTACCACCAGCTCGATCATCACCTGCAGGCCGCGATCGTGTGCCGCAGCCAAAAACTCTCGGAAATCCTCAATGGTACCGTACATTGGATGGACGTTCAGGTAATCCGAGATGTCGTAGCCGTCATCCTTGAGCGGAGATGGGAAGAAGGGCAGAAGCCACAGACAAGTGACGCCAAGGTCCTGCAAATAGTCCATTTTTTGAATCAGGCCAGGAAAGTCGCCGATTCCGTCAGCGTTGCTGTCTTTGAACGCCCGGACGTGCAGTTCGTAGATAATGGCATCCTTATACCAAAGAGGGTCCGCCGCGCTTTCCAGCCGTTTGGCCATCTTTTTCCTGTCTCACGCCTGGACGCTGGATTCGAGCTGGTAGACAAGTACCCCGAGTGGAGGAAGTGTCATATTCAAGGAGAGAGGCTGTCCATGAATGGGAAGAGGCACGCTCCGCGAGCCCCCGAAATTTCCCTGGCCGCTGCCACCGTACAAAGGCGCGTCGCTATTCAGTACTTCCTTCCAGAAACCGTGTTGTGGGACGCCAACACGGTAGTTTTGCCGGACCACTGGCGTAAAATTACACACGAAGAGCAATTGCTCATCCGGATTTCGACCGCGCCGCAGAAAACTGATGACGCTCCTGTGATAATCGTTGCAGTCCACCCATGCAAAACCTGCCGCATCGAAGTCGAGTTCATGCAGCGCCGGCTTGCCGCGATACAAGGTGTTCAAGTCGCGCACCCAGCGTCGCAGTGCAGAGTGAAAGGGCGCATCCAGCAGATGCCAGTCGAGGCTTGCATCATGATTCCACTCCGACCACTGGCCGAATTCACCGCCCATGAATAGCAGTTTCTTCCCTGAATGCCCAAACATGAAGCCGTACAGGAGGCGCAAGTTGGCGAATTTCTGCCATTGATCTCCCGGCATTTTGCCCAGTAAGGAACCTTTGCCGTAGACCACTTCGTCGTGCGAGAGGGGCAGAATGAAATTCTCGGTGAAAGCATAGACCTGGCTAAACGTAATCTGATTGTGGTGGTAGCTGCGAAACACCGGGTCCTGGGACATATAATCGAGCACGTCGTGCATCCAGCCCATATTCCACTTGAGACCGAATCCAAGACCTCCAACGTAAAGGGGCCGGGAGACCTGCGACCAAGCGGTCGAGTCCTCGGCTATCATCATTACATCGGGAAACGCGGCGTAGACGTTCTCGTTGACAGCTCGCAAGAATTGAATGGCCTCAATGTTTTCCTTGCCCCCATAGCGGTTCGGGATCCATTCGCCTTCGCGGCGTCCATAGTCGAGATACAGCATGGAGGCGACGGCATCGACGCGGAGGCCGTCAACATGATACTTGTCAAACCAGAACAGCGCATCGCTGATCAAGAAACTCCGCACCTCATTACGCCCATAGTTGAAGACGAAAGTGTTCCAATCCGGGTGCTCTCCTTTCCGCGGATCCGCGTGTTCGTAAAGATGAGATCCGTCGAAATAACCGAGGCCGGCTTCATCTTTCGGGAAATGCGCCGGAACCCAATCCAGAATCACGCCAATTTCGTGCTGATGAAGATAGTCCACGAGGTACATGAAGTCGGTGGGCGTCCCAAACCTGCTGGTGGGCGCGAAGTACCCAGTCGTCTCGTATCCCCAGGAACCATCGAAGGGATGCTCCATAACGGGAAGCAATTCAACGTGCGTGAAACCCGCGTTATGAACGTAGTCGGCTAACAGAGGCGCCACTTCCCGGTAGGTGAGCCAGCGGTTACCCTCCTCGGGCACGCGTCTCCAGGACCCTAAGTGCACCTCGTAAATGGAGATGGGTGCATCGAGAGAGTTGTTCTTCGCCCGACCGGCCATCCAGGGGGCATCCTCCCAGGAATAGCCCTCCAAGTCCCACACGCGAGAAGCGGTACGGGGTCGAATCTCCGCCGCAAAGCCGTACGGATCGGCTTTGTCCGCCCAGTACCCTCCATAATTCGATTCCAGATGATACTTGTAGACGTCTCCCTGACGGATATGCGGCATGAATTTCTCCCACACCCCCTCCGAACTCGGCTCCATTTTATGAACCGAAGGATTCCAGCTGTTGAAATCACCGATGACAGAAACCAGCTTCGCATTGGGGGCCCATACCGCAAATTGAACTCCCCGTTGCCCGTCACGCTCCGTAAGGTGGGCGCCAAGTTTTTGATATGCCCGTTGGAAAGTGCCTGCCGCAAGCAAATACCGATCGAATTCGCTTAGGACCGATGGCATCATACGTTCTCCTGTTCTGATCCTGGGCTTCACCCGCCGGATTGGACTGTCCGACAGAGCTAGAGATAATAGTCGAAATCCCGTTCGGTCCGAACCCATCGCTTCAGGTGCAGGATGTGCGCCGGCAGGATTTCGGGCGTGAGCTCCACATAATTCCGTGAGCCCTGCCATAAGAATCGGCCTTCGCCGAGCAAGTCATAAGCCTGAAACGCATGCCGCGTGTCCAGACCGATCGATTCCAGGTCGAGGTCGAGCCAGCTCGTCTGCACATGAAAACAATCAAGATTCGCCACGACAATGATTACACTCGAGAAATCGTCCGTAGCCTTGCTGTAACAAAGGAGTGATGGATTATCCGTTTCATGAAACCGCAAATTGCGATTGGTTTGCAACGCCGGGTTCTCTTTGCGGATGCGGTTCACTTTGGAAATCAGATCCTTCAAGCTCCCCTTGGAAATCAGGTCGCGGTGCTTCAGTTCATATTTCTCGGAATTCAGATATTCTTCTCTGCCCAGTTCGAGCGGCGCATTCTCACACATCTCAAAGGCGGGACCATAGATGCCGTAGCTGGCGCCCAAGGTTGCGGCCAAAATGAGACGCACCATGAAGGACGCACGGCCCCCGACCTGCAGAAACTCCGGGAGAATGTCGGGAGTGTTTGGCCAAAGATTGGGCCGGAGGTACTCCCGTACTTGGGTTTGCGTCAGTTCGTTGAAGTACTCTGTGAGTTCCTGTCTCGTGTTGCGCCACGCGAAATAGGTGTAAGACTGGGAGAAACCAAGCTTGGCCAGCTGATACATCAGGTTGGGCCTTGTGAACGCTTCGGCCAAGAAGAGCACATCGGGATACTGACGCTTAATTTCGACGATAACCCATTGCCAGAAGGAAAAAGACTTTGTATGGGGATTGTCGATGCGGAAGATCCGCACACCCTGTTCGATCCAAAAAAGGAAGATGCTCTTCAATTCCTCCCAGAGTTCTCGCCAATTCGGAGTCTCGAAATCCAAGGGGTAAATGTCCTGATACTTTTTGGGCGGATTCTCCGCATACTGAACCGTGCCGTCCGGGCGTGTGTTGAACCATTCCCGATGCTGTTGCACATAGGGATGATCGGGGCTACACTGGAGCGCGATATCGAGCGCAACTTCCAGGCCGTGACCGGCAGCTTTCGAGACGAATCTCCTGAAATCCTGCAGGGTTCCTAGGTTCGGGTGAATCGATTTGTGGTCACCTTCTGTTGATCCAATAGCCCACGGACTCCCGACATCATCGGGCTGAGCAGGAAGCGAGTTGTTCTTTCCTTTTCGAAATGTCTCCCCAATCGGATGGATCGGAGGAAGATAGATCACGTCAAAGCCCATCGAGGCTACGTAAGGAAGCCATTCCTCGCAATCGCGAAAGGTCCCGTGCTGCCCAGGCTGGGGCGAGCACGATCGCGGAAACAGTTCATACCAGGTGGAGAAACGCGCTTTCTCGCGCTCGACAACGACGGACAATTGCTTATCGTACTGGGTCGCTAGATTGCGCTCAGGGTAATGCTGAATGAGTTTGCGGAGTTCCGCATCCAGAGCAATCGCTGTACCCGACTCACCGCTCTTGTTTTCTCGTAACCTTTGCGCCCAATTCTGAAGGACCTTGGCATCCTCACCACTAGCTCGCAGGGCGGCACGCTCGATCAAGCCGGCCCCAATGAGCAAGTCCACAGAAACGTCTTGGCCTCCCGAAATTCTCTTTTCCAGATCTCGGCGCCACGTCTCGAAGTGGTCGATCCACCCCTCTACTGTGTAACGACATCTACCCAACTCCGTTACCGAAAACTCGCCACGCCAGCGATCATTGCCAAGGGGACGCATGGGCGAGGTCTGCAGTTCATGCCCGTCTTGCCAGTACAGAATTTGGCACGCAACCTGGTCGTGGCTGTCGCCGAAGACGTCGGCTTCTACGACTACAGTTTCACCTACAACGCGCTTGATCGCGAATCGCCCACAGTCAATCTCGGGCGAAAGCCGTGCGATTACCACGCGATGTCGTCCGTCCATGGTTGGTTCCAGCATTGGCTTGCGGGTTGTTCGCCGGGCAAAATATTCGGTCATTGATCCGAGAAGCAAAACGCAGGACCCATTCGACGATTCATCCTCTCACATGTCATTCAGGATTTACCACAAGATGATGATATCTGCCGTTGTGTCCCAGGCTTGGTCGGTTGTTCTGAGAGCACGAGCCGTGCCATCGATTCGCACCTCGCATTTTGTGCAGGGTAAGCGCCTGATCAGTCGAAGTATTGAGGGTTTCGGCGAGGGACCGAGAAAAATTTACCTACAGCAAGTGCCGTGTCTCTTGGCGAAACAGAACGGAATTCACCTGACGAGAGAAGGGGAGAGGCCCGATACGGCCCCAAAATATCTCTCTGCCGGGAATGCCACTCCGGGGCTACAGGCTGTCACCCCAACTCAATGCACCAGTAGCCT
Source organism: uncultured Acidobacteriaceae bacterium (assembly GCA_963797885.1). GTDB lineage: Bacteria > Acidobacteriota > Terriglobia > Terriglobales > Acidobacteriaceae > Acidiflorens. The sequence continues at coordinate 232,538 of CAWCRQ010000022.1, read as the reverse complement.
ATGGGGTGTTGGCATAGCGGGATGCGCAGCGAACCACTCTGGCATTGGCAGTCCTGAGTTCGAGAAGCGTCACGTATTTTGGTACGCGACGTGCATGGTAACTGAACTGATGGCTTAGCATAACGGGAGAGCAGACTATGACATACGTGATGACTAAACCTTGCCCGGTCTGCAAACAGCAACTAACCAAGCGACGGCCTATCGATACCGTGCACTGCACCTGCGGTAAATATGTTTGGCAGGGCTAACACCGAGCGTGCGCGCTCGCAAGGTTTTGCAGGAGGACCGTCCCCCGACGGAAAGGCCCTAATTGTTCATTGAAAGGTACCGGTTCGGGGTATCTGGTAACCGGTGATGCCTCGCCCGGCACAGGGTCGCTACTATGAACTCCAGCTTCGAGAGATTTTGGGAAGCCGCTTTTCAGATGGTCGACAGTTTCTTTGTGCGACTGCCTTCGCTCATCGTGGGCGTCATCGTTTTTCTTTTGTTTTGCGTCCTCAGCATTCTGGTCAGCCGAGTGATACTTCGCACGACTCGGAAGTACCGCCCAAAGCTGGGTGCGGTTTTCGCCCGTCTCACCGGAGCGGCAACCATTCTGCTGGGCTTCCTAGTGGCTTTCTCAGTGGTTGCTCCTTCTTTTCAGGCGAGCGATCTGATCAAGATCCTGGGCATCAGCGGCGTGGCCATTGGATTCGCCTTCCAGAATATATTGCAGAATTTTCTTGCCCGTCTGTTGCTGCTCTGGGCGGAGCCGTTTCGCATCCGCGATGAGATCAAGTTGGACAATTACGAAGGCACGGTGGAAGACATCCAGACCCGGGCCACGATCATCAGGACGTACGATGGCAGGCGACTCGTAATCCCAAACGCCGATTTGTTCACACACTCGGTCACGATCAATACCGCGCTCGACATTCGCCGCTGGGAATACGACCGTCCGTGAAGGACGTTGGGGAGTTAGCCGAACTTATGTCTCTGGTTACTAACGCAGTGAGCAAGGTGCCGGGAGTCTTGCCGAGTCCGAGCCCCGAGGTTCTGGTCATGGACCTGAGCGATCCAGCCTCGAATATTGTCAAGGTGCGAGTTTTGTGGTGGACAAAGGCTCCTCGACAGCATGAAATGCTTACTTCGTATGACAAGGTCCTAACTGCGATCAGACAGAGCTTGAGCGGTCCGGCGGTCGCACAGGATCGCGCCGCCTAACCGCTGACTTAGTGTACGAGGACATATTGAGAGGAGATACGCGATGCCGGGAAGAAAACATCTGCGCAACGTCAGCAGCAAGGAGCAACGGGAATACGAACACATCAAGGAAAGCGCTGAGAAATCCGGACGCTATGGTGATCGAGCCAAAGAAGTGGCTGCCCGGACAGTGCTGAAACAGCACAAGGAAAAAGGCCACGGCAAAGGGGAATAGGCCAATGTTTCAGGCCCCACCTTAAGTGGCGGGAGAATCTCGATGCTGTACCTGGTTTGGGTCGTACTCATAGGGATACTCGCGGGCTGGCTTGCGGGCCAAATCACCAAAGGAAGAGGCTTTGGGCTGCTTGGAGATCTTATAGTAGGGATCCTGGGGTCCCTGCTGGGTAGCTTTCTTTTCAGATTGATTGGAATCGTCGCCTATGGCTTGCTAGGCCGCCTGGCGATGGCTGTGGTTGGCGCCATCGTGTTATTGTGGTTGATCCGGTTGATCAAGAGATAGGTTAACAAGAAAGCCTTCAAGTTAGATCATCAAGCTGGATCATGAACTCAGATTATTCGCCGAGCAGCGTCACCGAAAAGGAGCCGCTTATGCTGTGGACAATCGCGGTAATTCTCGTGATCCTTTGGCTGCTGGGGATGGTTTCGTTTCATGCCCTGGGCGCGTATGTCCATCTCCTGCTGGTGCTCGCAATCATCGCGGTGCTCATCAGAATCGTTCAAGGCCGCAATCCGCTCTAGTGTAGTGTCCCCGGAAAATCAACGCCGCCCCTTACCAGTGAATCAGACCCTCGGGGTCTTCTACCAGCACGACTTCATATTTTTCCAACATCGGCATCAGGACGTTTTCCATTTCGCCCTTCCACAATGCCCCCCGTAAGACTTTGCTTTGAGCGACAGCGCGGCGCGTTCGGCATCGGTGAGGTAGGGCGCGTCCCGTCTTTGCGACCACTCGCCGAAGTAAACGGGGATTTGGCAAATGGGAATACAGCAAATGCTCTAGTAGGGTACGCATGAATGCACCTTCGACTCGCCGGAACCGGCTGGGGACCAGCGTCCGCGTGTGGGCAGGGGATTCATTGAATCGGGCCTGGCCTGGCCTCGTTCTCCCCGACGGGCGTCTTCCCGCGAGACTCCGCGTGGCAATAAGTCTAGCAGCACTCGGCCGCTGAAAGACGGTTCGCTGTGGCCATTTATTTTTTGCGGTGTGCGTTTAGTGTGAGTTCGGGGTACATGACATTGTGTCAATCAAGTTCGTCGTCTTGTTTCAGGGCGATGCAGAAGGTTACCCGCTACGCGGTGCATCACGGCTTCCCGAAGCGCGAGCGTCTGCAGTTTTCACATGCTCCGGGCGGAAGCCGACCCCGATCAGCCGGGCAGGAATTCGCCGCAGAATTGGCCAGCGACGCAGGAGCTTCAGAGGTCCGGGAAGGGTCGCAGGTTTGGCGTTGCCAAGAACCCGCCGAATCACGGTGTTTTGAATGATGATTTGGAGCCGCTGTGTGGCTTGAGTCGGAAAATTCCTTCGCCGCTGGACGGCATGAAGCTCGCCTTCGGAGGGAGTTTCTTGCAGAAGGCTTGGGCCTAGAATGTTTGCCGTTGCCACTGCGTCCTGAATCGCTAGATTGATTCCTACACCTCCGATCGGCGACATGGCATGTGCCGCATCGCCGATACACAAGAGTCCAGGGCGCGACCATCGCGCCAGCCGATCGACGGCGACAGTTAAGAGGCTGATGCTCTTCCAGTCACGCAATTCTTCTACACGGTCGCGCAGGAACGGCGCGAGCCCGGCGATCTCTTGGCGGAAAGATGCCAACCCTCCTCGCCGGATTTCGTCGGCTGTGCCTTTGGCGATGACGAAGGCACACTGCCAATAGTCTTCCCGATTAAGCAGCACCAGAATTTTGCCCCTATCTACATGGCCAAAGGTCTGTGCCGGATCGGTGGGGCGACGGCTTATCCGCATCCACATCACATCCATCGGAGCCCCGAGATTGACTACATCGAGACCTGCCCGCTTGCGAACCACGGAGTGGCGGCCGTCAGCGCCAATAGTCAGCCCGGCGCGAATTTCAAGAGGCCCCTGTGGTGTATTGGCGTGCATGCCCGCCACGGCGTCATTTTCTTTAACCAGATCGGTGACCTCTGCTTGCATCTTCAAGTGAAATGTGGAATAGCGCCTCGCCTGGTCCGTGATGAAGTTCAGGAAGTCCCACTGCGGCATCAACGCGAGGAAGCGGCAGTGAGTCGGTAGATGCGTGAAATCCGCAATCGTGACTATGTCCTGGCCAACTTGACCAGCAAGCTCGCCTACTTCCTGATGGGGGCGCTTCAGGAACTCGTCCAGAATGCCGAGTTCATGCATAATCTCGAGCGTCGATGGATGAATCGTGTCCCCGCGAAAATCACGCAGGAAGTCGGAGTGCTTTTCAAGTACGAAGACATCCACGCCCATGCGTGCAAGGAGTAAAGCCAACATCATGCCGGCGGGACCACCTCCGGCAATGCAGCAGCGAGTGTGTATGGCCTGGTCCATACGAAAGATAATATTATGGCGTGGGCTAGAGCGCTCGCTGCTCGGCACGCAAGATCGCTCTTGCAACAACAATTTTGGAAGCAGACATGTCTGGTGGTGTAGTCCGAACCATTTAGAAAAGGGCACTCATGGAAACAGCTCAAAAGTACGATGCGATCGTGATCGGCTCCGGGCAGGCTGGGACGCCGCTTCGAGGACCCTCGCGGAGGCGGGCCTGAAGACCGTTTTCATTGAACGCAAGCACGTCGGGGGCTGGCGTATTTGGCGCGCCGCGCTGCTGATTATGGCGTGCAAACTGGCGCCATCACTATCGATCTGGGTCGCGTGCGTAGCGCAAGCGGGACATTGTGAAATAGTTTTCGCAAGGGCAGTCAGTCGCCCCTTGAGAAAGTAGCGAATCTGGGTCGAAGAGGACGACATTCGGGCAGAAGAGTTTGCCGGCTACTGAGATAACGGGACGGTCAGCTGCCGCCGCTGACTCTGCCTGGAGGCATGGTTGTTGATTGTCCCGTTAGCGCCCGGAGAAAAACTATGAACTCGCCAGAACAACTCCAAGACTGTGGCAATCCATCTGGCTGGATTACATTCGTCGCGATCTTTCCGGTGCGAAATAGCAGCAGCAACCCAGCCTTACGGATGTATCCTAAGCTCCAAGAAACTTGCTTCTGGTGCGGCGGAGGAATCCAAGATCGATGCCCAATGAAACTCAGCTTATCGTTTGGCCTGGCCAACCTTATCCCTTGGGATCAACCTGGGACGGCGAAGGCGTCAACTTCGCGCTCTACTCAGAGCACGCGGAGAAAGTGGAACTTTGCCTGTTCGACAGTTCTGGGAAACGTGAGACTCTTCGTGTCCAGATCCGCGAGCAAACTGACATGGTCTGGCACGGCTATCTGCCGGAACTACGTCCGGGCCAATTGTACGGATACCGGGTGTATGGCCCCTACGCCCCGGAGCAAGGCCATCGTTTTAATCACCACAAGCTCCTGCTCGACCCCTATGGCAAGCAAGTTCAGGGAGCCCTCCGGTGGAGCGATGCCCACTTCGGATACAGGGTCGGACACAAGCAGGAGGATCTGTCTTTTGACCGGCGCGACGATGCCATTGGAATGCCCAAGAACCGAGTGATCGATTCCGCTTTCACCTGGGAATCGGATGCACCACCCAAGATCCCTTGGCACGATACCTTGATCTATGAGCTCCACGTCAAAGGATTCACCATGTGCCACCCTGACGTTCCGGCCAATTTACGGGGGACGTATGAGGGACTGGCCACAGCTCCGGTTATCGAACACCTCACGCGCCTGGGAGTGACCGCGATCGAGCTCATGCCCGTGCACAGCTTCCTGGACGACCGCCGACTCGCGGAACGCGGCCTCCGCAACTACTGGGGTTATAACTCCATCGGATTTTTTGCGTTCGAGCCTCGATACCTGGCAACCAACTCAATCTACGAATTCAAGACCATGGTCAAGACCCTGCACTCGGCGGGACTGGAAGTGATTCTCGATGTCGTCTACAACCACACTGTGGAGGGTAATCATCTTGGCCCCACGCTCTCGCTAAAAGGCATCGACAACAGCACCTATTACCGCCTTGTGCCTGATAATTCCCGCTATTACAAGGACTACACCGGCACGGGAAACACGCTGAACATGCAGCATCCGCGGGTGCTGCAGCTGATCATGGACAGTCTGCGCTATTGGGCTCTCGAGATGCACGTGGACGGTTTCCGCTTTGACCTGGCTGCCACCCTCGCCCGCGAACTGCATGAGGTGGATCGCCTGGGAGCGTTCCTCGACATCATCCATCAGGATCCCGTGCTCTCGCAGGTAAAGCTGATCGCCGAACCCTGGGACCTCGGCGAAGGAGGGTATCAGGTCGGAAACTTCCCGGTGGGATGGACGGAGTGGAACGATCGCTACCGGGATACGGTGCGTGCATATTGGAAGGGTGGCGAAGGACTGCTGGGAGACTTGGCTTATCGCATCACCGGTTCGAGCGACCTTTACGCACACAGCGGCCGGCGTCCCTATGCCAGCATCAATTTTATCACCGCGCATGACGGCTTCACCTTGCAGGATCTGGTCAGTTACAACGAGAAACACAATGAAGCTAACGGCGAAGAGAATCGGGACGGCAACAACAATAATCTCAGCTGGAATTGCGGAGCCGAGGGTCCCACCGACGATTCCAACATCCAGGCTCTGCGCGCCAAGCAAAAGCGGAATATGCTGGCCATGCTGCTGCTGTCCCAGGGCGTACCGATGCTGTATGCGGGTGATGCAATCGGCCATACGCAACTGGGAAACAACAACGCCTACTGCCAGGACAATGCGACAAGCTGGCTGAACTGGAATTTGCAGCCTCAAGATCGCGATTTGCTGGCGTTTGTGCAGCGAATGATCAGCCTGCGCAAGAGGCATCCCGTATTCCACCGTCGGCGTTTTTTCCAGGGCCGCCCCATAAAAGGGGCAAGTGTAAAAGATGTGTTGTGGCTCAATCCTGGCGGCAATGAGATCAGCGAGGACGAGTGGCGCGATCCTTCGCTACACTGCCTGGGAATGTTTCTCTCCGGGGAGGGAGTGGATGAGACCGATGAACGCGGCCAGAAACTCCGCGACGAGAACTTCCTCGTGCTTCTCAACGCTCACCACGAAGATGTTGGATTCACTTTGCCGGCATTCCGTGCCGGTGCTCGCTGGAGCACATGGATGGACACCTCACGAGAAGATGGTTTGCGCTCCCTCGAAACGTACGACGCCGGCACACCCTATCCTCTGCAGGCGCGGTCCATGGTCGTGTTGCTGGAACGACGCGGAATCGGCAAAAAGGAAGAGCCGAATGAAGCGCCGCTATAACATGCCGTTCGGCGCCGAGTGCCGCGACGGCGGAAGCGTGCGCTTTCGTTTGTGGGCCCCGGCCGCACGTCAGGTTGAGCTCTCCCTTGCCGTTGCGAACCGGTCTATGCGGCTTCCTATGGACCGGTGCGATCAGGGTTGGTTTGAGTTAGCCACCGATGCGGCCGAGCCTGGGACTCAATACCATTTCCGGATCGATGATGGGCAGGAAGTCTCCGACCCAGCCTCGCGGTTTCAACCTCGGGACGTGCATGGACCCAGCGAAGTGATCGACCCCGGTGCCTTCGACTGGCAAGATTGCGACTGGCATGGCCGCCGGTGGGAAGAGGCGGTGTTATATGAATTGCACGTGGGAGCCTTCACCTCGTCCGGGACGTTCTCCGCCGTGGGCGAGCGGCTCGACTATCTCGTGGATCTGGGAATCACCGCCGTGGAGCTGATGCCAGTTGCCGCCTTTCCCGGTCAGCGCAACTGGGGTTACGACGGCGTCTTCCCCTTCGCTCCCGATAGCACTTACGGCCGACCCGAAGATCTCAAAGAGCTAGTTCAAAGTGCCCATGACCGCGGACTGATGGTTTTGCTGGATGTTGTCTACAACCACTTTGGCCCGGAAGGAAATTATCTCAGGTCCTACGCGCCACAATTCTTCACTGATCGGCACTCTACTCCTTGGGGAGACGGCATCAACTTCGATGGCCTCGACAGTCAAGTCGTGCGGGACTTCTTCATCCACAACGCGCTCTACTGGCTGACCGAATACCATTTCGACGGACTGCGTCTGGACGCGGTTCACGCGATCATCGACGACTCCACACCCCACATCCTCACGGAATTGGCCGATGCCGTCCGGAGTTCCGTCGAGCCGGATCGCCATGTCCACCTCATCCTGGAAAACGATCACAACCAAGCGCGTTACCTTCAACGTGCCGATCGCTGCCAGCCGCAGGCGTACGACGCCCAATGGAACGACGACCTCCACCACGCATTGCACGTGCTGATCACTGGTGAACGGGACGGCTATTATGCGGACTATTCGCAACGTCCAATCGATCAATTGGGCCGTTGTCTTGCCGACGGATTCGCGTACCAAGGCGAGGTTTCCATCTACCGAAATGGCGAAACGCGGGGTGAACCCACCGAGGGTCTGCGGCCTACTGCATTTGTCTCCTTCCTTCAGAATCATGACCAGGTCGGAAACCGTGCATTCGGCGAGCGGATCATTCAGATTGCGGATCGCCGAGCGGTACGCGCGGCGGCGGCGATCCTCCTGCTCGCGCCTTCCCCACCGTTGCTCTTCATGGGTGAAGAGTTTGGGGCTGAAACACCGTTTCTCTTTTTCTGTGATTTCGAGAAGGATCTGGCTGCTGCGGTTACCGCCGGCCGGCGAAATGAGTTCGCTCATTTTGCCAGATTCAATGACCCCGCTGAACGCGAGCGGATTCCTGACCCCGGCGATGCCAGCACCTTTAAGGCCTCACAGCTCAACTGGAGCGTCATTGTGCAACCGGGCCATCGAGACTGGCTGGGCTTCTATCGCAAATTACTGGGACTACGGTGTGAGCACATTTTCCCCCGTCTTGCAACGGGATGCGCAACTGGATGCGCCGTCAACGCGGATTACGAAGTCCACGGAGATCGGGGCCTCACCGCGCATTGGAAATTTTCCGACCAGTCGGAACTCATTCTGATGGCGAATCTTGGAGCCGATTCCCTCTCTGGCCCGATGCCCCCTGCTTCGCAGGTTATCTATGCCAGCGAGCAAGTGAACGCCGATGCTCTGAAGCGAAAGACGCTGCCGGCTTGGTCCGTGGTGTGGTTCCTGGAATCATGAAGCCACGCTCACCCATCCCGCTCGCGACCTATCGCCTGCAGCTCAATCGCGACTTTACTTTCGCCCAAGCTACGGCGATCGTTCCCTACCTTTCCGCACTCGGCATCAGTCATTGCTATGTTTCTCCGTGCTTAAAGGCTCGTGCCGGCAGCATGCACGGCTACGACATCGTGGACCACGACTCGTTAAACCCCGAAATCGGGAGCCCCGAAGACTTCGACCGCTTGGTGACTACTCTCCACGAACACGGCATGGGATTGATACTCGACATCGTGCCCAACCACATGGGAGTGATGGGCAGTGACAATTCCTGGTGGCTGGATGTTCTCGAGAATGGCGAATCGTCCGTCTACACTGGCTTTTTCGATATCGACTGGCACCCGCTAAAGGACGAACTCCATGGCAAAGTGCTAATTCCTGTGCTCCACGATCATTACGGCGCGGTCCTGGAGAGCGGAGAGCTGAAGCTTGTCTTCCACCATGAGCGCGGCGAATTTGATGTGTCCTACCGCAATCATCGCTTTCCCGTGGATCCCAGGGAGTACCCTCGCATCCTGCAGCGCTGTACGGACGCACTCGCAGCGAAACTCGGCGCGCAGAATCCGGACTTACTCGAGTTTCAGAGCTTGATCGCCGCCTTCAGCCACTTACCCGGAAGGCAGGAGGTCAGCAGCGATCGCATCGCCGAGCGGAATCGCGACCGGGAAATCCATAAGCGCCGACTGGTCGAGTTGTGTGCGCGATCCCAGGAGATCGCCACTTGCATTCTTGGAGCCGTCGAACTGATCAACGGCACGCCTGCCGATCCCACAAGCTTCGAAGCACTGCACGAACTGATCAAAGCGCAAACCTTCCGCCTGGCCAACTGGAGGGTTGCCTCCGATGACATCAACTACCGCCGATTTTTCGATACCAACGACCTGGCAGGTATCTGCGTGGAGAACGAGACAGTCTTTGAAGCGACCCACCGACTGGTTCTTGGTCTGATGGCGGACGGCAAAGTGGATGGCTTGCGCATCGACCATCCTGATGGCTTGTACAATCCACGTCAATACTTCGAACGCCTGAACCGTTGCATCGCGCTCGCCGCAAAGAATTCGGGAAACCGGTCACACTATGTGGTCATCGAGAAAATCCTCACCGGCGCGGAACGACTGCCCGCCGAATGGCCCGTCTGCGGCACCACGGGTTACGACTTCGCGAATCTCGTGAATGGAGTCTTTGTAGAACCCGCCGCGGCCATGAGTTTGGATCGAACTTACCGAACCTTTATCGATGACGAAATCGATATTGATGACCTCGCCTATCGCTGCCGAAAACTGATCATCCGGGTTGCCCTGGTCAGTGAACTGAACGTACTTGCCAATCAAATCGCCAAGATCGCTCTCGCCAAACGGCACACCTGCGACTTCACCCTCAACAGCTTGCGCGATGCACTGACGGAGGTGGTGGCGAGCTTTCCCGTGTACCGCACCTACGTGAGCCCCTCTGGCATTTCGGATAAGGACGTACGGTACATCCGCAGCGCCATCGCCTCGGCCAAATGGAGAAGTCTGGCCGCCGATGCCAGCATCTTCGATTTCGTTGGCCAAGTGCTTCTGACGAGCGTCGCCGAAGGACAAGATTCGGCTTACCGGAACGCAGTGACAACCTTCGCCATGAAATTCCAGCAGTTCACCAGCCCGGTGATGGCCAAGGGCCTGGAAGACACCGCCTTTTACAGGTATAACCGCCTGGTCTCCTTGAATGACGTTGGAAGCGATCTTCACCGGTTCGGAACCACAACGCCGGAGTTTCATCTTGCGAACCAGGAGCGCCTCCGCTGTTGGCCTCACACCATGCTGGCCACCAGCACTCACGACTCCAAGCGCTCCGAGGACGTGCGCGCCCGGATCAACGTGCTCTCCGAGATATCGGGACAATGGAGGACTCGGGTGCGGGAGTGGAAGCACTTCAACCGCAACCACAGACGCCTTGTCAACAACAAACCCGCGCCTTCGCTGAATGACGAATACTTGCTTTATCAGACGTTGGTGGGTGCCTGGCCATCAGAGCCTCTGAACTACACAGACGACTGGAAGACTTTCTGTGAGCGGATAGAAAACTACATGTTGAAGGCTATCCGTGAAGCCAAGCAGAACACCAGTTGGATCAATCGAAATACTGAATACGAAACCGCAGTTTCATCGTTTGTGAGGACATTGCTGAATCCGGGTGCCAAGAACCGGTTCCTCGACGACTTTGTGCCGTTTCAATGCCGAGTCGCCCGCATTGGCCTATGGAATAGCCTGTCACAGACGCTACTCAAACTGACGTGCCCGGGCATTCCCGACATTTACCAAGGCAACGACTTGTCGGATTTCAGTCTGGTCGACCCAGACAATCGGCGTCCAGTCGACTATAGCCGCCGCCAGCAAATGTTCGAGAGTATCCGTGTGTGGGGCAACGACCCTGACGCGTTATCAACAGGCCGCTTGCTGGAAACTCCTGAGGACGGTCGACTCAAGTTGTATTTGATCTGGAAAACTCTGTGCTTGCGTCAACAGCAACCAGATCTCTTCCAGCAGGGCGAATACCTGCCGTTGGCGGTGGAAGGCGCGAAAGCCAATCACGTTGTTGCGTTCGCCAGGAAGTCCGGACCCACGAGGGCGCTCGTTGTTGTTCCGCGCCTGGTCGCAGGCTTGCTCAACGACATCGATCTCCCACCAATCGGACCCCGAATCTGGGACGATACTCACGTTCTGCTCCCATTCCGCAGCCGTTCTGAAAAGTGTCGGAACGCATTTACGGGAGAAGTCCTGGACCTGCAGAAAACCGATGAATACGCAAAGATTGGCGTCTCCAAGGCATTGGCGGAGTTCCCAGTAGCACTCTGCTTATTGGGCTAGCCTCACGGCCCAGTACCGAGTCGGCTTCGTTGAGCTTGCCACTGTACCAACTAACGTTCTAGAAGGAATGGGCATCAACGGCTTTCCAGCCAGATCAAGACTTCAGGTACAAAGGGCTTGATGCGAGTGGCGAGCTTTTGAAGGCGACCCCATACAAAGAGTTGGATCTGAATCTTGCCTGGCAGAGCTTTGACATCGCACACGACCTCACAACCAAGGGTATTCAGAAATTCGTGGCTGATTATCAGAGCCCACTGAGACGAATCGGCGTAGAGGTCTGCAGCCCGTCTTCGCCATCGTTGTCCGGCGATCTCTTTAGCGAAGTAGTGGTCGATACGAAAGATTCTCGATTCCGGAAGCATCGCGTGAAGTGCGGCATTCAACTGCTGGGCCGAGGCAAGATCGTGTCCAAAGGGCTTCTCGAACAATGACTCGCGCATTTGTCATGCAGTTCGACCTTGCGAGAGACTCTTTTTTGCGGCGGGCGTTGGGGGGGAACCTGCCCGTTTAGCGCGAGGTGGTTTTGCGCCGGGGTTAAGGTGTGCCGGGCACTTCGCTTGCGCGCCGGTTGGCCGTTTGCCTGACGCTGCTGGGTGAGGCTGCGCGGCCTGCCAGCTTTATCGGCAGGGCCGCGCCGCCCTCCGAGCGCCTAGGCCCGGCTGCTTACCGGCACGCCGAGTGTGACCGACACACCGTGGGCGCAAAACACAAAAATAAAACGCGAGCGAAGCGAGCCACCACACCTTCTTGCGAGGCGAAGAGGGGGCACCGCCCCCGATGAGCTACGCCCCCTATGTGGACCTTTCGGGTGAGAGCACCGTCAACTCGACTCAGTAGCTTGTGACCGGGCGGGCGTGGTGCGCAGCGGTGGGCTGCGCCGTCGTGGGGCGAGTGTTCATTCCGCCGTATGGCATGGCGAAGTAGGAGCCGAATGGCCTGTATGCCATTTTGTATACCACGGCGAGCGCGAATTCAGGTTAGGGCGTGTCAGCACGCTTTTGGGAGCAAAAAGGAAACCCGCTGATTTAGCGGGCTTTAGCGGATGATAGTTGGTAGCGCTACCGGGAATCGAACCCGGGTTTGAAGATTGAGAATCTTCCGTCCTAACCCCTAGACGATAGCGCCACTCGGGTGGATTGCGATGAGGTCCGATTATAACAAAAGCTCGTTCTAATACAGCCCGGTGGGATTGAAGCGAACCACCGTTTCGCAGGGCGATTTCGCTCGCAAAAATTTCTCCGCAAAGCACTGTTAAATCTTCAAGTTGCAGTGCTGGCTCATGATTCTGAGCGAACCTCCTTGACAACGGCGGACCGGAGATGGATACTTACATAGGCGAATAAAAAGCGAATGCTTGATTTCGCCCCGGGCTGATCCTGCCTCCGCGTTCCCTGACAATGTGAGAAAGTATGTCTGCCTCTCCGGGTTTTTCACCGGCGGCCATGAGCCGCCCTTTTATTTTTTCTCCGCGGTCTTCTCCGCGCTCGACTGCGGAGATTTTGGCACGGGTCGGCGCCATCCCAAAGCTGGCAGCGGTCGTTCCCGCTTCGCGCCTCGAGGTGCGTCCGGCGCCGGAAATGGTGTCGAGCGGCATTCCGCAACTGGACTTGCTGACCGGTGGCCTCGCTCGCGGTTGCCTCACGGAAATCTGCGGCACGGCCTCATCGGGAAGAACCAGCGTATTGCTTTTCGCGCTGGCCCGCGCCACCGAGCGAGGAGAAGTTTGCGCACTGGTGGATGCAAGCGATGCCTTCGATCCGGCATCGGCGGCGGCCGCGGGCATGGAGATGAGCCGTTTGCTGTGGGTGCGCTGCGGAGAAAAATATCCATCGCGTAAACATCCTTCAGCTGCGCTAACCGGCCGTGGAAAAACAGGCGATTCATCTCAGGCATTCCCTTCAGGCAAGCCGCACAATTCGTATCAGGGTATGCCTTCAGGCATACCGCATGGTTTTCGGGAAGAGCACGACCGCGGCCCCCAGCAGGCGCGGGTTTCGCCTGCTGGGGTGGAGGACTTCAGAGCCTGCCCTGAGCGTAGTCGAATGGGTGCCGTAAGTCCCGCACAATCATCGGCGGCTTTAGCCGCTGAGGGCAGTCGAAGTCTGCAACGCGGAAAATTGTCGAGATGGATAAATCCAGAAACCCGGCGTTGGGAATCGCAACTGGAGCAAATGTTGAAAGTCACCGACCTGCTGCTGCAGAGCAACGGTTTCGGAATGATCGCTCTCGATCTCGGAGATGTTCCGGTGCAGAGCGCGCGGCGAATTCCGTTGGCATCGTGGTTCCGCTTCCGCCGCGCGATTGAGCACACGCCAACGGCACTGCTGGTTTTGGAACAGCAGCCGATTGCAGGGAGTTGCTCGTCGGTGCTGCTTAGAGTCTCTGGTGTCCGGTCTCAGGTCTCAGAAAAAGAGCTGTCAGCTGTCAGCTCTCAGCTCTCAGGAAATCCGCCGCTGCACTCGAAATTGCCGCATTCGGAATTGTTGGATCAATTCGAGATCACGGCCGAGTTGTTGTGCACGCGCTTGGAAAGAAAATCAGAACGCAAGCCGGTGCAATCGACGGCAAGTTTCAAGAGTCGAGCCGCATGGGCGGGATAGTTTATGCAGCAAGTTCGAAAATCACGAGTTCTCAGTTACCAGACTCAGAAACCCTTATCGTCGTCTTCGTCGTCATGATTTAAAGCATAAGCCTTTACTGAGAGCTGACAACTGAGAGCTGAGAGCTGCACTACCATGTTTGCCTGCATCTTCATCCCCGATTTTTTTGTACAAGCGATCATTCGCTTTGAACCAGAGTTGCGCGCCCGCTCGGTCGCGGTGCTCACCGGGCGGCCTCCGCTGGAGAAGGTGGTGGCGCTCAACGAAAAAGCGCGGCAAACGGGCGTGGAGCTAGGCACGACCAAGTCGCAACTCGAAGCATGGGAAAACCTGGTGCTGCGCGCGCGTTCGGAGTCGCAGGAGACGTCGGCACACGCTGCGCTGCTCGATTGTGCGCAATCGTTCTCTCCGGAAGTGGAAGACACCTCACCGGGCACCGTGCTTCTGAACCTCGCCGGACTTGAGCCGTTGCTAGGTCCGCTGCCGAAGATTGCCTGCGATTTGGCGCAGCGGGTTTCTCAGATGGAACTGGAGGCGAACCTTGCCGTGGCCGCGAATCCGGATGTTGCCTTGCTCGCCGCCCGCGGTTTTCCTGGCGTCACTTTGATTCCCGAAAGGCGCGAAGCAGAGCGGCTGGGAGATCTGCCGGTGGATGTGTTGCTGGAAAGTTTTTCTTCCGATGCGGCGGAGGCCGTACGCTGGGTGGAAACGTTCGATCGCTGGGGCATTCGCAAGCTGCGGGCGCTGGCGGCTCTTCCCGAAGTTCCGGTCAGCGAGCGCCTGGGAAAGCAGGGACTCCATCTGCAAAAACTGGCGCGGGGCGAGGCGTCCCGCAACTTGCGCGTATTGGAACCCCGGCTGATTTTTGCCGAGAGTGTGGAGTTGGAATATCCCATCGTGCTGCTGGAACCGCTGGCGTTTCTGCTGAACCGCATGCTGGAGCAAGTGTGCGCGCGATTGAGCGCACGCACACTGGCGGCGCAGGAGCTGCATCTGAATCTGGAACTCGCGGCGACACAGCCGAACGGTTGCGCATCGTTCACCCAGACGCCCACCCGCACACGCACCCCAAAGTTCACCCGCACGCTGCGGTTGCCGGCGCCCATGCTGGATGCGAAAGTGTTTCTTAAATTATTGCAGCTTGATTTGCAGGCGCATCCGCCGGGAGCGCCCATCGTGAAGATTCGTTTGTCGGCCGATCCGGCGCGCCCGCGGGCCCTGCAGAGTGGATTGTTTCAGCCGGTTTTTCCCGAGCCCGAAAAATTGGAGCTAACGCTGGCGCGCATTGCAAGCATAGTCGGCGAGGGAAGAGTGGGATCGGTGGAGTTACTGGATACACATCGTGAAGGCGCGTTTGCGTTGCGGCACTTCGCGCCCGTGGAACCCACGCCCGCAGAGCCCCAATTTAAAAATAAAGTCAAGCATGAAGTGAACCAGTCTGGAAATCGAAAGAAGGATAAGTCCATGCAAGAAACATGCCAAGTCGGAGAAAAACTTGAGGAAAACGCAAAAGAAACAGAAACAATGAGCGCGGTAATCGCTCTGCGCCTGTTTCGTCCGCCGCTGGGCGCGAGCATTACTTTGCGCGAAGCAAAGCCGGTGCGGATGCGATGCCTCGAGCGCGAGGACATTGCCGGTGAAATCGTCTGGACCGCCGGCCCCTGGCGCTCTTCCGGCGACTGGTCGGAACAGGAAGGCTGGTCGCGCGAGGAGTGGGACATCGCCGTGCCCGCCGAGAGCAGTTGCCAGTTGCCAGTGCCCAGTTGCCAGTCTCATGAAAGAGAACCAACAACTGGCAACTGGCAACCGGCAACTGGGCTCGTGTTGTATCGCTTAGTGCAGGACAAGCTAAGTGGAAACTGGTTTGTAGAAGGAACGTACGACTAGGAGCAGTTGCCAGTGCCGGTTGTCAGTTCCCAGTCAAAGCAACTGACAACTGGAAGCTGGCAACTGGCAACTGATGTACGTTGAACTCCATTCCCGCTCCGCGTTCAGCTTCCTCGAAGGGGCTTCGATTCCCGAGGAATTAATCGCAGTGTGCGCGAACCTGGGAATGCCGGCGATAGCATTGCTCGATCGAGATGGAGTGTACGGCTCGCCGCGCTTCCATCTCGCCGCAAAAAAAGCGGGGATCAAGGCGCATATTGGAGCAGAAGTAACGTGCACTGCGTTTTCGGAGCCTGCCCTAAGTGCAGCCGAAGGGTGTCTCCGTGGTGGATTTCGGCTTCCGCTTCTGGTCTCTTCGCGCGCTGGCTATCAAAACCTTTGCCGCCTGATTACGAAAATGAAATTGCGCGTTGGGCGCAAAGAAGGAGCCTGCGCGTCAGATCTCGATTTTATAGAGCATGCCGATGGTTTGATTTGCCTGACTGGTGGAGAAGAAGGACCGTTGGCTGCGGCGCTCAGGCAAGGTGGATCGCAAGCGGCGTTCGAAACAGTGAAAAGGCTGACGGATATTTTTGGCCAGCGCAATATTTACGTCGAATTGCAACGCCATTTTCATCGCGAAGAAGAGTACAGAAACCGGGTTGCGATCGAGATCGCGGAGGCTTTGCACCTGCCGCTACTCACGACCAATGGCGTGAACTATGCCACGCCTCGGGAGCGCGAGTTGGCGGATGCGTTCACCGCGCTCCAGCATCATCGCACCCTGGCCACTGCCGGACGTCTGCTGGCGCGCAATGCCGAGCGCTATCTCAAATCTCCCGCGGCCATGCGAGCGCTCTTTGCGGATGTTCCGCATGCCATCGCAAACACGGTTGAACTTTCCTCGCGGCTTGAGTTCACGTTGAACGATTTGGGATACGAGTTCCCGCGTTA
Source organism: uncultured Acidobacteriaceae bacterium (assembly GCA_963797885.1). Classification (GTDB taxonomy): domain Bacteria; phylum Acidobacteriota; class Terriglobia; order Terriglobales; family Acidobacteriaceae; genus Acidiflorens. Next base: position 215,799 of record CAWCRQ010000022.1, on the reverse strand, counting down.
TCCCGTGCCGGACGGGGAAACCATGATGTCGTTTCTGCGGGAGCGCACGCGGGAAGGAATGCAGAGCCGGTATGGGCGAGCGAATGCGGAGTTGAAGAAGCGCGCGCGGCGGCAGATCGAACGCGAATTGAGCTTGATCGAAAAGCTGAATCTTGCCGGATACTTCCTGATTGTCTGGGACCTGGTGCGTTTCTGTCGCGAACAGAACATTCTGGTGCAGGGCCGCGGATCGGCCGCCAACAGCGCGGTTTGCTACTCGCTCGGCATCACGGCGGTGGATCCGATCGGCATGGAATTATTGTTTGAGCGATTTCTTTCTGAAGAACGCGGCGAGTGGCCCGACATCGATCTCGATCTGCCCAGCGGCGACGAGCGTGAGCGCGTAATCCAGTACGTCTATCAGCGTTATGGACCACGCGGAGCGGCCATGACCGCCAACGTGATCACGTATCGCAATCGCATGGCCGCGCGCGAAATGGGCAAGGTGATGGGATTCGACGAGGACACGCTGAAGCGAATTTCGGCGGCGGTCGCAACCTGGGAATTCAAAGACGAGAATGATGCGCTCGACCGCCGTCTGCGCGATGCCGGGCTCGATCTTACGCATCCGCGGATTCGCAAATATTTCGAGCTGTGCCTGGCGGCGCAGGATCTGCCGCGGCATTTAGGGCAGCACTCGGGCGGCATGGTCATTTGCGAGGGCCGTCTGGATTCGGTCGTCCCGCTGGAGCCCGCTTCCATGCCGGGCCGCGTGGTGGTGCAGTGGGATAAAGAAGACTGCGCGGACATGGGTCTCATCAAAGTCGATCTGCTGGGCCTCGGCATGATGGCAGCGCTAAAAGATTCTCTCGAACTGATTCGCGGTCATTATCACGAAGAAGTAGATCTGGCGCACCTTCCGGCGGACGATCCTGTCGTTTATTCCACGCTGCAAAAGGCCGACACAGTGGGGATGTTCCAAGTCGAGAGCCGGGCGCAGATGGCGTGCCTGCCGCGCCTGAAGCCAACGAAATTTTACGACATCGTGGTGCAGGTAGCGATCATACGGCCGGGACCGATCGTGGGGAATATGGTCAATCCATTTCTCAAGCGGCGGCAGGGTCGAGAGGTGGCCACGTATCCGCATCCGTCGCTCGAAACGGTGCTGAGCCGCACGCTGGGCGTGCCGCTGTTTCAGGAGCAGTTGCTGCGCGTGGCCATGATCACCGCCAACTTTACGGGCGGCGAGGCGGAGGAATTGCGCCGCGCCATGGGCTTCAAACGTTCCGAGGCGAGAATGAAAGTGATCGAAGAAAAACTGCGCGCCGGCATGACGCGCAACGGAATCATCGGCGAAACGCAGGAGCAGATTATCCAGTCGATTACTTCGTTTGCTCTTTATGGATTTCCGGAATCGCATGCCGCCAGCTTTGCCTTGATTGCCTATGCCAGCGCTTATTTGAAATGCCATTACCTGGCGGCGTTCACGGCGGCGCTCCTGAATAATCAGCCGATGGGTTTTTATCATCCTTCGACGATTGTGAAAGATGCGCAGCGCCACGGATTGAAAGTGCTGCCGATGAATGTGACGAAGTCGGATTGGAAGTGCACGTTAGAGCCGTCAGCTATCAGCCATCAGCCGTCAGTGCGTCTTGGCCTGAAATATGCGCGTGGGTTGCGCGAGCCGGCGGGGCAGGCGCTGGTTCGGGAGCGCAGTTTGGCGCCGTTTGCTTCGGTGCAGGATCTGGCTCGTCGCGTGCCCGAGTTGCGCAAGGATGAGTTGACGACGCTGGCGGAAATTGGGGCGCTGAATGCAATTGGGGATTCACCACAGAGTCACAGGGACACAGAGAAGAGCAATGGAAAGAATTTCTCTGTGCCTCTGTGTCTCGGTGGTGAAAGGGTCTTTCATCGACGCGATGCGCTGTGGCAAGTGGAACGTGCGGTGCGCTGGTCGGGACCGTTGCTAGATGAGCTTCCGGAAATGGATAGGGAATCTCCGTTGGCGGCCATGACGGACGAAGAGCGGTTGGTGGCGGATTTTCGCGCTACCGGGCTGACGGTTGGCCCTCATCCCATGCAGTATCGCCGGGCCGAAATGAAAAAGATGGGGATTTATCGCGCTTGCGATCTGGCACACCTGCCGAATGGACGCCGCTTGCGAATCGGCGGATGCGTGATTGCCCGCCAACGTCCGGGGACGGCCAAGGGAATGATGTTCATGAGCCTGGAAGATGAAACGGGGATCGCCAATGCGATCTTCGCTCCCGATCTGCTGCACAAGAATCGAGCGCTGCTGATTTCCGAGCGCTTCCTGATGATCGAGGGAATTTTGCAGAATCAGGACAACGTGATCCATATCCGTGCGGAAAAAGTTTTGCCGCTGTGCGTTACGCGGGCAGAGACGGCATCGCACGATTTTCATTGAAGTGGGGGCGGAGCCCAGCCCCTAAAGGGGCATTCTTAGTTCAAGGGCTTTTCGACATCGCTAAAAGCGTGCCCTGATACGAAGCTTGCGGCGCGGCTTCAATTCGTGGCCCTGCTGGCGCTCAAGGCGAGGCCGAACTGCGCTCGGCTTGGACCCTTCGACTGCGCTCAGGGCAGGCTCGCGAGGGCGCCCGTCCCCACACGAACAAAGCCTAAGCGGTCGAGAGCTTTCTGGCATTGTGCCGCAGCGATCGGCCTTCGGCTAAACCATAAAGCTCTTCCGCGAGATTTTTGGCGTGATCGCCGACGCGCTCCAGCGCCTGGGCGGCGAGCAGGATGTCGAAATTCTTCTGCCCGCTCGGACTGTTGGGCTCGGCCAGATGCCGGTGAAACAAGGAGTGACACAGACGGTCCACTTCCGGGTCGGATTGCAGGACGGTTTGCGCGTACGACACGTCTCGCTTAATGAAGCCCTGATGAACCTGCTCCAGCATTGCGCACAGCAGAGAAGCCATCTCTATCAGCTGACGGGAATCCGCCGCCGGTAATTTTTCGCGGCGCGATTGCAGCTGCATGACCGCATTGTAGGCGAGGTCTCCGATGCGTTCGAGGTCGGTGATGAACTTCAAACATGCCAGCAACTCACGCGCCTTGGCTTCCCCTACGCGCGTGATGGCTTCGGGCAGTTGCTCGTCAATCTTGCGCTCGATCTGATCGAGTTCCTTCTCGCAATCTTTGATCGCGAGAAATGCCAGACGCGAACCGTCCGAGAGAAAATCCCTGACATTGAAGAGCGCATCGCGGGCGATCAGGCAGCCGTGGATGACCAGGGACGGAAGTTCCTCTTCCGCAAAGTCTTGGTTGCCGGTGTCAGCGGGACGGGTGCGAGCTTCCGCCGCTCGTGATCGCGCCGAAGTCGAGCGCCGCTTCACTCGTGGACCTGCGGACGGTTGCTTTCGAGCCATGGAAACTCGCGCCATTCGAGACCAACTGGTAACTGTAAAGAAGCTAGCATAAAACGGGAATGTGAATGGAATGTAAATGGCCGGGGTGGGTAGTGCCTGAATTTGCAACAAGAGGAGAGCAGATTCAGGCACTACCCCGGGGTGGAACAGAAACGCCCGTTTGTTATCTTACTGCGTGTCATCGTATCGTCTTTGTGAGCCAGTCGCAACGCGCCTGCCACTCTGCGTTGCGCCGGGTCTCGTCGAAGGGAGTGTTTGTGGACATCAAGGATTTTCTTCGGATGTTTGCCTACGATTACTGGGCGAATCGCGAATGCCTCGCCGCGATGCGTGCTGCCGGGTCTGTTTCCCCGGACACGGTCGGACGCATGGCCCATATTCTCTCGGCGCAGAAGCTTTGGCTCGAACGTATCCTGAAGCAGCATCAGAGCATGACGGTGTGGCCCGGTTCAACGATTGACGACTGCATGGCGCTGGCCGACGAGGTGTCGTCGGCATGGCGAAGTTATCTTATGCAGTTTACGACGGAGTTTACGACTCAGCTTGGGACGCAACTCCCGCCCGCCCCGCTCGACGACCAAGTCGAATACCGCAACAGCAAGGGCCAAGCCTGGTCCAGCCGTGTAGAAGACGTGCTGACGCACGTACTTTTTCACTCCGCATATCATCGCGGGCAGATCGCTTTGCAGATGCGCGCTTCCGGCATCGAGCCCGCCTACACCGATTTCATCCACGCCGTGCGCCAAGGATTCGTCGATTAGAACTGGAGAAGAGTGTGAAGGTCGATCGTGGCACGATATGGCACGTCTGGCTGCCGTTGGTTGTGGGCCTGTGGGCTTTAGGCTTTGTATTTCAGTCCGTACAGAGACGCGGGCTGACGCAATGGCTCGGCCTGCTGCTCGGTTTGATCGGCCTCGGCGGCGTGATTCTCGCCCGCTACACGCTGGGTCGATCGTTCTCCTGGGTTCCTACAGCGAGTGAGCTTGTCACCGGCGGCATCTACTCGCGGATCCGCAATCCTATTTATGTTTGCGGAATGTTTGCCGTGGTGGGGATAGTTCTCATCCTAGGGCGCCCTCGGTTGCTGGTCATTCTGGCGGTGCTAATTCCCATGCAGATCATTCGCGCGCGCCGCGAAGCCGCCGTTTTGGAAGCGAAGTTCGGCGACGCCTATCGCGAATACCGCAAGCGCACATGGTTCTGACGCATGTTGTTCTGACGCATTTTCGTTCTTACGAATCGAGAGTTGCCGTGACCACGGGCCGCTGCCGAGCTGCGCCCGGCTTGGACGGGCGAGTGCGCCCGTCCCTACACGAGCCAAAGTGACGGTTGTAAAATCTGGTTCCGGGAAGTAGACTTGCCATAATCGCTAACGGACACATTCCACGGGGTTTCCTGTTCCCGCGCAGGGTGTTCCAGGCACATAGCCTTGCGCCCAATTGTCACGAAATGGGGTGATGCCTATCACGGCAAAACTTCTCCTCGAGGCATCTAATCAACACAGCCGCAATTCCTGCGGTGTCCTTTGTTTTGACAATCCGTATAGCGTATAAAATTCGGAGGCAAGCTTATGAGTACAGTGATGGAACCGCCCAAGAAAGCTGGGGCGGACTACACCAATCAAATTCTCAACCTCGTCAAAGCCAAAAACCCAGCCGAACCGGAATTCCACCAGGCCGTCCTCGAAGTGTTCGAGTCCTTGAGGCCCGTGTTGGAGCGCCACCCGGAGTATCGCGAAGCCAAGATTCTAGAACGTATTACGGAGCCCGAACGAGTCCTTATGTTCCGCGTGCCTTGGTTCGATGACCAAGGCAAAGTGCAAGTCAATCGCGGCTTCCGCATCGAGATGAACAGCGCCATCGGCCCCTACAAGGGTGGACTGCGCTTCCATCCCTCGGTGAACCTCGGCATTCTGAAATTCCTGGCGTTCGAACAAGTCTTCAAGAATTCGCTCACCACGCTGCCCATGGGCGGCGGCAAGGGCGGTTCGGATTTCGATCCCAAGGGCAAGAGCGACAACGAAGTAATGCGCTTCTGCCAGAGCTTCATGACCGAGCTCTGCCGTCACATCGGCCCGGACACGGACGTTCCCGCCGGCGACATCGGCGTGGGCGGACGCGAAATCGGCTTCATGTTTGGCCAATATAAGCGCCTGAGGAATGAATTCACCGGCGTTCTCACCGGCAAGGGCCTGGCCTGGGGCGGTTCGCTGATTCGTCCCGAGGCCACCGGCTATGGCTGCGTATACTTCGCCAAGGAAATGCTGAAGACGCGCAAAGACACGCTGGAAGGCAAAGTGTGTCTGGTCTCCGGCAGTGGCAACGTCTCGCAATACACCGTCGAGAAACTGCTTGATCTGGGCGCAAAGCCGGTTACCGTGTCCGATTCCGACGGCGCCATCTATGATGCCGACGGCATCGACCGCGACAAGCTCGCCTTTATTATGGAGCTGAAGAACAACCGCCGCGGCCGCATCCAGGAGTACACCAACAGATTCAAGAAGGCCATCTACAGCGCCACCGATAAGAAGCTCGATCACAACTGGCTGTGGAACATCAAGGCCGACTGCGCGTTCCCGAGCGCCACTCAGAATGAGATCAACGCGAAAGACGCGGCGAACCTAATAAAGAATGGAGTGAAGGTCGTCAGCGAGGGAGCGAACATGCCAAGCACCCTCGAAGCCACCAAGGCGTTCCTCGACGCCAAAGTCCTCTACGGACCGGCCAAGGCCGCCAATGCCGGCGGCGTGGCCACCTCCGGACTGGAAATGGCGCAGAACAGTATGCGCATCTCCTGGACCCGTGAAGAAGTCGATGATCGTTTGCACAAGATCATGATTGCTATTCACAAGAACTGCTACGAAACGGCCGAGAAGTACGGCACGCCCGGCAACCTGGTGAACGGCGCCAATATCGCGGGCTTCCTGAAGGTCGCCAACTCGATGCTCGATCAGGGGCTGGTGTAGTCAGCCTGGTTTTAGCAAAAGCTGTATGCAGGAAAAAGACGCGGAAGGAAGCAATCCCTTCCGCTTTTTCATGTGCGGTGCGGTCGTTGTACGTACAATGTTCCACGTGGAACATGGCAAATATGTACGTACATCATGGGGGCGGCGGGGGCAAGGCTCCGGCGCACAAAAAGCGAAAATGCCGGGGCTCGCTCGGGTGTTTTGGTGACCTGCAGTCATTATTTTCATCCGAGTTAGCATTCCAAGTCATTGATAATGCTACGGCGCCTGTGTGGTAAAACAGGCACAGTAATGTAATACTTACACTGTAATTATTGCAAGGCTCATGATTTGGTGGGTGGGCGTCTTAGTCGGGTGTCCCGGTTTGGGGAGCGGTGGAATCCCAGGTCTCGCGCGAGAAGTGGCGCACCCACGGTTATTTCGGTCAATGTTGTTGAGAGACAGAGCCGCGTTATATACTTCCCCGTTAGAGTGACCCCCCCGCCAAGGTTGTTCCGCTATTCACTGACTCTTTTCTCCTCGCGTTTCTTCGCCGCTTCAGCGTTCAATTCGCCCCACCGTTCGCGAAGCGCTTTGAAGTTGAACGTTGCCCTCGAGACGTTGTACAGGCCTCTCGAAAGAGGCTGAAGCCAAAGGTCCTGTCTTGATTGAATCACGCCCCACAGGACTTGCTGTTCCTCTGAGAGTAGACCTGGAAGACGATCCGCTAAAAGGACGAATCTGTCAGCTTCGTGATCTGCCCAGAGTTCGGGGAAGACGTCGGAGAGTTTTGTTGCGACTCCTCCTTCCCATAGCTCTGCGCGCTGGATTTTCTCGTCGAGAGCCCTCTCTATGAAACTGGACAAAGAAAGCCGCGCGATGGAGGCAGCGAGACCGGCCAGATATTTCATTTTTGGATCGATTCTCATAGTGAGCGATTCTGTGCGTATCGCCATTGGTCCCCCTCATAAAGCTCTCCCCCACAGTACAAGGAAATTCCCTTGACTGCAAGTACACTTGCAAGTACATTTGAACGTGCGATGTTCGACGCGAGTGGTTACGAAGAAATGGATTGACGATGGAATCTCGGTTTGTCAGTGCCCTAGTCCTGATTGCGACCGGAGCCGCTGTGATCAAGTACGCTCTTTTCGAGTGGGAAGGGATAATGCAGGCGTGGACTCGGGTCACGAGATTCGGAAGGCGGAGGAAGCGGGAGGAACGCTGAGATGAATCTCTCGCCTCTGTTCAGCCAGCCCTATAATGAACAATCACCCTGAGTCTGTTGCGCCGCTGCTGCTCTTACGCACGATGGAGCTTACTTGGGCGAGAACTGGGAAGGAGAAGACGACAATGGGCAAAGGAATTCTTCTGGTGATGTTCGTCTTGATATCTATCGCTTTGGTCGGACAGACATCCACCAAGCCAAGTTCACCTTGGCAGGATGCTTATAGCCGAAGGAACTACCAGCTAGGTATAACAATTTCTCAGTTCCGCGTACTTCCATACCCGGACCAAAGAGAATGGCCGAATGCATATCCAGTCTGTACCGACGAGGCGCGCAGCCAAACGTACCCGTTCCTAGAAGAACTGTACATTTCGAGTGATTGGAAAAGCACTGGCATAGTCCAATGCACGTTCTTCTACAACTCCGCGACGATGAACCGTCCATTGAGAGCATCATTGATGTTGGGAGATCTTCACTCTTTTACCATTTTCTTGTTTATCTCCGAAGACGGTCGGCAAGAGCCCAGGCTGTTTCTGATTAAGTCAGGAGGTCCAAGCGACTCCTACGGCGATCTCCTAAGCACATTTGCTGCCGCCTTCGGAAAGCCTTCTACGATCACACGAGAGCAATATCAAACAAAGGCAGGAAGCATCTTTCCGAACGAGATAGCAACTTGGGAGAACACGTCCAGTTCTATAGAGCTCAAACGTTTTGGAGATACTACCATGGTGCTGCAAGTGACTCATTTACTGAAGCCTTTGGCGGCGGTTTTCGACAGGAAGCTTGCGGAGGCACAAGCCGAGAAGGCAAAGAAACTGTAACATGGGGCACGCTGACGCCGGGTGCCCCACTCATCGCGGGAAGTATACCGCCGGGTTGTCTTTGAACGTCGACCGTAATAACTGGGGGGTGCGCCACTTCTCGCGCTTTTTGAGAAAGCTTGCCCTGTTTTGCCGAAGCCCCGAGCGAAGCCGAGGGGGATAGCCGAGGATAGCTTGCCGAACCGCCGACACCATTCGACTCCGCCAACCTTCCTGAAACACAACCGTATCCAAAGTAAGGAAATTATGCTAAAGTAAGGAATTGGAAGTCAACATGCAGAAACAGTCCAAAATCACGAGCAAAGGACAGATCACCATACCCATCGAAGTTCGGCGACTCCTGGGTGTTCGGGCGGGCGACCGGCTCCTATTCGAGAGCGACAGTGACGGGGTGCACATCCGGCCCGTTCGCAGCCAAAGCGCATTCGAAAAGTATCGTGGCATCGGCACTCCCGGAGTTGGATCGGGCAGAAAGGCCATCAACCGCTGGCTGCGGGAAATGCGCGGGGAATAGTGACGACCGCCCTCGACACCAATGTGGTCGTCGCGTACTGGGGCCCAGACCCATCACTAAACTTGGCTGCGCAGGCTGCACTGGAATCAGCTTTTGGACAGGGAAATGTAACTGTGGCCGCCCCGGTCTTTGCCGAACTGATCGCTGGTCCCGGTCGCACTGAAAATTTCGTGAATGGGTTCTTTGAAGACACGGGAATCTCGATTGATTGGCATCTGAGTGAAGCGATATGGCGGTCCGCCGCCCGGGCGTTCCGGGGCTACGCGGAACGGCGCCGAAAGCATCGCGATTCGGGCACGCGACGCATTCTCGCGGACTTCCTGATTGGAGCTCACGCCGCCGCGAACGGCTATCGGCTCCTGACCCTGGATGCGCGCCTGTACCGAACTGCATTTCCAACTCTGACAATTGAATCCATCTAGTACCGTGACCGCGTGATTTGTACCGTTTCACCGCTGAGAGTAGCGCCGCCGTCCCGGCGGCGGTCCGGCGGGCGTCTTCGCCCGCCGCGCCAAGGGAGAGACGCCCTCGGGACAGCCGGCAAGATGCCGGCGCTACTCGTTTTCCACGCGGTAATCATCCGGTGGAGGGACGGGCGTCTCGCGCGTGCAGCCGGACGGGGGACGCCCGGCACTCCACTACCGCGCTCGTGCCAGCACCAGGGTTACATCGTCCGGCTGTTCGTTGTCGCCGATCCAGTCGGCCACGGCGGTGGTGACTATTTCGGTGATGCGCTCCAGCGGCAAATGACGATTCTCGCGCACCAGTTGGATCAGCCGCTCCTCGCCGAACTCGCCATAATCGTTTTCCGGTTCGGTCACCCCATCCGTGTAAGCGACCAGCACGTCTCCGGGGCGGAGTTGTACGGTCGCTTCCGGAAAACTCAAATTGTCGAATAGGCCGACCACGGTTCCGCCGCAGCTCAGCAGTTGAGACGAGCCATCTTCGGAAATCAGGATGGGCGGCAGGTGACCGCCGTTCGTGTACGTGAGCCGGCGCGTCGCTCCGTCATAGGTTCCCAAAAACAAAGTCGCGTACTTTGCCTCCGGAGTGCTTTCGTAAAGCTGATGGTTCAGCAGCGTCAGCAGCGTCGCCGGAGAAGCTTCCGTCCCCCCCGAATCGGTAGCCAGCATCAACCCCGAGCCTCCCGCGGCACCGACGGTAGCTGGTTCACGCAGCGTTAGTTCGCGAAGCAGGGATCTGTCTTCGATGCTGTAGGCACGCACCGCCGCGTAGATCGTCGCCATCAACAGAGCCGCCGAAATTCCTTTGCCGCTGATGTCGCCGACCGCCAGCATCAGCCGGTCGGAATTCAGCGCGAGAAAATCGTAGTAGTCCCCGCTCACCGTCCGCGCCGGACGGCAGAACCCATGCACTTCCAGCGTCTCCAGTTGCGTGATCAACTTGGGATAGAGCTGTGCCTGCACTTCCTGCGCAATCGCCAATTCGCCTTCCAGGCGCTGCTTTTCCTTCTGCTCCTGCACCAGTTTCTCGATCGATGTGGTCATCGAGTTGAAGGAGTTGGCCAGGGTTGCCAGTTGGTCGCTCGACTGCACCGTGATGCGGTGGCTGAAGTCGGCACGATTGACGTGCTTGGTGCCTTCGTAGAGTTGGTCCACCGCCGAGGTGATGGTGCGCGCCAGTTTGGTTCCCACGAACAGCGCCAGCAGCCAGATGATCGCGAACACAAACATGATCGACAGCAAAATGTATTCCAGGCCCTTGGCGTAATCTCCCAGCGCCGCAAAAAGTCTCGCATAGAGCACCGAGGACCGCGTCTCGACCTCCGCCAGCGCTCCATCGCGCTGTCGTCCTCCCGTGGCCCAATCCACCACCTGCAGCGGGATGGGAAAGCCGATTTGTCTATCGAGCGCGCCGCTGGCTGGAGGAATCGTCCCCGCGGAAAAAACCTGCTGCCGTTGTTTCCCGTCATCGAATGCAAGGAAGGGTTCCGACGGGTTCTGCTGCGAGGGAGCGGCCGAGTTCGCGGTCGCACTCTCGTTTCCATAGACCGCAATCCGACCGAGGTCCCTCGCGATTTTATCGACGAACTCCTTGTCGAGCGGCTCACTCAGAATCACCCGCAAAGGTCCCGCTTCAGCCGCGACCACGGTCGCTGTCCGAAGATAGAGTGTGCCATGGTCGCGCACGATGTCGCGGAAATCCCCGCTGATAAACGACGGAGAGTCAAAGCCGGCCGCGCCCTCGGGCCCCGAACAGTAAGGCGGCGACTGGTTGCGGTACCAAGCGCACACCTGCCTCCGCGCCCACTCCGGACGACGCGGCCTGGCCCGGCCGAGCATTCCCGCATCCAGCTTTCCACCGCCCGAAATTTGCGTCGCCAAGTGATTGGCGATGGCTCGATTGGCTGCCTCCATGCTGCGCAGGTGACTTGCGATGTCGGAAGTTACGACAAAGCCGGCGAACTGCCAGGCCAGAAGATAGAGCGTGATCAGCGAAATCATCACCAGCAGAAAAACCGGAATCACGCCAGTAAAAACATAGGTAACGATCAACCGGTTCCGTAGCCGCCACAGCAGTTGCGAGCGCAGCCAGCGGAACCCGGCGAACGCGAGCAACACAATCGCCAGCGCGCTGAGAAAAGTTACCCAGCCCTCCAGGCTCGCCGAGGTGGTTGGGCTGGCACGCCGCGTCAGCCACTGCACCGCGAACAGAAGAAGGTCGAGCGCCAGCACGTAGAGCGCCGCCCACGCGATCCAGTTCTGCGGCCAGAGCCCTTTGTCGCGCAGCTTGCTCTCGAGTTCCAGAGAGATCAGTCTCATCCGCTCGCCTGATTCGCCGCCTGATTATAGGACGTCGCGCCTGTTCTCATATCTCAGGCGTCATATTTCACGCGTCATATCTCGGGATAGATGTCGAAAAAGGCCGCGAGACTCGCCTTGAGCTGCTTCTCGATCTCGTCTTTGCCGCCCTCGAGAATGTGCATGGCGACGTGCGCATCCCGCCCATTCTTCAGTTTGATGGTCGCCGCACCAACCTCCGCGACCTCGTCGGAGGGCAGCAGACGCAGACCGTACACCAATATCAGGTTTGCCATCCCACGATTGTAAGCCAGAGAATCGGAGTCAGAGGATGAAGGCCAGTGGACACGAACCGCGCTTTGCCATTATCCCAATTTGTCATCCTGAGCGAAGCGAGGGACCCATGTATTTGTGAGCACGATGCATGGGTCTTTCGCTTCGCTCAAGATGACACAGAAATTATTCACGTAACACGCTACTATCCCGGCGGCCAGTGAAGTGAGCGCCCGCCGATCAGGTGCACATGCAGATGAAAAACCGATTGCCCCGCGCGTGGGCCCACATTCAGCACGGTGCGGTAGCCATCTTCAATCGACCGCTCGCGCGCAATGTGCGCGGCCGCCAGATGACAGCGACCTACCAGCTCCGCGTCCTCTGCCGTCGCTTCCTTCAAGCCAGAAATATGTTTCTTCGGGATGACCAGCACGTGGGTCGGGCCTTGTGGGTTCAGATCTTCAAAAGCAAATGTGTGCTCGTCTTCGTAAACTTTCTTGGATGGCACTTCGCCGCTAATGATTCGGCAGAATAGACAACCCGCCATAAGTGAGTCTCCCCTTGCCTGGGATTACGATCATCCGGCAAGTCAACACGGAGATAAGTTCTCTATATCTCTGGAAGAAACAATACCACTCCAGCTAACGGCGTCTGGCAAGAAATTTTCAGTCGAGACGAACTAGAAACACCGAGCCCTCGGCAGTCTCGGTCTCGTGGGCCAGAGCTGTCGCGCGCTGGCGGTCGTCGTCCAGCACCCGCACCCGCACCCACCAGTCTCCCACGGGACTCAGAAACTTGATGACATTGGCCGTCTGGTAACGCTTCTGCAGGTGTTCCGCTAATTCGGCGGCCGCCTTCTGCCCGGTGAAGGAGCCGATTTGAACCGCCCAGCGTCCACCCGTATCGAGAGACACAGGCGCCTGCAGTACCTCCAGCCGAACTTTCGCAGTGCCCGGCAAGTACACATCCAGCGCCTTGGCGGCGGCCAGGGAAAGATCGACGATGCGTCCCACCACGAACGGTCCGCGATCAGTGATCCGCACCAGCGCCGAATGTCCGCTTTTCAAATTCGTGACGCGCACGATCGAGCCCAGCGGCAAAGTAAGATGTGCCGCCGTCATCGCGTGCATGTTGTAAACCTCGCCGTTCGATCCGCGCCGGTTGTGATAGGGAGCGCCGTACCAGCTCGCCATCCCGGTTTGTTCGAAGATCGGTTTCGCGCCGGCGGGGACCTCGATCTTCTCGTTTTCGCCCGCCGTTTCCGTAGGTGGAGTCGCGGCTGGTTTTTCTTTTTCTTGCGGAAGTGAGGGTGGTGGTGGAACCGGCGCCGGCGTCCTTTTATGACCACAGCCGCTCAGAAGCGCGATGCCCAGCAATAGAAGGAATAGAAGACGCGGCAGTGGGCAGGTCGCCGGCCGCCGCGTGTTCTGGGGCGGGTAACTGGACGGAAGGCAGTTCAAGAACCCTTGCGCTGTGTTTCCAGAAAATCCGCGAACTCGGAGAGCTTTCCCGCCGCTGTTCGCAACGCCTTCGAGGAGTGCGTTCGCACCGCGGGCACAACCTCGTCGTTCAGATACGCCACCAGTTCCTTCGTCTCTTTTTCCAGAGTCTCGGAGATATTCGCTACCGAGCGGTTGATGCGCGCGGAAGCCTCTTCCACCTTGCGGTCGAATTCTGTCATACGCACCCTGCCAGCTTGGATTAATGTCCACGCGTGTGCCGCGGTTACCAGGCTTCATTATTATCGTGGGCTCGCTGCCGGCGGTCAATTGGCTTTGTGTGCAAGCGGGGCTACGCCCCGCTTGGACGGGGCCCTTCGGCTCCGCTCAGGGCAGGCTCCGCCCCGTCCCCACACAAGCCGGGTCACGATACAATCACGCCATGCGTCCGACGATAACTGCCGAATCTCCGCCGGTTTCCCTGATTGTGATGCTGACTTTCGCGCTGATGTTTGCGTCCGCATGCACCCTTTACGGCGATCGTCCGGCGCGCGCCTTGTCGGAAGCAACTGGAGGCGAGGGTCTGGAGCGCGTCTTCTGGAAAGATGTGCAAGCGGGGAACTGGGTCGAGGTGGAGCGCGCTCTCGCTTCGAATTACGCGGGCGTAACCCCCGGCGGAACGCTTGATCGCTCCGCCGCGCTGGAGCAATATCACGGTTGGCAGTTAAAAGACTACGCGCTCGGCGATCTGAAAACCGAGTTGAACGGAACCACCATCGTAGTGACCTACACCATCACTCTGAATGGTGTCACTTCCACTGGAGCCGCCGGCTCGCAACCGCTCCCTTCGGCGCCGCAGCACATGATGACCGTGTGGCAGCAGCAAAAAGCCGGATGGGTCGCCATCGCGCACAGCGTCAGCCAACAATGATGATGATGCGCGTGCTAGACTCCATCCCCGTAAAGACGCGGCGCGCCGCGTCTCCAGCAACCGGCAAGAACGTGGCCGCCTTTCGCCGGGCCGTCCTCGGGTGGTACGACGAGCATCGTCGCGACCTTCCCTGGCGCAAGACTCGCGATCCCTACCGCATCTGGCTCAGCGAAATCATGCTGCAGCAGACGCGCGTGGCCGCTGTGCTGGAACACTACCGCGTTTTTCTCGAACGCTTCCCCACCGTCGAAGTGCTAGCCGCAGCCTCGGAGGACGCGGTTCTCGCCGCCTGGAGCGGGCTGGGCTACTATCGACGAGCGCGCATGTTGCATCGGTGCGCTCGGCAAATCGCTAGACAACACGGCAGCTGCTTCCCCCGGGATTCCGAAACCTTGCTCGCCCTGCCCGGCATCGGACGCTACACCGCAGCTGCCATTGCCAGCATCGCGTTTGCCGAACCCGTCGCCGTTGTCGATGGGAATGTCGAGCGTGTTTTGCAAAGACTGATCGGCAATAAATCGATCGGCATCAATCTCACCACGGCCCAAACCTGGCAACACGCGCAAGCCCTTCTCGCCAATTCCCGTCCCGGGGATTTCAACCAGGGCATGATGGAACTCGGCGCAACCGTGTGCGTGCCGCGCGCGCCCCATTGTCCAATGTGCCCGGTGCGGAAATGGTGTGTCACGCGGGGAGAAGTTCCGCGCCCCGAGCCGCCTTCCCTTCAGAAAAAGAAACAAATCTGGTGCGCCCTGGAGTGGCGCGACGGCAACGGCAGTGGTAAGGGCAAAGTCCGGCTGGTGCAACGCCCGCGCCAAGCCTCGCTCATGCCCGGCATGTGGGAACTGCCTCAATCATCCGAGCCTCCGCGTCCATTGCCGGCTTCAGCGCACTGGTGCACGTTGCGCCATTCCATTACCATCACCGACTACACGGTTCATGTGTTACGGAATATGCGGTTGCGGAATGCGCCATTGCCAGATGCTCCGGCCGCCGCGAAAGGCACATGGATCGCAATTGATCGTATCCCTCGGATCCCAATCACCGGCTTGACGCGGAAAATCTTGAAGGCCAGCGGTATCATCTAGTATTTAGTATTGTGATGCATTTCTTTTATGAAGTGGATTGATCGCCTGTTTGGAGGTCGGAAAGATATGACTGCATTGCGGGAAGGCACCAAAGCGCCGGACTTTTCTTTGCCCGCTCTCGATGGCGGCACGTTCTCTCTTCGAGAAGCACTCCAGCGCGGACCCGTGGCGGCCGTGTTCTTCAAGGTTTCCTGCCCCGTCTGCCAGTATGCGGTTCCATTTTTTGAGCGCTTGCGCAAAGCGTATGGTGGCGAAAAAGTCACCATAGTGGGAATCTCTCAGGACGACAAGCCCAACACCGCAGCCTTTTTGAAGGAGTATGGCTTAACCTTCCCCGCGCTCCTCGACGATCCCGCCGGCTATGTGGTTTCAAACGCATACGGCCTCACCAATGTGCCGTCGTTGTTCTTCATCGCGCAGGACTCCGAGATCAAGATCTCCAGCGTAGGCTGGGTAAGAGCCGATATGGAAGATCTGAACCGCCGCCTGGCCGACGCCAGCAAGACTGCGCTAAGGCGGCTATTCCTCCCCAAAGACGACGTCTCCGACTCCCGGCCTGGTTGAAGCTCCAAAAACTGATCCCGCGGTCGCGGGACAAAGAGCTTGGGTGGGGGATTTTGAGTGGAATCGGGATTTTGCAACAACGATCATTTGGCGACAGTGCCAACTCCACGGCTTTCATTGACTTGAACGTTTCACCCACGTAAGATTTGCCCCTAATGATCGGCCAGACCATCTCGCACTACCGTATCGTAGAGAAGCTCGGCGGCGGTGGTATGGGTGTTGTCTACAAGGCTGAGGACACAAGGCTGCATCGCTTCGTCGCTCTCAAGTTCTTGCCCGAGGAGGTTGCCCGCGACCCGCAGGCACTAGCCCGCTTTCAACGTGAAGCGCAAGCCGCGTCCGCACTGAACCACCCCAATATTTGTACGATCCACGACATCGGCGAGCAGGACGGGCAGGCGTTCATCGCCATGGAGTTTCTCGACGGGCAGACGCTGAAGCACATGATCGGGGTTCGACCGCTAGAATTAGAAACCTTGCTCTCGCTGGGCATCGAAATAGCTGACGCCCTTGACGCCGCTCATTCCAAGGGGATTGTGCACCGCGACATCAAGCCCGCCAACATCTTCGTAACCGAGCGTGACCACGCCAAGGTGCTCGATTTCGGCTTGGCCAAGGTCACTACATCGGGTGCCAGCGGGCAGCACGAGGCCACGCGAACCGAGGCGGTCGAAGCACACCTTACCAGTCCTGGTACAGCAGTGGGCACGGCCGCGTATATGTCTCCGGAGCAGGCGCGCGGGCGCGAGCTTGACACCCGTACCGACCTGTTTTCCTTCGGGGCGGTGTTGTACGAGATGGCCACCGGCCAGTTGCCATTCCGGGGAACCACGACCACCGACTTGTTCGATTCCATCCTGCATAAGAGTGCGGTGCCTCCGGTACGGCTGAATCCCGACCTGCCCGCAGAAATGGAACGAATCATTAACAAGGCGCTGGAGAAGGATCGCGACCTGCGCTACCAGCACGCTGGAGATATGCGTGCCGACCTGAAACGCCTGAAGCGGGAGACAGAATCGAGCCGGACGGGAGTTCCCGCCGCCGTTGACGACACAGGCCGACCGTCAGCCGTGACAGGTGTCCCAAGCTCCAGTCCCTCGAGCGGCAGGCAAGCGACGGCACTTTCTTCTGGGCAGGCAGCGGTGGCGATCGGGCGCCCGGTGGAAGATTCTGGTCCCTGCCGTTGTAGTGGTGCTGGCTGCTCTGATCGCCGGTGGCCTCTACTGGCGCTCGCGGTCCGCGACGCCGGTGACGAAGGCTACACCGCTCACGGAAAAAGACGCCGTCATCTTGGCCGACTTTGACAACAAAACCGGAGACGCCGTCTTCGATGATGCGCTCAAGCAGGCTCTGGCCGTGGACCTCGGACAGTCGCCATTCCTCAACATCCTCTCTGACCGCCGCGTCGGCGAAACCATGCAGCTCATGGGCCACAAGTCTGGCGACAAAGTCACCTCCGACGTTGCCCGCGAAATCTGTCTCCGCACTGGAACCAAGGCGCTGCTCAAGGGGTCCATCTCCCGCCTTGGCACGCAATACGTCATCGGTCTCGAAGCCGCCAACTGTAACACTGGCGACGTCCTCGCCAAGGAGCAAGGCGAAGCCTCCAGCAAGGAGAGCGTCCTCAAGGCCCTTGATCAGGTCGCCACCTCCATGCGTACCAAGCTCGGAGAGTCTCTCGCCTCCGTGCAGAAGTTCGATGTCCCCATCGAAGCCACCACCTCCTCGCTTGACGCCCTCAAGGCCTTCAGCATGGGTGTCCGGGTGGCTCGCGAGAAGGGGCCAGCCGAGGCCATTTCGTTCTACAAGCGAGCCATTGAGCTCGACTCCAATTTTGCGACTGCCTATGCCTTGCTTGCCCTGAACTACTCGAACCTCGGACAACCGAGCCGTGCCGCGGAAAACCTCGAGAAGGCCTACCAGCTTCGCGATCGCGTGAGCGAGCGTGAGAAATTGCGCATCTCCGCCAACTACTACTTCATCGTTACCGGCGAACTCGAAAAAGAAGCCCAAACCTACCAGCTCTGGATGCAGAGCTACCCCAACGACTTCGTCCCTCACGGCAACCTCGGCGCGAACTACATGGCCCTCGGCCAGTACGACCAGGCCCTGCCTGAGCTCAAAGAGGGCATTGCACTTGCCCCCGCCGGTGTTGCTGGCTACCAGAACCTCGGCCTCGCCGAATTGGCGCTCGGCCAGGTCGATAAGGCCCGAGCCACCCTCGATGAAGCCACCGCCCGTAAGCTCGACGCCGGCTCCCTGCATCTCATGGGCTACTACCTCGCCTTCCTTAAGAACGACACGGCGGCCATGGCCCAGCACGTCGCCTGGGGCGCGGGCAAGCCCGGCGATGAAGATCCTCTACTTGCCGCACAGTCCGATACCGAGGGCTACTACGGCCGTCTCCCTGCGGCGCGCGACTTCGCTCGCCGTGCCGTGGATTCTGCCGTCCGTGCCGACTCCAAGGAAACCGCTGCGCTCTGGCAATCGGACGGCGCCCTCCGCGAGGCCGAGTTCGGGAACACCGCCCAGGCCCGCCAAGGAGCCACCGCTGCTCTCGCGCTTGCCCCGGGACGCGATGTCAAAGTCCTTGCCGCGCTCGCTCTGGCCCGCTCCGGAGAGATCCCACATGCCAATGCCCTCGCCAACGAACTGGAGAAGACCTATCCCACCAATACCACCCTAAAGCTGTACTGGTTTCCGATCGTCCGCGCCGCCATCGCGCTCGGCAGCCAAAAGCCCGCCGATGCCGTGGTCGCTCTGGAAGCGGTCGCACCCTACGAACTCGGCTCGCCTCCCCCGTTCCAGGTCGGTACCATGTACGCGCCCTACATCCGAGGCGAAGCCTATCTCGCCAAGCACGACGGAGCCGCCGCCGCTCGCGAATTCCAAAAGCTCCTCGATCACCGCGGACTGGTGGTTAACTATCCGCTCGCCTCGCTCGCTCACCTCGGACTGGCCCGCGCCTATGCCATGTCCGGGGATACCGCCAAAGCCCACGCTGCTTACCAGGATTTCCTCGCCCTCTGGAAAGACGCCGACCCCGACATCCCCATCCTGAAGGAAGCCAAGTCGGAGTACGCGAAGCTGCAGTAGCGGCGTGGCCGATCTTCCAACCATGCCTGACCTGGTTGCACAAAAATTGTCAACTGACGCTAGCAGGCGTTTACACTCGGAACCCGGTGGCGCGCTCTGGTCTCTGGGTTCTATGCGGCCTCTGCGCCCACGCTGCAATGTGCACCCTCGGAATCGACGAACTGTGCCAGCACTCCGCCGAAATCCTGCTTCTTTGGCGGTATGCTGAAGAGCACGCCTTTCGCGCTCATGTCCCGGTAGAAAGCCTCCACGTCGGCGACAGTGAACCCCAATTCGACCTTTCCAGCCGGGTTCTGGTCGGAAGCAGGGTGCAGCGCAAGAGTGGTTTCGCCCGTCACGAACTCACTCCAGCCCGGCGATTCGAACTTAAGTTTGAGACCGAGCGTATCACGGTAGAACCTCACCGCCTTGTTCATGTCGGTGACGAACTTGATCACGTATCTAAACTGTGTTCCTTCCATTTGCCCCTCCACTGAACTGCTGAGAGCCCATTATCCCAGCCGCAGCTTGAACATGCATACATCTTAACTGTTGCAACCAGGCGATTACACTCATTGAGAATTCCCTAGCCGACACCCCCAGCACTCAAGGGGAAACGGTCGGACATTATTGCTTCATCACTTCATTTTGGGCTCGATGATGGTAACCCGTTAGACGAATCGAACGCTGCGCTACCTGGCGCTGCCCCCCAGGTCATGTCGAGTATGGCGAGAGGACAGATGCAGAATGAACATAAGTAACCAAAGACTGGCACCGAAGGGCCAGTGCGGGGTCCTGCTCATGTGTATAACATCGCGTCATGAGTTGGCAAGACATCCAGGACGGGCTCCTTGTCGCACTCGTCCTCCGCTACGAAGAGGACCCATATCAATTCGTGACCTTGTCCAGGCAAACCCTCGATTCCTCTTCGGCTCGTGTGGCAGTCGCGGAATTGAGGAATGAAGGGTTCGTGGAAGAACAGGTCCGGGGGGTGATTCGACTCACCGCTCGTGGGTACAAAAAATACAAAACCACGCTTCCGTACGCTTGCGCGGGCTGAACCGGTGCAAGTTTCTAAAGGGCGGCCATAGTGAGCGTCTGTTCCGTCGAGCATTAAAATACGTACAGGTTCCTTCGTAATCTGGCGTTAGGCGTACTCTCAGTAGGATACTTCGGCGCATGACCTCCCCCCAACCGCACGCAAAGCGTGCCCTCCGTGTTCGACTTCCGGGCATGCCTCAAGCAACGATCCGATTTGAAGACGGGCAACGCCCCTCAGCTAGACTTCAGACCATTTCTATAACGGGAGGTTTGCTGCGAGTTCTCATGCCGCTCAGTCCAGGAGCGGTAGTCGAAGTGATGTTCTGGACCCACGCCGGACCAGTACTCGGCATAGCTGAACTACTCAGTCCATGTTCAGCCGAACCAATAGGATTACAGCCGTTCCGGTTCATCGCCATGGACGACACCGACTTGCGGACATTACGCATTGCAATTGCGTCATCGGAGGGGTGCATAACGGGATTTCGCACAGATGCAGTCGTCCAGGTATGGAAGCAGTTGTGGAAGTGGCGATAGCGGAGAAGAGGCGTAGGGCCTCCAGGGGAATTCGCTAGAGGTTTTGCGGAGGGAATTTTTTGAAAGGCTCAGGGCGCAACCACGTACGTCGTTGTCATTACACCCGTAACTTATTACTTGACTGCAGCCAAGATACAAGTTGCTTTGGAACAGTATTTCTTTGAGGGGGCATTATGAAACGTGTGTTCACTGTACTTCTTTGCGTCACAATTCCTTTTGTGATGTCGGGCGGCGTAACATCATCATTACGGCGCAGAGGATCTACGATGCAGTTCCTTCACAATATTTGCACGGACGATCAAGGACAAGATGTCGCTGAATATGCCGTCATGCTCGCCGTCATCCTGGTATTGGTGATCGGCACTGTGCGTCTGATCGGGGGCAACGCCAACAACGCCTTCTCCAGTGTTGCCAGTTCTCTAAGGTCGTAGTAAACCAGGTTCCACCAGTTTTAGGTATGGCTTCGACTCTGAAATCTGGCCAGGAGAAACCCTTAGCTGGCCCTCCAGGGAAAACCTGGCTAGGCTGAGCAGACGTTTGGGAGTCCAGTTTTCGGTGGAATGCTGTTCAGCTCAACCGTAGTGACGGTCGCCCTTGGTCATCGAGATGTCGCGCGATACGCTCCACGATGAACTCGGCCAGGGAGATCGATCAGTCGATCTTCAACTCCGATTTCATATTCCTGCCGTGTGACCCCGATAGATCACATCGACCGTCAGATACCAGCCAAATCCGGCCTCCTAGTTCGCTAGCCGGAAGTCTACAGCCACGGTGGTCTCAACTGTCGCCGGTTGTCCATTCACAAAATAGGGTTCATAGCGCCACCACCGCACTGCATTCATGGCTGCTTGCGACAGTGCCTCGGGCCCGCTGACAAACTTCACTTGTGTCACCGCACCGTCCACACTCACGACGGTTTCCAGCACCACTGTGCCTTGCACTCCCGCCCGTCGTGCAAGCTCCGGATATTCGGGCATGACCCGGTGGATGATCCGTCGCCCCATTGCGTCGGCTGGCACCTTCAACTGTTGCACCACCACGGTTTCCTTCGCCGGAAGCTGTGCTTCCAACTCCGCCCATTCTTGCTGCCAATGCCACCATCCCAGCACAGCCGCGATTACCGTTATGGGAATGGCGAACCTAAGAATGCGCCGGGTGCCGAACTTGCATGGCGAGTTTTCGGAGTCCGGGCGCAACTCGGGTTTGTCTACCGCCTCTTCTAAGGCGACTGCTGGTGCAGCCAATAAAAGTTCGCCTTGGCGTCGCGTCCAGTAGCGGACTATCGATTGCTGTTCGACAGGCAAACGGAGAAACTGGAGGCCAAAGCACCGTTCATGTTGATAGCGCACCACCGCTGTCGCCCGCACCGGCGCGCTCATGTGCGGAACAAGGAACTCGACGCGGACGGACTCGCCGACGAGGAGTTGTGATGCTGGGACAACTCCCATTCCGCCCTCGCCTATCTCGAGGGTACGTCCAGGGATTTGGTTGGGGATGCCCGAGCGCAATACGGTGAGAGCCAAAGGTACCGTTAGCTTGTAGCGAGGGACACTCCGCGTGGACGCAGTTCCTTGCGAGAATGCCGGATTCACTCCTGTACTCATCGCCCAGCTTCCTGACGTTGATTCGGCATCAATTTCATTCGGACGCAACATTCACGTCTCGGATGATTGCTTTTTAACACAGGCGAACACCGTGATTGGAGTAACGGACGTAACCAGGCGATTTCGCTCATTGACCCCGGCCAGTCCAAGGAAGGGGGTTTTTAGCGTAATCGGGATGTTTCGACAACAATCGCTAATCGCATAGTTTTTCCGGCTTGTCGAGGACACGCCCCTGGCTCTAAATGAAATCTTTTCGCAATGTTGCAAACGGCCGAGCTGGGTGTAGACTTGGGCCGCTTTTCAAATCAAAGAAGGAGGTTCCACATGAAGAGCGGCAAGATTTTCGCCGGTGTGACGATGGCTTTGCTCAACGTCGCACTGTGCGCTGTCGCCGTTGGGCAGGACAAGGCAACCCCTCAGGAGGTCGTCGCCAAGGTAAGAGAAGCCGCCAGCACCCTGTCGAAGACGGGTGACGTGGCACAGTTTAACCAGAAGCAGAGTCCGTGGGTGTGGAAAGACACGTATATCTTCGTCGACGACTGCAGCAAGATGGTGGTCGCGGCCCACCCCCTCAGACCGGAGCAGTTAGGCCACGATTTCATGTCGCTTAAGGACACTAAGGGGAATAACGTTTTTCCGCCAGGCTGGTGCGATGCGGCAAAGAAGCATTCCGGCACCTGGGTGGAGTATTGGTGGCCGAAGCCCGGCGAAAAGGAGGGCTCCCGCAAGCTCACGTATGCCGTGGGTGCCGAAGGGACCCCGTATGTGGTGGCCGCCGGAGTCTATGACGATAAGGCAACCATCAAGGAACTGTCGAAGCTGACCAGCGGGAAGTAGCCTGGCTGCTCTTCACGTATTACGTCGCAACAAACAGCAAGCCGCCCGATGTCTGGGCGGTTTTTTTTGCACCATGCCGACCGTGATTGCGCTGTAACTGACGTTATCAGGCGTCTCTAACAATGTCGGCGCTGTCAAGCACTTTTGAGGCGCACCAGGCCGTGCACTCCGAAGAGCGCCATTTCGCTCTCGTGGAAGGTTTGGCTTTTGCTCTACCAACCAAGGCTCGCCTCGTAATCGGTTCCAGGTCAGGAACTCAGTCCGACCGATGCATCTCTTCGGTCACAGTTTCGATCATGATTACTACTTCGAACTCCCCCGTGAAGAGGAGCGGGCTGCTCAATCAATTACTCGGTGTTCTACTGCACACCATCGCCTGTTCCGAGCTGGCTCGCGTGCGAACCGAACTTTCTTGACGGCTCGTAATTCCATCCCTTGCGCCACATCCAGTAGAGAGCAATAGCCAGTCTCCGCGCCATCGCCACCTTGGCGATCTTCCGTCCTCGTCGCATCGCTAGGTGGAAGTACTTACTGCGCCATTCCGGGATGCTGCGTGCTGTAACTTGGGCCGCTTCCACCAGCCAGAAGCGCAACATCGAACTCCCTTGCTTAGTGATATGGCCCAGTCGTCGCCGATTTCCGCTTGAGTCCTCCAAGGGCACTAATCCCAGATCGCTTGCGATCTGCTTCCCGCACTGAAATCGCTCCGCCCTTCCGATGATTAATGCGAAGGCTAAGGCCGTCAGTGCACCTACTCCAGGATGCGTCCGCAAGCGCCGTGCCGCCGCACATTTCTCTACTTCCTGCTCGATCACTTGCGTCAGATCGGTAATGGTCGGGTTCAGCCGATCCAGCAGCTGCAGCAGATCTTCCCGTCGCCGGCTCGCCCAGGGGGCTAAGCGAAACGACTCCAGTTGCTCTCGTCCATGCTGCCGCCACAACCTCTTTTTGCAGCCTAGCCCCTCGTTCAGAGCCACCGCTTGCAGTTGATTCATGATCCGAGTCCGCATCTGCACCATGCGATGCCGATGCCACAGCAGTTGCCGCAGATCCCGATTCTCCCCACTCGCTACCCAGATCTTGGGAAAACGATTCTCCATCAGCAACTGCAGAATATGCTGCGCATCCTGCCGATCCGTTTTCTGCTTGCGTACCCGCTTGGCGCGAATCTCGCTGGCGTCGCCAATCCACAATTCGAAGGTCAGCTCCGCCAGCAGACGTTCAAACCAGCGGGCATGCCCACTGGCTTCCATTCCCACTCGCACCTTCTTGCCCTGGGCAGCGAGGTCACGATAAAACTTTTCTGCTCCCTCACTGTGCTCTAATCGTTGCTCTCCGTAATCTCCCGTCTCCGTATCCACAAACGCAATTTGCTGGAAGCCCGGGTGATAATCGCATCCTATAATGATCATCGTTCGCCTCCTTTCTCCCGGGCCTTGGTTGGTTGGTACCACCAAAGTCTACCCGGGCGTGGGAGCCAACATTGTTATGGAATCAATTACACTCATCGAGAATTGGTCGGTCCGGGGTAAATGAGTGTTATCGGGATTTATCAACAGTTGTCCAAACCTGAGCAGTTCGGATGGCTATCCGAGGTAGTTTCCGGTTAGCCGACAACTCGATTATGATTTTCTTGTCAGCCGCGCTGTCTCATGGAGGGGCCGATTGACTCTTGCGCCAACCACGAAGCAAGGTCGTTTTGTGACATGCATTTTCGCAGGGATCTTTCTCGTACCGCCAATGGTTAGCGGACCAACTGTTCAGAAGCCGCCCGTGGGGCCGTCTGTCGAAGAAGGATATCTGATAGGTGCGGACGGTGTGCGCCTCTTTTATCGCAAGCTAGGTAGCGGGTCCGACTTTGTTGTTTTCCTTCATGGGGGTCCAGGGGCAAGCATGCATGATGGCGGGTACTCTATGGACCCACTGGCCAAGCACCATGTTCTGATCATGTATGACCAGCGTGGGGGCGGCCGCTCTGACCTGGTCAAGGATAAATCCCATCTCACCGCCGCGGATGATGTCCGTGATCTCGAAGCGCTTCGCAGACACTTCGCCATCGAAAAGATGACTCTAATTGGATTGTCGTGGGGATCAGGCCTCGCCGCCCTCTACGCAGATACGCATCCGAATCAGGTCTCGAAAATAGTTTTTCTCGACCCCATGCCCGTGGCTCGCGACCCGTATGTAAAGGAGCGCGCCGACAAGATCGACTCATTGGTCAGCCCAGAGGATCGTGACCGTATGAAAGAACTCGAAAAGCTCGATGAGACAGCTGCGGATAACCAAATCGCCGCGAATTGCCTAGAAGAGCATCGCCTATCGTTCAAGCCATACGTGTACATTCCCGCGAACTATGAACGCAACGGGAGAGATTTCTGTGATGATCCGCCGGCTGCGATCAAAAACGCCCCCTTTGTATTTGCTGCGGTTGCCGGATCACTGGGCGAATTTGATTTCCGCCCAATGCTCAAAAAGCTTCAAATTCCAGTATTGGTTGTAGAAGGAGAGAAAACGAACGTGCCGCTGGACTCCACGCGCGAGTGGGCGAAGACCCCTCCGAAAGCCCGGCTCTTGCTTATCCCGAATGCTGGACACGCTGCTTTCATAGATCAGCCAGAAATTCTCGTACGCGAACTGGAAGCATTTTTGAGCGGCAATTCGTGCCCGCCCATATGCCCAGCGTCCTCATGTTTAGGATTCTAGCCCCGATTTCAACGGCCCAGCCATCTGACGAAAATGGGCGATTACTCATTGACCCCTACCTGCCAATTCTCAACCTGGGCTGCATGAAAATCCTTTTCCGCTGTCTGTAACTTGGCAAAGGAAGCTCCGGCTGGGGAACATGACAACGCAGAAACTGTCGCTCGAACTTGTTAGGGTGCAGAATGGTAAGCAGGCCACTCGCGACGCTCCGGCTCATTGTTCTTCAACGATGAAGCAAGGTGCTAGGAATCTAAAGGATGGTTCTATGAAGAAGCTACTGCTAGTGTTGCTACTAACCACCGTCTTACGGGGGCAAAACTCAGGAACCACGGTCTCAATTACAGATGCAGATGAGATCCGAGCGGGACAAATCCTGGCGGAGGAATTTGCGCAAGAGGAGGGGATGCGGCCCACTCCCCAGACGACGAAAATCGACGAATACCTATAGACCGTAGGCGACAGGGTTGCCGCTCACGCACAACGCAAACTTCCCTATCGTTTTCACTTCGATCCGAGCCCTGCCTTCAAGAGCGCGGTGGGCCTGCCCGGAGGGCAGATCTTCGTCGGAGGCGGCATCCTAGCGTATATGGACAGCGAAGATCAATTGGCCGCAGTGCTCGGACATGAGGTCGAGCACATTGC
Source organism: uncultured Acidobacteriaceae bacterium (assembly GCA_963797885.1). Lineage (GTDB taxonomy): Bacteria > Acidobacteriota > Terriglobia > Terriglobales > Acidobacteriaceae > Acidiflorens. Next base: position 189,428 of record CAWCRQ010000022.1, on the reverse strand, counting down.
TCTCAATCAGTGTCGCGACCGGCTTATCAAGGTTCTTGCGGAGAAGCATCTTTCTACTGACAAACTGGAAGAGCTCAAGGTTGACGATTTTCTACCCGGGTATGGGCACGACAACGAACTAGCAGCCGACCGCGAAGGCGTGAAACTCGCCATGGAGGCCGGGTATTCACCAAGAGGCGCGATTCGACTCTTGCGCACGTTCGTGATCTTAGGGCAGCAAATGCCAAATACGCCCGCCGAAGGACAGAAGAGACTGGAGGAGCGCATCGGACAGATCGAACCACTCAGTAACCAGAGGGAAGCTCAAGTTTCCGAAAAACCCCTATCTTTACCATAGCTTCATCACCTGTGAGTAGTCTTGCTGCCAAGGATCTGTTTATGAGACCAGTTCTAGGCTGCTGCGAGCGACTGGGCGTTACCAGTACTAATGCAAAAACGAGAGTCGCTGCGACTTTGGCCCAGTTCACGGTCACAATCTGAATTGTAGGCCCCGTTTCGTGGAGGGCACAAACGTAAGTGGCGAAATCAGGCGATTTTACTCATTGAGAATTGTCCGGTCCGGGGTCAATGAGTGCAATCGGGATGTTGCAACAACCGACCTGTTGAGCCATTGCCATCCCCATCGCTTTCATTGACTTGTCCTCGCATCCCGCCTACCATTGCCCGACTCCATGATCGGTCAAACTATCTCCCACTACCGCATCGTTGAAAAACTCGGCGGTGGCGGCATGGGCGTGGTTTACAAAGCGGAAGACGTAAAGCTGCACCGTTTCGTTGCCTTAAAGTTCCTTCCCGACGAGATTTCTAAAGACGCGCAAGCTCTGGCTCGCTTCCAGCGCGAAGCCCAGGCCGCGTCTGCGCTGAACCATCCGAACATCTGCACCATCTACGAAATTGATGACCAGCACGGCCAGGCGTTCATCGCCATGGAGTTTCTGGACGGGATCACGCTGAAGCACCGCATCGCCGGAAAGCCCATCGACACGGACGTGTTGCTTGGTCTGGCAATCGAGATCGCCGATGCGCTGGATGCGGCTCACTCCGAAGGCATCGTCCACCGCGACATCAAGCCCGCGAACATCTTTGTCACCAAACGCGGACACGCAAAGATTCTTGATTTTGGGCTGGCCAAGGTCAGTCTGGCTAGCATTTCTTCGAGCAACATTGCGTCTCTGAACACGCAGACTCATTCGGTGGATGCGGACCACCTGACCAGTCCCGGAACCATGATGGGAACAGTGGCATATATGTCTCCCGAGCAAGTGCGGGCGAAAGAGTTGGATGCGCGGAGCGATCTGTTCTCGTTTGGGGCCGTGCTGTACGAGATGGCGACGGGCGATTTGCCGTTTCACGGAGAAAGTTCAGCGGTCATTTGTGAAGCCATCATGAACCGTGCCCCAGTGGCCGTGGTGCGGCTAAATCACGACGTGCCGCCCAAACTGGAAAACATCATCGACAAGGCGCTGGAGAAGGACCGAAACCTCCGCTATCAGAGCGCAGCGGAGATGCGATCTGACCTGCAACGGCTGAAGCGGGATACAGAGACCGGACGAGCCATAGCTGCGAGTTCCGGCACGGTGGCTGTCGCACAGCAAAGCGGCGCTCAGGTCGCGCAACCACCGTCGCCAGCATCCAGCTCATCCCCCGTGCTTGCTCCATCTGCGTCATCGGGCGCGGTGAAAGTAGCCGAGGCCCCTGTAGCGGGGAGGAAACTCTGGAAGGTTCTGGTGCCTGCTGCCGTGATACTGATCGCTGCTGCAATTGGAGGAACGTTCTATTTCCGCTCACGCTCTCCCAAGCCCGCAACTGCGCTCACTGAGAAAGACACTATCGTCCTCGCCGATTTTGCCAACAGCACGGGCGATGCCGTGTTCGATGACACGCTCAAGACCGCGCTCAGCGTGGCTCTCAACCAGTCGCCGTTTCTGAATGTGCTGCCGGAGAATAAAGTCGCGGCTACCTTGAAATTGATGTCGCGTCCGGCGGGCACGAAACTCACGCCCGAAGTCACCCGCGAGCTTTGCCAGCGAGCGGGCAGCAAAGCCTACCTTGCCGGGTCGATTGCCAGTCTGGGCAGCCAATACGTGCTGGGGTTGAAGGCGGTGAATTGCCAGAGTGGAGACCCGCTGGCCGAGCAGCAGGTGACGGCAGCGTCGAAGGAGAAGGTGCTGGACGCGCTGGGCGAGGCGGCATCGAAGGTGCGCACTGAGTTGGGCGAATCGCTGGCGACGGTACAGAAGTTAGATGTTCCGTTGTCAGAGGCCACCACGTCCTCGCTGGAAGCGCTGAAGGCGTACAGCCTTGGACGAAAGGTGATTAGCGAGAAAGGCCCTGCCGCGGCCCTGCCTTACTATCAACGCGCCATTGAGCTTGATCCGAATTTTGCCCTGGGCTACGACGCAGTGGGCGCCGACTACTTCAGTCTCAGCGAGCTAGGGCGGGCCAGCGATTACTTCACCAAGGCGTTCCAGTTGAGGGAACACGCCAGCGAGCGGGAAAAGCTGGCGATCACGGCCGACTACTATGAGAATGTAACCGGAGAACTGGATAAAGCGGCCCAGACGTATCAGGAGGAGATTGAGAGCTACCCGCGAGACCCCGGGGCACATGTCAATTTGGGCAACGTCTACGCTGAGCAGGGACAGTGTGAAAAGGGTGCGGAGTCGTTTCGCCAAACCCTCCGCCTCGCTCCGGATACTCTCGCCCCCTACGAAGACCTTGGCAACAGCCTGCTCTCCTTGCAGCGTTTCGACGAAGCGCGCCAGATCATCCACGAGGCCCAGGCGCGGAAACTGGATGATTACATACTCCGCAATGCTCTCTACGCTCTTGCCTTTGTCGGCTCGGACTCGGCGGCGATGGCGGAACAGCAACAGTGGTATGCGGGTAAGCCCGATTACGAGAACGAGGGCCTTGCGTTGGCATCTGACACTGAGGCGTATGGCGGTCATCTTGCCAAAGCGAGGGAACTGACCAAGCGGGCTGTGGACTCCGCTGTCCGGGCGGACAGCAAGGAAACTGGGGCAATCTGGCAGGAGAATGCCGCTATCGCACAAGCCGCTTACGGCAATCCTGCGGAAGCGCGGCAGTCAGCGGCAGAGGGTTTGAAGCTGGCGCCCACGAGTCAGGGTGTCGAGGTCGAGGCGGCGCTGGCGTTTGCCATGGCGGGCGATTCGGCACGAGCCGAATCGTTGGCGCAAGACTTGGGGAAACGCTTCCCGCTGGATACGCAGGTGCAGTCGCTCTGGCTGCCCGCGATTCAGGCGCAGTTGGCGCTGGACAAAAAGAATCCTGCTGCTGCCCTGACTGCGCTGCAAGCCGCCTCCCCTATTGAGTTGGGGCAAATTTTGTTCGTCGCCAATATTTCCTGCCTGTATCACGTGTACATTCGCGGTGAGGCATACCTGGCCGCCGGACAGGGCAAAGAAGCCGCGGCCGAGTTTCAGAAGATCATCGACCACAGCGGCATCGTCTGGAACTGCTGGACTGGTGCGTTGGCGCATCTGGGGGTGGCGCGTGCGAATGCGTTGCAGTCAAGAACCTCGCAGGGAGCGGATGCCGACCTCGCCCGCAGTCGCGCGCTCGCGGCCTACAAAGATTTCCTCGCCCTCTGGAAAGACGCCGACCCCGACATTCCCATCCTGAAAGAAGCCAAAACGGAGTACGCGAAGCTGCAGTAGCAGCGTGGTGATCTTCCAACCGTGCCTGACCTGCTCGCACAAAATTGTCAACTGACGCTATCAGGCGATAGCGCTCATTGAAGTTTTCGAGTTTGTGATTTGGGCTTGCATATAGGACAGTCCTGCAGTCGGTGCATGAGCCTTTTCCAGAACGGCCAGCCTTGCTTTTCGATCTCGTGTTCCCATCTCGGTCCGAACACCTTCTTTTGAATCTCGGGATTGCTGATGCCCATGGTCTTACTCCGACGTTTGCTGGCTTGGGAACCCAAAAAATGCGGTTCCGTCCCCGTGTGATTCGAGCTTGCACGCGAGCCGAGCTTACCGTATTCCGACTGCTGCGGCACTGGAGGCCGTCGTCATGGGCAAACCGAGAGTCAAGCCGAACTATCGTCGCCGAGTGCTCCGCCTGCCAGACCTGGATCATTGTAAAACGGCAGTTCTCAATAGCCTCGGCTCGCCAGCTTCGCGCCGAGTCTACGAGTATGCCATCGACCAGTTCATCGCCTGGTACTGCTCCGAACCTCGGCTGGCCTTCAACCGCATCGTCGTGGTGCGCTATCGCATGTACCTGGAATCGCGGCATCTGGCCGCCAACACCATCAACCAGCAGCTTGCCGCCGTGCGTCGCCTGGCTCACGAAGCCGCCGATGCCGGCTTGCTGAGTCCCGAGTTGGCCGCGGGGATTAGCCGCGTCAAGGGAGTCAAGCAGCTCGGATTCCGGTCCGGGAATTGGTTGAGCGCGGAGCAGAGTTCGGAAGTGCTCAAGCATGCGGGGGGAGACACGATGCGCGCCAAGCGCGATTATGCCTGACCTGCATACTGAGCGCTATCGCCTGGTTTCAACAGTTACCGCTCGGCGGCAAGCGACGAGGCAGCACCTTGTCGGGGTACTGCAGCTTAGCGTACTCCGCCTTGGCTTCCTTCAGGATGGGAATGTCAGGGTCGGCGTCTTTCCAGAGGGTGAGGAAGTCTTTGTAAGCCGCGAGCGCACGGACGCGGGCGGCATCAGCGTCGGCTCCCTGCGAAGTTCTTGCTTGCAACGCGTTCGCACGCGCCACGCCGAGATGCGCCAAGGCTCCCGTCCAGCAGTTCCAAACGATTCCGCTGTGATCGAGAATCTTCTGAAACTCGCCGGCAGCCTGCGTGCCCTTTCCAGCCGCGAGATACGCCTCGCCGCGAATGTAGGTTGGGTAGAGGCAGGAAAGATTGGCGACAAAGGCAATCATCCCCAACTCGATATGTGAACCGGCTTGCAAGGTATTCAGGGCGAGAGTCGGATTCTTCCGGTTAAGCGTCAGTTGCGCCTGAATCGCAGGCAGCCACAGAGACTGCATCTGTGTATGCAGCGGGAAACGTTTGTTCAGGTCTTGCGCCAAAGATTCGGCTCGCGCCGCATCGCCCGCCATGGCAAAGGCAAGCGCGGCTTCGACCTCGACCGCCTCACTCGTGGGAGCCAGTTTCAAAGCCTCTGCCGCTGACCGGCGGGCTTGTACAGGATTGCCGTAAGCCGCTTCCCGCTGAGCAGCAATAGACTGAATTATTGCTCCACTTTCCTTGCTGTCCGCTCGCACAGCGGAGTCCACAGCCTGTTTGGTCAGTTCCCCCGCTTTGCCAAGATGACCTCCGTAAGCCTCGGTGTCGGATGCGAGCGCCAGTCCCCAGTTCTGATATTCGGGCTTGCCCGCAAACCACTGTTGCTGTTCCGTCATCGCCGTGGAGTCCGAGTCGAGAAAGGCAAGAGCGTAGAGATTAAGGTGGAGTACGTAATCATCCAGTTTTCGCGCCTGTGCCTCGTGACCGATCTGCCGCAATTCGTCGAAGCGCTGCAATGCAAAGGCGAGGTTAGCGAGATGCCCGTACCAAGTTACACTATCCGGTGCAAGGCGCTGGCCTTGCCTAGTGATCTCCGCATTCTGCTCGTACTGCCCCTGTTCGTTGTACACTACGCCCAAATTGTCGTATGCTGCAACTTCCCGTGGGTAGCTCTCAATCTCCTCCTGATAGGTCTGGGCAGCCTTATCCAGTTCCCCAGTTACATTCAGATAGTAGTCGGCTGTGATCTCCAGTTGTTCCCGCTCGCTGGCATGCTCCCGCAACTGGAACGCCTTGTTGTAGTACTCGCGTGCTCTGCCGGCTTCGGCCAGTGTGAAGTAGTCGTAGCCCACGGCCCAGTAGCCCATGGCAAAATTCGGATCAACCGCGATGGCACGTTGATGGTACGGCAGGGCCGCAGCTTGGCCTTTCTCGCGGTAGGCCTTTTGTCCAAGGCTGTACGCTTTCAGAGCTTCGAGTGAAGACGTGGTGGCCTGTGCCAGGGGAACGTCAAACTTCTGTACCGTAGCCAGCGATTCGCCCAGTTCGCCCCTCAGCTTGGATGCCGCCTCGCCCAGCGCGTCCAACACCTTCTCCTTGGATGCCGCCGTCACCTGCTCCTCGGCCAGTGTCTCTCCGCTCTGGCAATTCACCGCCTTCAACCCCAGCACATATTCGCTGCCCAGATTGCCAATCGATCCGGCAAGGTAAGCCTTGCTGCCCGCCCGCTGGCAAAGCTCGCGGGCTACCTCCGGCGTGAGTTTCGTGCTGGCGGGGCGGGTCATCTCTTGCAAGGTCTTCGCGACTTCACTGTCGGAGAGCACATTCAAAAAAGGCGATTGCCGCAGGGAAAGGTTGAGCGCGGTCTTCAGAGTGTCGTCGAAGATCGTATCGCCCGTGCTGTTGGCAAAATCGCGGGAACGATGGTGTCTTTCTCGGTTAGGCGCGTGCTTTGCTGATGCGAACGATAGTAAAGACCGCCCGCCACGAGCAAGGCAACCAGCAGGATGGGAACCGCAACCCTCCAAGTTTTCGCAACCCGAACCGCAGGAGCTTCCGGCATGATCACCGTGCCCGAGCTTGCCGCAGAACTGCGTCCGCTCTCGGAGTCCCGTTTCAGCCGTTGCAAATCCGTTCGCATGTCGGCTGCGTGCTGATAACGCAAATTACGGTCTTTTTCCAGAGCCTTGTTGATGATGTCTTCTAGCTTGGGCGGCACGTCATGATTCAGCCGCACGGCAGGAACGGGTGCCCGGTTCAGGATGGAGTCGAAGATCACGCCAGTGCTTTCCCCCCGAAAAGGCAACGCCCCCGTTGCCATCTCGTACAAGACCGCACCGAACGAGAACAGGTCCGTGCGGCTATCGAATTCTTTGGCTCGCACTTGCTCTGGCGACATGTAAGCCACCGTTCCTAGCGCACTGCCGGGACTCGTCAGTTGTTCTTCCAACTCGATGGTCGAGGCGCTCATGGCAGCGCTTTCCGGCTTGAGGGAGATTTTCGCAAGCCCGAAATCGAGAATCTTCGCCTGACCTCGATTCGTCACGAAGATGTTCGCGGGCTTGATGTCCCGATGGACGATGCCCTTTGAATGTGCCGCATCTAGTGCATCGGCGATCTGGATGCCCAGATCGAGCACCTCCTCGATCTCCAACGACTTGCCAGCGATCCGGTGCCGGAGCGTCTGCCCCTCCAGCAGTTCCATAGCGATGAAGCTTCGCCCGTCGGCCTCGTCAATTTCGTAAATGGTGCAGATGTTCGGGTGGTTCAAAGAGGACGCAGCTTTGGCCTCCCGCTGGAAACGGCTGAGAGCTTGCCGATCTTTGGCTACTTCGTCGGGCAGGAACTTGACAGCCACAAAGCGACCGAGCTTCACATCCTCAGCCTTGTACACCACGCCCATTCCACCGCCACCAAGCTTCTCGACGATGCGGTAGTGCGAGATGGTCTGGCCGATCATGTGCCAAACATGCTATGGCGGGCACGTAGGCAAGTCAATGAAGGCGCGCGGAGTTGGCAGCATCTTCAAAGGGTTGTTGTTGCGATCCATTCAGGTATTCGGGAAGGAGGTTGCGGGTGGCAGGTTCTTCCGGCCGATGCGCGGGATTTAGAAGAGGCGGCGCTGCGCGCCTGCGAGTTCATGTCGCCAGAGATCCTCGAATCGGCAAGGGGCCGGGGGCGCCGCGGCGGCCTTGAGGTCGGGGACCAAGAAGGCGCTGAAATCGTTGAAGCGGGCAAAGGCATCCACAGCCCCGCGAAAGGTCGCGCGCGATCGTGAGGAGCAGAATCCGGACTTCAGCGTAGTCCGCTGTCTGATGGTGCGCCTGAGATGCCGGAGCCTTTGGCCCTTGGAGTTGATCGCGGCGTGGTTTTCGTGCGATACATAGGGGATGGCACGTCTTGTCCCGCTCTTTCTGCTGCTGGCACTTTGCGCATCTGCCCAGGAACTTCCAAACGCTGATCTTCTCGAACAGCCACCTCGCGTCGCTACGGCGGCCACATGTCCCAAGGTGGACGACTGGTCAACGCCATCGGAAAAGTCGTGTTACCGCACGACTCCGCGTTACGACGAGACGATGGCGTACATTTCGCGCATCGCAAAGGCCGCGTCACGGCAGGTGCGGGTGGAGTCGTTTGGAAAGACAGGTCAGGGCCGCGATCTTCTTGCGGTGATCGTCTCAAAGGACGACGTTTTTGATCCGGTGGCCATTCACAAGGCGAATCGCCCGGTAATCTACATACAGAACTCCGTCCACGCGGGCGAGATGGACGGCAAGGATGCTTCCCTGGCGCTGCTGCGCGACATGCTGATCTCAAAATCGCAAGCTGCGCTCCTTGATCGTGCAGTACTGGTCATCGTGCCCATCTACAACGCCGACGGTCACGAGTATTTCGGCACATACAACCGCATCAACCAGAACGGTCCGGAGCAGACAGGTTGGCGCACAAACGCCACTGACCGAAACCTGAATCGCGACTACATGAAGGCCGAGGCGCCCGAGACGCGCGCGTTTCTGAGGTACTGGAATCATTGGCTACCGGACTTCTTCGTCGACGATCACGTGACTGACGGTGCTGATTATCAATATGACGTCACTTATTTGATGGATACGGACCCAACCACTTATGCTCCGCTGGCAAAGTGGGCGAACGAAGCGTTTTCGCCTGAATTTGAGCGGCGCGTGAACGCCGCTGCGGGGCACCTTGCAGCTCCGTTCATCGACTTTGTGGGTCAGACGCCCAACACCGGCGTTGCGAAGTATCAGAGCACACCACGTTTCTCCACGGCCTACGTGAACCTGCAGAACCGTCCTGCGCTGTTGATCGAGATGCACATGCTGAAAGATTACGCGACTCGCGTCACTGGTAACTACGAGGCCCTACGGGCGATTGTCGCAATCGTGAATCGCGATGCCGATAAGCTTGTGCAGATGAATCGCGAAGCCGACGAGGCCACGATTGCTGCCGCGCGAAACCGGAAAGCTGAACTGCCGATTCGAATGGAAGCCACGAGCGAGACCACCCCGTTCGATTTCAAGGGCTACAAGTGGACGATCACGAAGAGCGAAATCTCGGGCGCAGACTGGGTGAGCTACCAACGCGACCAACCCATCACCATCACCATTCCGCGTCGCGTGGCACTCAAGACGACGCTCAGCGTCACGGTGCCAGCGGCGTATATCATTCCGGCGGAGTGGACCGTGCTCATCGATGTTCTTGCGGCTCACGGACTGCAGATGAAGAAGCTAGCCAAACCTTGGACGGGAGAGGCAACGGCCTATCGCTGCGAAACACCGCAGTGGGCTCAGCAACCGTTTGAAGGACACCACGTCGCGAGTTGGCCAAAGACGCGACGTGCGAGCGTGGCAGAGTTTGTTGTCAGAGAAGCCGGGTTGGGCGATAACCGAGTTGGCTGTCGCTCCATCGTTGAAAAGGCGACCTTTGCGACAGGATCGGTGGTGGTCCCGACGGACCAGCGGGCGTCGAAGGTCGCAATGCATTGGCTCGAACCGGAAGCGCCAGACTCAGCCATGCAGTGGGGGTTGCTCGACGCAATCTTCGAGCAGAAAGAGTACGGCGAAGACTATGTGCTTGAGCGGTTGGCCCGGAAGATGATCGCAGCCGATCCAACGCTGAAGCAGGAGTTCGACCAGAAACTGGCCAGCGATCCTCAGTTTGCGGAGAGCCGCTCTGCCCGGCTCAACTGGTTTTACCAGCACTCGCCGTGGTGGGACTCGCGGTTAGGGCTGTATCCGGTTGCAAGGCTTTCGTCCATAAGCGGGCTGCCGTTGGAGTAGGCACCGGGATGCGACCGACCCACCTGCCCCGCTAAGCGTACCCAGTGGCCGTCAATTTGCGTGCTCTGCCGTCTCCGACCAGAATTCTAATCGTACCGGTCTGCGCTTCCGCAATACCTGCCGAGCGAGGTTCCGGGCGAGTCGTCGGCAAACAGGAAGTTATCGGCGCTGCCCCTAACGCAATCGTCTCAATTGACGATAAATCCCGATTTCACTCATTGACCCAGGTCGGCCAATTCTCAATGACTGTAAACGCCTGATTGCGTCAAACTATCGGGATTAGTCACATGACGGCGGCAAGCCGAGAAGACTGGACTCAAGTCTGGGCGGTTCTCTGCCGTATCTGCCAGGTTGGGAACTACTCCATAAAGCAGTAGCCTTTCATCTTATTACTGTTATCGTATCGGCTAGTCCACGTGGGTACTTGTAAAGAACTCACCAAACGTTAAAAATTCCGTTAAGCACCCGCGCTTACCCTCCCCAGTGCCAGGCGCGACGGCTGAGCTAACAGCGCTCGAAGAAACGTGTGGATTCGTCATGGCGCTCGGCCGCGACGGGCGGCTACGGAGTCTGCTCCTGCACGCCGGAAGACGAAGACTTTTAGTCTTCCGACTTGAGGGGCGGAAAGGCAACGCTAAAATAGCTTCGTTGAAGCTGTTGCAGCCTTCCAGCAGAAACGGCTGGGAGTTTTTTCCGGCCGTTTTCTTTTTCGCTTCCTATGGCAAAAGAAAAGCCGCGGGAAGCGTAAGTTGTTGTACGACTTCGGCGGGGAGAGGTTTTTTTCCGACCTTCTCTTGGTTCCAACAACAGTTCGTCCTGGTCGCAGTATGGAGAAAAGATGACTCACGACAAGCCGTCTGTTCATTCTTATTTCTGTAGTCTGGGCGGCCTGCTGGGTTTTTTCTCGTACTCTCTATTGGCGCTGCTCGCTTCTCTGTTCCTGTTTGCTGTTCCTTCCGCGCGAGCTGAAAACGTTGGGCCCATTCTGATCAGACAAACTGTGGATGAAAGCAAATTGGTAACACTGGGGGGCAATACGCGGCCCGAGGCGAAGGCAAAATACGATCGCGGGCGGGTGGCCGACAACCTTTTGATGGAGCACCTGCTGCTCCTGTTGAAGCGCTCCCCGGAGCAGGAGCGAGAACTGGAAAAGTTCATTGATGAACTTCACGACTCGTCCTCGCCCACCTTTCATCGCTGGCTCACGGCCAAGGAATTCGGAGAGAGGTTCGGGGTGGCGAAACAGGACCGGGACACGATTAAGAATTGGCTGCAGTCGCATGGTCTCAAGGTCAATGTGGATTACACCAACGACCTGCTCATCGACTTTTCCGGGACGGCTGGTCAAGTACGAAAGGCCTTCCACACCGAGATTCACAACTTGAACGTGAAGGGCGTGAAGCACATCGCCAACATGAGCGATCCGCAGATTCCGGCCGCTCTGGCGCCAGCGGTAGTGGGAGTGATGTCATTGCATGACTTCCGGCCCCATCCCACGTACAGGCCAAGGGCAAATTACACCGTCTCTGAAGATGGAACGAAACATTACCTGGTAGTTCCAGGCGATCTGGCGAAGATCTACAACCTGAGTCCACTTTTCAGTGCGGGCATTTCAGGACAAGGCCAGACGATTGTGGTGATCGAGGACACAGATGTTTACGCCACCGCTGATTGGACGTCGTTCCGTTCCGTATTTGGTCTATCGTCGTACACCGATGCCTCATTCACGCAGATCCATCCCGCGCCTCCGAGTGGCTCCAATAACTGCTCCGATCCGGGAGCGATCTCCGGTAGCGATGTCGAAGCTATCGTTGATGCCGAATATGCCAGCGCGGCCGCACCGAGCGCGGCCATCGTACTGGCCTCGTGCACTGACACTGAAACCTTTGGCGGCCTGATCGCGCTGCAAAACCTTCTGAACGAAAGCAGCACACCGCCGGCGCTCGTGAGCATGAGCTATGGCGTGTGTGAAGCGGTAAACGGCGCAGCGTCCAACGCAGCTTTCGACTCAACCTTCCAGCAGGCGGTCACTGAAGGTGTATCGGTCTTCGTTTCCTCGGGCGATAATGCAGCGGCGTTCTGCGACAGAGATGACGAAGACGCTATATATGGGATCGGAATCACTGGCTGGGGATCGAGTCCCTACAACGTGTCCGTAGGCGGTACCGACTTCGGCGACACTTTTGCCCGCACCAACAGCACTTATTGGAAATCCACCAATTCGAAGACGTATGAATCGGCCAAGTCCTATGTCCCCGAGATTCCCTGGAACGATTCCTGCGGCAGCGTGCTGCTTGCGGAGTTCGAAGGTTTTAGCGAACCTTACGGATCGAATGGATTCTGCAATAGCAGCAAGGGAGAAGCGAACTTTCTGAACACGGTGGGAGGCGGCGGTGGACCGAGCGGCTGCGCGACGGGAGCGCCCTCCGAATCTGGCGTAGTCGGCGGAACGTGCGCCGGTTGGCCAAAGCCGTCGTATCAGTCGCTGGTCGGAAATCCGAGCGACAGTGTGCGTGATATTCCCGATGTGTCGCTCTTTGCCGCCAACGGAGTTTGGTTGCACTATTATCCATACTGCTTCTCCGGGCCCGGAGGTGTTCCCTGTACCGAGGCTCCCGTTGACTGGCCGGGAGCAGGAGGCACATCGTTCACCGCACCGATCATGGCTGGCATTCAAGCTCTGGTGAACCAGAGCGCCGGTTCACGCCAAGGCAATCCGAATTTCGTCTATTACAGCCTGGCGGCCACCGAGTACGGCACGAGCGGCGACAAAGCTTGCAATTCAACTCTAGGGAATACCGTTGCCGGTTCGTGCATTTTCTATGACGTGACGCAGGGCGACAATGATGTGGATTGCGTCAACACGCCTTCCCTGAGCACCGACAACTGCTACCTGCCCTCCGGCGCAAACGGTGTGCTCTCCACTTCCAGCAATGCCTATCAGCCGGCTTACGCCACCACGACCGGCTGGGACTTCGCGACCGGAATCGGCACAGTGAACGCCGCCAATCTGGTGAACAACTGGCCGCGAGTCACTCCGAATTTCACGCTTTCACCCAATTTGAACACCGTGACGATCACGCAGGGCAGCACGGGGACCAGCACGATCACCATCGCTCCGCTGAACGGCTTCAGTGGCAGCGTCACTCTCTCTGCGTCAGGCTTGCCCAGCGGCGTGACGGCGTCTTTCACTCCGAACCCGGCCACTTCGACCAGCGTCCTGACCCTGACGGCCAGCGCCACAGCAGCTACGGGAACGGTTACGGCGACGATCGCAGGCACGTCGGGTACGTTGACGAATACCACCACGGTCGGCCTTACCGTGAGTGCTACGGTGCAGAGCTTCAGTCTCACTGCGGCGCCGAAGACACTCACCATCGCAGAAGGCGGAGCCAGCGGCACGAGCACCATCACCGTCACTCCGAGCAATGGATTTTCCGGCAATGTAACGCTAGCCGCTTCCGGACTGCCTAAGGGCGTAACCGCTTCTTTCAGTCCGAACCCGGCCACTTCGACCAGCGTCCTGACCTTGACGGCCAGCGCCACAGCAGCTACGGGAATGGTTACGGTGACGATCGCAGGCACGTCGGGTACGTTGACGAATACCACCACGGTCGGCCTTACCGTGAGTGCTACGGTGCAGAGCTTCAGTCTCACTGCGGCGCCGAAGACACTCACCATCGCAGAAGGCGGAGCCAGCGGCACGAGCACCATCACCGTCACTCCGAGCAATGGATTTTCCGGCAATGTAATGCTAGCCGCTTCCGGACTGCCTAAGGGCGTAACCGCTTCTTTCAGTCCGAACCCGGCCACTTCGACCAGCGTCCTGACCTTGACGGCCAGCGCTACGGCAGCTACGGGAACGGTTACGGTGACGATCACCGGCACGTCCGGCAACCTGAGCGCAACCGCAACCATCGCGCTGAAGGTGAATCCGTTGCCAAACTTCACCTTGGCGATTGCGCCGGATCTATTGACAATCGCGGAAGGCGCCAGCGGCACCACTACGGTCACCGTCACGCCGATAAATGGCTTTGATCATAGCGTCACTCTGAGCGCGAGCGCATTGCCGAGTGCGGTGACCGCATCATTCAGTCCCGACCCCACCACTTCCAGCAGCACGTTAACGCTGGACGTAAGTAGCTCAGCAGCAACTTCGCTTTCAACGATAACCGTCACGGGAACGTATGGAAGCCTGAGTCAGACGACAATGTTCGTGCTCAGGGTCAACCCGTCAAATTAAGGTCAAGGGTTGCAAGATCCCCCGGGCAATTCGGCAAGACATCGGTCATCCGGGCTAATAGTGTGCGTGCCGGCTCCTTCGCGTGATTCTTGAAGATGAGCATTCAAGGTTAGAAGGTTCACCCGACGCGCAAACACCTGCCAGCAATTCTCAGTTGGTGTGCAGCAGAATCCTACGTCCGTGAAGCTGGCAAGCCAGCGAAAGCCGTGGATTAGGAGCGATCCCAAGAGATTGTTGTTGTAACATCCCGATTACACTCACAACCCTGCCCCTGTGGGGTTCTGAGGGTAAAGGTCCTGATTACATCCATGCGGATTCTCAAAGGGGAGAACAATAAACGTCGCTCTTGGCTTTTGCGTAGAAACTTTGGGGAAGCAAGACTTGGCGATCCTTCAAGTAAACGACCGGGACGTTAATCTCTTTGTCGGGCGATCGGGTCCATGTGTGCCCCGTCCGTCGTGTGTCAAAGACCAATTCGCCTTGAGGGAGTGGCGTTTGGCCTACGCAGGGGAGGAACACATCCTCAAACGGCCCCGTTCCGTGTTCATCCGTAAGTTTGCATCGATCAACATTCGCGTGCTTGTCGAACCGGCAGTCCAACCAATAACCTGTCTTGTGCAATGTAAACGGAACGTTGTTTGGTAAGACGTAAAGCGCGTTGGACGAGACAGTACGCGGTCGACGAGGATTATGTCCTTCCCACCAGAGCAAGACCGCAGCGAGGATGATCACCGTTCCCAATATCACGCGAGTGAACTTCTTAGGAGTGAAGCGAAGCACCAGTGCGACAATCACGCCGAGCGCAATGGCCCCGAGCACGAACCCTGTTGCGATGGGCATACTCACGAAACCCATCACAAGAAAGCCGACAGCTGCAAGTAGGCCAGCAATCTCCGAATCTACTTGCGTAATGCGAAATGGGCCGGAAACTCGGCTTGCCGCACCCACACGTTTCCCAATCCGCACCCGTTAACCGGGCGGCCGGATTTTCCCGGCCTCTAGAGCTATCCCCCTCAAGGTAATGACGGGATAAGAGCCAGCACGTTTTGAAAGGACACGCCCCTGCCAAATTCCCACCGTTTTTGTGTGCCATATGCAGGTGGTCCACGCGCGCTTCGTGCCGCCCATCGAACTCAATCGCGACGCGACCGAAGCAGCCGACGCCTCTTGTGGCGAGCGGGACTGCTTGGCGCAACAAATCCTGAACACTTTCTGATGCCGAAACATCTTTCACGGATTTCCCGTGGCGCGGGCAAGGGCCAGCGTGGTCACGATCCGAACCAGCATCAAAAATACTGGGACACTGCTTGGAGCAGTCTTACGCTAGCCGCCGGACTGGAGCGCTTCAGGTTCCATGACCTCCGGCACACGTTTATTACGCACATGGTCGAGTTGGGCGTTCCTTTGGGCGTGATTCAGGCCATGGTGGGCCACATCAGCTCCCGCATGCTCCGGCACTATACCCATATCGCGAGTGGTGTTGCCCGCAAAGCCGTCGAGCTCCTGGACAGCCAGCCGGTTCTGGTGAGGAGCGTGATGGAGACTCAACCGGCACCCCCGAGGGTTGACCAGCCCAACTAGTTTTGTGGGGAAATTTGTGGGAAAAACCTATTCCTGGAAATATGCCATTCCGTAAACCGCTGAAAAGAATGGCGGGGACGACGAGACTCGAACTCGCGACCTCTGCCGTGACAGTTTGGCCTGGATAGGTTTTACAACAACTTACAAGACCGCGGGGACTGCCAAAATACCCGCAAGTCGTACAAGTCATCGCAATTTGTGGGTTGGGTTGTGGGTTGGATTTATTTGTTCGCAATGACGCAGACTCAGCACATCGTAGCTCCATTCGGTCTTACCTTTGCCAGTGTGAAGGCCAGTCCAGGTTCTTCTGCTTCCTGTTAGCTCCTACTCGCATTGGTGCAGCGAGGCCAACAACGTCGAACTTCAGCTCTGTTTGGCGTATCGAATGGACGGCGGGCATCCAAGCTTTCTTGATGCTTCTGGAGCCCCTCTTCTACACGGACCGCAGGGGGGTATCCGGTGGCCCAGCGTTGCTATCTGTGGGTTCCGAGGGAACTTTTTCGGTGGATCAGCCGGACCTTTGTGCTTCGATCTTCCAAGAGTGGGAACCTTTCATGCAAATCATCGAAGCCCACTCGGGTTTGAGTACTCAATCGACCGTCAGGTCCTTATTGGCAATCGAGCCGCCGAGGAATTCTCTAGAACAATCGTCAGCCTCGTTCATTCCGGCTATCGACATTTCCTTGGCGAGGTTGGAGCTCAGGACCCGAGGTCGATATTTCAGCTCAATACTGAATCCCGGACCGGCGGCGGAAATGTGTATGACACCTTTACCGAAAACGAGCTCGTCGAAGGATTTGGCAAATATCCAGATCTCCTCTGTTTTAAGTTGATTGAAGTTGCTCCTGGAGTTCCGTTCATCGATGCCAAGACGCGCTACATGAACGTCACCGACCTTGCGGCTCAAAAAGGTACGGCTTGGGTGATACAAAATGGCTATTCCCGACCTATGGGAGGGCTGCGATTATCTTTCATACAGGCTGAGGGTCTCGTTCCCGTTGCATACCAGCACGCTCAGAATCAACTCGCTCGAATACCGGGTCAAAGCGCATTCGTGCTTGAGCCTGATCGATGTGCGTCGATGTTGTTTGACAGCGACCCGAAAAGCAGTGTGGAATTTGCCTCGATCATGGGAGTTCCTGGCGCACAGTTGTGCATTCAGAGAATGAATCTTGAAAACGTGCGGTTCACGACTCCTCCAGAAGGAATCCTTGCGAAGGTTCAGGGCCGATGGACGGGCACAGTATATGTACGACAATTCGCGACTCCTGAAGGGCGACCATACGTATTCCTAGGCAGGCATCGCGTGTTGGTCCAAGATGCGAGCCCACTAAAGTTGCATCTTGATAATCTGAAATCGCGGACGCAGCTAATCAGGATTGCCGACACAATCGCACATTTGAAAGACGACGAGGCGGGCTTCAAGTCCGACGCTCTCTCTGGGTTGCTTTGATCTCGCGCTCACATGTTTAGTGGCACGACTCTACCGCAGCCAGCGCCGCGGGAATTGGTTTACGACGACTTAGAAGAATCTAATGGACTTACGCGGCGCGAAGAGTAACGTAATGTTCTTATTTGGAACCTATCGGAATCGTAATTGCCCTCTCGTTGCCCTTTTGGCATGGCCATTTGAGTCGTCTTTACTCCAGTGCTTGCCAAGTACTCGAAGTCGTTCTCGCTTAGTCACGCGAGTCAATCAGCACAACAACTAAAAGCCGGCGCGGCGCCACGGTTGCCGTTTTCGAGCTAGGAACTCAGGCACTCAGGCTGAGAGCCACAATTCCATTTGCTTTGGTGGCAGGCGCTGGGGCTGATATCTGCGGAGGAAGGACTTGCCGCTGCCGGTCATCCCAAGAATCAGCGTGTGGGCAACCTCGCCGTTATGCAGGTTCAGAAAATAAGGCGTGCGGTTGTCCGTTTCGAGGACAGCCAGGTACTCCGTGCCGAGATGCGCGTTCGTCCTTTCGCCCGGAAGGATCGTAAAGAGGAACGATAGGTCGGCGTAGTTCGTGTTCAGGAGATACAGCTTGCGGAGGTTGAGGGCATAGTTGCCCGGCACGGTGGCGAAGTAAGCGTTGAGTTGGTTGTAGGTCTCCGAAAACAGGCTGCCGTCGGCGTTGGTGAAGATGCCAGCGAACTCGGCCCCGAGTTGCTCCAGTTCGGCTTTTGAGCGGCCGTAGAGGACAATCGTCAGCGAGAAATCGCCGAGCGATTGCCCGTCGCCCAAGGCGCGGAGGCAGTCGCCAAGGTTTTCGATGTCGGCCTGCTTCGACTCGTCCACTAGCACATCGCGCGGGTTCGTCTTCGTGGCGTCGTTGCCCATCTGAGAGACAAACCCGGTCTTCGACATATTGAAGTGGCGGCGGCGCTTGTTTACCTCTTTGCGGGCCTTGTCCGCCGCGAGCGGCGTCCATTCCGTAATGACTCGGAAGTTGGCCGGGATTTTTAGCAGCGCGGCGAGCGCCAGGGGCCGCGTTTCGGTGATCGCCTCTTTCATCGTCAGCACCCGGACGATGTGATCGCCGACGCGCAGATGGTCCCGTTCGGCTTCGATATTCGAGTTCACGACCTGATAGTCGAGAAACTGGGTGGACTGCGGCTTGCCCGCAACGCGCCAGTCGTCGAAGTTAAGCAACCGGCGGAAAAACGTGAATTGCCCCTGCCGATCCAAGACTTCGATTTGCATGAAGTCCGCGAGCTGCCGAGCGAATGCCTGCACGCGCTGGTTAAGGCAGGCAACATCACGCTCGATCTGGCTGCGCAGCAGAGTTTTCATGTTGTCGTTCGTGAACTGCGCTTTCAGTTCGCCGATGGCCCCGGCAGGATCGCGAAAGAGTTGGCTGAACGCCGCGCCCACTCCGGTTTTCGACCGGGCACCTTCGAGCAGAATGCAGTAGAAAAGTTCCACCTGATAAAGATGGTCGCGTTTCGCTTCAAAGAACTTCCGCCGCTGTTCGATCGCCGCTTCCACAATCGGGTCGTCATATTTCGCGAAGGGTATGTCGGGCCGGTTCGATTTGAAGAGATACTGGTAAACATGGAAGCCTGGGCCGAAGGCTTTCAGAGCGGCTTCCAGCCGCTTCACCGCATACTCCTGCTCCGAGTGGTCGAGGCTTTCGTAGTCCACGCCGGGAACACTGAGTACCATGCCCACATCGCCGCCCTTGGTAAGAAAGGCCGTCTCATTCCAGAAGCCGTACAAGTTGATGTGGTCGTTGAGACACGCGCTCTCTCTCCACGGCTTGATGACCTTAGCGACTTGCAGCATCACAGTACCTCTAGACGGGGGATGAGCTGCTTGGCCGCGTCATAGCGGAGCTTGTAGCGTTCGGATCTCGCAAGGATGCGGAGGAATGCCGGATCGCTGTTCGTCACCCAATGCCCGAAGGCAAAACCGCCAATGAAGACGGCGATGCCGGCGAGGATTGAGTTGAAGAGATTGAAAGCCCCCACGGCGCCAACGCAGACGAAGTAAAACAGCGTGCGCTCCACGCCCAGGTAGGTGAGAGGCTTATGCAGGCTCTTGAACACCCGATTTGTTCGATGTTTTTGTGTTTTGTCTGCCATAAGCCCCTCGCCTAACAAAGCGTGTTGGTGAAATGGGTCGTAGGTAGCTGGGAAGGGCGCTAAACGCCCCAGAGCCAACTCAGGACATTGACGGCGAGAACGGCAATGCCCGTTCCGGCGGCAACGCCGGCGAGCGCCTTCTTGGCGCCGGGTTCGCCGTGGGCGAAACCGTAGCCGCCGATCACGATGGCAACCAAACTGGCAACCTTCGCAATGGTGCCGGTGAACAGGCTTTGGATGGCGGTAAAGCCGGTGTCGAACGGTGAGTTCTGTGCCAGCGTGGCCACGGGCATGAGAAGAAGCAGGGTGAGAAGAGCGAGGGTTGGACGCGCCCACTTCGACCGAAGAAGGGATTGGAGTGGGCGAATGAGATGAACTTGGAACCAACGTGATAGCATCTGCGCCTCCGGGAGCAGCTAAAATCTGCTGCGTGTGGCGCAAAACTAACCCCATTCAATTTAGCTGTCCAATGAAAGTTCGGGAGTCTGTTATTCCCTGGGGGACTAATAGCGCTTTGTGCTTATGGTTTAGCGGACGAGCTCATAGTCGATCTTGAAAGAAGAAATTTCCATCTGTTTGGTAACGGGATACATAGGCAATGAAGTTTCGTCAGTTCTTCGCTCGTCCACAATCCCTCTAAACGCTTCGCTGAAATGCTCTGACTGGTATCGGAATCAGCGGGACAAGGCCGAGAAAAAGATCGGCGCCACCGCTGCATCAAGACCTTTTGGCACTTAGGTTGAATTGTTGCCGGTTCCGCAAGTCTCGCTATTTCAACAAACTAAACCTCCACGAATCTCTCCGGCCAGAAAAAGGCGAAGAAATTTGTCGGTTGCGGAAAGTTATAAGTCCCGGAAGGAATAACACGTTCCCCAAAATTCATTAGACAGGGCGGCAGAAATGAAGCAGGTTGGGAAAGATTGTCGGTTGCACACGGACGCGACCAGCCGAAAACGGCATTGGTCGGTTCGGAACCCCCGTGTCCGGCCCGACAGAGGACCAAAATGTCGACCCAGCCCAGTCGGATTGCTCGACGGCAATCTCCGTATGTGAGAGGAATGTCTACTGAACCGTTTGTATCCGCTGACGAAGCCGCGAGCTTCCTTGCCATCAAGCGCCGCTATCTGCTGGCGCTCGCGCGCAATGGCATCGCAGGGGCATATGCGCTCGGGACGGGGACTGTTCGGAAAGTCTGGGTGTTCCGGCTCTCGGAACTGGCGGCTGCGATTGCGGGCAAAAACAGTGATCCAAAAATGCAGGAATTGTGCGATCCTGCATCTGGCAGTCCCCGCTGAAAAGAGGAAACATGGCTTATCAGCGAGGAAGTTTGAAAGCAGTGAAACGCAAGGAAGGAGCTACCTGGGTGCTGCGTTACCGGGTCACAGCTTCGGACGGCAGAAGAGTGGAGAACATCATGCACGTGGGTCTCGTTCGGGATTTCCCGAAGGAAAAAGACGCATGGCGTGAAGTGGACAAGCTCGGATTGCCCGTCAGAATCAACGAAGCTCCCTGCCACGGCCGCATCCGGTTCAGCTTTCTGGCGGAGCATTACTTGAAGGCCGATTTCGGTGCGGATGCTGTGCGCCCGAAATCGGCAAACACCATCCCCATCGTTGAGCATTATGTCCGCGACTACCTCATCAAAAGATTCGGTGAGAACATCGCGGAGGACATCAAGCCGCTCGATATTCAGAAGTGGCTGAAATCCCTCAACGAAACAAACGGACTTGCCTGGACGACGATTGCGAAGATACGGGGTCTCATGCACCGCATCTACAAAATCGGAATCCTGCACGAGCACGTCGCGAAGAATCCGGTGCAGCACGTCGAGACGCGTTCAAAGTCCACCTACCGGGCAATCATCATCTCCCCGGCTCAAACGCTTGCGATACTCAAGAGCCTCCCCTCCCCGCTTCACTACGCGCTGGTGCTCACCTGCGCGGCGACCGCGCTGCGCTCGTCGGAGATTCTGGCGTTGCGCTGGGCGGACGTGCTGTGGGGCGAGGGAAGGATTCGAGTGTCAAAGCGCTGGGCCAAGGGCGAAGACGGAGAAACGAAAACCGATGCATCGGACGGCTACGTCCCGCTGCATCCGGTCCTGGCCGGGCATCTTCGCGCGTGGCAAAGACAGACGCCGCACGCGAAGGCAACCGACTTCGTGTTTCCGTCGATGAGAGCCGAGGGAAGGAAACCACTCTGCTCTTCCGTATTCGTCGCCGACCATCTGCGACCGGCAGCAAAGAAAGCCGGAGTGCTGATCCAGGACGGCCAAAGGTTCGGGCTTCACAATCTTCGCCACAGTTTAAGCAACTGGCTGGTGAACAAGGCGAAAGTCGAACCCAAGACCGTGCAGGGACTCCTGCGTCACAGCAAGATTCAGACGACGCTCGATCTGTACACGCAGGAAGACAGCGACGAGACACGGGCCGCGCAGGGCGAATTCCTGACGGCCGTAGGAATGAGCAGTGCGGTGAACTAAAAGATGTGGGTTGGATTGTGGGTTGGAGTTTCCGGTGTCACGTCCGGTAACTCCTTGAAAAGAATGGCGGGGACGACGAGACTCGAACTCGCGACCTCTGCCGTGACAGGGCAGCGTTCTAACCAACTGAACTACGTCCCCAGTTTGTTTTCATCGGGTTAGCGGTAAACCCTTGATTTTCCTGTCTTTTCCTACTGTCCATAGAGTCGCCTGCGTCAACCGCTTCCACCCCATATAACCGAATTCCGGGGTTTTATCGACAGGAAACCGTAAGGAAGTACATCCCAACGAGTCCTGACGCAAGCCCTACGATCCGGAGCATCTGTCCATGCCCCGCGTGTAGATTGTAACAGAGCAGCGATTGATCCGTCAGGCTCAAGACCCAAAGCGGTGTGCGTTCATGCCGAAGCGCGAATACGCAATCAGAGCCAGTGCTCCTAGCAAATTCTCCCTGAGGATCTGAGCCATTGCACCAGAATCGTGAGGACAGGAGACGCCGTCGACTCCGGACTCTGCCGCAGTTGAACTACCTCGCTCGGGGCTCTTGGCACTCGTATCAGCTGGAAATCTCATCATACGAGTCGGTGCGATCAAGGGCCGCCGCCCAGGATACGCACGCCAGATCGCAGAAAGAAGTGGCGGGTCTTTCGACCCAAACACCTCAGAACTCGGCTACGTCGCTGTGGACCCGGAACACAGGGGCCAACGACTGGCGGAACGCATCGTCCGAGAATTGTTGGCCAACCATGCCGCCCCACTGTTTGCTACGTGAACAGCTTTCGCTCTGGATCAAGGAAGCTCAGGCACTTCCCTCCGCGGATTAGGGCGGACATTGCCGCCACACAGATGTCGGATGCGCTGATGAACGATGATTCTTGCAGCCGCTCTACAATACTCCCGTATGAAAAAAGTCCACGACTATTCCCGAGGATCTGTCCGGAGTGGCCCGAAAGGCCAAGGAACGCTATCGATTGGCGTCCCATTGTTCTGGGGTATGATTTCGAGTCTGAGAGATGCCGATGCCCAAGCGAAAGATGACGTTGGACCCGGAGTCGGCAGCGGAAGCCAAGAGCCTTGTCGCATTGGCGTTCCGCAACGGCCCCATCGAAGATGTTCACGCGGGAAAAGAGTGCCCCACTCGCGCTGGAAAGTCCGAATACTCGCATATAACGCAAGCCGAAATGGAGAACATCATGAAGCACGCGGTGGACACGGTCTACAAGTTGCTCTGGCTGAGACAGAATGATCCCCAGAAGTACGAGGCGACGCTTGAGTTCGGCAACCGATACACGCGTTGTTTGGGACGAAAACAGGTGCCGATATCAGTGGGCAGAGATGTTCGGAACATCGTTCTCGGGACCGCGCAACCGCCGCCACCGAGGATCGCCGTTCGTCATCATCCAGTTTCAGGATTGCCTCACGCATGGCAGTTCCGGTCGCGTCGAAAAAGAAGCGCATCTCTTCTAGCTGCGCACCCGCCGACGTCGTTGCAAACCGTCGTGGCGTCAGGATTGGAGTTAAGGGGTGTTGTCTCTAACTGAGCATCTGCTCGGCACTCGATACCTATCAGTCGCTCAACGGAGGGTTGGGAAATCGGGTGCCGAGATTGTACTAAGCTTCATCTGGATAAGAGTGCGAATAGCGAGCAGCGGCCTGGCGGGCCGATTTGAGGACGCTTACGTTATCCCGAAATCGCAGCCAACTTTTGTATTGCCGTAGCCGGAGACGAATCTCCGCAATCATGACTGGCAGATTTCCCAGAAGAGGACTTCTGGACAACGTCGTCGGGAGTCCGCCCGAAAACTTGAAAACGTAACTTCCGCATTGCTCGTGACTCGAGTGCAACGCCGTAGTGTTGGGCTTATATGAAGCTCAAATGAAGTGCATTGGCGATTTTGAGTCAACCGAGGAAGCGTTCTGTTGTCCAGATTTCAGAGTCACGACCTGGGCACTTTGCATCGATCCGCCGTTTGCCAAATTGATTTGGGGTCGCTGGTTTGCTAAGGTCGTCGTCATGTCCGAGCGTTCCACCGAGCAGATACGCGAATTGCTCGACTCCCTTTATCGCGTGGATTCGGGACGAATCCTGGCAACTCTGATCCGCTTGCTCGGTGATTTTGATCTTGCCGAGGAGGCGATGCACGAAGCCTTTGCGGCTGCGCTGAGCCTGTGAGGAGTTGAGTACCCGGCAACCCGCGACCCTGGTTGATTTCGACGGCCCGATTCAAAGCCATTGATACTCTGCGTCGACGGGCAAGATTTGATGCGTCTCAAGACGAGCTCGTGCGATATCTCGAAGCGCAATGGAGTTCGGCGGAAAGGTCCAATTCCACTGCAGAGGACAGCCTTGAGGATGGCCTTGAAGATGATCGGCTGCGCCTGATTTTTACCTGCTGTCATTCATCTCTAGCGCCGGAAGCGCACGTTGCGCATGTTTGTTGTGGACAAAACCCTCAGATATTGCGCTGAGGCACCGCACCAACGCTTTGTTCGGCCGCGGGATTGATCGCGCCAACGATGTGTGCTCAACAAGGTTGAAAACTATAGCCAGACCCTGCTGAAGCCGCATCGTCACGGGAGGCAGAACAACAGTACAAAGTTAAAAATCGGGAGCCGATCTCGGCGACCAACCAAGTTTTTTCGGCTTGTCGAGAAACCATGATGACACTTCACCGACGCTCCTTCTAACGACGTTTCTTGTCCTAGGTTCGGAATTGTCCGGCAACGGATTCCGGAAGCATCTCTTCCAGTTTTTGTGACAGCCAGCCCCGTAGCTCAGATTTGTGCTCTTGCGAAAGAGACACAAAGCGAACGCCGAGATGGCCCGTTTTCCACCAGCAGATTCTCGATTCCGCCACGAATGGTACTTTGTGATCCGGTAAAGTGAACTGAACCTGCACGTCCTCTCCGGGGCTGAGCGGATCGGAAGTATTCACGGCCATGCCCCCATCGCTGATGTTCACGCTGCAGCAGCGAACTTCCCGCACGCTTTGTCTCAGGATGGTGACGGGAATAGAGATGGGGCACCGGAAGTAGCGCCGCCGTTCTCTCAGAATCAGTCCGTAAGCAGGCTTGAGTGTTCTGCGAATTGACTGCGCAGAAAGAGGTCTCTCAAAGACAAACTCTGACCTCTTCCTAAAGGCCGTGCCTTCCGCATCGCTGCCGCTAATGGCAAACGTCACCGCCGTCCGGTTTGATGGGGAGAGATGCACCTCGTCCAAAATCAGTCCGGACTGTTCTCCTAGTTGGAGATCAACGATGACGGCATCGAACTTTCGGTGGTTCAATAGGCGAATCGACGCTAGCACTTCCTCGCAGACATCGGGCGAAATAGACAATTCTTGTAGGGCGTGGCTGAACTGCTGGATTGTGACTGGATCAGCGGACGCCAAAAGCGCAAGGGCGATGGCCATAATGAAGTACACTCCTTACAATGTCCTCGGTCACGAATGTCCCCCGCTTGCTTGTGCTCGGACGTGCGATTCGGGATGGTCGCCGCGCAGCTTGTCGGCAACTTTGTCAACCGCCAAAGGCTTGCTGAAATAGTAGCCTTGAATTTCGTCACACCGATGTGCCCGCAGGAATGTCATTTGCGCTTCGTCTTCGACGCCTTCGGCAATCACCTTGAGACGCAGACTTTTTGCCATGCTGATGATTGCGGTGGTGATCGCCGCGTCATCAGGATTCACGGCGATATCGCGAATAAACGAGCGGTCGATTTTGAGCTTGCTCACCCCAAACTGCCTCAAGTAGTTGAAGCTGGAATAGCCAGTCCCAAAGTCGTCAATTGCTAGCGTCAACCCCATGGCCTTTAAGTCTTGAAGAACTGAGAACATCACGTGTGCATTCGAAAGCAAGAGGCTTTCCGTCAGCTCCAGTTCGAGGTATTGGGGGGCGAGGCCGGTTTCCCGGAGCACTCGGCCGATGAGGTCGCAGAAGCCCGCTTGACGAAACTGCACCGCTGATACATTTACTGCCACCGGGACTGCGGGAAGCCCTTCGTCTTGCCATTTCCGGGCTTGAGAGCAGGCAGTCCTGAGCACCCATTCACCGATTGGCATGATCAGGCCGCTGTTCTCCGCAATTTGTATGAACTTATCTGGTGGCACAAGGCCCAACTCCGGGTGTTGCCAGCGGAGGAGCGCCTCCAACCCGGTGATCCGTCCAGTGGCAATCTCCATCTGCGGTTGATACACTAGAAAGAGTTCTTTTTTGTCGAGTGCCAGTCGCAGGCCGTTCTCCAAAATCAATCGCTCCACAGCCTGAGCGTTCATGTCGTTTGCAAAGAACCGAACGTTGTTACGTCCGCTCTCTTTGGCGCAATACATGGCTGTATCGGCATTTTTGATCAGGATCTCACCGTCCCTACCGTGTTCGGGGAAAATGCTAATGCCGACGCTGCAACCAATGCCAAGGGAGTGACCTTGAACGACGAATTCAGCGGTCATTGCATTCATGAGCCGCTCAGCGGCAACGGCTGCGTCGGCTAACTCCTTTACCGCAGTCAACACGATAAGGAATTCGTCTCCGCCGACTCGGGCTACTGTATCCTGTTCACGCGTCCATTTCTTCAACCGCTCTGCGACCTCCTTCAGAACAAGGTCGCCGACCGAGTGCCCGAGCGAGTCGTTAATGGTTTTGAACTCGTCAAGATCGAGGAACAGAAGCGCAACTTTGCCCTTTTGCCGACGAGCACTGGCGAGTGCCTTTGACAATCGATCCTGAAGAAGACTCCGATTGGGTAGCCCCGTAAGAGCATCGTAGAAGGCTAGGAATTGAACCTGCTTCTCATCGGCCTTGCGTTGAGTGATGTCCCGAGCAATCGCTGAAGCCCCCGCAATGCGCCCGCTTGCGTCTTTGATCGGCGAAACGGACAAGGACACATCTAGTACGGAGCCTGTCTTCGTGAGTCGTTGGGTTTCGAGGCATTCTATTGGGTGTCCACTCAGTACTCGCTCCATTATGGCTTGTATTTCGGCTTGCCTTTTCGGGGGCACTAAGAAGGATAGGTCTCGTCCTACGACTTCACCCCTGGTGTAGCCATATATCTTCTCTGCGCCTCGATTCCAACTAGTGATCACCCCTTCCATGTTGTTACCGATGATGGCGTCTTCCGAGAACTCCACGATGGATGCTAGTCTCCGTACCGTTTCTTCTGTCTTCTTGCGGTCCGTAATGTCCTGCTTGATGGCGATGAAATGTGTATCGGCGGCATTGCCGACGCCTTGGGTCATAGGCGTGATCGTCATCTCTTCGGTGTAGGTTGTCCCGTCTTTCCGCTTGTTGACAATCTCGCGTTGCCAAACCCTGCCTGACGAGATGGTTGACCACAACTCGGCATAGTAGCTATCGGGCTGCTCTCCCGATTTCAACAGGCGAGGATTCTTGCCCACCATTTCTTCCTTGCTGTAGCCAGTCATCGTAGCAAACGCATGATTGACCCACATGATCGTGCCCTGACAATCTGTGATCACGATTGCATTGGCAGCCGCTTCCAAAGCTGCGGCCTGCAAATTTAGATGCTTGACTGCTTCGCTGAGCTCGCTGGTACGTTGCATCACTTTTTCTTCGAGACCCGCATTGAGCTTACTAACTTCTTTCTGTGCGTCAATTCGCGCAGCAATCTCGCGGGCCGTCTCGCGGGTCGTTAATAGCGCGATCGCAAGAGCAACGGCTACTGCCAGCACAATCAGTAAGTAGGCAAGGCGACGGGCCTTGGCGTAGTCAACCTCGGCTTGCGTGGCAGCGATGTTCCCTTGGTCTTTCTGAAAGTCCACGAACTCGTCCCAAGCAGCGTGATATTTGAGTAGCGCCGGAAGTGTTTCATTGACCATGACCGCTACCGCTGCGTCGCGTTCCCCTTTATCGACAAGCAAATGTAGAGCTCGCAGGTAGCTATCGATATATGGTTTTCTCGTTCCTTCCACCGCAGATAGCCGCTGTTTCTCCTTCTCTGACTCACAGCGGCTTGTGATCTCCGCCACTAATTTCGAAATCTTCTTGGTATTCTCGGCCCTTGTAGCCAACAACATGTCCGTCTGTGCTCTATCTTGCACGAGAAATATTTCCATCGTGATACGGCTGTTGCGATTGGACAACGTCAAAGCTTCCCGTGCTAGTTGTAGTTTGTCGAATCGCCTGCCCGTGATGTTGCCAAGGTTTTCCTCGATCTCTTTCATTCGGCGGAGTCCTGACTGCCCGATCCCCACCAACATGGCAATCAACACAGCAAATGCCATGCCCAATCTCAGTCCTATGTGTTTACTTTTCAGCGCGAACTCCTAGTGAGTGTTCTCCCTACCCGCCGAAGCAAGGCATGGAAAGAAAACTTGTTAAATCTCTTAAGACCGGCCTTGAGATCCACCGCGATGGCTGCGCAGCGAAGTGTTCAACTCGTGCCTGGTGCGTCACCGCTGAACAGCAGACCGTCGAGTCGAACTTGCTCTTTTCATGAGGCCGCCTCTGATCGGATGGCACGCCGTAGGCCAATCTCGATCATGAGACCCAACTCTCTGACTGCACTCCACTTGCCGGTAGTTGGTTCATCCGTGCAGAACCGAGATTCCGTCTGAATTCTGGACCAATGTCTGCCACATCGACACGTGGCATAGGGCGGGCATTAGAACGAGGTGTCTATCCTCGGTAAACCATAACGAAGGAGCGACATCCTTACTGACCAATTGCTGGAAATACCGTATGAAATCCAGCCATCAGCGGCCGACTATTTAGTTCATATCGGGGCAACCCAGAATGCCGGGCCAGTCCGACCCGATTATCATGACGTAACATCCTCAGCTCCTTGCCTGGAAATACGCAAGCCTACATAGCTGAAGCATCCAGTCTACACGCGAGCACTAAAGTACCTGTCGCGTACTTGTCAGAAGGCCTCCGGATTGCGACATAAAACTGCGAACACAAAGAACTCCTATGGAAACATCGACAACCACGAAGCCGAAACTTCGCATTTGCTTTCGTCGAAAGCGATTCCTTGCGGTTAGTAGGTTTCCGCGCGCCCTCTTGGAATCAGAATCGGACTCAGAACTGATTTCTGCCTCACTCCCGGAAATCGCGAGTTCCGACAAACATTCCCATGGTGCTAACAGGAGATCGTCCCGGTCAGAATGCTGCCCGCGCTTCGTCTGGGCATCTAAGGTGTCTGACGGCGCTCGTGTGAGCATCCATTTTCGCGAGCGGCAGGAAGGCCAACGATTCGGAGCTAATCCATGACGGCAAAGATTCTTCTCGTCGAGGACAGCAGATACATGAGGATGGCAAGCAGGCACATCCTGTCCGAGGCCGGTTTCAGTGTCGTGGAGGCTAGCGACGGAGAAGAGGCTCTACGGCTGGTTTCGGAGAGCCAACCCGACCTCATCATTCTGGACGTGTTGTTGCCCAAGTTGGGAGGCGAACACGTGCTGCAAGCTCTCCGGCAAGACCCGGCGACCACCCGCATTCCGGTGATCGTGGTTAGCAGTCTCCCCCAGAGTAACGCTGACAAACTGAAAGAAGAGGGCGCGATGGCGTATATCGAGAAATCGAAACTCGACCTTACGAGGAGCGGTGAAAACTTAGTCCGGCTGATAAAAGCTGCGCTTCGCAAGGCAAAGGCCGATCACGCCTTCAGCTTTGAAGGACCGTAACATCGAAGACGAGCCTCAACAGGACGTTGCTCGCTACCAGCAGAAGTTCTAGGAGAATAGTTCGACAGCATGAATCCGCAATCATTCCAACAAGTGGGTCGGAACAGCCCGGAGGCGATCCCGATAGAGATGCGTCGGATAGAAGGTCGTGAATGGTGGCTGTGGGGGTTCGCTGTTGCGGTAACAGTGGCGTTGACCTTGGGGGTGGTGTCGTTCACCTTTCCTTGGTTTAATCGGGACACGGATGTTTCTTACTGGTTTGACCTCCGGGAATGGGTACGCGGGCTGGCAGCTCTGGTATTACTCTTCGACTTATACGTGATCTATCAGCACCTGCAACTCCAGCGTATTCGACACCAGTTGGCTGAGCGAGATCAGCTTTTCCAACTCATCAGTGAAAATGCTGCTGATATGATCGCGCTTGTCGATAGCGATGGTCACCGTCTTTACAATAGTCCCGCTTATCAAAAGGTCCTGGGATATTCTCCCGAAGACCTAAGAGGCACTTCGTCCATCGAGCAAGTTCATCCCGACGATCGACCACGGGTATTGAAAGCAGCAGAAAAGGCATGCCTGAGCGGCCAGGGAGAGCGAGTGGAATACCGGATGCGCCACAAAGACGGGTCCTGGCGTACTTTGGAGTCGACCGCATGCGCCATCCGGAACGCGAGAGGCCAGACCGAAAAACTGGTAATCGTGAACCGCGACATCACTGAGCGGAAGCGAGCCGAGGAGATACTGGTACACAATGCGTTCTATGACGGGCTCACTAACCTGCCCAACCGCGCCCTGTTTCTGGACCGTTTGCAACACGCGTTAACCCTCTCTAAGAGACACTCGAACTACAAATTCGCGGTATTGCTCATTGATGTAGACGAATTCAAAATCATCAATGACAGTCTGGGACATACGGCGGGGGATGAGCTGCTGATTCAAATCGGGCAGCGATTGAGGGACCGGGTGCGGCGAGCCGACACGGTCTCGCGTCTTCGCATGAGCGGCGTACCCGACAAGCCGGCCAATGACGATACGTTGGCGAGACTCGGTGGTGATGAATTCTCGATCCTTTTGGACGACATCCGAGACCCCATTGAAGCCGTACGCGTTGCAGAACGAGTGCAAGCGGAACTGGCGACTCCCTTTGTCGTAAACCGTGAGCAAATCGTAATTTCGGCGAGCATCGGTATCGCTTCCAGCATCAGCCCTCACACCCAGGCAGAGGATCTGCTGCGCGACGCGGAGCTCGCCATGTACCGTGCCAAGCGAATGGGAAAGGCCCGTTGTGAAGTGTCTGATCCCGCAATGCATGCCAGCGCGGTGAAGAGGTTGCGACTGGAGACCGACCTGCGCAAGGCCTTCGACCAGGGAGAATTCCGCGTTTACTACCAGCCGATTGTGTGTTTGCAGACCGGCACGATCACGGGCTTCGAGGCCCTGACGCGGTGGCAACGTTCGCGGGGCATACTTTCACCGATTGAGTTCATCGCGGTCGCTGAGGAGATTGGACTCATAGTCCCCATGAATCGGCAACTGTTGCTCGAAGCCTGCCAACATCTCCGATCCTGGCAGTCTGAATTTCCTTCAAACCCGCCCCTGACCATGAGCGTGAACATCACCTCGAGAGAATTCGGCCAGCCCGATCTAGCCAGCGAGATCCGCAAATTGCTTGAGCAGACCGGCGTTGATCCAGACTGCTTGCAACTCGAAATCATAGAAACGATCGCGATGGGCGATGCGGAAAAATCTGGTCACGTGCTTGCGCAATTGAAGGCACTTGGCGCTCGCTTGAGCATCGATGATTTTGGCACTGGGCACTCGTCACTCAGCCGCTTACGCCGGATTCCAGTCGACACCTTGAAAATCGACCGTACTTTTATTTCGAACATGGACACCGACCCGGAAAGCCGCGAGATCGTGCGGATCATCATTATGCTTGCCCATAATCTCGGTTTGAAGGTCGTCGCCGAAGGTACTGAAACGGAAGAGCAAGTCAACCTGCTCAAGCAGCTCAATTGCGAGATGGCACAGGGATACTTTTACTCGCGACCCGCTGACGGCCAGGCTATGGCCAAATTATTGACAAGTAACCAAAGAGCTCGCGCCGCGTCCGCCGCTCGTTAGAAGCAGGCGGTTATTTTTTTAGAAACTCCACGAACGCCGAAACGCGCAGCAGACGCTAGCTCTCGCTGCTGCGATAGAGGGAAATCAACCGTTGGAGTGCACTTTAACACGGGACCTAAGCCTTTTTTGGATTTCGTAACAAGCTATCGACACTCACTCAGGCCCTCGGTCCTTTTAGTAAACTCTCAAGCATGTGGGCGTCAATCCAACATTGTTCCATTGTTCTTTGGGGAGTGATCTTATGGGGCCGTGATTTCCGCTTTGCGCAACGAGCCGTTTTCTGCATCGGAGGCTTACCATGGTTGGGTCTCTCCATGCTCACCGTGCTGACCTTGTCTTCAGTTTTACTGGGTCAGACTTCCCAGGGTCGGACTTCCCAGGGTTCCCAGGCAGTCGTCCATCTGCCCACCGACTGGAGCCACCACTACCTTCTCTTCTCTAAACCTACGACTGCGGAACAGCTCAGACGCGTGCAGCAGGGCCCTCGCTATTGGCAGCAACTCTCTCACCGTTCGCAGGCGACGCCGCCGGAGGCGGAGCTTGATGGTGCCCTTACTCCCGAGTTGCCGGGCTCAAACACCTCCCTCCCGCCCAAGAATCACAAGATGATGCGGGACTGGTTGGTGGACATGGGCACGGGCGCGACTGTGGGCGCTGGCCAGTATCCTGGGAAATTCGGGTTCGATGTGACCACCTATAGCTGCGCCAACGACTTTGTGTTCTTCAATACCAGCTTGGCCGATTCGTCCACGCAGGCTAGCATTGTCGCCTATAACAATCTGTATCACGGTTGCGGGGGAACGGTCCCCTCCGTGTACTGGGCGTATAACACGGGCGGCACAATCAGCACTTCGGTGACACTTTTCGCCGACGGCTCGCAACTGGCTTTCGTGCAAGCGCAGGGTGGCGTTGCGACGCTCGTGTTGCTGAAATGGGCAGCTTCCACCACCGAATCCGCCACAGCGCCAATGAGTCTCTCCACCACCGCCGTTGGCAGCTACCGAGGCTGCACTGCCTCGTGCATGACGACTATCACCTTCCAGGCTACGCCAACAACAGATCCCACTCCGACCGATACGTATTCCGGCCCCTTTTATGACTTTACGCCCGGGTCCGATACGCTTTACGTCGGCGACGACGCCGGGTACCTCCACCAGTTCACGGGGGTGTTTTTTGGCGGAACACCCGCGGAAACTACAGCCACGTGGCCCATACAGGTGGACGAGGCAAAGTTGAGCAGCCCGGTTTACGATCCGACGACCGGGAACGTCTTCGTGACACTTTCCTACACCGGAACCGGTAACGGCGGAAAGCTGTCAGCTGTGTGCGCGGCCACCACGTGCGCCGGGGTCAGCAACGGCCATAATTCCGTGACGATTGGGACGGTGACGTCGTCTGGCCCTCTGGGTCCGAACACTACCAGCGTGTGTTCAAATGGATCTTCGGGAAGTGGGATTGCTCTGCGTTTGGATGGTCCGATTGTCGATCCCGTCGTTGGCGGTGGCTCGACTGCGGGAGTTCCGCTTTTCGCGGGTACCTTCGACAATGTCTACTTCACATCGTCCGGCAGCAGCCCAAGCGGCAACCTGTATGTCTGCGGAAACACATCGGGTGAGCCGACGCTCTTCTTCCAGTGAAGAGCCGCGTCCTGCGGCAATCGGAGAAGAAGCCTTACGAGAATGTCGTCTCGTAGAGGGGATATCGGGAAGGGTGCTCCACTAAGTCGCAAGGGGAAATCCACCGTGGGGGTGCCCAATGAATGCACCGAACGTGGTCAAACTGCTGGCCATTGACGGCAATCCAGAGAATCTCGCGCTGATTGCTGCTTCGCTCGAACGCGAAAGCCTGGAAATACTAACTGAGAATGACCCTGAGGTCGGCTTCGAAACATTCCTGCGGCTTCGACCGAGGATAGTCTTGCTTGACCTGGTCGGGCCAAAGGTTAGTGGAATGGAATTGCTGGAAAGAATAGTCGCGGTTGATCCGGGCGTGGAGGTCATCTTGATGACAGCCCACTATTCCACCGAATTGGCGGTCGAGGCAATTCAGAGGGGTGCCTGTGATTACTTGAATAAGCCTCTCGACATGGAGAAGCTCCGCAGCCGCATCGCAAGTCTTGTGCTGGAAACAGAGAGACGTCAGATGACTCTACGCCTCGACCAGAAGCTGGTAGATGCCTTCCAATTCGAAGGAATGATCGGACGGAGTCCGTTAATGATGGAGGTCTTTGCGAAGATTCGGCGAATTGCGCCTCACTTCAGAACGGTGCTGGTGACTGGTGCGACGGGAACAGGAAAGGAATTGGCGGCTCTTGCGCTCCACTGTCTTAGTCCGGCAACACGGGGAAAATTCGTGGTCTGTAATTGCTCGACGCTGGTAGAGACCCTTGTAGAAAGCGAATTGTTCGGCTACGTCCGGGGCGCTTTTACCGGCGCGATACAGGACAAGCCTGGACTATTCGAACATGCCGATGGTGGAACCATCCTTCTGGACGAGATTGGGGAACTGTCGCCCGCTGCACAAGCGAAACTATTGCGAGTACTACAAAACCGTCAGGTGCAGCGAGTCGGGTCACTCGTCTCCCGAAACATCGACGTTCGAGTAGTCGCCGCCACACACCGCAATCTGAAAGCTATGGTCCGCGAAGGCCAATTCCGCGAAGACTTGTACTACCGGCTGGGAGTGGCCGAAATTACGTTGCCGACGCTAGCCAACCGACGGGAAGACCTGCCGCTTCTGGAGAGGTATTTTATCGAGAAATTTGCGGCTGAGTACAAAAAACCGATTAGGGGTATCGTCCGCAGGGCGCAGACTCGCCTGGCAACATACCCGTGGCCCGGAAACATCCGGGAGCTCGAAAATGTAATCGGCAATGCCTGCATGATGGTGGATGGAACTCTAATTGACATCGATGATCTTCCGGAGAGGTTTCGCGGTCCCCTGACCGCGGAGGCCTTGATGGGCAAGAAATATTTCTCGCTTGAGGAGGTACAGAGGCATCACGTGATACAGGTGCTGGAGGGAGTCGGGGGTAACAAGGTGCGAGCTGCAGAAATCCTGGGTATCAGCCGCGCAACTATTTACCAACTTCTGTCCAAGATGAAACTTCAAGAACGAACAGGCGAGAGCGCGTAAGAAGAATTGAACTGGCTACGGCGGAAAGGAAAAATGTACTTCTATCAAACCGCGAGCCTACCCGATTGACGGATTGACGCCACGGGTTTATCGCAGAACAACTGCAACAGGCGTGGAACTCTAGTTCAGCCTATGGGCAGGCGTGCGGAGCAAAAACCAGTCGCTAGAAAGACGAGACTATTTCCACTGTCGCGCCACTGCTGTCCGTGCAAACTCTGCGGGCGGCAAGTAGTGCAACGAACTGTGTGAACGTTTTCGTTGTAATCCTGCCGCCAAGTTTCGATCTTTCGTCGTGCGTCACTGAGACTGGTGAACCAGTTCGCGTTCAAGCATTCATCGCGCAGGCGATTACAGCGAATGCTCAAATGTCGATAGACTGGGGAATCGTCTACAACCAGCACTCTGTTTTCATCCGCGCTCATGAAACGGTACTTAAACGGGGCTTGAGCTAAGCTACAAAGGAGAGTCGTTCTTCAAAACTTTATTCTATGTCCAACCCTAAACTTTTTGTAATCAGTCCACGACACGTTGCCGTAGAGCAAGTCCTTCCGTCCTCGTACCTTGGCGGTGATTCTCTCCCTAACCGGCAATAAAACAGGCGACTTCAGCCCCTCCAACCTGATCCAGTCATAGTAGATAGCGGTCTGGAATAACTCCGTTAGGCAGCCGTCAGGCGGCCGCATTTCGGTAAATACGGACACTACATTGAAGTCCTTGTCCGTGAGGACCTGCTTAAAGCAGGCGACCGAACCTTTCCAGTCCGGGTGCCAGCCGCTGAAAAGCGGAATTCCTTGCGGATACTCCTCGAAATAGCAGCGATCATCTTCGGCAGCCGCCTTGGAAGTGAACAGATAACTGTCGTCGGCGGAGCCCTGGAATACCCAAGGATTATCTGCAATTTCCCCCAAGGTGTCAGTCCAGTCGGATTGCACCCAGACGCCGTGCTTCTGAACGGGAAAAGATTCTGTTGGCTCACCAAGTTTGTCATCATGCCCAATTTTGCGAAAACTCTGCTCTCCGCCAACGATCGACAACTCATGGCATAGAAGCTTCTCGGTCCCTTGCGCTAGGCACTGCTTGGTAATGAAGTTGACCGCGAGTCTGGAAGCGGCCAGCGATGTAGCCCGCAACTTGTCAACTGCGCTAGGCACGGCGGCAGGAGCTGCCGATAACTCTGGCACTACCGGCGTGGTATCTTCTGGTAAGTCGTCTTCTTCATACGCCGCCGGACGCCTCTGTTCTGGTCTTGGGTCTTCTCTTGGTACATCATTGAAGATCGCGGATCCAAGAGCCGGGTCCAACCTTACCAACGCGGTTGCAATCGTCCTAACCGGGAGAGCGATGGACGCTGTCAAGTCGCCGCCTCTGAGTTTGGCTGCCCCGGTGAGTACAATCATGCCTAACAGGTTTCCCCGCTCGTCCAACACAGCACTGCCGCTGGCTCCGGGATTCAAATACACATCCACAACCAAATTCTCGTTCAGTCGAGCTTTTCCCATTACTAAAAGCACGTTCGAGCCAATGATCCTCGCCTCTGTCGTCTCAAACTTGTGATTGCGGTAGCCAGCAACTTCAACTTTCTGGCCCACGTGAAAATTGTATGAGAATGCAACGCCTGATTTATGAGGGACTGGCTTCTTCGTATAGACGAATGAAACATCATGCGCTACGTTGTAAAACAAGTTTGTTTTTGTTTTTGCGACAGGCACGTCGGCCCTGTTCGTGTCGGTTTCACTGGCGAGCGACAATACCTTTTCTGTGTGAACGCCCGCGACTCCCAAGTCGATCTTACCAGCCAACATTTGGATGTGGTAGGGTGTTGCAACAACGGAACAGTTCTGGCTAATACAAATGCCGCTGCCTTGCACTTGTTTAACTCGAAGGGGAAACGAGAAGTGAGGGCTTGAATGCTGAACGCTAACCAGGTGATCGCGCACGTTGGCAGCGGCACATACACTAGTTAGAAGAAGCTCCGCTAACAATACCTTGGACAGACTTGTCAAGTGTGATACCCCGTTTCACTCTGTCAAAGCGCGGCCAATTAGCAGGAAGGCTCATATCCACGGCGTTGGGTCTGCCGGCGAATAGTTGACATTGTGGACGTCCCCCGCGTATTTATGAGCCGCGCACCCGAAATCAGCTTGCCTCAACGACATGGAACGATGCCCCACGTAGTACCCGCTTTGCCCTATGCGGGTTCATTCGTTTCCCTGGCCCCCGCCTTCCTTGTCGGCGATTCGGCTTCGCCACGACCGGACAGCTACGCCTTGCATCGAACAGGGACTTAGTTAGCATGAGGTCTTTCGATCTCCTCTCTCACAATCTGGGATACGGCGGCTTTATAGCAAATAGTGGTTAGCAGCGCTCCGAGCGCAGCGCCCAGTATGATTAGCCCCAAGACCAGCAGACCAGGCATTCGGAATCCCTCCTCAAAATCACTTGATCGTTTATGTGACTGAAAACCTTGGTGAATTGTTCTGAACCTGACTTGTTCCCCTCCCATGACAAACACCCCAAGGGCGAACCTGAGAGAGTTGAGGGTGCAAACCTTCTTGGTGTTCGCTCTCTGAAGATAGAGTGGGTGGGGCCGACCTTCATGGCAGTAGTTTCCCGGTAAAGAAAAGAATCTGAAGCGCCCGCGCTTGTTGAGGTATATGTCGGGCGAAACGCCCTTTAACTTGCGCGCAGTTCGAGGTGAACCTGTTGGCTGGCTTC
The DNA here is from genome assembly GCA_963797885.1 of uncultured Acidobacteriaceae bacterium. Taxonomy (GTDB): domain Bacteria; phylum Acidobacteriota; class Terriglobia; order Terriglobales; family Acidobacteriaceae; genus Acidiflorens. Next base: position 152,157 of record CAWCRQ010000022.1, on the reverse strand, counting down.
TCCGACGGCGGCAAACACACCATCTTAGTTTCTCCCGTAAGCCGCAGTCTGCCAGACTTCGCCTCCCTGTCCACTACTAATTCGATCTTGTTACAAAATCGCAACAAGAAAACACATTGCGTCCGCCATGCTGTTCTCGGTCTCGTGGTGGTTTGTCCGTTCAGACGGCACTTCCGTTATGCGTAAAACAGCTTCCGCGCCTTTTGTACTGGAATTGGAATTGTGAAGAACCGCACGAGACCTTAGACGTGCCCGGTGTGGGCGAAGGATTGGAGCCGGGGAGGACGAGAACGCGTGGCTGGAGGGGTTGGTGGGGAGCCGATGTTGGACAAAACTGCGCCCCGCGATATGCTCACAGAGCCGTGTTCGTGGCGCCGCCGGGAGTGAGCGCGACCGTTCGTCAATCGCGCTAGACCCTATTTCGGAGGGGTAGTCGCGCCGGAGGTGGAAGCCAATTGATCCAGATCGTTCTTCAGCACGCTGATTTCGACCCGGCCACCCCTGGTGCGCTTCACCACGGTTCCTTGGCCCCCGGCCAGAGGCGCGTTGCCAATGCCCACCACGTAGACGCGATAGACCGGGATCTCATGCTTGAGCACCAAGTAGCGCACGACCGAGTCCGCCATCTTCCGTGAGGCAGCAATGGCGGCTTGACCGTGACCCGAGGAGTAGCCCTGCACTTCGATGACGTAGCCGCGCCCACCCTTCAGCGGTGCGGCTATCTCGTCGAGTGCCTCCTGAGCGTCCTCGCTCAACACATTCTGTCCAGGGCGGAAGCGGATTTCCGTTTGGTGGGTGGCCTTGTACAGATCAATGTCGCTGACCGCGCCTTCGACCGTGGTCAGGCGCGTATTGGTTTTGGCCGCGGTCTTCTGGGCTCTCTCGGCCCTATTGCGGGCATCGACGGCGCGCTGGTCGGCTTCATTCACCTTGTTTGAGGCCAGCTGAATCCCTTGCTGGACGCGGTCTTCCTTTTCCTTGATCGTCTTTGCCTGGGACGCCGTTATCTCATCGAGTTCGTTGACCCGGTCATGGATGGGCTGAAGATGTCGGCGTACGTATCCTTTGCTGGCAAATGGATGCAAGACCAGCCACGCCACACCGGGTTCATCGCCGTCCCAAAAGTCCCCATGGCTAGCCCGCAAGGGCTCTTTGCCGGTGGCGGTCCCGGCCTCTGCAGCGGGAGCAGTCTGACCGGAGGATGCCTTCGACTGCGCGCTTGTTGAATTGTTTTGCTGGGCGGATCCTGGAAGTGCAATTACTGTGGACAGGAGCAGCGTTACAAATATGCGGTTTTTCATTTCGGTTTCCTCCGGGTGAGCACCGGCCACTGTCTGCGGCGGGTTTCTCGGCGATTGCCTTGGAAACATACTCGCTCTAGAGATAGGGGATGCCCGCGCTCGTGTCGAGGAACCATTCCCCTTGAATCGTCTGCAAGCGCCTCCGCACGTTCTGCGCTGTGGCTTCGGCATCCCGTGCTGTGTTCGGTGCGGGTCCAAGGTCTTGATGATCTCGCACTGCACCTTTAATTTCGGCTAGGCGGGATCAGTCCCGCGGATCTGTAAGCCTGCCCGCCGGGAGCGCCAATGACAATCTTGTAGTTCGCGCAACCATTGCAGATTGGCTGGAATGGTTGACATTCTTGCTCCTTAGAATCGGAACAGCAGACCCAGCGAGCTTGAAGCATCATGGGTATATCCGCCATGCGGACTCGTCTTGATCCAACCAACAAAGGACTGAACGTCGAAGAAAACATGCCTGTCAGTTTCCATCGGACTCGGTACGGTAAAGTGCGCCGTAAAGCCTTGCTCCGTATCGAACCCATGAAGCGGTAACCCGTAGGTCACGGTTAAGCGCACTGAGCCTTCGCCATCGCAATTCGGGCAGGTTGCGTGCATCATCTTCCATCCTTATTAGTGCTCCTGCGAAACCGGCACGGCGTCCACTGCCCGAGCATCTGCCGCGGACGACGCAGACGCGCTCTTGCCCAAGCACACGGCTTGCCCGGACTGCGGCGGGGAGTTACGCAAGCTGGGCGAAGATGTTTCGGAGATGCTGGAGTTCGTGCCCGCACGCTTCCAGGTGATCCGCCAGGTGCGTCCCAAGCTGAGCTGCGCACACTGCGAGCGGATCGTGCAGGCGGCGGCACCGAGTCGGCCGATTGCGCGCGGTCTGGCCGGTCCTGGCCAGCTGGCGCATGTGCTGGTCAGCAAATACTGCGATCATCTTCCGCTCTATCGGCAATCCGAGATCTATGCGCGCGAAGGCGTCGAGCTGGAACGATCGACGCTGGCGGATTGGGTCGGTGGAACCAGTGAGTTACTCGATCCGCTGGTGGTGGCATTACGTCGTTATGTGATGGCGGCGGACAAAGTGCATGCCGATGACACGCCGGTGCCCGTGCTGGCACCAGGAAACGGCAAGACCAAGACGGGCCGCTTGTGGACCTATGTTCGCGATGATCGCCCGGCGGGCGATACGGCGGCACCGGCGGTATGGTTCGCGTATCGCCCGATCGCAAGGGAGAACATCCCGAGCAACATCTGCGCACGTTTCGGGGTGCGCTGCAGGCCGACGCCTACGCTGGATTCAACCAGCTCTATAAAGAGGATGGCCGCATTCAGGAGATCGCCTGTTGGGCGCACGTTCGGCGCAAGTTCTACGATTTGCAACAAGCGCACGCATCGCCCATCGCCAGCGAGGCTCTGGAACGAATCGCCGCTCTGTATGTCATGGAGAAAGAAATCCGTGGGCGTCCTCCAGACGAGCGACAACACGTTCGCCACACACGGGCACGACCGTTGCTCCACTCCTTACACGACTGGTTCGAAATCTCGCTGACTAAGCTGTCCCGCAAGTCGGATACGACGGCGGCCATCCGCTATGCGCTCGGACTATGGCCAACGCTGACACGGTACTGCGACGACGGTCGTTTGGAGATCTATAACAACGCAGCCGAACGAGCGCTGCGCGTGGTCGCGCTGGGTCGGAAGAACTATCTGTTCGCGGGTTCCGACGCGGGCGGCGAGCGTGCTGCCTCCATCTACAGCTTGATTGGCTCGGCGAAACTCAACGGACTCGACCCCGAAGCCTACTTGCGCGAGGTCCTGACGCGCATCGCCGATCATCCCGTGAACTGCATGGCCGACCTGCTGCCCTGGAACATCGCCCCGGCGACACCGACACACTTGGCATAAGTGTCCACGTATTTCTTATGTGGACACTTCTCTCCCACACTTCTGCCAATTGAGCATGTCAACACGGCCACGACCGGACGGTTACGCTTCTTGGGGTTAACTCGCGGCTGGTTCCTGACTGGAAGGGTCTCCGTCGCCGGTTGAGTGAAAGTGTCCATCGACGCTCCAAGTGGACACGATCCGATGTGTCCACTTGGAAAGGATGTCATCGCCATCACTCCTTCGTCAAGAGGGCCTCCCGGAGGCTCACCACTAGACGAATCGAGATTGTATAGGATCAGCCGCGCAGGAGGGAATTGCGCGCGGCTGGGTAGTGGGCTACTTTGAATCATGCCGCTCTTTCCGCCCTCCGTTGCTCGTAGAAAGTAGCCCACTACCCGCGGCTGGGGTCGTAGAGGGCGAGGCTACAGAATCGCGATGCAGGCGCGGAGCGGCAAGGCCAGCAGGGTGCCGCAACTGACGCCCGCCCCATTGGCAATCACATCGCCGAGTTCCACGGCACGACCGGGTGAAAAGTGCTGGCCGCCTTCCAGAAGAACTCCCAATACGAACATCATGAGGCCCGCCACAATGCCTCTGCGCCGATCCCGGAATCCGATCACTGGCAGGGACGACAACGCCAGGTAGGCGCAGAAGTGCTGCACTTTGTCGTTGATGTGCAGGCGGCCGACCGCCACCATCACAGGAGACGCAGCGGGCAGCAGGGAGCCGACGATGACGCAGCAGATCAGCACGGCCCAGAGGACCATGAGCACGGTGCGCTTGTTCTGCTCTCGAAACAGGATGTTACTCATCAGCGCTTACTGCCTTTTTCGGTTTGGGGAGACGTTATCTGCCTGCAGTGATCCGGTGCTGGGCGTCGTCACGCCACGATCTCGTAGTGCCTCACGCCACGGTTGCAGCTTCGAGCGAGACTCTGACCTGTTCCTCGATCCAATGGTATGTCTTCTCAAGGCCTTCGCGGAGTGGACGGGAGGGCTTCCAGCCTAGCTTTTCGGCGATAAGTCGATTATCAGAGTTCCTGCCCCTCACGCCCAACGGCCCAGGAATGTGCTTGACCCTCAACTTCTTCCCGGCGATCTGCATGATCATTGCGGCAAGTTGATTGATGGTGACCATTTCCTCGGAACCGATATTTACAGAGCCGGTGAAGTCCGACTCCATTAGCCGGCGAACGCCTTCGATGCATTCGTCGATGTACAGGAAGGAGCGGGTCTGTTCGCCATCGCCCCAGATTTCGATCTCTCCGCCTTCTTCCGCCTCGGCGACTTTGCGGCAAAGCGCAGCAGGCGCCTTTTCCCGACCTCCACACCATGTGCCCTCCGGGCCAAAAATGTTATGAAACCGGGTGATTCGGACCTGGACGCCATAGTTGCGCATGAAGGAAAGGTAGAGACGCTCGCTGAACAACTTTTCCCAACCGTACTCGCTATCGGGCGCGGCCGGGTAGGCTGAGTCTTCAGAGCATTTAGGGTTGTTCGGGTCCCTTTGGTTGTACTCGGGGTAGATGCAAGCGGACGATGAGTAGAAGAACTTCCGGACGCCGGCCCTGACGCCAAAATGGAGCGTGTTCAGGTTGATCGTCGCGGAGTTGTGCATGACTTCGGCGTCGTGCTCGCCCGTGAAGATATACCCGGCACCGCCCATGTCGGCGGCGAACTGGTAGACTTCATCGATACCCCTAACCACGTCGGCCACTATGTTTTGTTCACGCAGGTCACCGACAATGAATTCATCGGCCGGAGGAGTCGCGAACTCGTGGAGCTTGATGTCTACTGCACGGACCCAATAACCCTCGGATTTTAGCCGCTTTACCATGTGGCCGCCGATGAAACCACCGGAACCATTGACCAATATTCTCTTTGCTCTCATTGTAAGCACCCTTCTGGGATACGTCGCGCTGAAACGCGCCTCCGCTATCGGTTCAGAACTGTCCGCTGTTGCCGTCCGCGCTGTCGTGCTCGCGGATGTATTGGCGAACCTGCTCCATTTCAGGCCCGATCGACCTGGGACGATGGTCTCTCCGACAGCGGAACAAGCCCTCGCCCGGCTTTCGCCCGGGCCGTTTGGGATGCGCCGCCGGCTTCACGTGCAGGTGACACTGCGTGGTGGTCCCGAGTTTCCATGACGCGTTTCAGCAAATGCGTGCTCGGACTATAGTCGAGCACGATCTCTTTCAGCGCAATCACCAACCGGCCGAGATCGTGCGTCTCGCAGATCTCTCGCAGGCAATTGAGCCAATTCACCATGTCGCCTTCCGGCATGCCGTTGCCTACGAAAATGCGGATCTTCTCATGGGCAGTGGGTGCCGTGTTCTCGAGCGTTGTGTTCAGCTCCTCGTAGAGCTTCTCCCCGGGACGCACCCCGGTGAACTCGATCTTGATGTCTTCATCCGGCCTCAGCCCCGACAGCAGGATCAGGTTCCTAGCCAGATCGACGATCTTTACCGGCTCGCCCATGTCCAGGACACAGATCTGGCCGCCCTCTCCAATGGCCGACGCTTGCAGCACGAGTTGGCAAGCTTCGGAAATGGTCATGAAGAAGCGGCGCATGTCCGGATGGGTGACAGTAACCGGCCCGCCCGCCGCGATCTGCTTCTTGAAGATGGGGATGACGCTGCCGTTAGAGCCGAGCACGTTGCCGAAGCGCACCGCCACGTACTTGGTCTGTCCGTTCTGCAGGGCGAGAAGCAGCAGTTCGGCTACACGCTTAGTGGCGCCCATGACGTTGGTGGGCCGCACGGCTTTATCGGAGGAGATCATGACGAAGTCTTCGACTCCGTGCTCCCCTGCGGCCACAGCGACGTTGTACGTCCCGAAGACATTGTTCTCGATCGCCTCGAAAACGTGAGCTTCCATCAAGGGGACGTGCTTGTAGGCAGCGGCGTGATACACGACCGACGGCGAGTACTGGCGCAGCACCTCGTCCAGGCGAGCGCGATTCTGGATGCTCCCGATCTCCGGGTAGAAGGGGACCTGGGGAAACGCCTGCCGCATTTCGCGGTCGATTTCGAACAGCGGGGATTCGGCGATTTCGAATCCCACGATCCTGGCGGGGTGGACGCGTGCGATCTGCCGGCACAGTTCGGAGCCGATGGACCCGGCCGCCCCGGTGACCAGGACAACCTTGCCTGCCAGCGAGCCACGAATCTGGTTTTCTTCTGGCCGCACGGGGTTCCGCCCCAAGAGGTCCTCGACATCCACGTCCCGGATCGTCCCCGCCAGCGGACCGTCCTCCAGCAACGCGGCCATCCCCGGCACGGTCTTGCACTTCACCCCCGCGCTCTGACAGCGGCTGAGGATCTCCGTCATCTGCGCGCCCGTGGCCGACGGGATGGCGATCAGCACCTGTTCGATGGCGTGCTTGCGGACAATCGCCGCCAGCCCCTCGCCCGTGCCCAGGACACGCAGGCCCTGCACGTGCAGCCCGCGCTTGGCGGGATTGTCGTCCACGAAGCCGGCCAAGCGGTAGGCCAGCCGCGGGTTCGCGTGTATCTCGCGCGCCAGCAAATCTCCCGCCAACCCGGCCCCGTACACCAGCGTCCGCGCCCCCGCGCCGTTCTGGCGCCCTCCGCGTGCCGCCTCCGCCGCGTAACGGATCGCCACCCGCACCCCCGCCGTCGCCAGGAAGCACAGCATCAGGTCGAGCACGTAGATCGACCGCGGAAACCCCAGCGGCGCCAGCAGCCGTATCAGCATGAAGCTGAAGACCGAGGCCGAGAAGTTCCCCACCCCAATCCAAACCGCATCGTGAACCGAAGCGAACTGCCCCCACCCCCGCTCCAACCCCGTCACCCGGAACACCACCACCTTCACCGGGATCCAGATCAACAAGCCCCACCAGAGAAGCTGCAGCATGCTGGCGGGAATCACGAAGTCAAACCGCAGCAGAAACGCCAGAGCCCCCGCCCCGGCAAACATGACCAGCTCCGCGCCAAGCACGGCCACCCGGCGCACCCAAGGCCGCCTAACCAGTACTATCTCACCGCTCGACATGCCTTCTCCGTATGTGTCCAAGCCTGCCACATCGGCGGTCCCGCCGGTGGTTGGGACTCCCGCAAAACCATTCACCGAGCCGCGACTGTATCAGGTGTTGCCGACAAAGTGGATTCTCTCGGCGGCGACGCCTTCCTTTGGCGACGCTCGCCTGTGCCCTCGCCGCCAAGAAACTCGACATCCGTGCCGCTCATGTCGAAGCCGGCTTGCGGTCAAGGGACATGTCCATGCCCGAAGAGATCTGACGTGGCTCACTTGCCTCCGGGAGAGCTGCGAGACGCGCGATGCCGGCCGGTTGGTGGTAACCGCTCAGAGAGATCGTCCTCGACTACAGCCCAGTCCCAGCACGCATTTACTCAAGCGCGTCATTCCAGGACCGCGCCCAGCAGAGCCATGTCCGCAGCGGCCGCAACTGCCGACCGACGCTTCTCCCACAGCAACCGTCGGGAGCACCGCCAGCGCCAAGTAGGCCACTGCGTGCTCGTGCTCTCCGCCTACGGTATTGTCCGGAACCATTCGCGCGGGAAGCAGCGTCAGCACGACCACCACCCCGATCTCCAGCCCCACAGCCCAGGCAACCACTGCCGCTTTCTCACGCTGATGACCGCTGGGCCTCTGCAGTAACGGCTACGCCGCGCTTCGTCTTGTGCTGCACCACAACGTCTTTCACCGCCCGGATGACGCGCTCCACATCCCCGTCCGTCATCTTCGAGTAGATCGGCAGCGAGATTAGCCTCGGGTATTCGGCGAGGGCCCGCCGGCAGGGGTCCCGCATCTCCAGCGTCTTCTGGTAGTACGGATGCAGCGGGATCGGAATGAAGTGCACGCTGCAGCCCACCCCGCGGGAGCGCATCTCCTCAAAGAACCGCCCCCGGTCGATGCTCAGCTTATCCAGGTTCAAACGCAGCGCGTAGAGTTGCCAGGCGTGCCGGCAGTCCGCGCGGTCTGGAGGCAACTCCAGCTCCGGCATCCCGCCGAAGGCCTCGTTGTAGGCCGCCGCGCCCGCTGCCCGCCGCGCGTTCATCCGGTCGAGTTTGCGCAGTTGGTGTACCCCGATCGCGGCCATCAGATCGCTCATGTTGTACTTGAACCCGCAATCGACAACCTCATAGTACCAACTACCCTTCTCTCTGTACCGGTTCCACGCATCCCGGCTGATGCCGTGTAGGCACAGGATGCGCATCCTTTCCGCGAGCTCGGCCGAGGGGGTCGTCACCATCCCGCCTTCCCCCGTTGTGAGGTTCTTGGTCGCATAGAAGCTGAAAGCCACGGCATCGCTCAATCCAGAGCCGGCCTGCTCTCCCCTGTACATCGTGCCGGCGGCGTGTGCCGCGTCTTCGACTACTTTCAGCCCGTGCGTTCGGGCGGTTTCCCAGATGGCGTCCATATCGCAGGGGAGCCCCCCATAGTGCACCGGAAGCATCGCCCGAGTGCGCGACGTTACCGCGTGGTTCACGGCCGCCGGATCGATATTGAGGTCCGGACCGATGTCCGCAAGGACCGGTTGCGCTCCCACCTGCAGAATGACATTCACCGTGGCGCAGAACGTCAGCGGTGTCGTGATCACCTCGTCTCCCGGCCCAATCCCCAGCGCGGCCAGCGCCAGGTGAAGCCCCGCGGTACAGGAGTTCACCGCCAGGGCGTGAGGCGCTCCTGTGTACCGTCGGAACTCCTCTTCAAACCCTGCCGTAATCTTGCCGGTGGTGAGCCATCCTGACCGCAATGTGCCCAGAACTTCAGTGACCTCCTCCTCCCCAATCTCAGGAAGGGCAAACGGCAGGAAGTGGTTGTCGCTCATGAGGCGGCGGAACTGACGGGAGAATGAAAGCGGAACTTCACGGACGCGGCGGCACGTTCTGCCCTGTCCGCGGCCTCGTCGGCATGCTCGCCAGAGAAGATGACATGCCCGTACCGGTCAAGGCTGGAGCGAACCTCTCCGATGGCGAACCCGGGCCCAAGTGGCCCGTCCCGCTCAGAGGCGGCATACAGAAGCTCCAGACCAGGTGAGGAACGAATCTCCTCGAGCCCCCCAAGCGACTCCACTGTCCCAACGCCCTCCGCATGGAGGTAACAGATCGCAGCGCCACGGCCCCACCGGGGACAGAGATCCGGCTCGCGCCCCAAAGCCACTTGGATGGCCGCCGCGACCAAATCCACGCCAGTTGAAAGCGGCGTCAGGTGGGTGGCGATGCGGTCGCCGCCCAGCCTTGCGCCAATCTCAATAATCTTCGGTCCCTCGGGCGTCACTTTGAGCTCCGCATGGAAGGCACACGACGATAGATCAAGGGCACGGATGCCCGCCTCGGTGACGCTCCGAATCCGCGCCACAGTCGCGTGAGGCAGTCGCGATGGCTGCGTGTGTCCGGCTTCTACCGGAAACGGCCCGGGAAAGAGCAGCTTATCCGTCACCTGAATGACATGTACCCTACCGCCGCAACAGATCCCCTCCACGCTCACCTCGGGACCGTCCAGCCATTCCTCCAGCAGCAGGGCGCCTTCGGGTTGGTATTCCCGTGCCTGCTGGAACCGCTCCGCGAGTTCCTCAGGCCCATCGACCCTGTACACGCCCCGGCTGCCCGACCAGCAAGCCACTTTGACCACCACAGGGTAGCCCAGAGCCTCCGCAACACCTTGAGTCTCAGCAATACCCTCTACCTCGCGGAACGCCGGTATCGGAACAACCCCGGCCGCCAAGGCCCGACGCATGAGGCGCTTATCCGTTGCGTTCGCAGCGGCGGCCCGGCTGAGGGCGGGCAAGCGGAGCGCTTCGGCGACGGCCGCCACACTCCTCACGGGAGCGTCTGTACAGAGAGTCATTACTCCGGAGACGCCCTCCAGGCGGGCGACCTCCTCCACAGCGGCTGAGTCGAGGATGTCCACGACATGGCCCGCATCGGCCAATGCCAAACCCGGCGCCCGAGGGGCCGCATCCACAGCCACTGTCCTTAGGCCGACCGCCGCCGCCTCTTCAATCGCCGGAAGCTGCAGCGGGCCCGCGCCCACTATCAGGAGGCTAGGCTTCCGATCTGAGTCACCCCTGCCAGCCAAACCCATGTAGGGAGTGACTTTTTGCATGTCTTTGGTTTCGATCATTTTGCATTTTCCTTTTCTGTTTTATTCTTCTTCATCTTCAGAAATCGAATACGGAACCCACTGCTCGCTCTTGACGAAGTCCGCGGTCTTTGATGATGTCTCGCGAATTCGGTGGGACGCTACAGATGCCGCGGAAGTCGCATCTGGCGTTGCCTAAGCTAAGCTGAAACCTCCGGCCTTCGCCCGTAGTTCACTGGCACTTTGTAGATGGAGTGAGCGTCCACCGCGACGGCCTGCCATTCGCTGCCGCTCCGCAAGTGAGCAAGGTAACGCTCCAGAGTGCCGAGCGCGGCCCGCGCAATTCTCCTGTTCAGAGCCGCCTCCGAACGGACGTCAGCGCAAGACACAACTTCCTGGTAGAGCACTTCGCCGCAGTCAATCCGTTCCGTGATGACGTGTAGGGTGTATCCGGTCTGTTTCTCGCCGTTCTTCAGCACCCAGTAGGAAGGCACCGGCCCCCGGTAGAGCGGGAGCACGGAAGGGTGGAAGTTCACCAGGGTCCGGAACGAATCAATCGATTGCCGGCGGAAAATCTGATTGAACCCGGTCACAACACCGTGACTGCCGGCAGGAACGGCCCCCCCAGAACTCCGGGGCGTTGACATCGGTCACGGTGTGGATCTTCGCCCCGCAGAGTGCAGCGAGCGTACCTGTGAGTACCTTCCGGGTGAGAAACCACAGTTTATTGACTCCCTGCCGATAGCCGCCGCGCCCCGCCATCCCGTTGTTCCCTGAGTAGACTACGATCAGGTCAGCCCCCCCCTTCAGGAGCCACATAGCTCGCGTGCTGAACGGCCAACCGTACCCATGGTCGCAGAAGAGGTACACCATGGCCTGCGGTTGTTCGGTGCCTCCAGGCCGCTCCTGGCCTACCTGCTGCAGGCCCTTTGCATTTGGCTCAATCCCCGCCGTCTGCCGTCCTCCTTCTAACTCGAAACATCCCCTCGAACTGCAGTGGGTATCCTCTGGCTGTCATTGGCCTGGGCTGCCGCATCGATCTCTTGCTTGCACTGCGCCACGAGTTCGAGGAACTCCCCACATTCCATCAACTTCCGCAAACGTCTTGATCCCAAGGATCGCCAGCCGAGAATGAAAACGGGCGTTACCAGGACTATCCAAAGGTCGAGCCAGAAACTCCGATGGCGTTTGTACCAGATGTCGATCGCATAGCCGACCTCAGTGGCGCCGTCCCTCGAATTCAATACCTGCGCGAAACCGGTGATGCCCGGCGCGAGCGACAGCCGCTCTCGACTCAGCGGGCCGTAGTTGGCCAGCATCCATGCTTCATCTGGCCGCGGGCCCAGCCATGCCATCTCTCCCCGCACGATGTTCCAGACCTGCGGCAATTCATCGATGCCGCATCGCAGCCAGCTTCCGATCGTCGTTACCCTCGGATCTCCTACTGCCACAATCGTCTTGAAACCGATTGTGACCACTGGCGGAGAATCTACCTTCATGGTCCTGTACTTGGGTAATTGGAACGGCCTTCCGTCATACCCCAGGCGAGGGCTCCAGTAGAGCACTGGCCCGCCGTCCAAGATCTTAATGAGACAGCTAAGACAGAGGTGAATGGGGGCCCCGGCGACGCAGACCAGGGCAGCAACCGTCCTTCCGAGGGCATTTGTCATCGTGCCACGAGGACGAAGTACTTGAACAAGCTCCGGCTCAAGGGCAGAATCGACAGAAGGCAATTCTGAACTCTCGCCACCAGTTCCTCCCCGCCCCGCTGCCGGCACTCCTCTTCGCCTACGAAATGGCGGAAGTTGATTTCAATGCTGCTGAACCCAGCGGAGAGTAGAGACTCTTGCAGGTTCTCCTGCGTGAGAGAGTGATTGTGGTAGTTCTGCACCATCGCCCTCTTGACAATCTCAAGCGGGACTTCGTATAGCCTCTGGTACTCCCCGGGATCGGACAACACCCTCTCCCGTTGGCGCCGCACAGCGTCGGTCATCGGAGATTTGGGATTGAGGGCCACGAGGGCATCGCGGTAGTGTTGGGATGGCGACTCGTCCGCATAGAAGACGCCGCCGGGCTTCAATGTGCGCCGCACTTCCCCAAACACCCGGCCCGGGTCCTCGATGTGGTGGAGCACGCTGTAAGCGGTGACCATGTCGAATGTGCCGTCCAGGAAAGGCATAGCCTCGGCGGTTGCGAGCTGTGTTTTCACATTGGGCCGCGGGGTCACTTTGCCGAGCATCTCGGGTGAGATGTCAATGCCGTACAGCTCCTCGAAGAGGTCGTTAGCAAGATCCAGAATCAGGCCGGTTCCACACCCGACGTCCAATAGCCGCTTTGCTGGGGTGCTCTTGGCGAGCTCGCATAGCAACGCGCGTACGCGTTGACGGTTGGCTGGCTGGAAGAAGGGCTGCTGCGCGTACTGAGGCGCAAGCCTCCGGTGAAACTCGATGTTTGCTAGTTGGGTCGCTGAAAGCAGATCCATATTCGGTCCGCGCCTCAGGCGCGAGCTGCCGTCAGCCCGGACAGCAGCTCTTCGAATTCATGGCAGGCCAGTTCGAGGGTGGAGTGTTTAAGAGAATATGCACGTGCATTCTTGCCCATTTCCGCGGCCTTGGCTGGGTGCTGCCAAATGGTCAGCATGGGGTCCTCTATCGCTTCTGCTTCACCCGCTTGTACAACGAGACAGACTTTGGCAGCCAGCACCGTCTGCGCCACTGCGGACGAAGCTCCCGCAGCGCACACCGCAGCCTTGACGGCGGCCAAGTGGAGATCATATCGATGGGCAAACTGGCATCACATCACGGCGTCCTCTCTGAACTTGCTGCACGCAGTGCAACCTCGCCCTTCTCCCCAATTGCCCTCAGGTAAGCATCCTCGTACTGCTCACAGATACTCTCCCAGGAAAGCAGGCGACAGAGCACTTCTCGGGCCTCAGCAGCGCCAGCCCTTGCCATCTGCCCATGAAGGGCGAATCTGTCGATTTCCGCGGCCAACCCGCCCACATCACCATATGGGACAACGTGCGCGGCACTAAACGGCTCGAGCAATTCCCGACAGCCACAGCCTTCTGATATGACGACTGGGGTTCCGCACATGAGGCTTTCGATCGGCACCATGCCGAACGACTCCGACTGGCCGACGTACACCACCAAGTCGGAATCCGCATAGGCAGCCAGCTTGTCTCTTCCCCGCAGCGCGTCCACGAATCGGACCTCGCCTTGGATCCCCAACTCGACGCTGAGCGCCGTGAGGGAAGCCCGAAAGCCTTCGTCGGGGCCAATGAGTACCAGCCGAGCCTCCGGGCGCCGACGTGCCATGGAGAAGGCGCGCATCAGCACGTCGATACCCTTTGCCGGATGCAACCGACCTACATAGGTGATTATCAGTTGATCGGACAAGCCAAGGCGTTTCCTGAATTCACCTCTGGGCGGAATATCGGCGAATTCGTGTCTCGAAACACCGTTGTAGATTCTCACAATTCGAGAGCGATCATGGACAAAGCTCGCGTAATCCGCAGCTTCCCTGTTGGAGGAAGCCACAAATAGCTTGCAGCCTGCCAGGATTGACCTCCCAAACACTTTGTCGTAGATCCCCTTCGCCGCGAAGCTATTGAAGACCGCCCTCATGGTTCCACGCGCCTGGAGGACGTAGGGCACAGACAACTTGCGACAGAAGTAGCTGGCTGCCAAGGTGGGGTAATCACGGTAGCCGTCCAGATGGACCACGTCGAACCCGCGTAGTTCATTTTGACAGAAGGAAACCAAATCCGGCCAGAAATACACGCCAAAGGACCCAATACCTACGGGAAACAGCTTATGCGTATTAAAGTAAACGACTTCCACTGTCTCATACCGCGAGCGCCGTCCACCGTCGAAGAGCTTGGTTGTCTTGTCGGCCAAATTACTGCACCAGACACTGATTTCATGTCCTCGCTGGGCCAAGGCCTTTGTAAGATGATCGCTGTTCAAGACAGGACCGCCAAGCTTAACGGCGGGCATAAAACCAAGAGTGATGTAGCAGATCTTCATACTTGTGCACACGTTCGTTTGATCGCCTGATGAACGGCCCGAGTGCAGGATTGCCGGGCGAAGAGGCTCTCGGCCACCGAGCGACCCTTACGGCCGAACTCCTCGGCTGCCGCGCTGTCCGCCATCAATGCCAATACAGCCCTCGCGACCGCGTGCGCATCTCCCGCCTGCACACAAATCCCAGCGCCGGCGTTCGACACAGTCCTGTACACCTCGCTTCCAGGGACGTCGACGGCGGCAAGCACCGGTCTTCCGCTCGCCATAACGGTATATACCTTGGCGGGGCACCACTCCGGCGATAGGCCTGACTTCAACGAAACAAAGCCCGCGTCGCATGCGGCATAGACGTCATTGAGGCATTCAGCCGCCTGGCAGGGTAGGAACGTCACACTGCGGAGGCCCTTCTGCTCGGCGAGCTCCATCAGGGCCTGCTTGCCCGCTCCCTCCCCGATGATAAGGAATCTGGCCCCCTCTCCCGCGCTGTTCTGCAGGATTTCCGCCGCATCCAGCAGCACTTCGAGATCCTGGGATAACCCCACGTTACCCCCGTACATCACTACGAATTGTCCGTCCAGCCCGTGCCTCCTCGAAAACGCATTGCACCTCGAGCTCACACAAATTTCCTTCGTGTCAACCCAGTCAGGGATCACATCGATCAAGCTCCGTGCGATTCCCTTCTTGACTAAGTATTCGCGAAAAGCCTCTGTAACTACTGATACGGTCACGGCTCGACGAATGCACGCTTTCTCCATCCTGTCGATCCAGTACGAAGCCAAACCTCCGCTTGCTAGGACACCGAGCCGGATGGCGATTTCCGGGTAGAGATCGTGAATCCGGAAGTGTATGGGAATTCGCCGCAGGAGCAAAACAGCAGCGATGCCAAACGAAAGAAACCCAGGGTTCGGTAGCACAACCACATCCGGCCGGCGTTGAAAGAGCAGGGGCACTGCGCCTAGGATGTTAAAGCACAGTAATGTGAGAATGCGTCGCCATAACGAGGACCGACCCAAATGCGGAACGTAAACTCGGATGACCCGCACCCCGCTCCAACGCCCCACCCGATAAGGACCCACGGGCCGCCGTTTCCCGGAAACCGCATAGTGCGGTTCAGTCGTTATCGCGGTCACATCCTCACCCAGGGCCGCAAGATCGGCGGCCAGACTGCTGTACATTAGCGCGCTTTGGTTACTGTCTGGCGGAAAGTAAGGGGCAACGATCAAGACCCTCATAGTGGCAAGGCCGCCATTGGCCTAACCCTCGACCGGACCTTTAACGTCCGCCTGCGGCGGTAGGCCAACAAGAGGAAAACAGGAGCGATCAACGCGGGCACCGTCAACGACTGCACGACGCCTAAGAGGCCGTGGCGGAAGAACCAGAACTGTAAGATGTACAGGAGCAAATAGAAGAACCACGCTATGCTGTAAAACGGTGCACGTCGGAGATGCTCGACTAGTCCGTAGAGACAGCCCCACAAAAACATTCCCATCAAGATACCGACATGGCCAAAGTTGGCAAAAAGCTCCGACAGCTGCCCGAACACCGTGCTCGCTCCATAGAGTGGGTTATCATTGTGGTAAATGTCAGTCAACCCTAGGTCTAGCTCGAACTTAGCCTTACCCCAATAATAAGGCTTATCCGGAAAGAGCTGCCGTGGCAAAAAGACGTACCGGATATCTGCAATAGTCTCGCCATATAGTAACTTCCCATTATACTGATTGTAGATAGCGACGAACATTTCGCCTTCGTCAAAGCTGTTGACAATGCTTCGAACGAAGCTTTCTGGGTTAAGTGTATCTTCGTCACGGATTGCAACAAACCCCACTCCGCATACCACCACCAGTACGACGGCAATCACGTACTTCAAATACCGTCGCAATACGTGCTTCACCGCCTGGTTGTCAGCTACAAGAGCCAAAGCGAGGACGTATGTAATCACAATCCCTCGCGATCCGAAGCCCGTTACGGTAAGCACAGCAAGCTGGATTATCGGTGCTGCCTTGGATTTTTCTATTGTGAGCAACAAGAGGGAAAACACGGATGAGATGACACTCAGAGCGATATACGAAAACAACGTGATACCTTCTCCGCGCAGAGCGTTATCACGACGATACAACATCGTGTCAGCGCTGTACTGCATGAGTACCGACCAAAACACCCCTCCCAGTGCGAGCAGTGATAGCACCCACACCATGAGAAGCCTGGACCCACTCACGATGAAGTGGGGACGCACCGGTCCAAGCTTTGCGTGGCTACTTATGCTGTGTCCGAGGAGAAATGCCGCGAGACCAACTCCAGCCCAGGCGACTGCCACCGGCACGGCGGACGCTGAGAATAGCTGCGGTACACCAATCAAGCCCGGGGCAAGGCACTTTAGAATCGGGAAAAGGATGTACGAGACCACGTACGCGACCAGAAACACCCGCGAGATGCTAAACGCAGGATTTCCGCCATGAACCGGGTGCCAGGAATCCCTCGGCTTCCTCTGTGCCACAGGCCGTGAGGCCAGCGTCGCCGAATTGGTATGTCTCATGACCTGCACCATATGAGGTTGGTTCACCGCAATGCAGCAGCGCCCCGCCCTACTTCAATGCGGTGCCCAGTATGAATCGTCGAATGGCCCTCGGCACGGGCCGTACCATGCGATACAACGCAAGGAACGGCCGCAGCGCCAAGGATTTACGGGTCCTTGCATGAAGGCCCATGCTGTGATCAAGCGTGATTAGGTACGCAAGTGCTTTCCTGATGGCCGATTGCTGCTGAATCCCTTCCGGGGTGAGAATATGCGTCGCATTGGCGGTCGTCCAGTATTTGCACCCCCGAAACAGCTCAGCATTTGCCCTGACCTCAGGCGAGGCGAGTATATTACCCTGCGCGACTGATCTGACATGCATGTAGTCATGCGCGGATTCGATGGCTGTTACAGATGCTGTAGTATCGACTATGGCTGCGCCGGACTTCCACGAATTGAAGATGAGCCACTGAGTCCAATAGAACCGCCCGATGGCGAATGGTGGAATTGCCTTCCAAAGGCCACGGCGAAAAACGAGATAGTCCGTATCGGCTGTCCCAGTTATTCCTTCCGAGAAGGCGAGATCTCTCAGATTGCCTTCCCAGCACTCACGTGTGAAATCCAGAAGTTCGGGTATAGGTACGTTCCTCTTCCTTCCAATCATCAGAAACGGCAGATGCGGAAATGCTCGGTTCACCCCGTCCACGGTCGGGAGAAAGTCGCTCATCAGGATAATGTCTGCGTTTACATAGCACATCAAACGATTGCCAGAGGTGCGTTCCGCACCGGCAAATATGGAGTTCAGCAACGGCGTACCATATCGGGTTCGCTCCACTTCAGGCAAGTGTTTGAGGTGAAGTTCAGCACAGATCTCCGCCACGCCTTCATCATTGCCAATTAGGATAATCTCGGGAGAGGGACGCAGTAATGTCCAGCTGAGTATTGCATTCCTCTGGACGGTACTTGTGTGGCCTCGAAATGGCTTAGGTGTGGAAAATAAGGTTATCATAAGCAGGTGACAGTTGTCGTGATGAATCGGATGATTAAGGGCGGTGTAGAGTGAATAGGCCGAGACCGTAGCATCGATCTATCGCCTCCTTGTGCAAGGCGTGGGCTTCGTCTACGCAAATCCATCGGTTCTTGGAATCCTTGGTCCAGTACTCTCTCGTGTCGATGTTCCATCCATCGAGTAATCTCGGTAAGCGCGCTTCACCGTAAACTCTATGAAGTGGGCGGAAGACGTGATCCCGACCCACCGGAACGCTTAGGAGCATGGTCTTCCCAATCTTGAGACTCTTCCTGAGGATACGCATGGCGAACAGGTCGCCGTCCTCGGTGCCGCGTGACACACCGTACCTCCCCGCCAAACCGATGTGTTCGATCGCCGAGCAATTTATGATGAGGTCGAAGTGTTCGGTGGGCAGATTGGTCTTCAAGATATCCCCTTGCAGGAATGTCAGACTCGGGTGAACATAGAACCAGTCAAAACGCTGCAGATCGAATGCGGTCACCTCGTAGCCACGCCGCGCTGCTAATAGGCCCATCCACTCGGGTCCGCTGGCGAAGTCCAGGGCGTTACCTGGGCCGGGTGGCAAATTCGCGGCAATCCAAGAGTACTCGACGTGCCGTTCGCCCCTCAGGTTTGGAGCCGGTAGCTCCATCAGCTTATGATGCAGCTGGACCAGTGTCGGGCCCATTTTCGTCAACAGCGCTCTTACCATGCTCTTCTCCACGTAGTTTATCGTAAGCAATACGCTCTCGGCCGGTCCATGTCCTCCAACTCCGGCTTCTCACAAATGTGGTGGTAAAACAAACTGGATGACCAACTTGCTGTGACCACTTAGAAGATGGTCTTTTCCTGAGGCAGTCCGACCAGATTCTCCCAAAACGGGTCATATGATTCCTGCGGCACAGCTGGTACGAGGTTGCCAAGATCGGTGAATCGGTACCAACGATATCCAAAACTAATCAAGTACGAGTATATGTCGCGAGCGGCGTACCCCCAAGGGCGAGTTCGCACGTCGGCAAGTTCGCAAAGGACAGCGGGCCGAAGTTGTCTGAGTACCTGCGTTGCCCCCTTTAAGGCGTCCAATTCACCGCCTTCCGCGTCGACTTTGATGAGATCGACGGACTCAAGGTTGTTCTCGCGAACATACTCATCCAGCATGGTGATCGGGACTTCAATGAGCTCTCTACGACTGGTAACGTCCCGAGCTTGCTGTCGGATGCTACTGAATGATCCTTGGTAGTCCAAGCACAGGTGAAACTCCGTCCGCCCACGCGAACAACCGATCGCTTGGCTTTCTGCGACCACGTTCCGACAGCGATTGATACGCAAGTTCGTGCGGAGTTTGAGGAATTCCGGCGGTGCCGGTTCGAACGCAAATACCTTGCCACTCGCGCCAAGGGCCCGCGAGGCGAGAATTGTGAAGTACCCCTGATTCGCACCAATGTCGAAAACTGTCATCCCTGGTCGCAGAAAGCGAAGGAAGAATCTCCACTCGTGGTCAGCATAAGAATGTCCAGAGAGCGCTCCCCACAAAACACGCAACCCGATGGTGTCGCCATAGGCTAAGAACCAACCACCGTAAGGAAGACGGCATGGTACAGGAGCGTTCAAGAACGCAAACCGGCTGCGCAGGAACCAACACGAGGATGCCACGTCTCTAATCCGCTTCTTTAGGGGCACTGCTCCACCAGCCTCGTTGGAAGACTCTGCCAGAGATGCCTTGCTAGGCGATCACGGCTATCAGGGGGCAAAGCCGCGGTGACCTGTCGTCCGCGGTGATCATCGCCGTGATCCAGGGCGGCAGCGCGGAGTTCTCGGATGACCCGCACCCCGCTCCAACGTCCCACCCGATAAGGACCCACGGGCCGCCGTTTCCCGGAAAACGGTGGCGCTGGTGATCCGCTTCTTCAGCGTGCGCCTCACGACGTCAGCCTGGCGCTGGAAGAGGGCAGCTTCTACGCGCTCATATGACAACAGAGCTTCCAGGTTCCGCATAGCCCTAAATGGATTTTCCAGATGATAAAGAAACCCAAAACAGAGGACCAGATCGTAAGAACCGACCTCCGCGGCACTCAACTCCTCGACGTTACCAAGCTTACATTGAGTATCCTGGCTCCTCCGGTTGTCTCATTGACATTCTCCTGTCGAACATCACAGGCGGTCACTTGTAAGCCCAAATCCGCTCTGGAAAAGAAACCGAACCCGCAGCCGATATCCAGAGCCGTTTGCAAGTTCTGCGATTTGAGGAGAGGCACCAGAATTCTCTCTGCTCATTCCTTTCTTTTTTCATTGATCAGGAGAGATTGCTCGGTTTCAAATGCAGAAGTGCTCATAAGTTAAAGGCCCGGGTGTTTCCTTAAGGCGCCGGACAAGGATTGCCGGTTGACAGCATCCAGGACGAAACGCCACACGATCAGGACGAAGAGCATCAGAGAACTGGCCGTGACGAAACTCTGGTGCCAAATCCCGGGATTATAAATGATTCTTACGAGAGAAAGCGATCCAACTAAGATTCCGCACGCGACCACCGCCTTAAAGAAACCCTGCTGGATGAGCGCTGTTAGGCGCACGCGCACTAGTCTCGATGCGACGCTTGCGAAGATGATCAGCTCCATAGCCGAACGCAAAGTCCAAGCCAATGCCGCACCCAGCAGTCCGAGCCTTGTGATCAGAAGCCACAATAGGATCAAATATACTGGAATATATGCGAGGAAAACTTTAGCCCGCATGTCGGGCCGGCCAATTCCGTCGAGGAGATTGGCTGGCATCTGCGAAAGTGCATTTAGCAGCATCCCCACGGCCAGAATTTGAAAGACCGCTGTACTGCGAATCATGAACTCTTTCCCAAGCCACAGCCGGAGGATTTCGGACGCGAAAAGAATTCCCACAACCACGAGGGGAATCATGACTAGGAGTACGTACTTCAAGCTGCGCAGGTAATAGCGCTCCAGGCTCTCGTGGCTTCTGGCATGAAGCATGCTAAATGCTGGAAACAGGGTTGTGCCGATCACACCAGGGATTATGAGTAGTCGAAGGACCATGTCGCAGGGCACCGTATAGTAGGCGACCACCGACACGGAAAGCAGGGCCCCAATGGCAAATCGGTCGAACGAAACTAGCAGGGGAACGAGCAGATTGCAGAGTGCTATCCACCCGCCGAAACTGAGTAAGGGCCGAATCAAATCCCTGTGAGCGGATACTGAACGCCGTAGCGCCGGGAAAAGCCTGAAGCAGACAAACAGGTACGCCGTCGCGCTTATCACCCACAAACCGATGATCATGCCTATGATTTGAGGCAATCGTAACCTCAGCAGGACCCCTATTGCAGGAAGGGAAACATTCAGCAAGCTAGCGGGAATCTGTATGCAAGCAATGAAATCGAAGCGCTGACTGGCCTCGAGCACACCTCTCAGGTTTCGTGAACAGATAACGAGCGGGGTGGCTAAACTTAAAAGATAGAAGGTCTGCCTAGCTTCGACCAACACGCTGGGAGACATCTTCAGAAACCTTGAGACGATCAACGGGGTACAGAAGGCGAGAACAGCAGCCCCAAACGCGCCGAAGGCCATCTGCACCACCAGCGAAGTCCAGATTATATGGGGAATGCGCTCAAGCTGATTCTTTCCCAACGCTTCCGCTACGAATTTCGTTGTCGCCCGCCCCAGTCCCAGATCAAAAAGATTGAAATATCCGATAAGAGACCAAGCCAGCGATAGCAGTCCGAAACGTTCCGTACCCAGCCCGCCAATAAGATACGGAACGGTAAGGATCGCAAATGGTATGGGTAGAACCAGCGCGATGAAGCTCAGGCCCGTGTTGCGGACGAGCAGACTGCCGTCGATCTTCACAAATAATTCACTACCTGAACCGGAGAAGGCTTGGCGGCGATTAGCGTGTGCCAACCCAAACGGCGCTCCAGCCACCGGAACACTGGGGGCGGCATCCAGCGAAAATACCATTCGCGTTCATATTCATACCGCACGTATTTATTGATTTTATAAGGGAAAATATGGTCTTTGTGAATTGTCGCGATTTCAAATGCACGCATGAGGTCGCGGACCTCGCTAAACGAGTAGTAGTAAGTCACGGGGCAGCCGGTCTGGGCCTCAGAGTAAGCACGCACCAACTCGTCGGCCTTCCAAAAAGCGCCATGCCCATACTTCATGATAATCCAGAACATCTTCCAGCACCATTTTGAGTACAACATTATCCGTAACTCGCTGTGAGTTCCGCAGTACTGTTGGATTTCGGCAAAGACCTTCTCCGGATGAGGCGTATGATGTATGACGCCGAAAGAGTAGATCAGATCGAAGGTCTGAGGCGGGATCGAGGCGCTAAGTTCCTCCGCACTGCCACAATGGAACTCTGCCTTGAGGCCGTAAACTTCGAACCGTTTGCGAGCGATCTCCAGACTTCGGGGCGATAGATCGATGACTGTGAGTTGAGCGCCGGCACGCGCAAAGTTGATTGAATCTGTTCCGATTCCGCATCCGACTTCCAACACTTTCTTGCCTTTCCAACGGGGAAAATCTGCAAACCCCCGAATGTGGGGCTCGACGAAGTACTTGCGCGCCTCTACGTCGTCGAAATACTCCTTGCTTCCGACGCTCCGACGGGAGTGCCTGATGTTGCAGGGGCGTTCATTCCAGAAGTTCCGAACCTCTTCAATTGTGCTGTGCTTCGGCATGCAGGCCCCCTGGACACAAATATTGATTGGTGATAGGAAGGCGCCAGTCCTTTCCGAACGCGCGCGACGTAATCTTGATGCCAGGCGGACTCTGCCGCCGTTTGTACTCGCTCTTGTCGATCATTCGCACTATCTTGGAGACGACGCTTTCTGGGAACTTTTCGCTGGTGATGCCTGCGAGGCTCAGGTTGCCTTCCACGTACCTTTGCAGTATCGCGTCGAGGACGACGTATTCTGGGAGCGAATCGCTGTCTCGCTGGTCAGGACGCAACTCTGCCGAGGGAGCTTTATCGAGAACGCGCTGTGGAATCAGTTCCCTGCCAGCGATGCGGTTCCGGTAGCGCGCAAGCTCGTACACTAATGTCTTAGGGACGTCTTTGATTATGGAAAACCCGCCCGCTGTGTCTCCGTAAAGGGTCGAGTATCCCACAGCGATTTCGCTCTTGTTTCCCGTCGTTACGACGAGCCAGCCAAACTTGTTCGAGAGCGCCATCAATAGTGTTCCTCTAATCCGGGCCTGGAGGTTCTCTTCCGCTATGTCTGGCGATCGACCTGCGAAAACGGGATCGAGCAAGTCGAGGAAGGATTGGAACGTGGCATCGATTGATAGCACCCGAAACGATAGGCCAGAATTTCTGGCCAACTTCTCGGCATCCTCCAAGCTGTGCGGGCTGGAGTACCGCGTCGGCATGGCAATGCCGGTAACGTTTTCGGAACCGAGCGCGTCGGCAGCTATGACCGCAGTGAGGGCACTATCGATGCCACCAGACAAGCCGAGCACGACCTTGCGAAAGCGGTTCTTGTTGACATAATCGCGGGTGCCCAGAACCAAAGCACTATAGACCTCGGCGATCGCCTCCATCTGCGCTTCTTGTCGGGGTGCAATCCGATCTCTGGCGGTCGACGGAGGAGTATTTGTGAGCTGAACCCTCGAGAACCGACCAGTTCTCTTTGATCCCATGTTCCGTGCGCGAGGATCATTCAATCTCTTGAGGAACACCTGCCGCATGTCAAGGTCCGCAATAAGAAGATCCTCTTCGAACTGCTTCGCCCTCGCAATTATCTCGCCACCTGGGCCTGAGATGACGCTCTGGCCGTCGAATACGAGTTCATCTTGCCCGCCGACCAAATTGCAGTATGCTACCATCGCCGTCGAATCCGCCGCCCGCGTGCAGAGCATGCGCTCTCTGGCGTAGCCCTTGGTGGCGTGGTAAGGTGAGGCCGAGATGTTGATCAGCAACTCCGCTCCTGCTTCCAAGGCTTGGCGAGTAGCTGTTCCGTTGGGATGCCAGATGTCTTCGCAGATGCTCACTCCAAAAGTGCTGCCGCCGAGTACGAAAACGATGTCTTCATCGCCCGCCCGGAAGTAGCGGAACTCATCGAAGACTCCATAATTCGGCAGAGACTGCTTGCGATACACACCTGCCAACTGCCCATCGTGAAGCACTGCAGCGCCGTTGTACAAGTCGCCTTCGGCCCTGTACAGTGTCCCGACAATCGCAGTTATCCCACGGCTGGCAGGAGCGATGGATTCGAGGCTTGCCATCACGCAATCCACAAAATCAGGCTTAAGCAGCAAATCCTCCGCGGGATAGCCGGTGAGCGACATCTCAGGGAACACCACGATGTCTGCGCCGAGCCGAGTCGCATCTTCGAGAAATAGCAAGATTTTCTCGCGATTCCCGTGCAGATCGCCGACGGTGGGATTTATCTGCGCAAGAGCTACCCTCACGCTCATACCGTTGTTTCCTCTTCGACGGGATGATTCCACAAAGCCGCCAATCTCCTTGCGTTGCCCGTGTCGTCCGTACTACAGCCGACCGGCACATAATGAATATGATCGTGCCCGTCCAGCGCCTGTCTATGCTTGCGCCAACAATCCAAGACGATGACCGGACGTGTTCTAGCCAGGAAATCCGCGGCGGTTAGGGACTGAAACGTCGGGTCCTGCGTTGTGATAATCACCACGTCAGCCTGGTCCAGGCATTCGGCAACCGAATCCAGGACGACGCAGTGGGCGCGCCATCCGCCATCGGCCATCTCAGCCGCAAGCGTGTCGTAGCCAATAACTCGCATGCCGGCGTCTGAGAGAGCCTTGGCCAAGCAGATCGCCGGTGATTCCTCCGTGACATGCGTGTCGGGCTTGTAAGCGAGCCCCAGCAGCGCCACTGTCATTCCGCGACTGACATAGGGGTCAAGCCGTTGCAGCACCTTCTCCGTAAGGGAGCGATTGACCTGGTCAGTAGTCTCGGCGAGGAGGGCACAGGTCCCAACTGCCCGGGCGATGAAACTCAGGGCTACGTTGTCCCGGGGAAAGCAAGGGCCTCCGTAGCCGAGAGCGCCGGTCAGATACTTCTCGCCGATACGCCTGTCCAGCCCGAGCGCGCCAGTTACGGCGTCAACGTTCCCGCCCGGAAGGCGCTCGCACAGGTCTGCCAGCATGTTGGCGAAGGTGACTTTCGTGGTGATAAACGTGTTCAGGGCTACTTTGGCGAGCTCGGCGTTTTCCAGACTCATCCGCTGACACGGCGCGCCGTTCGCCAAAATCTGGAGGTAGCAGGCTTCCAACTGGTTGCCGGACCGTCCATCAAACTCACCGACGAGAGTGAAATCGGGGTTTAGGAAATTGCAGATGACGCTGCCGAGGGCAATAAACTCCGGACTATAGCAAAGGCCAAAGTCGGGACCGCATCTCTTGCCTGATTCCCGCTCCAGAATTGGCAAGAGCCCATAACGTATCGAGCCCGGCAGCACGGTACTTGTCAACACGACATTGTGGTATGCGGTTTTCTTGCCCAGTGCGCGGCCGATCTCCCGAAACGCCCAGGCTGCGTATTGAAGCGTGAACGCGCCTCGGTCATCGCTGGGCGTAGGCACGATCACGAACGTCAAATCCGATTGCAGCACAGCCTCTTCGTGGCTCATCGTAGCAGCGAGCCTTTCTCTGTTAGCCGCAACCAGCTCTTGGAGTCCCGTTTCGCGAACCGGCGCACGCCCGGCGTTGAGCATATCGACGGCATGACGGCTGATATCCACACCAATGACGTTGAAGCCTCGGCTGGCGATGGCGGCCGCCATGCTCGCGCCAAGTTTACCGAGGCCTATAACCGAGTAGTTTGCGATCATAGAATTCACTTCCCCGTGCGGCCTGGAATCACCTTTGGCCCACCATTTGGTCCTCGCGACGCTAACGCTGAACCTGCACAGCGCCCTCATTACAATCCTTTGATAGCCCACACCTGAAAGCCCCACCAAACTTCCCCAATTCCGTAATTGGAGCATCATGCCGCAAATTGGAATTGGCGGATCAGCCCGCGACTGCCAAATGTTGGATTATTCAACAATTCCGTTTGGAGCTTCATCCCGCCCGTGGCTATTGAAAGACCCTCCCCCACTCGCCAGTGGTGGATTTGTCGGGTGAGGCAATGGCGCGGACCGGGTTTCGAATGATGCCGACGTTTCCATTGCCTCCCTAAAATTCCGTACGGCGGGTTTTCCCCAGTACGGCTTCAAGGCCGGACTATCAGACGGGGCCTTCCCAGTGGTCTGGTCTGCCATCGTCCTTCGTGCGCTCTCTGCTGGCACCGTGTATTCCCTGCTCTGTGTCAGGGACGATGCGCTGATGTGCACCTCCGTGCGAGCGGTCCCTGCCGCTCTACCCCAGGGACCCTCGCTCCGGTCCGGGTTATGTTGTCCCGGTCCATCTTCACTTAATCGGCCCATCCGCCCCACTCGCGGGCACATCCCGACTTCACAGACTCGCGGCTTATACGAGATGCCTTCGCTGTGCCTATTCACCCTAGGTCCTCTAGGCAACCCGCGACTGCATCCGCCATGCCCGTTCCGACTGACCTGCAAAAAGCTGCTGGGTGAGAAAGAAGATGGCGAGATAAGTCACCAGCTTGAGGATCGCCTCGCGGGTGCCGACACCCAGGGTGAGCCCGAAGCGCAACTGCACCACGGCAGGGCGGGCAACCTGCAACGGACGTAAGGAGACGTCGTCAAACCAGGCCTTGCCGCTGATTTCATGGGGAACGAGCGGCTGTGCGGACGCCAGATTGAAATGCGCACCACCTCTGTTTCCGGGCCGGCGGTGAACTGCACGGAGACTTCATGCCAACCGTTCGTGCCGGTGGCGCCTTCGGTGGCCACATCCAGGCAGCCGGGGCACTTCGGATCCATCACGCGCAGGCGGGGACCGCTATCGGAGGTGATGGCCTCGGATCGCAAGGATGCCGCCAGCGCATAGCTCTGACCCGGCACAACCGGAACGAACTGGTAGACCGGTTCATAATCGAGATTCTTCGGGAGCTTGAAATCCAGGCGCAACGCCCGCGATCCGCTATGGGCCGAAAGGTCGGCAAAATCCAGATTGAGGTACAACTGCTGTCTGTAGTGCCAGTCGAAGCCGGCGTTCAGCGACGCCTGCTCAAAGCCGCCATTGAAGACCGTTGCAGCGTTTCCCGTTTCTCGGCTCTGATCGGTCCCGGGGACGCTGGCCACTGCACCGGTTCGTATGAGATAACGCCAGACTTCCGCGGTATAGTGGCCGCTCGCCAGCAGGCGTTCCAGGTATGGTTCGGCTGCCTCCAAGTGAATCTTCGGACTGGTCGAGGTCATCTCCGTCCAATATCGGTTTGCCAAATCAAAGCGACTGTTCTCGGCGGCAAAATCCAGGTACGCGAGTTCGGGGGTCATGTCGCTGGAATTGCACAGCAGATCGCTCCAGATAACCATCCGCGACCAAGCAGGTCCTGTCCCAGTCCAGACCAGTACAGAGCCACGCGAGCATTCAGGGCTGTCGCCTGTCGCATTTCCCCAACCGCCTGCGCCGGGCTGCTGACTTCTATCCCGAGAAGATAGAGCCTGCCGAGCGTGTAGTGCAGCTTGGGGTTAACCGGATCAAGGGCAACCGCCCGACGAACCTTGTCGACTTCCCCGAGTCGCCCCAAGTCTCGGCCAAAAGCCACGCGCATGGCCTAGGTGACGAAGAGGACCGCCAGTGCGGTGATGATCAGCAGGAACAGCACAGCACGCGTGCGCGAATTGAGGGAAATAGTTTTCAAGAGCAGTTGCGAGTTGCTAGAGGCGAGTTGCGAGTTGAGGAAAGACAGTTTCTAGTCTTAGTGCGGGTTCTTACTGGGGATCTCCGTTTTTTCCGTACGCATAGCTGCTATGGTAGGAACGACTGTAATAACCGTAGCCGTAGTTTCCGTAGTAGCCCTGCTGGCGCGGGTCGAACTTGTTGAGTACCACTCCCAGAATCTGGGCGCCGGCGTTTTCCAGGATGCTGCTAGCACGCATCAACCCGCCCCGGGGAGTGACCCCGCTTTCGGTGACCAGCACGACTCGGTCCGCCAGGCTGGATAAAATCGTGGCATCGGTCACCAGCAATACCGGCGGCGAGTCGATGATCACGTGCTCGAAACGCGATGACAGCTCCTGAAACAGCGTAGCCATGGTATCCGAGCCGATCAACTCCGCCGGATTCGGCGGCACTGGTCCGGAGGGAAGCACCCACAAGTTCGGCTGTGGATCGTACCGCTGCACTACATCATTCAGACTATGATTGCCGGTCAGGTAGGTACTCACTCCCTTCGTGTTGTCGATTCCGAAGACTTTGCCGATATTGCCCTTACGCATGTCGCAATCCATGATCAGCACCGGTCCTTTTCGTTGGGCGAGCGCCTGGGCCAGGTTCAGCGCCGTCGACGTCTTGCCTTCGTCGGCCTGAGCGCTGGTGATCAACAACAGCTTGGGGGCATTGGGCGCCAGGGAGAGCAGAATCGAAGAGCGTAGGGCGCGGTAGGCTTCCGCCAGCAGCGACTGCGGCTTTTCGGTGACCGTGAGGCCGAAGGCTTTTCGCTGGTTAGACGCCGCCTTGTCCCCACCTGCACTCGCGCCGCGCAGCAATGCCGGCAAGCCATAGCCCCAGTGAAAAGCCCCGTTGTGCCGCACTGACAATTTCGGCCGGTCGAGGGGGATCACGGCCAGTGCAGGCGCTCCCAGCAGGGTCTCCACCTCCTCTGCTGTCGTCACTGAATGGTCGAGCCCTTCCTGGGCGAACGCGCCCATGATGCCCAGAATCACTCCGGCCAAAAACCCTACAGCAATGTTGAGCAGCTTTTTCGGCCGGACCGCCGCGGCCGGGGGCAAGGCGGTGTCTACCATGTGTATGTTGGTGGAGCGCAGGCCGGCGGAGACGGTGGCGTCTTTGAGCTTTTGCATCAGGCTCTGGTACATCTGCTGGTTGCCCTCGAAATCGCGCTGGAGGATATTGTGTTGAACCAGTAACTGGTTCAGCTTCCCAACCTCCTCCTTTTGCGACATGACGGCGGCAGTTGCCAGCTTCTCCCGGTTGCGGGCGGCATCGTAATCCTTGCGGATGCGGTCGATTACCCGACTCTGTTCGCGCTCGATCTGGGACTGGTTCTCGTCGATCTGCTGTTGCAGGCGCTCGGCTTTTGGGTACTTGGGGCCGTATTGCCCGACGATATCGGTGTACTGGTTGCTCAGCTCGGCCGCCTTTTCCTCGAGTTTCTGGAGCAACTCATTGTGGGCTAGGGCGGCCACCTGCGCGCGGTTCGCCAGCACCTCGCGATAGAAAGCCTCTTTCTGTACCCTTTCGCTTTCGGCCACTGTCAGATCCTTACTGAGGTCCGAAAGCATTTGCATCACCACGTTCTCCTTATCGTTGATGTTGACGATCTGGTGCTCGCGCTCGTATTGCACCAGCGCCTGCTGCGAATTTTCCACCCTGGCTTTCAGCTCGTCGAGTTGCTGCTCCATCCAGCCGGAGGCCTGACGGGTGGCGTCATACTTTTTCCGGAAGTTGTAGTCGATGTAGTTGTCAACCAGTGTGGTGGCCACCTGGGCCGCCAATTGCGGATCGCGATTCTCAAAACCAACCACCAGCATACGTGTCCTTGGGGTCAGTTCGACGCTCAGGTTGTTCTTGAAAGCCTCAATCAATCTGACCTTGCGCTTCTCGGGTTCGATTTTCGCCACGTTTTCCGGTTTGATGAGATATTGAGCAAGGCTCAGTTGCTCGATGGTGCGCCAAGCCAGGTTTTCACTTTTCACAATCTGGATCTGGGTCTGCAGGAAAGCGTCGTCGGGCTCCGGTTTTTGCAGAAGCTCGTTGATCGACTGGATGAGGGGCGTTTCGGCCTCGACCTGGACGCGGGCGACCGCTTTGTAGATGGGCGTCATTCGGAACGAATAAATGGCGGCGAGGGTGGCCAACACAAGCGCGACCGTAACTACCGTCCAGCGGCGTTTCAGCAAAGTGTGCCAGTAAACTGCTAGTGACACATCGTCGAACTGCGAACGACCGGAGAACTCCCCTTCGATGTTGGGCAACACCCGCACTGGCGCGATACCCGCGGAGCGGGCGGTTGCGACCAGTTCGCGATGTTCCGTTGTACCGTTTCCGTTTTCGCGTCCTGTATGTCCATTGCCATTCATGAGATGAGCACCTTCCCATTAGAACCGGTAAATCGCCAGACCAGTCACGGTAGACAAGGCCGCCTCAGCTCCACGACGCAGGGCCCTTGCGCTTTGGCTGTCGGGCACAAACAGAATGTCATTGGCCTGCAAGACCTGGTCCTCCGCCTTACCGTCGAGAATCTTCCTCAGGTCCAGCGGCACCTGCTTATGACCACCGGGAGACGTTGGATCCGGACGGATCACCACTGCCTTGTTGCGCCGGGCCGTGGATTTCAGGTCTTCGGCAAAGGCAATCGCCTGCAACACTGTCATGCCCTGGCTCGACGACTTGATCGGAAAACCGCCCGCCTTGTTCACGGCGCCGACCACATAGACAATTCCCGCACGCGGCACACTAACGCGATCGCCCGGGTAGATATCAACGTTCGACGAAGGATCGCCGGATTGCAACAGCTTGATCAAGTCAACCGTCTGAATCTGTTCCTTTGACTGTGCCGACTGCATGCCGATCTCGCCCCGGCTGATCACGGCGATGTTGCTGGCATCGTCGGTCAGCCCCTGTGCCTGTGACAAGATATTGAGGAGCGTGGTGCGGCCGAACACCGGATAGATCTGCGGCATCTTGACCGCCCCGTTGATGGCAACCGACATCATTCGCGACGAGAGGATCGACACCGTAACGTGAGGCTTCGAAACCACTTCGCCCTCACGCAACGCCTGCGCCACCGTATCGGCAAACTCGTTGAGCTTCATGCCGGCAGCCGGCAGCGTGTGCGCCAGCAGCGGCATTTGCACCGTACCCGTCGGGCTGACGCGGTATTGGCGCGAGAGTTCCGGTACGTCCAGAACATAGACGTCGAGCACATCGTCGGGGCTGATGATGCTGTCACTGCTCGGACCGGGCAGGCTATTTCCGCTTAGGCGCGATGCTCCGGGGCTGGGTGCGCCCGGCGAGGGGCCACTTATTCGCGTCTGGGCGTTTGCATCGGCGCCAAGGGCCAATATGGCAGCTAGCATCAGCAGCCACATCGGGAACCGGAGGTGAGAGCGCAAGTACCAATTCATCAGGATCTCCTGAAACTCTAGGCGAAATGGCGCTTCGGGAGACTTTTGACTCGGATGCCTTCAACGGCCCGAGGACCTAACCTTTACGGTGAGGCTTTTTCGTAGAACCTCAATCGCACTGCACACATCTGCGTGTACCGTCGCGGGTTGTTGCCAGCCCAAGCATAACTTCCGAGAACACACTAAAGACGGAGTTGTAATTCATCACAACACAAGCATGGGAACAATTGCACGCAGCGGTCTCATCGCCAAATCTTTAGCTGGTTCTTGTTTGAGTGCCAAGTCATTGCCCAATCATCTCCGTCATTTTCAGACTGAGACTCTGATCATTTCTCCTTGACGACGTCGCGATGCCGGCCGCGAAAGCGAACCACGCCGCGTTTGACGGGATATGTAGGTTAAAATCAGAGAAACTGTGAATGAGCAGACCGCAGCACGCGACGGCTGCCCCGATACCGATCCAATAAGCATCGAGTCGGGAGCGCTGACCTTCAAAGAAGACCGACCGTAGGAACAACGCGACCGCGGAGAGAACGAGAAAACAGCCGATGACACCGGTCTCCGCCAAAGCCTCAACGTAATCATTGTGAGCGTGGTCGACTGTCTGATCTGAGCTGAAGCTCTGGTAAACGGGGTACGCAGCCTCAAAGCTGCCGACGCCTAAGCCCAGCAGGGGGTAATCGCGAAACATATTGATCGAATCCGCAGTAAATTGCTTGCGGTACCCGACACTCAGTTCCGGTGATGTAACTGTCTGTAGCCGCTTAGTCACATCGCCGGGGTCAAGCCACAAGAACAGCAGAATGGCGGCGCTGAAGCCCAAGCCTGTGACAATCGCTGCACGTCCCCGCCTATAGTTCGCATTCCGTCGAAGCAGGACGATTGTGAAAATTGCGAACTCTCCCACAAGGGAAATCATTCCGCCACGGGAACCCGACAGCAACACGGAGGCGGTCGGAACCAGAACCGCGAAAACCAAGACTGGCTGAGCGCTGCCCCGGGGCATGGAAATGACATAGCCCACGGCCAAAGGAATGAGGATCTCCATCAGGCCTGCATAGTGGTTGTGATTTACGTATGGACCGAAAACAGACCCTCCCCAAAGCGGTCGCTTGGTCCAGTAGAGGAGAACGGGACTGGAAAAGAATTGAATCGTGGCAAACACTGCCACGGCAAAAACATAAATCGTAACCGCAAGTCCAAGGCCTGACCAAGCTCTCTGCGACGCGCGACCAAATAATTCCCTGGAGAGAAAGAATAGGATCACATAGGCCAGGAGCTTCACACCGGACTCACGAGCACTGATGGGATCAAAGGTTACATTCCAGATACGTTGAACAACGATTACCAGGAGCAATAGGAGGAGAGGAAAATAGAGAGGGGTCCAGCTTACGCTTAGCTGGCGGGCCGTAACGCAGCCAGCGGTCCAGAGCAGAGTTGTGAGAAAGGTGCAAACTATAAGTGCGGCCCAAGCCCACGGTTCGACGGAACCAAAGGCCAAAGGAGCCGCCATCAAAAGAACAATCAGAAGCAGTCTTGCGGAGCGAGTCCAGCGGTTTTCGGATAGTACGGGAATGAACAGCGTCGCGGCCGAGCCGTTCATGGCAAGTTGCTCGCAGCGACGTTCGCATCGCCAATCCCGCCTGGCATGGAAGACCCAGCTGCGGTAAGCGAAACGGAATCAAGCCAAAACCTCCCGCTGATGTCCATCGGAAATGTGCGTCCTCGTGATCGCCATACCGATAACCGCAAGACTTCGGCCTTCGGACCTGTTGAAAAGGATAATTTTAGTTGATGCCACGGGGTCGTCCCGACGGTTGTGTCAGTGGTTACATCTAGGCACTCCGGGCATTTCGCGTCCTGTACCCGCAGGCGAGGACCGCTGTTGGATGTGAGGTCGTGGGAGCGGGAATAGGCTGTCAGCACGTACTTCTGATTGGGAGCAACAGGAATCAATTCGTAGGCGGCCTCGCCTTCACCGTTTTGGGGAACAGTGTAGTTGACGCGCAGGGCATATTTCCCGGTGTGGGCGGTGTGGTCGGAAAAGTCAATGGCAACGAACCCCGCGGGAACTGGATGCCAATCAAAACCAGCATTCAGGACCGGCCGTTCAAAACTGCCATTGAAAACTAGATTGTTTTTGTCGTCCCCATCCGTTTGCCCTATGGTTCCGAGACGAAGTAGGTCACGCCACAGGTTTGCCGCTTCCCCGTACCTCTGAGCTCGCAACAGATCCTGGAGGTAAGACTTTACATCTTCGAACGAGGGTGCAGGCGACGACGACGCGGTCTGCGCCCAATGTTCCCTGGCGATGTCAAATTGGCCGTTTTCGGAAAGAAAGGCGAGATAATCACACTTCACCCGCGTGTCTGGCAAAATCGCAATGACCTTCTGCCAAGTTGTGCTAGGGTCGAAAGCACGCGAAGTTAACTGAAAGATCTCGCTCTCCCTATCGGGGTCGAAATGAAGTAGCCACCTGAAGTACGCAAAGCTATCGTCCCACCGACCAGTGAGCACGTAATAGCTGGCCGCTTCCCACTCCGTGCTGGGTGTCATGGGGGAGAGTTTCATGGCGCGGGCTAATGCATGATCGGCGCAGCCTTGGTCTCCTGCAACAAAGCACGCTCGTTCTAGGCCTATCCAGTATTTGCCGCGCTTCGGATTAAGCTCGGTTGCTTTGCGGAGCCACGGCAACGGATCAGCCGAATCGCCGCCCACCCCGAGTAAATAAAGCGTCCCGGTGCGATAGGAGAGCTCCGGGTTGTTTTGATCCAGAGCTCTGGCCCGCTCTACGTCTTTGGGATCGCTGGACTCACTCCAGGTCTCGACCAATGCAATCCGCACCGTTTCGGCTATCCAATATGTTCCCAAGAGGGCCACCGCGGTTAGGAGCACGATGCCGCGCCCTTGCGGATGTAACGAAAGCTGTAAGGTCATGGAACTTTTCTTAGTGATTGGAACAGCAGGCGAAGGGAAATGATAACCACGCGTTTGATTGATTCAAAACAACCGGTGTTACGCCACATCGGAGGGACTACGTTGCCGAGTTTGTGGATGCCCGTAATATCCCTCGCCGCTATAACAGTACCGATAGTAGCCGTCTCGGTGATC
This sequence comes from uncultured Acidobacteriaceae bacterium, assembly GCA_963797885.1. GTDB lineage: Bacteria > Acidobacteriota > Terriglobia > Terriglobales > Acidobacteriaceae > Acidiflorens. Next base: position 118,056 of record CAWCRQ010000022.1, on the reverse strand, counting down.
AAACTTATTCAATACGAAGCCGAGAATTCTCGCCCCGGAAGCATCGAGTATACGGGAGGTCCGCAACAGCGACGCTTTGGAGGTGCGCGAGCCTTGTACCACGAGCCCGACTCCATCGACCATCGGTGACAAGATTGTTGCGTCTGTGACTGCCATAACCGGTGGAGAGTCGATGATTATGTGTTCGAAGCGCTCACTCAGTTTTCGCAGCAACTCCGCCATTGTCTCCGAAGAAAGCAAGTTCGCAGGACTAGGAGACGCCGGACCTGCAGGTAGGATCGAGAGATTCGGTATGGGACCATCATCAGGGCTGATGATACTGCCGCTGTCAGGACCAGGCAAATTCGGTTTTTCCATGCCTCGTGCGGGCACAGCCTCAGGGCCCAGCACCCTCTGTGGCGTGGATTGAGATTGCCCGGCGGTGCAGAGAATCAAAACAGCACCCGCCACCAGCAGGCCCAACTGAGGTAATCGCGAATTACCGTGCATGTGATCTCCTGAAGCGAAAATTAACTAGCATCCGAAAAGCAGCTTGGGGGACACGGTTGTCAGGGAACTGGCGCTGGGTTTGTCTTCTGGCCTGAGGGCATTCAGCCAGAATTTCGTGTACGCAGACACAGCTTCCTCGCTATTCAGGTAAGGAGTGCCAGCACCAGAGACTAGACCGAACAAGCACTGATGAGCTAAAACCGTGGTGGATAAGGCGATTGTGGTGAGCGACGGATCCATGCCGCGTAACACGCCGCTTTTAACGCAGGCGTCCAGGTAATCAGTGATGGCCTGAAAGATCGGTGCAATCTGTTTGCGATAAACGATTTCCACGCGGGGACGCTGTTCCAACAGGCCAACATCTAAGAACCTGATGAGTTCAGACTGATAGGTCGCGATTTGCACCAGAAGCTCGATAATCAGCGACAAAACCAATTCCGGTCTCACCTGCTCGGACAAAGCGTTCTGGAGCTCCTTCCCGAGGCGTACGCGCGCTAAGCGCGATTGTAGCGCTGCCCAAAACAGATCTCGTTTGCTGGGGAAATGCGTGAACAGAGAGGCTTCGTTGACATCGGCTAAACGCGCAATTTTACGCGTACTGGTCCCACTGAATCCCTGACGAACAAACAACGGAACAGCCGCCTCCAAAATACGTTCTTGTACATCGGTCTTGGCTGGACTAGTCGAGGGCAGTTCTTTCATAAGGGCTAAAGCCTTGGAGAAGTCAGGCTGTGCGAAGGAGAGGCAAGGCGATGGCAGGCCGTGGCGTGCCGGCGGGCTCTAAATCGTCAGCATCAAGCTCCACGGCAACGCTCTGCATAATGAGCGAGAGCGTAAGCACGACTCGGAAGCTATTCTTCTTACGGATCAGCACGCCCTCCATGCCCGCCAGAGGGCCAGCGTTGATGCGGACCCTTTCCCCGACAACCAAGTAGGAATGAGGCTCGACTCTCGACAAGTCCACCCCCCGGCGCAGCGTCTCGATTTCATCGTCGGGCACTGGGGCGGGCTCGCGTCCAGCCCCGGCGATGGACAAAACTCCCGGAAGCTCAAGGATCCGGACCCGATCGTGCCGGGTGATCCGCACAAAGAGGTAGCTGGGAAACAACGGCAACTCGACAGTGACCTTAGAACCGTCCTTCCACCGTCGCAGAGCGCGGTATAGAGGCAGAAAGTGCTCAATCTGCCTTACGTCCAAGTGGTGGGCGAGTCTCTTCTCATGCCGCGGGGCAGTGTACACGGCGAACCACCTGCGATCACAGCCCCGGGGTTGTTCGTTAGGTACTAAACGAGCATGCACTCCCAGCGAGGCAGGAATCTTTGACCTGACGTCCAACAACACCACGCCTTTCTTAACTATGAGAACGCTGTTTCGTCGTCGACGACAATTCGCGCAATGCTTGCCGGGCCCGATGTCAGGTGCTGGCGAACTCCTCGCCGCGAAGCGCTTGCTTCATTCAGCGTCCTTGAGTGAGAAGGACAAGGCTTCGCCATTCTCACTTGGTGGGGGGCTTTTCCACATTCTGTTTTGCCCCACCTTTGAGAGCACAGTGCAAAAACCATTCCTTGCCCGCAGCAAGCAAGCAAGTAAGTAAACTCAGCAATAATAACTAATGAGGAAGTGCACGTTTCTGATGTCTGTGCTCTGTAATAGATGATGTTGCTTCTCGATACGTCGGAAATCGCATGCATACCCCCGGGAGTGGCTGCTAAAAGCAGCCACTTTCACCAGAACTGTTTCATGAATCACGTGCTGGCTAGGGGAACACGAATCAGCGGCCCCTGACTCATGAATCTTCAAAATTTACGACAACGGAACAGGCGCCTAACGTCGGCCGGCAAGGCATTCGGAATAAACCTTCGGAATCTTAGGGAATTGGGCAAGAGAGACAGTCTGCTCGTCTCAGACTTCTCTTACGTTCAAACGCATTTATCATGTCTTCTTGAACTGCGAACCTGTTCTGTTTCTGTAACAATCGCACCGGAATCGTGGAGGACTGCACAGTGTGCGAGCTAACGCCGTCTCGACCGGAGTGGAGCCCTTCGTCAATGGCGTCGGTCAAGAGGGAGGTCTCTGCCGGGACAAGAAAAGTCCGACACAAGAATCACAATCAAGGCTATGGAAATGACAGAATCGCATAACTGCGGCAGAGGTGAAGAAATCAGTTTCTGACATATTAATCGATGCCACGAGTACAAATGCTTGACTACGAGTTAGAGACGGGCTACAATTGCGACACTATTTTAGCCAGGGAGGTTTGTCATGAGGCAGTTCACTCTCCATCAACTCTTGTGTTGCGCGATGATCCCGGTGATGTCCGCCTCCCTGATGGCCGCCGAAACTGGTGGTGCAATGCTCTATGTCAGCGGATCAACATTTGTGAACGGAGCCGCGGTCACGCGTTCCTCTCCGGTTTTTCCTGGCGACAGCATCCAAACCACCAGTTCCTCTCAAGCAAACATCAACGCTGCTGGCGCCTCCGTTACGGTATTTCAAAACTCTTTGGTGAGATTTGAGAGTAGCGGCATTTCGATTGACGACGGTTCTATTAACATTGGAGCTTACAAGAAGGAACTCACCACCAGAGCGGGTGCCGTCACTGTGACGCCAGCTTCAAATGCTTGGACAGAATTTGAAGTGAGCCACCGGAACGGTGCAGTGCAGATCATTGCTCGCAAAGGTGATGTCAACGTTAGCGCTGGAATCGAGACCGTCACCCTTCTTCAGGGACAATCCACCACGCGCGACGATTCAGATACCCGCGATAGCTCTGATAAGGGGAAGGAAAGAAAGAATAGCGAACACCCGGTGCCGGCAGCGCGCAATCCCGGCCTCGATTCGCCTGTCTTGATTGGTGTGGGGGCGGCAGTGATTGCAACTGGATTGATTTACGCGTTGACACGCAGCGGATCACCGGTCAGCCCAGTTATTCCGTAGCTATGCGAGTCTCTCCATCAGAAACGCCACGCCAGGCCTGCTCCTGCGAATAAGTTGTAATACCGGCTTTTCCCCGTGTTCACATTCAGTTGCGGTTCCCCGGAATAAAATTCACGCGCTTCTCCGCGTAGGTATAGGGAATGAATGACCTTCACGTCGAGACCAAGGCCCAACTGAACCGCGCCGGTGGTGGTTCCGGATTTGTTTGGATTCGGCTGGCCGGATTCCAGGCGCGAACTTAGGGTAAAGTGGCCGACACCACCTCCCACACTTATCCAGGGCGAAAAACTCCCGCTCGGAAAGAGATTGACTCGGGCCGAGGGTGTAACAAAATATGAGGCGAAACTTCTCGGGGCATTGAAGCCGCCAAAATGCAATTTCTGACTCGGATCAATGACCGCAGGAATTTCAAACGTGATTCCAAAGACGTCCGCGTCCACCAAACGCCGGCCATAATTTGCTTCAAATGTCAGCCCATGTCCAAAATGGATACTGCTGTCTGGAAGGCCCGTTCCAGCTACGCCCTGATCGCTAATGAAGGTGCGCCCGATGCTCCCTCCGACCTCGTTCCTCTGCGCTGCGGCTGCCGCCACGATTATCGTCCCTACCGCCAAGACTGCGAACGGAAACAAATTCCTTGTCATTATCTCCTCCGCTGCCGATTGAACCTCACTCGACCTCTTCGCCCGACCAATTAGATTGGCCCTGCCTAAGCCACTTCCTTCTTTTCCTTGGCCGCCGCCTTCTTTGTCGGCGATCCGAATCCTGGTCGCGCTCTTTCGATCCCCTCTCTCACAATCCGGGATGTGGCGGCCTTAGAGCGAAGAGTGGTCAACAGTGCTCCGAGCGCAGCGCCCAGTACGATTAGTCCCAAGACCAGCAGGGGATCGGGATTGGCCATTGGGAATTCCTCCTAAGAGTCATGCGAGAGTCATGCGGGCTGGGCGACCGACATTTATCGAGATCCTCGGTGGAGGGTACCGCTTCGGAGTAGTCGGGATGCGTCCATCTTTCTGCCCTCCATGGGGCAAGACCTCGTAGCAGGTCTTTCCGTGACTGCAATGTCTCTAGGTGCGCGACAACCAAAAGTTTGCCAGAACTTACAGCACAATTACTTAACATTTCGATCTTGTTACGAAAGTAGAACAGAAAACCGTCCCCAGCGGCTCACGTCATACACGAGAACCGCTTTATAAGATGGCTTGCCACCCACGACATCCTGAAGCAGTTGCGATAATCCAGCCCTGCGCCCGATTTCCAATCCGCTCTTGGCCTCGCCACGGTAGGTTTTGGACACCGCGAAACCGTTTTCCTGTGCGTGTTGTGCGATTCGCTCTTTGGCAATCGCGTGAATGCTCCTGACGTTCAGTAGATACCCGGAGGTATTGGGTGGCTGGGATGTTAGTCATGGTTCGGTCCTTTTCCGGGATTGTTCATCAAAATGGGCGGTGCATGCCAGCTCCAAGAAACGGCGGGGCTATAGAAGTTCCTTAGGGACCGGAATCGTTAGCCAAGAAGAACCACGATGGTGGACGTAGAAGATTATCCGCGTTATTATGGTGCTCGTCACTCGCCAAACGTTCGCGTGACATCGACTGGGCGTCGCTGCCGAGAATTAGTGCCCGCCTGTCGGCACGCCTGCCAAAATCTCGGCGCGGGCTTGGCTCAATATCCAAGGAGGCTGCCCTGCGATCCTATTTTCCGGTGGACTTCCAGATTGAGGTTTGGCATTCTGCGTGCTTCCCTCTCTTTTCCGGTGCAGAGCAGCCGATGCCGACTGATACGATCTTGACCATTCGCTGCCCATTGCATGGCGGGAATCGACTTCAGACCGATGATCGCATACAAGGATGGGCGGTTTGTCTGCTGCGACTGCGCCCACACTGTGCGACCCGGTATCACGGAGTACAAATGCACCTGCCGCAGATGCCATGGCGCGAGAGTAGTTCTGAATCTGGTATGCCGAACTCCTGTCTGCCATCGATGATGAGACCGATGCTATCCTCGTGCGGGCTAGAAGCTTCTGGTCCCAGTTGTTACGAAAACGAAACACACCTCACATCTGGAGTCCGATCAGTTGTAAGTACCTTGAGGAGCTCAAGTCCTGTTACACTTGGCATCTCAAGGGCCTTGTATCTTAAGTTATCAATCCGCACCGCGAATTATGTCGTTCATTTCTGGGGTGTGTCGGTCTCACGCGTTCCATAATCGGGACAAGCCAAAATAGTTCTACACCTAAGAGATGCTCTGTCTGCTAGTATGTCCATCAAAAAGGGAATGGCCGCACAGCTCAGTTCCGGAGCGCACAGACTTCGTGCTTTGCGAGAAGCGCTTGGCTACACCATGAGGGAGGTGGAAGCGGCCAGCACCCGGATTGCGCAAAGACTGGAAAACGACGAATTTGTCATCCCGCCCAGCCGGCTGTCAGATATCGAGACAAAGGGAGTCATTCCCAGTATCTTCCGGCTTTATTCGCTTGCGGCGATCTACCGGCTCGACTATCGGGAGCTTTTGTCGTCTTACGGCATCGATCTCAACGGTATTCACGCGGATGTCTCGGCCGTACGGCCACGTCGCTCGCACCTTTCTCAAGCTGTCAACAACGTGACGGAGATTGGCATTCCACTCCGCATGGACGCTGGATTCGTGCTCCAGAAAACCACTGACCTCGGCCGCATGATTGAACAATGGGGTGTCGTGCCGCTCGCATCTCTTTCGGCGTTTGCGAACGACCAATACTCCTACGGCTACATCGGGGAAGAAGACTTCACGATGTACCCGATACTGCCTCCCGGCAGTTTTGTACAAGTGGACTTAACCCGGAACAAAGTCGTTGAAGACACATGGCGGTCCGAATTCGAACGCCCGATCTACTTCGTTGAGACCCGCGATGGCTTCACGTGTTCCTGGTGCCATATCAAGCAGGAAGGCATCGTACTGCAACCGCACCCGTTGTCACCCGTGCCCGTACGCATTCTCAAGCATCCGCAGGATGCGGAGGTCCTCGGGCAGGTGGTGGGAGTGGCGATCCGCTTGGTGGACCGCCGGATAGCTATTTCTTTGCAAGCGCAGAGAGAGCGTGCAGCGGCAATCTGAAATGCTTTCGCGAAGCCGACAGGACCGAACTTAGCCCGCTGCTTTCAAAATCTTCGAGAGCGTCTTCGTTGCAACTGCCAATCTCCAAACTAGTGCTCTGATTCACTCTGGACCTTCCCTTAGCCAGGTTGCTTTTTTCAATGGCAATCGCAGAGAAAATGTAGTTCGCTTTCCTATCGAACCAGAATCTCCCCTTCTTCTGAAAACAATGTCATGACAGATGGTCGACCCTGTGCCCGGTATCCAAGCAGTGCCCCACAATGCGGCAAGTATCTGTGCCGGCATTGCGGCTGGCGCTGGTCACCGCGCGGGAGCGGCTCCCAGGATTCTCCGGCAACTTGCGTGCACTTCCAGGAAGGCTTTAAGCGCCTCCCGATCCTCGGGGAGCATCCTGATGAACCTTATCCCATTTCCCACTTGGGGATCGCAGGTAACCACGGCGGCGTCGCTCAAGCGGCGCGGCGTGCCAGGACGGGGTTCATCGAGCAGCCCGTCGAGGCGGAGAAGGACAAGACGCTGTCGCCACTTGCCCACGGTGGCGAGCGCGACATGCACTCGGCGAGCCACCTCGGTGTTGCTATGGCCGGCAGCGCTGAGCAGCACGATGCGGGCGCGCAGCGCCAGTGCCTGCGCCGTCTTGGGACGGCGAGTCCAGTCCAACAACTGTTGTCTTTCGGAAGGGGACAGAGACAGCGGCGAGAGCGGACGACCGAGAGCCATGCAGTTCCTCCTGCTTATATCAGATGCAGGAAAGAGCCGTTACTTATTGCACGAATATTAGACTCAGTACACTAGCAGGTTGCGGAAAAAACTGGGGTAGTCGGCGGGGTTTCCGAGAAAGCCGACTTTCTTATCTCGAACAGCTTTGTTACCCAAAACAGGAGCGAACGAAGCACAATCCTTTCACGCTGCCACTTTCGTTGTTTTCCGCTCCAATAATCCCACCAATTCCTCCAAACTCCAATCCCCAGCAGCTCGCGTGCATTGCCGGAGCTTTGATGGCGCAGGTGAGCGCCAGCGGTTGGCTGGTGAGATGGGGATTTTACGACCGTTATGGGCGGGGCATTGCGAAGTGGGAGTCGCACGATATGCAGGATCGATCCCGCAGTAGTTCGATTTCAGGCCAACAGGGGATGCTTCAACACGCCAAATGTGCTAGAGCATTTTCTTGAGAACCGCGAGACTGTTGAGTGCATCTCTCAGTTTGCGATGCTCCTTAGAGTGTGCAATCGGCAATCCCCGTAAGCGTTGGTGGATAGCCTTCTCGGCCACGTCGATGCTCGCCTGCAACTTGTCCCGGTCGAATTCCATTGCCGCGGCTCTATAAACGTCGAGCCAATACCTGTCATTATGGCTCACCGACGGAGTCTCCGCGCACAGGCCCTTCCGCATCGAGGAATCTGCATCTGGCGTACAGGCAAACAAGCACCCGGTTGCCGAGAGTTGAGCAGTTCAAGTGTCATCCGCGCTCTCCTTTGTTCAGCGCCAGATGGCGATCAACACCGCAACGACCACGACCGCTCTGGCGGCATGAGGAAGTCTGGCCATGATGTGGATGACCAGAGATGCTTCCAATACCGAGATAGGGCATGTTGCCTACTTGCCTTCTCGAACCAGTATCGCTATCACACCACGTGTGCGCGCTTGCCGAATCTGGAGGCTTCCTCGGGGGAAGCGGGAATCTGGGGAAAGGACTCTCGTGGGGTCCCAAACGGGCTATCGGTTAGAACAGTAGCAACTGCGATGCCAAACCAGACTTGCGTTGCTGTGCGAGAGCCGCGACCATTGCCCTGTGCTAACCGGCCGCCGGAATTCCCGCTACCGAGAGGGACTTAGCTCACGGCGAGCGGAGAAGCGGCATTCTCTGCCAAGCTCTCTTTCGCGTTGACATAGCCGGGGAGAACCTGCGCTTCTCGGCTCCTCGCGTGCCGATCCCTGGCAAGGCTTGGGGGTGGGGCCTCGGCCCTTGCTTGTGATGGCAACCAAGGAGGTAATGTCGGCGATCAGTCCTTGACGCCCCCCGACGGGCTACCTGCGGGGACGAGTTCTTGACCAATAGAGTGTCAACGCTGTGTCCCCGGTGTTCCGCAACCGCTCTGCGACTTCTTTTGTCTGGAAGGGCCGGTCTTCGGGCTCCAGATCGCGATTGAGCAACTCCGTGATTTCCTCGGACGTGCTCGGTTTCCTGATCTTGTTCAACGCTCGTGCAATGTGCTCGTCGAGACGACGGCTCGAATTCGGAATCTGCCGCATTTTCCGGTTCCGGCTCTTGAACAATGAATTTAGCTTATTCCTGACAGGGCCTCCCGATGTCAGCATGGGGTTGGAGGGGCGGGGCGGGGCGGCGAAAGCATTGGAAAAGGTAAAGGCTGTGACATTGGTTATGCTCTAGCCATCAGCTCCTGCGAGGGAGCCCACAGCGTGGAGACATGCACCGTCACAGCCCTTGATGCGATCACCGCTTTCGCGGTCCCAAACCCCAACTACTCCTCGCAGAGGCGTCAGTTTTTTCAGGTCTGGCTGCCCTGTCGGGTTGCCCCGCTGGGCTGATCACTCAGCTTATTTCGGACTGGCAAAATTTTATTTAAGCCAACCCTTTCAGCCGTCAACGGGAGCAACCTTAGAGATTTGCTTAAAGATTGTCAACGCCCGTTTTCAGTGCAATCGGCCGACTGCGATAGGACAAGAAACGAAAACTCAACCTATTGAATTGTTGTTGCTTAATGAATGGAGAATTAAATTCTTTCCATTTTTGCACAGGAACATCCACAGGTGCTCGAAAGCATGGTGAGTTTTCGGCAAGCGTGCGTGACGACCGCTAACCCGCCCTGTTACGTTTGTTGAGCCGCGGACGAGCGGTCGAGAGCGAAGCGCATGAGCAGCACAGTGATCCCCGAGCCAATCGCGCAGTTACAGCGCCAGCTGGATCAGATTCGTAGCACCCAACCGCGGGGGAAGAAGCTGCCGGATTCGGTGTGGCAAGCCGCAGTCGAACTGGCGCGGGAACACGGCGTGTATTCCGTCGCGCACCCGTTACGGCTGGACTATACGGGGCTGAAGAAACGGCTCGGCGGAGTTTCCCATCACCGACGAAAAGCACGCAAGCCGGCATTCGTCGAACTGATCGCGCCACCTTCAGCGATGCTGCGAGAGTGCGTGATCGAGTTCGAGTCGTTGCACGGAGGTAAGGTGCGCATTCAGTGGAAAGCTGCCGCACCGCCCGATTGGACGAGCCTGCTGCGGGCCTGGCGGGAAGCCGAGAGATGATTCAGATCACGGCGCAGATGCGCGTGCTGGTAGCCATCGAGCCGGTCGATGGAAGAAAGGGTATCGACTCTCTCTCGCGACTCTGCCAGGAGAAACTAGCCGAGGATCCTTTTTCCGGCTGTGTGTTCGTGTTTCGGAGCCGCAGCGGGACGGCGATCCGACTACTCAGCTATGACGGCCAGGGATACTGGCTGGCCCAAAAGCGTCTTTCGCGAGGACGATTCGTGTGGTGGCCGGAAGGATCCGGAGCAGCCAAGGCACTGGAAGCCTATGAGGTGCAGTTGCTGATGGCGGCGGGCGATGTGTCGCGCGTGCGCGCGGCGCCGATGTGGCGGCGAGTGAGCGTGCTGAAGTAATCAACCTCGCAAAAAACACGGCGTCACCCCTTGCGTTCCAAGAAAAACCAGTTCATACTGCTGATCGATGGTCGAGTTCAGATATCGGGGCCGGAAGATCAGTCAGGAAGACATCCTTTATATACGCGCACTGATCGAGCAGCACCCGCAGGAAAGCCGCCGCACACTATCGACCAAGCTCTGCGCAGCCTGGCAGTGGCGCCAGGCCAATGGAGCGTTGCGCGACATGGTGTGCCGCGGCCTGTTGCTGATGCTGGACCGTGCCGGCCAGATCGAGTTGCCGCCGGTGAGTTACGTGCGGCATAACCCGCTGGCCAACCGAGCCAGACCGGAGCCGGCGCGGATCGATACCACACCCATCGAAGGCCGTCTGTGCAACCTCCAGCCGCTGGAGTTCGAACTGGTTCGTCGCACCGGGAAAGAGCCGTTGTGGAACAGTTTGCTGGAGGAACATCATTACCTCGGCTACGAGCAGCCGGTGGGAGAACACCTGAAGTACATGGTGTGGGGGCAAGGGCGGCCGGTCGCCTGTCTGGCATGGTCCTCGGCCGTGCGGCATCTGGGCAGTCGCGACCGCTACATTGGCTGGAGCGCCGAAGCCCGTCGTCGTAATGTCCGCTTCCTCGCCTACAACACGCGATTTTTAATCTTGCCATGGGTAAAGGTGGAACACCTGGCGTCGCATATCCTGGGCCGCATGGCGTTGCGGATCTCCGCTGATTGGCAGCGGATCTACGGGCATCCGATTTACTTCCTGGAGACGTTTGTGGATCCGGAACGATTCCGCGGAACCTGTTACCGTGCGGCCAACTGGGTAGTGTTGGGCAAGACGACAGGACGGGGCAAGCAATCCAACAGCTACGTGCCGAACCGGTCGATCAAAGAGGTTCTGGGATATCCGTTGGCGAAGCAGTTTCGCGACCTGCTCATGGGGCGAGGATGAAAACCGCCAGACGACGTGTCGATGTGAATCTGGAGGAACTGGACCGGGTGCTGGACGGAGCGCGGCAAGCGCCGTTGAGCGAGGACGATTACGAGAAGCTCAAGGACGCATTGCATGCGCTGGCGGCGATGCTGGTGCGGCCGCGCAACACGGAGAAGACCAGCGCGGTGTTGGAAAAAATGGAAGGTGCGGAAACTGGTGCCGAGACTCAGTCGGAGAGCAACGCTTCCCCAGCGCCCGGACATGGACGCAATGGTGCTGGGGCGTTTGTCAGTTCGCGGAAGATTGCGATTGCGCACCCGAAGTTGAAGCACGGGGATCGCTGCCCGGAGTGCGAGAAAGGCAACGTATACGGGCAGAAAGATCCGAAAGTGCTGGTGCGGATGGTGGGGCAGGCGCCACTGGCGGCCACCGTCTACTCGCTCGAACGGCTGCGTTGCGGTGCGTGTGGGCAGATGTTTACCGCACAAGAACCGGAAGGCGTAGGTCCGGAAAAGTATGACGAGACGGCGGCAGCGATGATCGCGCAACTCAAGTACGGCAGCGGGACCCCGTTCTACCGGTTGGAACAACTCCAAGGTCAGCTGGGGATTCCGTTACCGGCGGCGACGCAATGGGAGGTTGTCGAAGAGGCGGCCGAGTTACTCAAACCAGCGCGTGACGAGTTAATCCGGCAGGCCGCGCAGGGTGAGGTGGTACACAACGACGACACCAGCATGCGCGTGTTACGGCTCACGCGCGAACCGTCGGACGAGCGCACGGGCGTATTCACCAGCGGCATCGTGTCCACCGGCGAGGGCTGGAAGATTGCGCTGTACTTCACCGGACCCCAGCATGCCGGCGAGAACCTCGCCGATGTGTTGCAGCAGCGTGCCCAGCACGCGGGCCCGCCCATTCAGATGTGTGACGCGCTCTCGCGCAATGTTCCGAAGTTGGCGGCGGGGGTGGAGATTTTGCTGGCGAACTGCCTTGCCCATGGAAGAAGACAGTTCGTGGAAGTCGCGGCGAACTTCCCCGACCAATGTCGCTATGTACTGGAGATGCTGGGCCAGGTGTATGGTCACGAGGCCGAAGCGCGGGAGCGTGGTCTGAGGCCGGAAGAGCGCCTGCAGTTTCATCAGGAGCACAGCGCCCCGGTGATGGAGCAACTCCATCACTGGCTGGAGGCACAGTTTGCCGAGCGCAAGACGGAGCCGAACTCGGGGCTGGGCAAGGCGATCACGTACTTACTGCGACACTGGCGGCCTTTGACGCTGTTTCTCCGGCAAGCCGGAGCGCCGTTAGACAACAACCTCGTCGAAAGGGCACTGAAGCGGGCGGTTCTGCACCGGAAGAATGCCTTGTTCTATCGGACGCTGAACGGGGCGGAGGTGGGCGACCTGTTCATGAGCTTGATTCACACCTCCCAGTTGTGCGGCGCCAACTCCTTCGACTACCTGACCGAGTTGCAGCGCCACACCCAGGAACTGGCGACCAAGCCCGGGGAGTGGATGCCGTGGAACTATCGCGAGACGCTGGAGCGAATCGTAGCCCTCTCCGATTCCGCGTAGAGCTAGGATGAATCACTCATGGCCGGAAACACCAAACGTCCATCAAAATCGCATCCCACGTGGACCGATGTCAAAGCAAAACTCGCGGATTTCGACCGTGCAGCATTGCTAGGCTTGATCCAAAATCTCTACAGTGCGCACAAGGACAATCGGATCTTTCTTCATTCCCGCTTTGGCTTGGGCGGAGACGTGCTGGAACCGTACAAGAAAATCATTGATCGGTGGCTTTGGCCTGACGTGCTCCGGAAGCAGGACACCTCTGTCTCCCAAGCCAAGCAGGCCATCTCTGATTACAAAAAGGCAATTGGCGATCCTGAGGGAGTGGCCGAGTTAATGGTTTTCTACTGCGAGCAAGCCGCAGGGTTCTGCGACGACATTTGCAGCGATGATGAGGGATACTTCGATGCACTGGTGCGCATGTTCGAGCACGCCCTCAAGTTCGCCAACGCACTCTCGCCCGACCGCCGGGATGACCTGGTCTCCAGGTTAGATCGTGTGCGCACCATTAGCCATGACTTCGGCTATGGCGTCGGAGATGACATGGATTTCCTTCTTCCGAAGTACACCCGGAGTTAGCGCTCATCGTCCTTGAATCCTGAATTACTACTCGCTTCTGTACCAGGGTTCCGCAGGCTTGCCGAAAACACACAAAGCATGGGCAGCAACTAAGGAGTCCGTGCAGGAACCATAGAAGCGTCTTGACTCCGTGAAATCGGTCACGCATGATAGTTAGCAGCTCCCTCACGGAATGGCAGACCTCGTGGCCTACATCGATGGCGGCTCTCTCGGGAATCCCGGCCCGCCTGGCATTGGAGTAGTAATAGACGGCTCCGCCAATGGGACCATCCGAATCGCCAAATGGATCGGGCACCAAGACAACAATGTCGCCGAATACGTGCCCTGCTTGAGGCGTTGCACTGTGCGCTGGGGCTTCAGGCCAAGGGGCTTCATGTATTCTCTGATTCCGAAGTAATGGTCAGGCAGATGAGGGGAGAGTACCGCTGCCGCAGCCCGCGGCTCTATTCCCTGCATTGGATCTGCCAGAAGTTGGCCCGGTCGCTCGATTTCTCGATCTCCCACCTCGGTCGGGAGGACGACACCAAAGCCAATGGGCTGGCCAGCGCGGCCGCTCCTAGAAAGCTTTTCTGATCCCCGATTGGACGGCCAGACATGGGTTCTTGCCGTACATCCAACCACGAGGAACTTCGGTTTGGATTGTGCGCTCTGAGTTTTCATAATGAGATCCTGTTTATCTGGGCCATGTTGAAGTAGGTCAGCCTAAACAGCCTGCAGCCGTAAATTCCTGTGGTAGCATTGGCTCGAAAAACGTGTCAGAACAGACCGTTCCAGCGCAAATGCGGTCTGATTGCAGGACACCTGATAACCGCGTGTCCGTTTCCAGAAGTGCATCCTTGGTAAAGCCATGGATCAAGTTGACCCACTCCGCAGTAAACCTTTTTCTAAATTGGGGCCACAGCGCGCTTGGCAGGTAGCTTCGATCACCCTGATGGTGCTTTCCGTCGCGCTCTTCGTTGCCGTATTGGTCTCCAACCTCGAACAGCCAAAAGTGTCCGTAGCGCTCTTGGTTGCGATGACGGCGGCTTTCTGCATTTTCAGCCTTCTTTTGGCCAAGGTGTTTCTGCAACTGCACCGTGACCAACGCAACGCAGCCTGCTTCCTCCAGACGGCAGAGCATGAATTCCGCCAAATGGCGGACAATATCCAGGAAATCTTCTGGGTGATCGACGCGGAAACGAAAAAGGCCACTTACGTCAATCCGGCATACGAAGTTATCACTGGGCGCTCCTGCCAATCGCTCATAGAGAACCCTTCCTCCTACGAAGAGGTCATTCACCCCGAAGATCGAGTTGATGTCCTCGCGAAGATCGAGGAAGCAGCCCGGACCGGGAGTTTTGACGAACGATTCAGGATTGTGAGGCCCGATGGCCAGGTTTGCTGGCTTTGGGTCCGTGGCTTTCCACGGAGAGATCCTGAGGGAAAGATCACCCGCCTGGGTGGAACTGCGCTCGACATCACCGCGCTCAAGGAGGCTGAAGACAAGGTCGCGGCGAATCTTGCACGGGCGAACTCGGCATGGGCCGAGGCGGAGGCGTTGCGCAAGGCAACACTCGCCCTGACCGAGGACTTGCACATGGACTGCGTTCTCGACGCGCTCCTCCGGTCTCTGGCCGAGTTGGTTCCCTATACCTGCGCCCGTGTGCTCGTCCCCGAAGGTGGTCCCCACTGGCTGGCGCTGGGAGAAAGATCGTGTCCCGACCTCGAAAAAAACTCTCCCCGCAGACCGCTGACATTCGTGGCGGACGAGTCTCCCTTCTTTCAGCGCATCTGGTCGGAGCGAAAGCGTATCTTGATTGCGGATACGAAACAGGAGCAGGGATGGCAGACGTTCGAGGGACATGCGCAATTTCGTTCCTGGCTTGGCGTCCCCTTGCTTGCCTCTGACGAGTTCCTGGGCTTTCTTTCCGTCGGCCACATAGAACCGAACCACTTTACCGAGGATCACCTCCGGCGCGCTGAACTGCTGGCCATCCCCGCCGCCGTGGCCATTCAAAACGCCCGGCTGTATTCGACCGCTGAGATCTATGGTTCGGAGCTCGAAAAGCGACTGTCGGACCTGCAAAACGCAGAGCGCGCGCTCGATCAATCAGAGGAAGGCCGCCGGATTTCGGAAGACAAATTTCAGAAAATCTTCCACTCCAGTCCGGTTGCGTTTTCGATTACGACGCTGGAGGAAGGCTGCTTCCTCGAAGTCAACACTGCATTTGAGGCACGTTATGGCTACTCCCGCCAGGAGATCCTCGGACGCACCGCGCAAGAACTACGGATATGGGACCATCCTGCCGACCGAAGGTTATTGGTGACCCAGCTTCAGCGAGGAGGTCCGATTCGAAATGCAATTACACGCTTTCGAGCAAAATCGGGCGAAATTAAGCTTACGGCGTATTCCGCCGACCGGATCGAATTCGACGGGCAAAGGTGCATACTGGCAATCTCCGAAGATGTGGTAACCCATGATCCCAGGTCCACAAATTAGGATTTTGCCTTCTGGCCTCGGACTCCACTGCCATTCATTGGTATCCCTCAAACAGAAGTCGTTCGTGCCCTGTCGTTTTTCCTCTGTCCAGAATTCCGACCGCCAAAAATAAATTCCACCACTTGCGCACGGAAATCGGTCAGGATTGTGATCATCCTTTCCGCGAGAAAACGTTGTGGGGACCAGCCATCGAGTAATTCGGAAAGCGATCAGGCAGCCAGCCAAACTGCGTGGACCAAGTATGTCGCACCGCGAAGGTCTCGCAAGTTGTCAAAAATGTGGGACTTCGCCCGCTGTTGGAATGGACTCGTACCTTGTTCGTCGATTCGAATCAAGCCAACTGGGGAAGTCTCACGCAGAATCAGAACGATTCTCAGAGCGGCATAACGTCCTCTTCAGGGGCAGAGGATCTCGCCAAACAGTGCTCCAGTCCGGTAATTTGTACGGTTTCCCGACCGTCGCCAGAGTCTCTTCCCAAGGGCGTTTTGCAATCGAACCGACCCGTGTTATGCTCGCGCGCTCTTGCACTCCCCGGGCGCCCCCGCTGGCTCATGAAGCGATTCCGTAAGGAATCTGACTTCATCCTCGATGTGAACACCTCCGTCTGGCCCGGATGTAATTTTCCACATTTCGTCGTGAATCGCGTCTCGTCGTGAATCAATGGTGCAGTGATGGCGCGTGTAGGGAGAATACTTGCCTGGTGGGACCGGGACGTGGATCGCACAGGAAGGCCGATTCGGCCTGACGTGCGATTGGCCGGCCATGAGATTTGGGAACTAGCCTGTCAGCGGACACATGTTCTCCTTGCTGATCATGGTCCAGCTGCCGAACTCATGGAGAATACCGTTGCGCAGGTTTCCCGTTACTTGGATCGGATCGGGGCTCCCCTGTCCACGAGGAAGCACGGACTTCTCTTGGTAGCCTTCTGCCGGGCCCTTCGCCGCTATGCGGTCAAGTCGAGCCGCCTCGAATTGGTGGGAGGGCCGGGTGAACTCGCAAACCACACGGCAGACAATGCTTGGGTCCGCCAAGCCAACGCGCGCCTGGACCTCGAAAGCATCGTTCGACAGCTTAGCGAGAGAAATGCCGCCGTTCTGACGCTTCGGGCTGCTGAATACGAGTGGAAGGAAATCGCTCACTTGTTCGGAGTCTCGGCCAGCGCGATTCGTAACAGTTTCTGGCGTGAGATCGAGAGAATCCGGCCGGGGTTTCGCAACGGTCTGCCGTAGATACAATCACAACGGGGGCTTTGATGTTTCCGCTCCTCTGCCAGCGTCAACGGGTTTTGCTTCCCGCGGTGTCACAGGCCATACTCTGAGCCACGAGGAGGAGGCGTACCATGAGCAACGTCTACGTCGAGTTCAAGACTCAACAAGGGCAGTTCGTTGCGACGCAGAACGGCCGGGAGATTGGTCGCGGCCACACGCAGGAAGAAGCGATCGAGCAAGCCAGGCGCCGCAGGCAGCACCAGGAGGACCCTATTCTCGTCGAACGCCAGCGACTGAGGGACGGCAAGCCTCATCCCGATAAGTGGCGTCGAGTCTATTGAGTGAAGGCTTCCGGGCTGATCTCCGGGTTGGCAGCGACCCACCTGGCACTTACTCCGGGCGCGTCTGCGGAAAGCGCCACCGGCAGAGCGGGTTCAGTGCGCAGGCCGAAAAGGGGAAACCTATTTTTCAATTTCCTGCAATTCCGAACGATAGAAGTGACGGCGCTCGAATAGCGGCAGCGGGAGTTCGAAAACGCGGGTCTCGCTGGCTTCGAATTCAAACTCTTTGCCACACTCCGGTGCAGGACAGATCGCCGAGCACTTTTCTTTGCTGAACGCGAGTTGGTCTTGCGGTCGGACAACGACCCAAATTCCGCACTTCGGGCAGGTGACGCACGAACACGCAATGCGATCGGCCATACGAAAATTATACGGCCCTCAAGACGTTCGCCGGCGGCTCCCGGCCGAGCGGCCGGCCTGTAGTCTCACGCAGTAGCGCCCAGTTCATCCTCCGCATCCGCTTCGCAACCTGCTTCTTTCTTCTTCTGTTCGTCGTACGCCGCCCGCTCCTTCTTGGCTTCCCGAACCGGCAATAGTTCCATGTGGCTGGGTGGAAAAACAAACGTCTGCACAAAGCTCAGCCGATCCGTATTCAATCTTCGTCCCACGATTTCGCCGCGATTCCGCTTGCAGAAATCACAAAAGGCTTCCGCGTCAATAATCTGTCTTTGGAGCCCGTTTGTCTCGACGACTCGGCTCCGCAGCAGTCCACGATCAATCCACTTCTGCACCTCTTCTGCCCGAACATGCAGCGCTTCCGCTAGGGTGTGTTTCGTGAACCAGTCGTGGCCCATGCGAGCGCTGGCTCCGAGCCGGTGCAGCATAGTGCGCACCGAAGTCGGCGTCCGGCGGAGCACTATCGTGACTTCCTGCAGGGAATGCGAGGTGATCAAGTCGAGCAGTTTCTGTTGCTCGGCTTTTGTCCACCGCCGGTAGCTTCGCTTCGAGGTCACGCCCGACTGCCGCACGAACCTCCAGCAAGCTGCCCGAGGGTTTCCCGACACTGCGGCGATTCTTGTGATCAGCGCCTTTAGGCCGACCTGGGCCCGATGCCCGCCTTGCCCGGACGCTTCGGACGGCGTGTTCAGATACGCTCTCACCATTTCTCGCGCCCCCCCAGGCCAGCGGTAGGTACGACGATTGGCTTGTTGATTCAATTCCCCCATGTCCCGCAAAGACTGTGGAAGCCGGACGCCACAATCCCCTCCTACCTATACATGGCGGCGAAATAGGAATGTGTCTCACTCTGACTGAAATTTTCAATGCATGCGCCGAGAAGTGAATGCGCACAAAGATTTTCATCGACACCGATCATGGATCGTGGGATTCTGCTGGGGGCAACATGGCAGTCGGGCTTGGACTCCATGTTCAGTTGGGGCATGCAGCATGGACTCCGAAAAAGAACTGCTTGATGCATTTAACAGAGTGGTGCATGAAGACTTTCCCAATCCTCAGCGCGTCGCCTGTCCCGGGCGCGAAATCCTGTTGAAACTCGCGCAACGGCCCGCGGACAGTCAACTCGCGCACTTGCTCGCCCACATCCGGCAATGTGCTCCCTGCTTTGATGAGCTGAAAGACCTTCGATGCAAGGCCCAAAAGCGATATCCATGAAATCCGCCCCGCAGGGCTTAAGGAAATTGCCGCCCGCGCAGCCGTTTGGCGTGAAGTGAGACAAGCGCGGTTAAAGAGCTTGAGAAGAAGCCCCCAGGAGAGGCGTCAATGAGCCGATGGCACCCTCCAGGCTCTATAAGAATGTTTCTAACATATTGAGTACAGAAGTATTAGTCGCTAGCTCGCCGGTGACGCAAAGGCACCTTGACTTCGACCTCTTTGACATCTAAACTTTAGATGATAAATCGAGGAGAACAGCGTGGAGCCAGTCGAGCTCAAACTGAAACAGGCCAGCGCAGTACTGGGCATGCCCACGAAGGAACTGCAGAATTTGGTCCAGTTCGGCATCGTCAAGCCACGGCGACAAAGGGGACTCTACCTGTTTGACATGGTATGCCTCTACCAGGCGCAAGTTGCCGGCCACCTCAAACTTGCCCTGGGAACGCCTGCCAATAAGCTGACGGAATTTGTGGAAGCTTTTTCTGAATTTCTGAGGAGAGGCAAGAATGAGGTTCCGGACGTGCTGGTGTTCCGATCATCCTCGAAATATTGGACGCGACCGGTAGAAGTCAGACTTCCTTTCAGACAGCTGCGCGAGAGCCTTGAGGCGAGACTGCAGCGAGTGGACGTGTATCGCGACTTGCCGCGGGGACGAAAGCGGCCGAACTGGAAAGCGGAGTTTCTCGCCAATTTGAAAGAAGCTTCGCAGGATATCGGCGACGTTTCCCCTCAGGACGTTCAGCGTACCATTCGGGAGTACCGAACTTCCAAGAAGGAAAAGCCGGAGATAACCGTTGTCGCAGAAGCGGCGCAAGTCTAGGGGTGTGGTGGACACATCCGTGTTAGTCGCCGGCGTCGCTGGAATGAAAGACTCGGTCCACCAGAGCAACGTTGCGAGTGCGAAGTTCGTGCAGCGCTGGGTCGAAGACCGGACGTTCGTCTGGCTGATCAGCGATGAAATTCTGGAGGAGTACAGAGAAGTGCTCGCCAGGCTTGGCGTCCGGCGCCCTCTCATCGGGAAAATCGTCAACACGCTGCGCGCTAAAGGCGAACCCGTTAAGCTCGGCCCGACCCGCAATCTTTCTCCTGACCCCGACGACAATCACATTTGTGATTGTGCTGAGTACGGAGATGCCGACTTCATCGTCACGCTGAACCCGAAGGACTTTCCACAAGCATCACTGCGGGCGAAAGTAATTGGCCCCAGCGACCCGCTGCTCGGTCGGCGCACAAGAATTCGGCGTCGGAATTCATGAAACGTGTGACGTGTAATTGAGCTTGACCTCACGCGACTTGCTGTTGGATGAGGCCCTCCATGTCAACTGTGCGGCGCCATGCTCCTAACTTCCAGATTGTCTGAGATCCAGCCGCAATTGCTAGCAAACCTTTCGACAAGCCGACTTACCATTACTAATCGCGGTAAGCCGATATCCAAACCACTTCCGTGTGGCCGACGATACGAAAGTGGAGATCGGTCTGGGCTCCGGCGTTGCTCAGGACGCTAGGTATGCTGGTCGGCGTTCTACTTTTGTCGTCCGAGCCTGCGTTTCGCGCGCGGCACTGGGCCCAGGGCTTCGAGTACCACTGTCGCGTAGGAGGACCAGTCGGTAGGTAGCACGGCCGGCGCCTCATGCGCCACCTGCAGCAGCCCACGGTATGCAGCGTACACGAACACAGCCTTCGCTTTAGCCCGCGATGGCGCGAGCCCGAGTTCGCGGTAGCAGGCTTCAAGGTACTCAATTCGGGCCGATGCCACACGGTTCAGCGCACGCCTTACAATCGGGTCCTCAGCGCCTTCGGCGAGCGCCGCGTACAACGAGCGTGATTTTGGCGACTGCGAGGTCGCGTCGAGTATTAGATAGATACGCTGACGTGCATCGGTCACAGCCGACAGCCCCGTGATGGCCTCCGTGGTGGCCCGCTGTTCCCAGCGGCTGAGCGCAGCGGCCAAAAGCTCGGACCGCCCCTTGAAGTGCCAATAAAAGCTGCCCTTGGTCACGCCGAGCCGCGCGGCGAGCGCTCCCACCGTGAGCGCCCCGAGACCGGCCTCTGCAATGAGGTGAAGCGCAGCTTCGGCCCAGTCGGCTGCCGTGAGCGTAGGCTCGTCGAGTCGCTTCGCGCCCGTACCTTTACGCGCCATAGCAATCCATTCTCCCATACTCTAGGGTATTGACAATCTCCATCTCCATACCCTATAGTATGGAACGCGCACGTGAGCGCGCTGCAGATTCTAGGGTAGTGCCATGGATTCCCGCCTGGACAAGTTGAAACAATCTCTGCAGTCGGCGGTGGAAGGCATGTCCAGCGAGCAATGGAGCTGGCATCCTCCGGGCAAGTGGTGTGCGACCGAGGTGTTGGAACATCTGTATCTCACCTACACCGGAACGATCGCGGGACTCGAGAGAGTAATGAGAAAAGGAAAGCCGCCAGCCTCGCGTCCCTCCATGACGCAACGCCTACTGACCTTGATCGTCCTTGGGTTGGGTTACATCCCCCCCGGACGCAAAGCGCCTGCAATCGTGCAGCCGAAAGGCTTGCCGGCGGAGACGGTGCGAAACCAGATCGGGGAAAAGATTCTGGCGATGGATGCGATCATCGCAGAGTGTGAAGCGCGCTTCGGGCCCTGGGTCCACCTGCTCCACCATCCTTTTCTCGGCCCGTTGAATGCGACACAGTGGCGAAGGCTTCATCTGGTGCATGGGCAACATCACCTGAAACAGCTTCTCCGGCTTCGCGAAAGCGCGACGCGGCAAAAAGGCTGAACGGGCGCAAGCGAGGTCTTGTCTTCTAAACAGGACGCCAGTTTAATGGCCGATCTATCCGGGAATTGGGGGTTCCATGAAGCTGACTTCTCTTGTCGCCGTCCTGGTCTTTCTCGCCGTCTGCTTCCTGGGATCAGCCCGCGCCCAGACCCACGATAAGAAGGACGAAATTCCGATCGAACGCTGCGATCGCCTGCCCGTTGTCACCATGAAGGTTGCGGGAGAAAAACGGCGGTTCCTGCTCGATACGGCGGCCACCACGATCCTCAATCTGAAGTCTTTCCCATCGGGTGAGTCCCAGCAGATCCACATCTATTCGTGGAGCGGCGGCGCAGCCACCAGCGCCCGCGAAGTTTTCTTGCCACAAGTAGAGCTGGGCACGCACAAGCTGCGCGATTTGAAGCTCTCGGCCATTGACCTGAGTGCCATCGGCAAGGCCTGTGGAGGGCAGATCGACGGGATCCTGGGAGTGGATTTGCTGGATCAGATGGGGATGACCATCGATTTGAAGCGGCGCGTTGCCGTACCCGCGCCAGCCGTAGAGCCGGCAGATTCCGCAGACGCACTGGCCGAGGCGGAAGGCGACTTGGGGACCTGCAACATCGCTTTCAATCACGGAGGCGTGAAAGCAATGGAAGACTGCTTTGATCCGGGAATCGTTTTCTATACTCAGCATGGTGAGTACCGGGGGCGCCAGGAAGTCATGCGTTATCTGACCGAGCGTTTCTTCAAGTTTGCTCCCAGACTCCACTATGACCTGAAGCCGGAGGATGTACGCATCTTCGGCGACGTCTTGTGGTACTCCTACGATTTCTGGATGGATACCCCCGACGAGCACCTCACCGGACATGGAATGACCATGTGCCGAAAGGATGCCGGAGGCCGATGGCGCATCCTCAACATGCATAATTCCGTAAAGGAAGCGACCGCTACCCCTGACCCGATACACTGATCAGGTGTCGATCCTGATCGAGGGTATGGATGGGTCATTCCAATGGCGCAATGATGACGATGCGGCAATGTGTAAAACGGAAAACAGGCAGGACAACCGCCAGAATCGGACTTGTGAATGGTTCACTTGGACGTGATCCGATTACCTGTTGGATTGGTAGCGAGAAACCCGCTTGGGTCATTCATTGGCGACTCCCCACCGCACCGGAGCAAGGCCGGGAGGGAGACGGAGCATGCCCTCCTTAAGTGCCACTGAGACGAGATTCAGGAAGTCGAGCGCTTGAGATTGACTGAAGGGTAAGCGTCCGGCGATGGCCAGCTTTGCAAAACCGTGCACGGAAGACCAGGCAATGATCGCAAACGTGCGGGGATCGCCCACTGGCAGAGAGCCTTCGGCCTGAAGCGCGATCACGCAGTCGAGCAGCGTCTGGAAGGCACGATCGCCAGCCCGCTTGCATTCGGGGCTGATTTTCTTCGGTTCGGCCAACTCGAACATTACTTGGATGTGTTGGGGCCAGCGCAGCGCAAACTGCACATAACCACGACCGCACAGCCTTAGACGATCTTCTGCATTACGGGCTTCCGACATGGCCCGGTGCATGGATGCGGTCAGCCGCTCGAAGCCCTGGGCTGCGACGGCAGAAAGCAGATCATTCTTGTCTTGGAAGTGGCGGTAGGGCGCGTTGTGCGAGACACCAGCACGGCGTGCAACCTCTCGTAATGTGAACGCCTCCGTGCCAACCTCAGCGATCAGACGAATAGCGGCGTTGAGCAGCTCTTCTTTCAGATTTTCGTGGTGGTAAGAGACCCTTCGTTTCACAGGACCTTTATACCAGAGCATGTTGACACCGACAACATCCAATGATAAAGTATGTTGACAGTGACAACATTGGAGGGGTCCTACAATGCTTCCCTACAAGCAACTGAAGGATGAACATTGGGATGCGCTCGTGATCGGCTCGGGAATCGGCGGACTGACCGCGGCCGCGCTGCTGGCGAAGGAAGCGGGCAAGAAAGTGCTGGTGCTGGAGCGGCACTACACGGCCGGAGGCTATACACATGCCTTCGACCGTCCGGGCTATTCATGGGACGTCGGGGTTCATTACATCGGCGAGCGTGCGAACTCGGCGTCGCCGGTACGTGCAGCTTTCGACTATCTGAGCGATCAGCAATTACGGTGGCAGCCGTTGCCGGACGTGTACGACCGGGCGATGATCGCTGGAAGTACATTCGAGTTCCCAACGGGCGAAAGTCGGCTGCGTGACCAACTGGTGAGCTACTTCCCTAAGGAAGAGCTAGCGATTGATCGTTATCTCGAAGCCGTGAACGCCGCCCGCCGGGCGAGCGGGGCATACTTCGCGGAGAAGGCGATTCCGCGGGCGGCCGCGTGGATTGCTGGCGGAATAATGCGCTCGTCCTTCTTACGCTGGGCCGAGCGCACGACCCTTGCGGTATTGCGCGAGTTTACCGGCAATCAAGAGTTAATCGGGGTGCTTACAGCACAGTGGGGTGATTACGGGTTGCCTCCGGCGCAGAGCAGTTTCGGTATTCACGCCATGATTGCTGCCCACTACTTCAATGGCGCCAGCTATCCAGTGGGCGGCGCTTCGCGGATTGCCGAAACCATTGCGCCTGCGATCGAGCGACAGGGCGGCAAAATCGTAGTGAGCGCTGAGGTGGAAGAGGTTCTCGTCGAAAATGCAAAAGCTGTGGGCGTGCGCATGAGTGACGGGCGCAACCTGTATGCGCCGCTGGTGATCAGCGATGCGGGCGCGAGGAATACGTTCCATCGTCTCGTGCGCAAACCGCAGCCGATCCGCGAGGACTTGCAGAAAATTCCGTCATCCATGGCCTATCTGAGTCTGTATGTCGGCGTGGAACAGAGTGCGGCAGAATTGGGGCTCAGCGGCACGAACCTCTGGATCTGCCCGTCTTTCGATCACGATGCCAATGCGAAGCGTTTCTTGGAGAATCCGTCGGCGGAGTTTCCGCTGTTGTTCATCTCGTTTCCGTCGGCCAAGGATCCGGAATTCGCGCAACGATATCCGAGCCGTGCGACCATCGAAGTGGTCACGCTGGCCTCCTATGACTGGTTCGCACGGTGGGAGAGTACGCGCTGGAAGAAACGGGGCACTGATTATGACGAATTCAAACGAGAGCTTGCCGCTCGCTTGCAGGGTGAACTCGAGAAGCATGTGCCGGCGGTACGAGGAAAGATCGGCTATGCGGAGCTTTCGACCCCGCTCAGCACCCGCCACTTCATGAACTACGAACGCGGCGAGGCCTACGGGCTTGCAGCCACTCCGGAACGCTTTCACACACGCGCGCTGACGCCGCACACCTCAATCAGAAACCTGTTTCTCACCGGTCAGGATGTAACCTCGCTCGGCGTGACTGGAGCTCTGTTCGGAGGAGTCGTTTCGGCCTCGGCAATCCTGGGCAAGAATCTGATGAGCGCGGTGACAAAAAACCGAAAGAAGCGGAGCATAACCGCGGGCGGCGCGACAGCGGTGGATGCAACCTCCCATTAGCCTTTATTTCAGATCTGTTGAACCATCCTGCCTTTTGGCCGCAGAGGAAATCGCTTAGCTTAGACTGCCATGTTTGCGGGTTGCACATAGACGCGCTTATGTTTCGCGATCGCGGGCAACTGGGATAACGACCAGGAGCAGCATGCGAAGGGATGAGAGAAACCATCTCTTCCGCATGCTCATCTCATAGGGCATGAAGAACCGGATGAGAACTATCACGCTTGAGGAGCATTTCGTCACCGAATCCTTCCTTCGCGCTACGGGCGCCTATGGCAACGCTACCCCGGCCTGGCTCGAGGCACTCCAACCAAAGCTTCTGGACCTGGGCGCCGGTCGCATCGCGGCCATGGATGATGCCGGCATCGATCTCCAGGTGCTCTCACTCGCCGCCATCGGCTTCGATGGGCTCGACGCATCCACCGCTACCTCGCTCGCCAGCGACGTAAATGACGAACTAGCCGCCGCTGTTCGCGCGAACCCTTCCCGTCTGGCCGGCTTCGCCTGTCTCGCCTTGAAGGATCCTGAATCGGCGGCCAAAGAACTCGAGCGTTCGATCAAGAAGCTTGGCTTCTGCGGAGTGCTTCTCGATGGCACGACGGCGGGGAAATTCCTAGACGAACCTCAGTTCACTCCCGTCTTTGAAGCGGCTGTTGCTGTCAATATCCCGATATATCTCCACCCCGCGCCGCCTCCAGAGGCTGTTTTCGATACCTATTTCACAGGGCTGCCAGCTGGGGTAGGCCAAATGCTCTCCATCGCCGGCTGGGGCTGGCACGCGGAGACCGCGCTCCACACACTCCGCCTAATCGCCTCTGGCATCTTTGATCGTTTCCCCACTTTGCAGCTGATGATCGGTCACATGGGCGAGATGCTGCCCATGGCCCTGGTCCGCACCTCACAGGCTCTCTCTCACGTCGCGAAGCTCCGTCAACCCGTAGCTGCTTACTTCCTGTCGAACATCCACCTGACAACGAGCGGCTACTTCACCCGGCCCCCACTGCAGTGCGCCCTCGACGTCGTCGGCATTGATCGCCTCATGTTTTCCATCGACTACCCGTTCAGTTCCACAACGAAGGGTAGCGACTACCTTGCAGAGCTCGAACAGTTCCTCAGTCCCGAAGACTTGGCCAAGCTTACCCACCGAAATGCTGAAGCGCTCCTGAGTCTCTAACTCCCGAAATGCCTTTAATTAGCTTTGACCCCACGAGTACCCGCGTTGCCTGACCGCCGGGGTGGATGATGTCAAGGAACTTATCGAAGCGCTCCGCCGCCCGTTCGGATCGCACCATAGACCCATCATGCAGTGTTGGCTGCTTCTGGAGTAGGTCCTGATAAACGCCCTTCACGACACTGATTCTTGGGCGAATCACTCGCAACGGGATTCGGGTTGCCGTGCCGACTTTTCCAGATTCGGCGCAAGCCAAACAACTGTATATAAGCAGGAATGGAGGCGGCAACCTTCGTGGCCCAGTGTCGGAAAAGCAGGAAGCATCGGCGCGCAGCCCTTGCAGTCTTCATAGCCGCCCTTCATTGACTATACTAGGTCTCTGTGCAAGAAAGCGCTTTTGGCGCCTCATTGCACCCATTCTCGGTATCAAATGGCAGACGTTAAATACAAATCGAAGTTTGAGGGGAACTTCCTCCTCTGGCCGGTTGCGCGAACAGCGCGCACGTTTCGCGTGTTCGTCGTCGAACCTAAGGGGTATTGCCCCAAAACGCATGACGCGATCTTCAATGCCTCGGTCTCTGCGCTTCTGACCCCCGAAACTACGCTCGTCGATCCATATGTAAAAGATAGCTCCGTGTCAGGTGTTGAGCCCTTTGATCTGATTACGTTTCCCGAAGCGTTTCCGCCACAGAACGAATTGGTAAACGCGCTCCGGCAGATTTCGAATCTCGATTCTATTGGCTGTGTTCATGTTGGCCTTCGACCAACAGATGACCCCGTTCAGCATCTGTTCAGCGTGCAGGAAATCAAGACGCGCGAAGCACTCTCGACAATCTCAGCGCGGAGGTTGCGCGCAATCGCCAACCCGACCTCTTTCGGACGGCGATCGGTCTCCTGATACAAAGCGGAGATAGTGTTGCAGCGACTAAAATCGGGTGGGAAAAGAAGCTTATCGATGCGTATGTGGATGAGAGCTGCGTAGGGTTCGCCGTCAGACATTCTGAGGGGCATCCTGGGGCATGTACCGAGCGGCAGCGAGTTGTCGTAGAACTCTTCCAGCGGTGGACTGAATTGGTGGCATTAGATCGTATTCACCTTGCCATCTTAATGCTCAAGTATGTTGTAGCGCTTGCCTCCAAAGCGCCAACCTCTTTATTGAATGAGGAGAACCTGGGCGGTCGCAGTCTTGAAGTAATTCATGATGTTGCACAGAAGCGACCAGAACTGCGAAGTGGTATTGCCCCAGAAGTAGCTGAAGCAATCATCAAAAGGATATCTTTTCCCGCCTTTTGGACTACAAAAAAGACCGCATTAGAAATTGCAAAAGAATACGGGGACATTTTCTCACAAGATCAGCTGCAAAAAGTGGTTGACGCAGCTCTTGATCTTCTGTCGAAAATGGATCCGACGGCAGATGCATGGCCAATAACGGGTCCAGCGCTTGCATTTCTCGTCTCCGCCCCTGTAAAAAGCCTCTCCGGATTAATGCCAGAGATCGGCAAGCGCATTATTGATTCGATTCTTCGTTTCGGCGTGCAGCCAACTGAAAATGCACGGGTCTTTTTTTACCTGTACGATTTCGATTCCTCTCTCCTCCATGATAAGTCAGTTGCGGATAAGCTTCAGAATCCTGTTGTCCAAGTGCGGCATCGATCGCTTCAGAGCACATCTAGCGCTGCAGTAGAAAACATTCAAGCTCTGTTAATTGCCCCAACTATTTCCGGACGCGATGGCGTACATGATGCGTTGACTGGGCTCGCCAATATCCTAAGGTCTGCGAGTGAATCCCGCATCAGCATCGCATTACCGGGGGCGTATGCTTCGTTACTGTTGCTCGCAAATCAACAGAAAAAGATCGCCGATGACTTATCGTTAGACCTAAATGAATTCAGATCGTGGCTCGCGCCCTTGACTTCTCTCGTTGCAAATCTCTGGATTCAGGCCAAGGAGCGGCCACTTCTGTTTGCACCTTTTTCGCTTCCTCCCGCAACGGTACCGAATCAAGTCATCATTCATAATTGGGCTTTTGCATCGATGGTTTTCGCAGAATCACTGCAGCAGGGTTCCCAAATTCTTGCTGCGTTAACCGACGCTATGGCCGAGCCCGCGCTGCAGGATTCAATTGCGTTGGCACGCGCGACGCGATCTGTCCCGGATAGTGGCATAAGGATAGATCCGGAGGAGATCCGCAAGGAAAATCGCGAGACGTTTTATTCTGCTCTTGGTCGGCGTTTGGTTGTACTTCAGAGGCTCGATGATGAGCGTGGGCGGGAGGTGTGCAGTGCATTGCTGGATCAATGCTTCCGCCAAGGTCCGCGGGATTTGGATGCGGCGGTTCTTTTGTCGGCCGCACGCTTGAATATTGGGGCGTCTCTCGTTCCAACAGATCATTCTGATTACGTAAAACGCGTGCGAAGTAGTAGGGAACTTCGATTAGCCCTGCTCCCTCTTCTCGAGACGATCGGTGTCCGCCCATAGAGGGTTCCAGCGCAGCGCACTCATGAAGATCTAGACTGCAGAATCAAATTCATTGATTCCGCCGAGGGCTGTACGCCCGACTGAAAATGTGCGATTCCAGGGGGCGGTAGAGGCGCGCCCGATGACAGGGATTAGTACCGGCAAACGCCCTTCTCTCACGGAATCAGGAGTGAAGTCGTGGCGCTACGGATGCTTCCACTGGTTCGAATTGCATGGAGCAGATCCACCGAACAATAGTGCGGTGACGCCCTCCCAATAGGGAGCAGAAAGAAGCTTCCGAAGGTCGCGGCCGCCGTTCAGCAAGCATCGATGTAGAAAACCAATTCCCCGTGTTTTCCGATGGAACTCCGCCATTGTTTCGACAAGTTCCGCATATTGTCGATCAAAGTGATCAGGTCATTCCCGTTAACAACCACACCTTGTTCCTCCATGCTGTCTGTGAAACTGGCCGCACTGAAGCGCTCGTCCGCCTCCATGTAGTCCAAGACCTTTCTGCCGTTTTCAAGCCAGACGACCTGGTTGTCTCCATATGCGTGCTCGTCGCTCGCCGTCCCGACTCTGGCGGCAAGGTCGTGCAGCAACTCGATCAACTTCTCCGGTTCAATGAAGCAGGACGAGTGTGCATTCCATATTTCTTTCACTGCCCGAAAGCTTTGGCTCATTGCCTGATCACCTTCCTTCTCTTGCGTCTGGGTAATTCGGAATCTGCCGGCTGCGTCCTCATCCGCTGCCATAGGAGCGGGTTGACAGGGAGCGAGGTTGTGCGGCCCGTTCGCAGATTCACGAACCCGCCGTGGTACGAAAGCCGCCCATATCGGAATAGCCGCGCCAGCATCGCCAGCGCCTGGTACGCCAGTGTTTGGTTCACGAACGGCTCCTGCCGCTCCAATGCTTCTAACGCGCTGCACGGCGGAAGTCTGTCCTTCTTGTCGAGCTTCGGGTCGATGAGTTCAGGGAAGAGTTCGGAAGCCGTCGGCAAGCGCGAGTCTCGCGCTTTGTTTCGCTGGTTTTCGGGCTGGCCCAACACGAACTGACCACTATCGGCATTGTTGCCCAGATCCAGCCAATAGTGACAGTTCCAGTAGGTTGGAGTTCTGGTCATTGCGTTCCGGGCTGCACGAGAATCCACGCAGCCAATCAGAATGTCGGTCTCGTGTTCCCAATTTTCATCGACGAAGTGCGGCACTCCTTTCCATCCGAACCCCCAAAACAAATTGATTCGGGTGGCGAGTACTGTCGCTTTGTGCAGTCCGATCTCGCTCTCACTGAAAGGTTGGCGGACGCAGTTGGTGCGGGAAATTCGGTCGCCGTCGACCAGGGTGACACTCAGCCCATGCGGATGCCCCAAGGCAACCATGGCTTGGTGCAGATACGGCAATCCAGCGGCAATGGCGCTGCCCGTCCCGCCGCAACCCACTACGGTCACCTGAACCTTCTTCTGCAGCAGCGCACTAGGAATCTGATGTTCAGTCTTCGTGGCGGTTGTCGTTTCGATAGCTGTGGTCATCGTTCCTCACGAATTCCGCGAGCGTCTGCGGCAACTTCACCAGGTACTTCTCTGGAAACGCTTTTTGCCCCGCGAGGGATTGCCACATCGCCAGAAAGCTGCCGCGAAAACGGACGTGTTTGCGAACGCCGGAGGCGTGCGTGAATTCGCTCTGGAAGAACGACTCCTCCCACAAGTCAATGGCTGCGACCGATTTCTCCTGGGGAATCTTCATGCTCCCGGTGCAACACACGCCGTTGTCGTAGCAGTTCCAGTAGGGGGCCATGCACAGCTTGGTTTCCCCCGTCGGTCGTTCGTCTTTGGCGAGCGCACGAACCCACAAATGAGATCCGCACGCTTTGAACAGCAAGGGCGGGTGAGGATAGAGCTTGCCATTCATGTTTGTCAAGGCAGGATCGGCGCCACCGTCGCTAAAGAACATGGTTCGCTCGCAAGCTGGGACCCACCACACGATCATTTCTGCCGTGCGCACCAGTACGCGCGCCGGCAAGATCTCGGCTGGAACCGACCTTCCAAGGCCGGCCATCAGGTCGATCAGCATCTGCGGCGTCATCAACTGGCCTTCCGCCAGTCGTGCCACGTCGCCGTCATGCGTTACTTCATGGAGAGTTACAAAGGGATGGCGATACGGGTAGCCGTCATAGCTGCTCTTCCCATACACCAGCAGCGCCCGGCTCAGCCTGAAGTCCTGACTTGATCCGATGTTCACGGAGATATTCATCGTTGAGATCCCTGACGAGTTCAACGATCTTGGCAGCGGAGGCCAACGAGCGGAGCATCGCGCTGGCGTGATCGAAGACGCATCGCACTTCTTCATCTAGCTCTTTGTTTGTCTTATCTAGGTGAATAGGGAGCGCCATATTCGGCTGGCAGGGACCGTTTTCGCCCATGTGTTGCGCCTCTTCATCAAAGCAGGCGTTGATCGCATCATTCTCGTACCAGGTGATCAGACATCCGGGCCGGGAATACTCAGCATCCGAGAGCCATGTTTCAATGCCTGGTACGTCCTTCTCACTGATCTGGCCGGGCCACGCGTGCTCGTGCCCTTGGCCATGAGCATCCATCTCCAGTAGGCGCCAGATCAACTCGCGAGCCACACTCGTGTGGGGTTGGATTTCCCGCAGCGAGTTCCGGGCTCTCCTGTACTTGAGCGTCGTGGAGTGCCTCTTGATACAGGCGGGCATCTCGATATCCACTTTCCGATAGATCGAGGCTTCCAATTCCTCATCGCTCAGATCCTCCATCCACATCTCGGCGTGTTCCTGGGCATCGAGGTAGTCGTACACGCGCATCCATTTGTACAGATTGGTGGTGAAGGCTTCGTAAAATGCAGCCGGCAGAAGAGGATGCTCGGTTTCGAGGCGGGCGAGCGCCGCACCTATTGGAATGGAAGCGGCAGCCTCGTAGTCGCCGACCAGGTACAAATGATCGGTCATTCCTTCTCTTTCGGCTTCGACTTGATTTCGCTCTTGCTCGGTCAGCTCGAAAAGACTATCCGTAATTCGCAGATCGCCAACCCAGACTCTCTTCACGTCAACGGCGCGATTCTGAGAGCAAAACCTCCTGAAGCCGCGTTCGACAAAGTCCACCGCGCTACCCGACCAGTCATTGGGCCTGCAAATTCCTAACCTCAGCAGGCTCATTCCCAGAACGGCGGCCGGTCCATCATCCCACCTCGTGCAGTACCGCCATCGAATTCCCTTGAGCCTGGGGAACGTAACGCCTAGCGGCAGCCCGATCACACGAGCGGTGGAATGACCACGCCGCTGGGCGGTAAGTATCGATCTCCGAGTTCGGCTTCGTCCTGAGCGTATTTGAGCGAGTCGAACGCTTTGCCTAGAATTTCTCCCACTTTGAATGCTTCTGGACATTGCTTCAATTGCTCCACGATGGGATCGTTCGTATTGGCGCGGCCACGCGTCGCTTCTTCCAACGCTCGCAGCACCCGCTTCGCATCTTCATCGATGGTTCGGCAGGCTGCGGCAGCTAGTTTCCTGTGCTTCATGGAAATCGCCTCTTATGACGTCTGACTGACTGTGGAATTGTGGCCCTGGTGTAAGGCACGCCTCCATTCACGTCCGGCTGTCGATGGACTCGCGAAGCCCGATGTCGGAAGTTACGTACGCGAGTCTGTGATATTTGCGCTCTGGGCAGGCTGGTGGGTATGGGCTACAATTCCCGCAGAGGAACCGTATGATGACTGACCCAGCCTTCGCCATCAAACGTCAAGTTCACCAATTGGTTGATCTGCAAATCGAAACGCTACGACAACCGTCGTGTTTGACTACTTCGGACCTGTCCGACTATAGCGTGCGTTCCAAGAAAATCACAGTGTTGTACCAAGAGTTGGACCAGATACGAAGAATAAGCTTCAAGGGCCAATTGCGCAGAGCGTCTTAGCTGAAATGTCAAATCCAGTGTATGTGTCCAACGTTCAGATTGAGCGGCGGTGGGGACCGCTTCGAATAGCGCACCTGCCCGGTGAATCGCAGCCAGTAATCTTCAGCGTTCATGGAGCCATTGCCGAGCATTATGGCCTGGATCCAGCAAAACTGCCCGAATCGCATGCGGCGACGCTCGATTATGTTGTGGCCGCCCTGGGTGGTTGAATGATCGGAACCTTCGGGGGCGCGCTGGATGCGCGCAAAATAGATGCAAGCAACGGCAGGTTGCGGCTGAAGTGAGAGGGGAAATCGAATCCGATCAGGGGGTTCTGGTAATTCGCAGAGTTCACGTTCACTACTTACTTGATGCAGCCGAACAGGCTAGGGAAACCGTGGAACGCGTCCACCGCGTATACGCGGACAAGTGTCCCGTTTACAAGACACTGCGGCCTGCTTTCGAAATTACCTCAGATTTTGAACTTACAAGGACAAGCGCGACGGAAGGTACGCGATGACTCTTCAACAAAAGCTGGATGACTTTAAAGCAAACTTCGAATCCGGCGGCCCTCCTTACAACGCTCCCAAGGCGGTGATCGAAATCTTTCATCGGGCGACGGAAGAGCTGCGCCAGTCCGGATTGGCCGAACGCGCTCTGAAGACCGGCGATCGGGCGCCGGCATTCACCCTGAACAACCAGGACGGGAACTCGATCTCGTCTGCCGAACTCCTTGCAAAAGGCCCGCTGGTAATCACTTTCTTCCGTGGTCACTGGTGACCCTACTGCAACATGGAGCTGGAGGCTCTACAAGCAGCTTTGCCCGAAATACAGCGCCTGGGAGCCAGCCTAGTGGCAATCTCCCCGCAATTGGAGAGGTACGGACGCTCGATCCACCGTCGCCTCAGTCTGGGCTTCGATGTACTGACGGACCGTGGGTTGCAAGTCGCAGCACAATTTGGCCTCGTATTCACACTTCCCGATTACCTCAAAACGGTTTATGTGCAGTTCGGAAACAAGTTGGACGAGTTCCACGGCGAGAACGCTTTCCGCTTGCCGATGCCCGCACGATACGTCCTTGACCAACAAAGCGTGATTCGTAGCGCCAACGTGAGCCCGGATTACACTATACGTCCGGACCCAAGTGAAACCATCAGCACGCTGGAGGAACTCAGGAAGGGCAGAGGCTAGGTCACGACGGGGATCATAATTCGATCCCTCACAGGAAGACCAGCAGGGCGGCAACTGTGGCGAGGTGAAACAGGATACGGAACTTTAGAGTTCACCATGTGGGCAAAAATTCTCATGGCTCTTAGTGCAAGCATTATCTTTACGCTCGGAGCCGTACACCTCGTCTATACGTTCTGGGGGCCAAAGCTCGCGCCCCTGACCCCGCGCTGCAAGTCAGCATGAGCCAGATTTCACCTGTCATCACGAAAGAGACAACAATGTGGCGCGCTTGGGTGGGTTTCAATGCCAGCCACGGCATGGGACTTATTTTGTTCGGCTTGGTTTTCGGTTTTCTCGCATTGGCTCACGGCCAACTCCTCTTTCGGTCGCCGTTCCTGCTCGTTGTCGGGCTGGCAGTGCTTGTCGGTCTTTTTGTGCTCTGCAAGGTTTATTTTTTTCGCGCGCCTCTCGTGGGCATCAGCATCTCTTTGGCCTGCTATGTCGCCAGCATTGCGCTGTCGCGGGCCTAACAGTGTGGCGAGCACCTCTGGTGCGTCACCCCTTCGCCCCGATCGCGCGAACAAACTTGTAGACTAGTTTGCCCGCGACTGTTTCAGGCCCCTCAATCGCAGCCGTAGCGATTTCTGGATACAAATGCGTGTACGTCTCTCTGACCTGTTCAGGGGTCATCGTTGGTGTAGTGTCGGGCAGCTTGACTCCGTTGTAGACAAATTCTCGTTCCAGGCGATGTAATTCCATAACGACTCCTTTCTTGGATGGTCTGTAAGCACGACAGGACAGCGGGTTTCACTCGTCGGTCTTCGCTTCAAGGTCGAACAGGCTTCCGGCACTCGCGCCAGGGCCGCCGCCAGCAGTCGATGGCTGGGTAAGCTCGGGTGTCGATACTGGATCATCTGAGTTTTCTTTCGTGCCGGCCTCTGTTTGCACTTTCACCGGGCTTGGAGGGGCACTCTTGCTGGATCCGCTATGAGATTTCGAGTTCGTGGGTTTCTTGGCTGCTTCCCTGGCTGCTTTGGCGGCGGCCTCCATCTGTTCTTTCGCACTCTTCAAGGTTGAGGACAGTCCCAGGTGAGTTTCCACAAACTCTACCAACTCTCGCGGCAGTTGTTCGTCAAGTTCCTTGGGAGTGCCGGTGACGCTCAGAGGTGTGGTAAGCGCGGCATCAACATCTTGCTGATCGGCTTTCAGCGGCTTTGGGATGACGTTGATGCAAATCTCGTCCGCCCTGACTCGTGACAAGGTCACGACTAATACTCGCTCTGTAAGTAACGGCATCAGTTCTTCAAACACGGTCGTACTCCTTCGTGATTAAGATGGTGTGGATTACCGCCGAAATCGTGCTATACTCGAACTCGAAAATGACCATACAGACCAAATCCATGATGAGACGGCGCGTCAATCGCGCTGGGCCCTCGGGATTGGTCTGACCATTCGTTAGATTTTCAAGTTCAGATTGAATTTCCGAAGGCCCCGACAAAATCGGGGCCTTCGTGTTTTTGGCCGGTAGCCAAGCTGGAAAGGCACGTGACTGTTACTCACGCCATGCGCAGGTTCGAATCCTGCCCGGCCAGCCAGTTTTGAGGGAATACACGGCTCGCTAGTTCAGTAGGAAGAACGCGGCTCCATAAAGCCGTCGCGGATGGTTCGAATCCATCGCGAGCCACCATGGAGGGGCCTCCGGCGAGGGGCAGTGGCTTATACCCACTTCGGCGCCAGATTAGCGCGGCTAGACAGGTTCGACTCCTGTACCCTCTACCAGTTTTTCGCGCCGGTAGTTCAACGGAGCAGAATAGTTGGCCTACACCCAACAGATGCGGGTTCAACTCCCGAACGGCGCACCATGCAGGATTAGCTCGAAGGTCGAGCCCGCGGTCGATAACCGCGAGGCGTTGGTTCGATTCCAACATCCTGCACCATTTTTGTTGAACATGGGTGACTGGCAGAGATGGCAGATGCACTCGACTCTTAATCGAGACCAGGCTGGTTCGATTCCAGCGTCACCCACCAGAGTTTGCGGGATTGGCAGATAGGGATATGCACTCGCCTTTTAAGCGAGACGAAGTGTGTTCGATTCCCACATCCCGCACCAGAGTTCTTAGCAACGAGGCGGCATAGCATAACGGAACAATGCGCCGAGCTTCTACCTCGGACGATGAGAGTTCAAATCTCTCTGCCGCTTCCAATGTGGGGATGTGGTCCAACGGATGAGGGCACAAGGCTACGAACCTTGAGATCAGAGTTCAATTCTCTGCATCCCCTCCACATTAGTTAGGCTCGCGTGGTCTAAGGCATGATGACGCTTCGGTCCTAACGAAGAGATCCGGGTTGGATTCCCGGCGCGAGTTCCAGAGGGTGGGTAGTGTAACCGAACAACACGGCAGCGTCCGAAGCTGCAAATCCGGGTTTGACTCCCGGCCCGCCCACGACTTTTTGAGTATCACTGTCTGCCCCTCCCTGCGATAGCATCAGTAAGCGAGTCACGCATGGCGCGTAGTGTGGGCAACAGTCTCTGCAATTCCGGGACGCGCAATTCTTCAATAAGATCGGCGGCTGCTTCGATGGTGTCGCACTCCCGCGTATCCAGCATCGTCTCAATATCCTTAAGCGGTATCACGCCGGCTCTTACCAGCGTGTCCAGGTTATCGTCCCATTCCTTCTGGAAAGCCTCGAAGTGCTCGGGCAAGAGGAGGTTTCCGAAATTGGAGGCAATCAACGTGTAAAGCATCACATGCTGGAGCATGAAGCGTTGCATCCCAGGTGGATGAATCTCCCCCGAGGCGAGAGACACAGCGCCACCTGAGCGTTGCGCCCCCGCAACTGCCATCAAGATAACCAACGCCTGCTGGGATCGCAGCGTCAGCATCGCATTCATAAAGATGGAGTCCACGTGCGACCTCAACCTCCGAAATTGCCGATACTCCTCGGTATCCGGTGTGTTCACAACCATGTGGTTATAGAACCAGGCGACAGCCACGAGGTCCGCCAAGAGCTCAAATGCGCTTGCCTCAACCTTCGTACTACCTTTTCGTGTGACCTGCTTGAGATAGCCATGTGCCACCTCGTGATACGCCATTTGCATGGCGAGCAGATTGTAGTCTTCGCTGGACCTTTGAAGCGTGTTGATGGTGAGCCCAAGGTGCTCGTAGGCCGCTCGAATTGCGTGCGCGGAACCCTGTGCCCGATATTCGCGGATCGCGACTGTGACCGCTTGACCGAAATGCTGGAAACGCTGTCGCAGTGTGTCCGGATTTTTCTTAAATTCTCCAAATCTATCAGCGTCGAAAAAGTCCGTGACAATGGCTGTCGTGAACAGATAGAGGATCGCCGGGGTCAGTTCCGGCATTCGAAAGGTGAATGCCACAGGCTGGCCGTTCTCTAAATGGTATTCAATGCTGGCATTGATGATCCACGGCGAGGCTGTCTGGCCTTCCTGCGTAAAATCTACCGTCATCCTAAGCGGGAGCTTCTGTCTGTGAAAGGCTTCGCTGGCGATGGACAGAAGGTTATACGCGTACCGTTCATAGGGGTAAGTCTCATCTCTCTGGAGCGAAAAGAGACCAGACGGATACACGATGGTCGAAGTTTCCGACGTGGCGATCGGCTTCCGTCTACCCACAGCTTACCGTCCCTTCTGCAACGTTCACCCTTCCAAGGATAAACCCGATGTCCGAAGCGCAGATTTGCCCCGCGGGAAATTTGTCGGATTCCACAATGCGGCTCGCACAGCCCGGACAGTGTGTGAGACCATCCAAGGAAGGATTGAAGGAGGAACAAGTGAAACAAGGAAAGCTGCAGTTGGGAAACGAGGCTATCCCTGAGGAATATGAATTACAAACGGTCGTGGCTAATAATAAACGCGAGACGACTGGCAGACTCGTCCTCAGGCAGCCTCCGGGTATCCAATTGTTGACCGCGCTTACGGAAATGACGGGTGCAAATCTGGTTACAGATGATGGTCACGCACATTGGGTAGAGTTCACGAGGAACATAGACGGTACGGAGATAGAGTTTATCGCTTCTCCTCCGCGTGGCGTTATCGTTAATCGATAGGAGCGCTGAGGGTACCGAACCGGCCGCCGCCTGCACTTTTTGTTGTTGACGGGGTTATAGAACGATGGCAGAGTAGTAACTGAGTTCAGCAATGATGCGCAAACCCCATACCGATTGCTTCCCGACACCGGCCACGTTTACGTGGCAAGGAGCGGGGGAAGGTGCGTTCATGTAACGGGGGCGATCCAAAGCGCGTAGTTTTTCTGAGCCTCCGATACAAATCGGGGGCTTTTGGTTTTTACGGCATATTTCGCCAATGCGTAGATAGGAGGCGGCGTCGTCTAACGGCCAGGATGCGGCCCTTTCAAGGCTGAGATGGGAGTTCGATTCTCCTCGCTGCTACCAAGTTATGAGCACACAAGTGATTGAACTCGAAGGCTTTGAAATCGGGCTTGCATCGGAGCTCTACTGCGAGCGCGGCGGAGATCACCGCGAGTTGGTGGATCGTGCGCGCACGGATCGCAGGAGGCTCGGCCACAACATCGATGAATCGGCAGTGTTGTGCGTACGGTGCATGAAAGCGATACCGCTGAAGGTGTGATG
This sequence comes from uncultured Acidobacteriaceae bacterium, assembly GCA_963797885.1. Taxonomy (GTDB): domain Bacteria; phylum Acidobacteriota; class Terriglobia; order Terriglobales; family Acidobacteriaceae; genus Acidiflorens. Next base: position 79,642 of record CAWCRQ010000022.1, on the reverse strand, counting down.
CCGGGTCGTCTAGTGGCAGGACCCTGGACTTTGAATCCGGGTACGGGCGTTCGAATCGCTCCCCGGCAGCCAGTTCTTTGACAATCGAAATTCCCTCTTCGTCCAATGGCAGGACGCTGCGCTCTGAACGCGGAAATCGTGGTTCGAGTCCACGGGAGGGAGCCGGAGCTATGGTCTATCGGCAGGATAGCTGACTGTCTATCAGCAGGGACGGGTTCAATTCCCGTTAGCTCCGCCATAAGTTTGCGGGAGATTCGTCCAGCGGCTAGGACACTGGCCTCCAGATCCAGTTACGAGGGTTCGAGTCCTTCATCTCCCGCCAAGCGCGAGCATGGTATAGCGGCTGGTGCCTCGGGCCTCCAACCCGATGACGCGAGTTCAACTCTCGCTGCTCGCTCCAGAGCGGAAGTCGTCTAGTGGCTAAGACGCGACGTTGCCAACGTCGAGAGCGCGGGTTCGAGTCCCGCCTTCCGCTCCAAATGTATGAGGTGGCGTAGCCAAGACAGCAAGGCGTCTGCCTGCAAAGCAGATCATCGGGAGTGCAATTCTCCCCGCCACCTCCAGAGTGTTTCGCTGGTGTAGCTCAGTGGGAAGAGTGCGGGCCTCGTAAGTCCGTGATCGGCGTTCGAATCGCCGCGCCAGCTCCGCTGGTATAGCTCAACGGGAAGAGCAGGCGCACGGTAAGCGCCCGACCGCAGTTCGAGGCTGCGTGCCAGCTCCATGAGTTTGCTGGTCTAGCACAGTGGCAGTGCAGAGAGCTTGTACCTCTCCGACGAGTGTTCGATTCACTCGACCAGCTCCAGATTTCGATGGCGGGATTGGCCGAATGGCTTAGGCACTGGATTGTGGCTCCAGTCACGAGAGTTCGATTCTCTCATCTCGCCCCAAAATGGGCGGTTCGTATAAGGGGATTACCCACGGCCTGCAACCGTGAAATGCGAGTTCGAGTCTCGCACCGTCCACCAAGTTTGGCTCGGGAACTCGACGGTAGAGTGCTGGTCTGAAAAGCCAGTGGATACGGTTCAATTCCGTGCCGAGCCACCAGATTCGTGTCCGCGAGTGTTGACTGCAAGAAAGGAAAGACGATGACAGATGCAACTTACAACGTGATGAAGCCGGACAAGGGCGTGCCCATCAAGGCTTGGACGAAGGGCGTGCCGCTGGAGGATGCCGCACGCCAGCAGCTTCTGAACGTCGCGCAGTTGCCATTCATCTACAAGTGGGTGGCGGCCATGCCCGACGTTCACTGGGGTATCGGCGCGACTGTGGGCAGCGCGATTCCGACTCGCGGCGCGATCATTCCTGCGGCGGTCGGTGTGGACATTGGCTGCGGCATGATGGCCGTGAAGACGTCTCTGCACGCCAACCATCTGCCTGACAATCTGCATGGCATCCGCACGGCGATCGAGAAGGCGGTGCCGCACGGGCGTACCGACAACGGAGGCAAGAACGACCGTGGCGCGTGGTCGGACACTCCGGCGCATCACGCAGAAGTGTGGGCGAAGATGGAGCCGACCTACCAGGCGATCATCGACAAGTATCCCAAGCTGAACCGGCTGAACCATGTGCAGCGCATCAATCACCTGGGAACGCTGGGTACTGGGAATCACTTCATCGAGGTCTGTTTCGATGAAACCGAGAACGTCTGGTTCCTGTTGCACTCGGGATCGCGCGGCGTAGGCAATCGCCTCGGCACGTTTTTCATTGAGCTGGCAAAGAACGACATGCGCCAGTGGATGATCAATCTGCCGGACAAAGACCTCGCCTACCTACCGCAGGGCACGGAGCACTTCGAGGACTACGTCCGCGCGGTGCACTGGGCGCAGGACTACGCGCTGGCCAACCGCGATCTGATGATGCAGAACATGATCGCGGCGGTGCAGGGCTCGGGAGAAGTCCCGGCGTTCGAAGCCAATGTGGAAGTCGCAAGCTGCCATCACAACTACGTGACTTGGGAGCACCACTACGGCGAGAACGTGCTCATCACGCGTAAGGGCGCAGTGCGTGCGCGCGAGGGAGATATGGGCATCATCCCGGGCAGCATGGGAACGCGCTCGTACATCGTGCGCGGCAAAGGCAATCCGGAAAGCTTCATGAGTTGTAGTCATGGAGCCGGACGGGCCATGTCGCGTACAGAAGCGAAGCGCCGTTTCACCTTGGACGACCATGCCAAGGCAACGGCCGGCATCGAGTGCCGAAAGGACGCGGACGTCATCGACGAAACGTCGATGGCGTACAAGTCCATCGATGCCGTGATGGAAGCGCAGCGCGATCTGGTGGACGTGGTACACACGTTGCGCCAGGTCGTCTGCGTGAAGGGATAAACAGGAGAGGGCTGAAAAGCTCTCTCCCTTAATCCGGGTGTAGGGTAGCGGCCACCCACATGTCTTGGGCACATGTCCACGCAGGTTCAACTCCTGCCACCCGGACCATTTTTTTACGTTTGCTGATTTTCGGCGCGGTAGTAGCGTAGGACAATACGAGAGGCTCATAACCTCTAAACGCAGGTGCAAATCCTGCCCGCGTAACCAACGAGATGATGAAACGACGATGAGCACTTGCATTTATTGCCGCCAAATTGGTTCGCGCCGCTTTCCAAGGGAACATGTTATGCCGAAAGCGTTCGGACGCTTTCATGACAATCTGACGTTGCATTGCGTGTGCGAGGGCTGCAATAGTCTTTTTGCCGAACAACTTGAACTGTTTCTTACACGAGACAGTGTCGAGGCATTGCTACGCGTGCGTTACGGACTGAAGACTGCAAGCGGTCAACACAAGCTTGGTGAATCGCGGCTGATCGTCAAGGTGATTACGCCAGGAGATTGGCACGGCGCCCGTATCACTGTCGAGCGGAACGCAGCGGGCACAGCACTGCGTGCTAATCCTCTGCCTCAAGTTGCATTTCGTAAGCATGGTGAGACCGAGTGGAAATGGTTTCTTGAAGGGGAACTGGATCAACCAAGCAGCTGGGAACGATATCGCACGGACACGGACACGAAGATCGTTGGCAAGCCGGATGGGAGCGTTCAACGACTATCCGACAAACTAATCAAGATGGGGATTGTCTTCAAGGAAAGGGGACCTTTGGAACGAGAGGGCAACGAAGTTGAAGCTTTCGCCGAGGGAATCCTGGACGACATCATTTTCCGGGGAGTAGCGAAGATCGCTTTCAATTTTTTCACTCATTTGGAGGGGGCGGACTTTGTGCTGCGCTCTGACTTCGATCCGATTCGTGAGTACATCAGATTGGGCAAAGCTCCTCGACGCGCCCCCGTAATAGTTTCAAAGTTTCCAATCTTGCATCGGGACGACTTGATCTATCGGCAGACGAATGGACACATCATCGTTCTTGATTGGGACAAAGCGCAGGAAGGAATCGTTTGTCTAGTGTCCCTCTTCAATCATTTGAACCTATCACTCCGTGTTGTGTGAATCATATTCGGGAGTTTGGCATCCGGTTGGCGCGGGGCGCCATTTTGACGTGGAGACCCTAAGGATTACCGAAGTGAGAGGACTGTAGTGCCCCCCGGACACATGAAAGACTTGGTGCCAGCGGAGAGATTCGAACTCTCAAACACCTGTTTCTAAGACAGGCTGCTATTCCGATTCGCACACGCTGGCACCTGGGGCACAAGGAAGGATTTGAACCTCGGCGTCCCACTCGGGGAAACCGGGTTACAACTGGTCCGTTTCAGCTGGCCTCAGGCACCGGTGCAAACTTGGCGGAGGGCATCATTGGTGCAACGGTTCAATACTCATCTGGTAACAGCAGAGTGGTTGCAGACCGGTCCGCTTCGGTGATTATCCATAGCTTCTCGCCAGCATCTGTCTGGTAGCTGCTTAGCAATCGAAACCCATGAGCCGCGCTGTACTCATTCTCTGCGACATCACTTGGCTCCAGTTCGCCCCAGTCCCCAATTGCATGACGGGCCAAGAAACAGGCAGGCGGCTGCTTCGCTCTCTCCAATGCAGCTAGCGCACCAGGCGTGGCCACAATTTGCCCAAGCGGAAACAATGCAGACATGACGGTGACTCCTCTCTTCAGTCCAAGCGGGCGAGCCTCGCCCGCATGGGTCGTCTAAAGCAAAGTGGAATTGCTTGTTGGGAAGGCCGTCGCGCAGGCTAGAACGATTGTGAGAACCGCGCTTCCAGGAATTCACCCAGCTTGGCCGTCGCTTTGAATTGCGGGACCGGCTCCAGTTCCTTGAATGCAGAAGTGAACGCATTGGAGAGACTCCAGATCGTTCGCGGTCGGAATTCCTCGTACGTCGGCTCGAAGTACAGGTCATGGACGGTGCGGGCGAGGTGTTTGGGAGCTTCGAGTCTGCCCTCGACGAACGCTTCATAGATCACCACTTTAGCGGTGACGTCCGTCAATTCACTTCTCTGCCAGAGTTCCACCTGTTTTCGCATCGGCTCGAAGTTTCGCTGCATCCGATCCACGCCAACCGAGATGCAGTCGATTAGCGAGAAAGACTTCGAGTGTTTCGCGAGCACCGGCGTGAACATGCTTATGACAATGTGACAAAGTCTCGGAATTCTGTATGCCGTGAGGTTCAACTTCCTCGGAGAGAACTTGTGGCTGCCTTGGGAGCACCGACTCAGGAGAACGGCAGTCACGCCATAGTGTGATCGGGATCACTTGCACCCGAGGCACTGTCGGCCTAGACTCACACCATGCGACGTCTCGCCGCCATCGCGGTCGTTCTTCTGACGATTTGCTGGACTGCGGCGCCGCTGTTGGCATGCATGATTCCGGGCCGAGCGATGACAGCCCAGGAGCACGAGTGCTGCAAGCATATGGCCCAGATGTGCGGTTCGGCGAACATGCCGCAGTCGCACTCTTGCTGCAAAACAGAAGTCCGACCAGGCACAACGATGGTTGTGACAAACAACCGTCAGTCCGGTCCGGTATTACAAATAGTTGCGGCCCTCCCGGTTCCAAGATCGCCACAGTGCTCGGACTCGTTTGACAAAAGCACTCCCCACCATCCGCCAACCGAATACCTACCTGACACAACCGTCCTGAGAATCTAGGCAGATCTCCGTCCGCCCGCTTGTTTTGGGCGTAAGCCCGAAGTGTCTTTCTACTGACGGAGAGAATTATGAGAGTTCTATACGCATTGCTCTTAGTGTGCGCGTGCGTGCTGTGCGCTGCAGCCGAGGACCCTTTTCCCGCTGCAGATGCATTGTTGCCGCAGCACCAGCATTCCACCGTAGGTCCTGCCTTTACGCTGGACGAGATAGAGCAGATGGCGCTGCTCGGCAATCCAGAGATTCAGGTCGCGGTTCGTCGATTAGCGGTGGTTGAAGCCCACCTACCCGCGGCTGGCGCCCTCGACGATCCCTCATTGATGTATCGCGGCTGGGGTGTACCACTGCGCCGCCCTTGGGATTACAACGCAGCTCAAAACATGTTCATGGTGAGTCAGACTTTTCCGGGCTTCGGAAAACGAGGGCTACGCTCTGACATTGCCAGAAGCGATGTAGCCGAGGCGAAGGCGGCGCTCGATACCACAAGACTCGGTGTCCGGGTGCAGGTGCGCAAGGCATTCTATGATCTGCTGCGCACGCAAGACGAGCTTCGCATCCACGACGGGCACGTTGCCATCGCTCGACAGGCAGTGGAGGCGGCCAGGATCAAATACACGGTCGGCAAAGTGCCGCAGCAAGACATCCTGAAGGCACAAGTCGAACTTACCCGCCTGGCCGAGCACCTGATTCGCTTCGAGCAGGATGCTGAAATCGCACGCGCTCGTCTGAATACCCTCCTGGGGCACGATCCCGCCGCGTCCATCAATGTTCGCGGCGACTATGCCATTCCGCAGCAGTTGCCAGGGACAGAAGCGCTGGAAAAACTGGCACTTGCGTCGCGGCCTGACTTGGCCCAGGCGCGAGTCGCCTTGGAGAAGAGCCATCAGCAGCAAGCACTGGCGAGCAAGGATTACGACCCCGATTTCACAGTTTCGGGAGGCTACATGCTCATGCCGAGCGGCGCGAACTACCGCAACAACTACATGGTGGAAGGCTCGATCAATCTGCCCTGGCTGAACCGGCGAAAGCATGACGCCGAAATTTCCGAGGCCAAAGCTCAGGTCAGCGAGCAAGATGCAGAGCTTGCCGCGTTGCGGAACGTCGCCTTTGGTCAGATTCAGGAGGCCCTGGTGCAGGTGCGGTCGGCGAAGAGGTTCGCCGATCTTTATGAGGGTTTGTTGGAGCCCCAGGCTACGGCCACTCTGCGTTCGACGGTCATCGCTTACGAGAATGACCGCACCGACTTCCTCAATCTGCTCGATAGCCAGATGACAGTCGTCGACATTGACCTCGCTTACTTTCAAGCACTAGCGGACTTCGAAACGCGATTTGCCGACCTGGAACTGACGGTCGGAGCGCCCCTTGACAGGACAGAACAACCCAATACACCGGAGGTGACGAAATGAGCGAACGCACTTATAAGCAAGCTTTTGTGATTAGCGCAGTGATTTGCTTCGTGTTGGTCGGCGCGCTCGCGTATGTCATTTGGGGACGCCGCTACCTTTCGTCGGCGAACGACAATTCCAGCCCTGTGATGGCCAAAGGCCCTGACGTTTCCGAGCAGCCCTCCACCCAGGCTACCTCTTCTTCTGGCACACCTGTGCCGCTTGTTCCGCTGCAACTGTCTCCGCAACGCATGCAAGCCATTGGAGTGAAGACTGCGCAGGTTGAGTTGCAGAATGTCAGCAAAGAGCTGCGCGTGCCGGGGAATGTGGACATGAATCAGAGGCAGCTCGCCTACCTGCAGACGCGCTTTCCGGGCTGGATTCAGAAGGTGTTTGCCAATGCCACTTACCAGTACGTACGAAAGGGGCAACCGGTATTCACGATCTACAGCCCTGAGTTGGTCAGCACTGAGCAAGAATATCTACTGGCCAAACAAAACCAGCAGACCATCGCAGGAGATGCGCATGGGACGGCCGCTCGCGAGGGAGATTGGCTTCTTCAGGCTGCTGCCGACCGTTTGCGCCAATTTGGCGTACCGCAGAGTGAGATCACCAGACTGGAGCAAAGCGGCACGGTACAGCACGACGTGAGCATTGATTCCCCTGCGTCTGGCTACATCACCGAATTCAACGCTCTTCCCAATCAATACGTGCAAGCTGAAACGAAGCTCTACACCATCGCAGATCTTTCCACGGTATGGGTGAATGCCAACGTATTTCAGACAGACATTGGCGCGCTGAGGCCAGGAACACCCGCCACAGTAACGGTCAACTCCTATCCTGGACGTGTGTTCAAAGGACGGATTGATCAAGTCCTGCCTCAAGTCGACGCCACGACGCGCACCGTCTCTGTGCGCTTCGTCTTCGACAATCCGGGAATCGCACTCAAGCCTGGTATGTACGTTAACGTCAGCATTGCGGTTCCTCTCGGCCGTCAACTTGTCATTCCTGCTTCAGGCGTCCTGCATTCTGGCACGCGGGATATAGCTTTTATCGACCGCGGCGACGGGTATCTCGAACCACGTGAGATTGAGGTAGGGCCGCGGCTGGATGATCACGTTGTAGTCCTGACGGGTTTGAAGGTCGGCGAGCATATCGTCAGCTCGGCCAATTTCCTGGTGGATTCAGAATCGCAACTGCAGGCAGCGATTGGCTCGTTCACGCTTCCTCCGCCGGGGGCAGGAGTCGCAGCGGCGATGAACGGACCGGCCGAGCGAGTTGCCATTGATTTCAGTACCGATCCATCCCCTCCGCACAAAGGATCGAACTTGGTCCAAGTCAAGCTCACGGGCTCCGACGGAAAACCAGTCGCTGGAGCAGACGTAAGCGCGACGTTCTTCATGGCAGCAATGCCGGCCATGGGCATGGCCGCTGTGCGAAGCGAAGCGAAGCTCCACGAAAAGGGTGATGGCGTTTACGAAGCCTCGCTCAATCTCGAAACCGGTGGGACCTGGCAAGTCACAGTTGTTGTCAAGCGCGGCGATCAGACCATTGCCAGCAAACAGCTCAGCGTGAGCGCAGCGGGAGGCATGTGATGATCTCCCGAATCATTGAATGGTGTGAACAAAATCGGTTTCTGGTCTTCACTGGGGTCGTGCTGCTAACCGTAGCCGGGGCTTGGAGCCTGCGGCACATCCCGCTGGACGCTCTTCCCGATATCAGCGATGTGCAGGTGGTCATTCACACCGAATGGGCGGGCGAGCCGCCGAATGTTATCGAGGACCAAGTCACGTACCCAATCGTCACCACCTTGCTGGCCGCCCCTCATGTAAAGTCTGTGCGCGCCCAAACCATGTTCGGGGATTCGTATGTTTTCGCCGTGTTTGAAGACGGAACGGACCTTTACTGGGCGCGTTCGCGGGTGACCGAGTACTTGCAGCAAATCGGCGGACGGCTGCCCGCTGACGTTCATCCCGCTATCGGGCCCGATGCGACCGGTGCCGGCTGGGTGTATGAGTACGCTGTCATCGATCGCACTCACACCAAGAGCCTCGCGGATCTGCGTGCTCTGCAAGACTGGTATCTCCGCTACCAGCTCGAAACCGTTCCCGGCGTGGCCGAGGTCGCAACCATCGGCGGCTACGTCCGGCAATATCAAGTGAAGCTCGATCCCAACAAGCTGTTTTCGTATGGGATTCCTCTCTCGACCGTAATCGACCGCGTGCGCGACAGCACGAACGAAGTGGGCGGCAATGTCCTAGAGATGAGTGGTGCCGAGTACATGGTCAGAGGTCTCGGCTACCTGTGCTCGGTGGCCGACTTAGAGAACGTTCCGGTGGCGACAAAAAATGGGACTCCGGTGCTGCTGCGCGATCTGGGTAGCGTAGATTTCGGGCCCGAGGTGCGCCGCGGAGCCGCCGACTGGCAAGGCGAAGGCGAGACCGTGGGCGGCATTGTGGTCATGCGGTTCGGCATGAACGCGCTTGATGTGATCAGCGGAGTCAAAGCCAAGCTAAGAGAGATTGCGCCTTCACTCCCTCCCGGAGTGGAAATCGTCACCGGGTACGATCGCTCATGGCTGATCAACGAATCCATCAAGACTCTAAAGCGGGATCTGATCCTGGAAGCCATCATCGTCAGTTTCGTAAGCATTGCCTTCCTATTCCATCTGCGTTCCGCGTTGGTGCCCATTATTACGCTGCCGATCGCGGTGCTGGCTGCCTTCATCCCCATGTACTGGCTGAACGTCAGCTCCAATGTGATGTCGTTGGGCGGACTCGCATTGGCCATTGGAGTGTTAATCGATGCCGCTATTGTGATGGTCGAGAACGGCTACAAGCATCTGGCGGAACGTAGCGGACTAAACGCTGGCGAGCATACGGAGAAGCTCAGCTCCCAGGAACGCAGATCGATTTTGCTGCGGTCGGCAAAGCAGGTTGGCCCTGCCTTGTTCTATTCGCTGGTTATCATTCTAGTGTCGTTCCTTCCCGTGTTCTTGCTGGAAGCGCAGGAAGGCCGAATGTTCCGCCCGCTGGCCTGGACCAAGACATCGGCGTTGGCCTTTTCCTCGCTACTTTCGATCACGCTCGTCCCGGTGCTTATGCCGCTGTTCATTCGAGGCCGGTTGCGTCCAGAATCGCAGAACCCGGCAGCGCGAGTCACGCAAGCCATCTATCTGCCCGTCTTGCGCTGGTGCTTGCGGCACTGGAAATTGCTGATCGCCATCAACTTGATCTTTCTGGCGGTGACCATTCCCTTGTATTTCAAACTGGGCAGCCAGTTCATGCCCGCTCTGTACGAGGGCTCCGCGCTGTACATGCCAACCGCCTTGCCAGGCATTTCCATTCAGCAGGCAACGTCGCTGATGCAGGAGCAGGATCGTATCATCCGTTCCTTTCCCGAGGTGGAAAGCGTGTTCGGCACGGTGGGCCGTTCCGACAGCGCCACCGACAATGCGCCGCTCGATATGTATGACACAACCGTTATGTTGAAGCCCCAGGAGAAGTGGCGACCGGGCATGACCTATGAGAAGCTGATCGCGGAAATGGATGCCAAGCTCCAATTCCCCGGTCTGACCAACACCTGGACCATGCCGGTACGCAACCGGCTCGACATGGAACTCACGGGCATCAAGACTCCGGTCGGCCTGAAGATCCAAGGGCCGGACTTGGCTCACATTCAGGATATCGGCGCACGAATGCAGCAGATTCTCACCGCCATGCCAGTGACCAGTTCGGTATTCGCAGAGCGAGTATCGCAAGGGTTCTATTTGAACGTTGAAGTCAATCGGCCCGAGGCTGCACGGTACGGGTTAACGGTGGGAGACGTTCAGCGCGTCATCACCTCTGCCATCGGCGGCTCGAATGTTGCTCAGAATGTCGAAGGTCGCCAGCGCTTTCCAATCAATGTCCGCTACGAGCGAGATTTCCGTGGCGATCCTGAAGATCTGGGCCGAGCTCTCGTTGGCACTCCGTCAGGAGCGCAAATTCCAATCAGCGAGGTAGCTCGACTTTCCTTCTCCCGCGGCCCGGCGATGATTCGAGATGAAGACGGAGCGCTCACCGGCTATGTGTATCTTGATCTGAAAACGAAAGACTACGGCGGGTTCGTAGACCAGGCAGACAAGCTGTTACGAAACAAACTGGACCTGCCTGCGGGCTATACCTATCGCTGGGCGGGCGAATATGAGTTCGAACTGCACGCAAAAGAACGGCTGAAGATTATCCTGCCGATCGTGTTCTTTGTCATTTTTCTGTTGCTTTACATGGTATTCAAGTCCGCAGCCGAAGCTGCGGTCCTGATCTTTCCGACCCTCTATGCAATGTCCGGTGGGCTCATCCTGCAATGGGCTCTGGGCTACAACTTCAGCGTCGCGGTGTGGGTCGGATACATCGCGCTGTTTGGTATTGCGGTCGAAACCGGGGTCGTGATGGTGGTTTACTTGCACGAAGCGCTTCAGCACCGGCTCGCCATGGGAACACCGATGACCGATGGTGACGTGGAGCAGGCTACGATCGAAGGCGCAGTTCAGCGGTTGCGTCCCAAGCTAATGACTGTGACCGCTGTGATTTTGAGTCTTGCACCGATTTTATGGGAGTCGGGCATCGGATCGGATGTCATGAAGCCGATTGCGGCACCGATCGTGGGCGGGATGATCACATCGACCATTCACGTGTTGATCCTCGTCCCAGTCTTTTTCTTCTTGATGAAGCGACGTGCCTTGCGGCACGGCACGCTGGCAAAACAACCGGCAGCGGAACGACTGTGAATATTGGCAACGGCGGCTTCTGCGCGTTCTCAAATTCGCCTAACGCTTGCTAAACCTCGGGCCTGGTGCACTCAGCAACAGCCGCACACTCGTCCGCTTGCTCTGCCATCAATACGAACGGCTGAAGGATCGTAAAGAGACGCAGGCGTTTCTGGCGGGTGTAATCCCGGCGGTGATTGACCTGGTATTAAGCACCGCCATGCTCCTGGCCTCCGGAACACTCCACTCCTGGCGGGCGTTCGCTTTTGCAGGTCTCGCTCTCCTAGTTCTCATTCGGTGGAAAGTGCATCCAGCGTTTCTGCTCGCCGTCGGCGCGGTAGCTGGAACCGCCGCGATCCTTCCATAACGCGTACGATTTAGTGCTTCATTCGTTCATTCGATCCTACATAGACAGTAAAGAAACTGCTGGACTGTGCCAAACGGTGTGCTGTGCATTTCTTTGCAACTGTCTAGTAGGCGAAAACGCACGCCGAACTCTTGGTGCAACGACGCCGCATCGTACCGAACTACCTCCAGGCCGCTGCACTTGGTTGGTCCCTCAGGCCCGAAAGTGCTGACGATCACACTTCCTCCATGCTTCACTGCGCGGGTGACTTGGCGGACGTAGGCGAGACGATGGCTCGGCGATGTAAGGAAATGAAAGACAGCCCGATCGTGCCACACATCGTAAGCAGACGGCTCCAAGTCAACTTTCGTGATGTCGGCGACGAGCCAATTGATACGCTCCGACGCCTTCCCTAGTCGTTTCCTGTTCGCGTCGATGGCGGTTTGCGAAATATCGAGGACGGTGACGTTCTCGTATCCGCGTTCGAGAAGGTCATCGACTAGTGTAGATTCGCCGCCGCCGACATCGATGATGGAAGCCGCGGCACCAGTAGTCGCCTGCTCTATCAAACCGAGCGAAGTTTCAAGGTGCGGACGGTACCAACTGACTGCGTCCGGGGCTTTCTCCGTGTAGATCTTTTCCCAATGCGTCTGTGCGTCCATATCGGTCAAGGCCCCGTATTGATAGACTCTGCTTCAATGATAGGTCTGTCAGAGACATGGAGGCACAGAAATCTTTCTTGCCGATGTCAGGCTGGTGCAGTAGGGATTCGCGGCGAGTGGATGAACCGCAACGCACGGAACATGTATGTCTTTCTGCAAAGACCACGTTTATCCTCATCTCGTAGGCGATCTGGGAAATCCGAAACCGATCAACAACATTCGGCGGCGTATCGTCCCGTTGACACAAGGGAGTGTCCTTGAGATCGGAGTGAGTCCCGGCGTCAACTTCACTCACCGCTCTCTTAAGACCGCTCCACCCAAAAACGCTCGTCGCATATGGTGCGTCACTCGATTAAGTAAGGAGCGGTCGGCCGATACCGCCCCATAAGCTAGAACGACCCAGAGAACCGGGCCTCCAGAAATTCACCCAGCTTGGCCGTCGTCTTAAATTGAGGGATGGGGTCCAGTTCCTTGAACGCGGACGTGAATGCATTCGAGAGACTCCAGATGGTACGCGACCGAAACTCCTCATACTTCGGTTCGAAGTACAAGTCATGCACGGTGCGGGCGAGGTGTTTGGGAGCTTCGAGTCTGCCCTCGACGAACGCTTCATAGATCACCACTTTAGCGGTGACGTCCGTCAATTCACTTCTCTGCCAGAGTTCCACCTGTTTTCGCATCGGCTCGAAGTTTCGCTGCATCCGATCAACGCCAACCGAGATGCAGTCGATTAGCGAGAAAGACTTCGAGTGTTTCGCGAGCACCGGCGTGAACACGCCGGGGACAATGTTTCCAGATTCAGATCCTGGTGAGTATTAGATTCCCCAGACGCCGACTTCTCGACCGCGTAGCTGTGAATTTGGTCTGGATTTAGCTTCAGGTTTGCTCGTTATCCTGCCATGATCTCATCGCGCGATACATTCCGAAAAAGTCTGCCCCGCTCGTGTGTCCGCGATAATAAAACGCAGAGGAAGTGTCAAATCGGGTCACGCTGTTTGGTCCACCAATTAAACGGATGTTGTCTTGCATGAGCCCCCGGATTCTCGGATACAGAATTCGCGTAACGGCCCACTAGCAGATTCGCGTGACACTATCGACTCCTGGCTCTTTGCACATCGGTCTCCATATACTGCTCAAGGTGCTCTTGAGCTGCTTGCAGAGCTCTTGGGTCGCGTTCGAGGCGACTAACTACCAAAGCGCCTTCGAGAGAAGTAATGATCAACGTCGCCAACGCTGCCGGATCGACACCAGGCTTGATTTCCTTGTTCTTTTTCCCCGCGGTAATGATTGAGACAAGGTGCGCACGCCACACTCCGAGTGCTTTGAGAGCGCTTTCACGAAGAACGAGGTTGCCGTCGTCGGCATCGATTGCAGTGTTCAGCAACGGACAACCACCGGGCACCGATGATCGACGGCTGACAAAGTTCGCGATGATCTGCTTCAGTTTGTTGACGCTGTTCGCGATCGAGCCGAGATCGCGCATGCGCGCGTCCCAGGCCGCTTTCCACGCATAGTCGAACGCCTCCGCCGCCAGCTCTTCTTTGCTTGAAAAGTGGCGATAGATACCACCCTTTTCCAGCCCCGTGGCCTTCATCAACTCCGAAAGTGAACTCCCGTCGAAGCCGTGTTGATTGAACATGGCGGCCGCTTGGGCCACAATTCGTTGCCGCGTCTCTTCGCCTTTCGACATTCGCACTCCTCTGGAACCGCGAGACCAACCGGTCTCTTTCATTAGAACATGGGAACTTAACGCACTTTGACCTCGGGCTCAACCGACATGCCAGGCCGTAGCAGGTGTTGCGGATCCTGATCAGGATTAAAACGAATCCTCACTGGCAGTCTTTGTACAACTTTCACAAAGTTGCCACTTGCATTTTCCGGAGGCAGAAGGCTGAACAATGTGCCGGCCGCTCCGGGAAGGTTCTCCACCGTTCCTTTGTAATCTCGTCCGAACGTATCCACGTGGATGCTCACCGGGTCTCCGGCACGCATGTACTTGAGCTGCGTTTCTTTGAAATCCGCCGTCACCCAGATGTCCTCAAGCGGAACAATGGCGAGGAGGCTTTGGCCAGGCTGAATCCGTTGCCCAAGTTCGACGGTCTTGCGGCCAATGACTCCGCTGACCGGAGCATAGATTTTCGTATAGCCGAGATTGAGCTCCGCCGTGCGAACGTCCGCCTTGGCTTGGCTCACCTGGCCTGTGCTCGACTCAGATTTTGCCTGGGCTTCGCTCACTTGTTGTGGGGCAGTGCGGGCAGCTTGGACTTGCGCCTCTCGCTGAGCAATCAGGCTGCGCAGTTGCCCGATCTTGTGTTGCTCGGAAGTAACCACGGCGCGATCGCCTTCGAGCGCCTGCGCATCTGCGAGTGCCTCTGCTTCGTGGGCATCGTACTCCAACCGGGAGACTACTCCGCCCTCAACCAGCCCTTTGTACCGGATGCGGTCCCGTTCGGCGCGAACAGAAACAGCATCATCCTGTTTCACTTTGTGTTGTGCGGCGGCTAGATTGGCCTCTTCGGAATCAACCGCGGCAATTGCCTCATCGCGCGCCGCCTCCGCCAGACGGAGTTGGCTGAAGGCGCTCGCGTTGGTGATCGGCACGTTGACCCCAGCGGAGCGAGCCTCCCCTTCCTTTGTGGTAAGGTCTGACTCGGCATGCTCTAAGGCTGCCTGGTAGTCATTGGGGTCGAGCTCAACTAGAAGGGTTCCTGACTGGATGTACTGATTGTTTTCAACTTGTGGATTGAGATATCGCACGGTGCCGCTGATCCGGCTGGAAACAACATTGATGTGGCCATCGATCTGAGCGTCATCCGTCGACTCGAAATGCCTTGCATGAAGCCACCAGGAGATGCCGGCAACCGCGGCCAGAGCGGCGGCAAGAAGAACGAGTGTCCGGCGAGGAACGGGCTTTCGCTTCGGTTCCGCGGGGCGAGACTTCAGCACCCGAGTCTTGAATATTTGAACGGCCTCGCCCTCCAAGGTTGACGAGGTCTGCGGATCATCCTGAATAGTGTCGATTACATCTGCCATAAATCTCCCTCCGTTGAAAACTTAGTGTGCCGCCGCATTCCCACCCTGGTTGAACTTATGAATGAAAATGGCGAGTACCGGCCCTACAAAAGCAACCAGGCCGAGCAACCAGAAGCAATCAAGGAACGCCAGAATGCTGGCTTGCTGCTGCACCAGGGCATGAACCTGGGCGACGGCCTGCCTGGCTGCGTCAGCTGCCGAATAACCGTGATCGATGAAGCGATTTGCAATGCTCTGTACATTCTCCGAAAACGTTCGATCGAAACTCGTGACGTGCGTGACCAGCACCGATTGGTGGTATTGAGCCCGCCGCGCGAGCACCGTTGTCACGAACGCAATGCCGAAGCTTCCACCCTGGTTGCGGAAAAGGTTGGTGAGGCTAGACGCTTTGTTGTTTTTGTTCTTGGGCAAATAGGAGTAGGCGAGCTGGCTGGTCGGAACAAACAAGAAGGCGATCCCGAAGCCCTGAACCGCGCGCGCCCACGCTTCTCTTGCGTAGTTGGTTGCAAGATTGAAACTCGCGAAGTACCACATGGCGCACCCGAGGACGGTGAAACCAAACCCAATCATCCACGACACCGGAATCTTCTTTACCAGTCGCACGATAAGGGGTGCCATCACGACAATCACCATGGCGCCCGGACCCAGGACCAAGCCAGCATCCGTTGCGGTGTAGCCGTAGAGAGACTGCAGCATTTGCGGAATCAGCACGGTCGAACCGAACAGGACAAATCCGAAGAGGAAGTAGAAAACGTTGGAAAGTGCGAAGTTGCGCTCTTTCAGCAGGGCCAACTCAACGACGGGATCCTGCTGTCGCAATTCCCAGATCACTGCGACGACCAGAGCAACGATGGCGATCACGAAAACCGCCACAATGAAGTCGCTCTCAAACCAGTCGAGCCGCTCACCGCGATCGAGCACGACTTCAAGGCAGGAGAAACCGACAGCAATCAACAGGATTCCAAGGTAGTCAATCTTCATCCGTCCTGCCTGGCGTGCAGCTTCTACTTCCCGCTTGAATTCCGGGGGATCGGACAACAAGCGGCTCGTCAGAACCAGTGAAATGATCCCGATCGGAACATTGATAAAGAAGACCCAGCGCCATGAGAAGCTGTCGGTGATCCAACCGCCAAGGGGCGGTCCAATAGCAGGGGCAGTCACGATCGCCATGCTGTAGAGCGCAAAGGCCGCGGCGCGTTTCGAGGCCGGAAAAGTATCTACCAGGATCGCTTGCTCAACTGGAGCCAAGCCTCCTCCGGCAATGCCTTGAAGGACACGGAAAAAGATCAATAAACCTAAACTTGGCGCCAGCCCGCACATCAACGAACTCAAGCTGAACAGTGCAACACAGGCCATGTAGTAGTTCTTGCGGCCGAATACACGGCTGAGCCAAGCGCTCAGCGGCAAAACTACGGCATTCGCAACGAGATAGCTGGTCAGCACCCAGGTGGCTTCGTCGTAGCTCGTAGCGAGACCGCCTGCAATGTGAGGGAGGGAAACATTCGCAATGGCTGTATCGAGCAACTCCATGAAGGTCGCGAGCGTCACTGTGATCGCAATCAGCCATGGATTAACCGCTCTTGTCTGGTCAATCGCCGCCGGGAATGCTACGGTCGCCGCCGCCATGTGTCCTCCGTTGCATACTCAGATGGCAGAAGAGACCGATCGGTCGCAAACTATCTTGTGGTAAGGATTCAAATTCCGTCATAGCGTGAATACCCGTGCTTTGCCCAATAGTCCGCCGGTTCGTCCCCTGTATAGGTAATGCGCGTGATCGCCTTGATGTTCTTCAGGCCGAGTTTCACGGGTGCAACCAAGCGAAGCGGAGCTCCGTGCTCCACAGTGAGAGGCTTTCCGTTCAGGTGAGTCGCAAGCAGGGTCTGCGAATGACGAGCCGTCGACAGATCGAGGGACACGAAGTATGGGTCGGGATTTCCCCAGGGCCCAAGATTGACCGATGATTCTATTCGGACCCATTTCGCCTGGGACATTGGCGGGTAAGCACGCAGCAAATCATCAAACCTAAGCCCGGCCCACCAGGCAATAGCGCTCCAGCCTTCAACACACACCAGCCGGGTGATTTGCTCATGCACCTGGAAGGAGGCGAGCAGGTTCCGGATGTTCATAGAAACGCTTAAGCCGGAGGCGAGCCCGTCGAGAGTCAAACGCCATTCCGGAATGTAGCTGGGGTTGGGAGTAGCTCCGTTGTAATTGTTCCGGAGCGGGGTAATCTGCGATTTGGTGTAGGTTGGCACCAGGCGATTTCTTGAATACAGAGCCTCTGCAACATCGTCATCGATGCGCAGGGATCTATTCAGAAGCCATTCCTTTTTCGGCCAGTTCTTGTTTTCGTGGATGATGCCCACGCGTTCGAGGGTAGCCTGTGGCAAGAGAGAGCCACCACCTGCGACCGCGGCTATCGCCCCCATTCCGAAGAGCAGAAGATCGCGGCGAGTCCAACGACGCAAAAGCTGGGGAGCCACTTCCGTAACCTGCGCAGGCCGTTCCTGGAAGAAGCTTGCGAGTTTTCGTGGGGACACGGATACAGTCGAGGATGTGTTATCCGCCTCTGGCGCAGAGTGTTCGTCTTCAAGATTCATTGTCAAAGTCCTCCGATCTCTGCGCTCTCGTCGACCAACCTACGATCATGCTGCGAAGCGTGTCCCACCCATCAGCGAGAACCAGAACCACATGGGGCACGACAAAGAGAATAAAAATCCACATCAGCCAGAAGTGCCAGATGCGCGCTTTGTCGTAACCACCGAAGATCGCAGTCAACCAATGGAGCTGCATGGGTTTGTGAATCGCCCAGCCCGTCAAGACCGATAGGAGCCCGGCGACCGGAACGAAAAAATAAGCCACGCGTTGAAGTGCGTTGTATTTTGTGGTGAAACGCGGATGCGGCCAACTGCGACGCGTTAGTTTGGCGAGGGGAACGCCTAAATAATAGCGAAACATCTTGAGTCCATCGCGCAGATCGGTCCGGCGTGGCAACAGAGAGCGCCAGCCACCTCCCATGGCCGACCCTATGACGAAGACGAGGCCGTTCACCATGAACAGATAAGCACAGAGCCAATGAAGGCGCAGCGCCACCGCGAGCATGCCGGGACCGAGGCTTGTGTGGTTGTAGACCCAGTCAGGCGGACTGCTGTAATGATGCAATCCGGGCACATGCGCACATATCCAGATACCGATGTCCGCCAGAGGATCGGCATTCCCGGTCACTGGATCTGGTTTGTGCTGATAGACCGGAGATGCCCAATAAATGGAGAGGCCACTCAGGATCAGGGCCAAAAGGATTGGCACGTTGAGCCAGTGGCTGCACCGTACCAGCAGGTGGTGCCTGCGAACTACAAGCACGCCGGCTTCAGACTCCGGCGTGCTTGTAGTGGTTCGTTCCTGATCGAGCTGCGTGGAATGTGGCACAAGTATTCTCCACGTTAGTTGTGAGCGGCCATGTGATCGGTCATCCCATGATCGGCCATCGCATGATCGGTCATGCCATTAGGCGGCGCGGGTGCGAAATGCGCGCGCCCATCCTCGATCAGCCATTGACCCCCGTGGCGGACGGCCACGTAGAAAAAGTTGACCGGGATCACGGGAATGACCGTCCCGTCCGGACCGTTGACATTGTGCAAGGTAAGGAGCGCATCGGCGACCGCGACATCGGGATTGATGAAGCGGATTCGATAGTTGGAGAACGCCGCTTGCGTGTTGCCGTTGACGGCTTGCGCCTCGTGGCCGAAGTCGTTCACCATTTTGACCCGCCCTTGCAGAAAGTCACCCTGTGGCGTCACGAAGGTTCCATTTTCGACGAATAGCGATGCTCGGAGTTCGGCATTCTTATGAAGAAAAGCCTTAGCAAAGTTATCTCCGAGCGCTCGAACGGCTGCTTCGTCTTGAGGCCCGCTGGCGCTCGCCGAACCGGTCACACCGAGGACGAGCGTACATGCGAGAAGGGTTAATCCGAGAACTTGCATCAGGCCTCGGAGCGCTGACTTGGGCGCCTGAGGCGCGGAATCAGCTCGGTATATTTGTGAAGTTTTCATTTCTTTCTCCTTAATGGTCATTTTTTTCTCCTTGATTGTTGTTTCTTTCTCTTGCTACTTACCGACTTGGAACCTCGCACTCAGCCCTTTAGGGGTGTGCTTGCAAGGACCTCCACTTTCTCAATCTGCGGGGCAACCGTCAGCAATTCGTTGGCTCGCGCCCCCAATGCCTTCGCAATGTCGCCACTCAAGTGGGCATTGCGGCCCGCTTCATTTGCAAAGGTGTCGAAGATGCCGAACTTCCCCGGCCCAAGCTTGATCGCGTACCATTTCAAGATTCCTTCCTCATCCAGCGCGAGTGATTGAGCTGACTTTAGAAATGCCTCGGTCTCGGCTTCCTTGCCTCGGCGGGCTTCCAGCGTGACTAACAGCGCGATTGCTTCCATTGACTGCCCTCCTGTGTTGAATTAGTTCCGACTTCAGAGACCAGATCTTTCGACTTCTAGTTAGTCCTGGTACTTAGTTCTGATTTCCACACTCCACAATCTCCTTGAGTTCACGGGACATTTTTGTCGCGCACAAAAGGACGATTGTGGCTGTCGTGCGTCACTTGAATTTCGATGGTGTCTTTGTCCCTGTAAAGCAGCCAAGTGCGGCGATATCTCTCTTAACGAATGGGCCGATCGTTACTGACGATGATTGCGAGGTTTGCCATCGTTTTGCCTCCTTTGCGTTGAGTTACCTGCGTTATCTACCGAATAGCGCGTATCTTGTGCCTAGTCCGTTGACGTCGCCGTTGTCGCGCGGAATGCTGTAACCCTGTGCGGTCAGGCGCGAAGAATGGGAGCTCCAAACGGGGCACCCGTGGCTCCGCCATCCACCATCAGTTCGACTGCATTGACGTACGAGGAATCGTCCGAGGCAAGGAAGAGCACGGCTTTGGCAAGTTCTTCCGGCTCGCCCCAACGGCCCAGCGGAATGACGGACGAGATGAACTTCGCAAATTTAGCGGACTGATCTGCCGACCAAGAGGCGCGGGACCCGCGCTTCCAAATGGGAGTCTTGGTCGCGCCCGGTGCGACGACGTTCACGCGAATGTTGCGCGGTGCAAGGTCGGCGGCGATGGAACGCGCCATCGAGACGAGGCCGCCCTTGGTGGCTGCATATGCGGCGACGCCAGGTTGGCCGAGATAGTTATGTACCGACCCATTAAAGATGATGCTGCCGTTGTCGTTCAGCAGAGGCGCCGCTGAATTCACCGTAAAGAATGCGCCATTTAGGTTGGTGTGGATCACGTTCTCAAAAATGGCCTCGTCAGTGGAACCGGTAGGCGTCTGCCCAGAGATGCCGGCATTGGCGAAGACAATGTCGAGTTTCCCGAAATCTTTGGCCAGGGCTGCGAAGAGTCGCTTGCGGTCCTCCGCAATGGTGACGTCAACGCGGTAGCCACGCGCGTTTGGTCCTAGTTCTGTAACCGCCTCATCCAGCGTCTTCTGATCGCGACCGGTAATGGCGACCTGCGCGCCTTCCGCAATGAAAAGACGGGCTGTGGCCAGACCGATGCCGCTGTTGCCGCCGGTAATAAGAGCCTTTTTGCCTGTGAGCTTCATAATGCCTCCTTTTTGTAAGACTGGCATCAAATCTGATGACCGTCATACATGTGATATGATGACCATCATAGATGGAGGATGCAGAAAAAATTATGCGCTATCCCGTCGAAGAGACCGCTGCAAAACATGAAAGGATTGTGAAGGAGGCCTCGCGCCTGTTCCGTGAACGGGGATTTGAGAACGTAAGCGTGGGCGAGGTGATGAAGGCCGCCGGCCTGACGCACGGGGCGTTCTATGCCCATTTCGGTTCGAAGGAAGAACTGCAGGCGGCTGCCGTTGCCTATGGCCAGGAAGTTTCGCTAGGTCGCCTGCAGCGCAGCAAGAGTAAGAGGAGCAAAGGATCGTTTGCTGACCGGTACCTGAGCCGGTGGCACCGGGATAATCCAGGCGACGGCTGCACCATGGCCGCACTGGCCGAGGAGGTGGCTCGCTCGACGCCTGAACTCAAAGCCGCGTTCGAGCAGGGACTTGAGAACATGCTCTCCGCTGAGGGTGGAGACCGAAAAGAAGCCATCTTTCTGGTAGCGGCGATGATCGGTGGCGTAGTACTGGCTCGCGCCGTGCAGGATCACCGATTGTCCGACGAAATTCTTAAGAGCGTCCGACAAAAGCTCGGCTGATCGTGCGTTTGCAATGTCGGAAAGTTCGAGCCAGCTTCTCCCGAGACCCCACACGGCGTGAAAACGGAAATGTCTTTTCTGCTTTCAAATGCAAAGTCTTAAACGCTCTTCTCGAAATTGCGTCAGGAGGCGCGTTATCGTGTTTGAAATGGCTGGGAAGTGACGGATCAGGCTAAGGATGGTCGAATACAAAGTTCAGCAGCCCATTCATATTATTTGAAGTCTTGTCAGCCTCAATACCCAGTTCTTCTACAGGAAGGTTAAATCGGTTCACCCAATAGGTAGTGTAGCCAAAAGTCTTTGCGCCGTAAGCATCCCATCCCCCAGAGGCTGCGAACACAATTTCTTCCTTTTTTAGCTTGAGCCTTTCTATTCCCAATTCATAGGCACGAGGGTCAGGCTTGTACGTGCCATTTTCTTCGGTGCTCAGCAAGTCGTCAAAGAGGTCTGTTATTCCCGCCGCATCAGCATTGGAGCGAAGCATTTTCGGGCTGAAATTCGAAATAGTGATAATGCGCATGCCAGAGGCCTTGAGCTTGCGTAATGCATCTACGGCATCAGGCCACGGCTTCAATGTAAGGTATGCGTTCAGAAGCCGTTTTCGCATTTCAGGGGATAGGCCAAGCTTCATCGTTTCGGCGGTATAGAGCAACGCGTCTTCGGTTACTTTAGAAAAATCGGCGTGACGATTAGTAATGGTTCGCAGAAAGCAATAGTCGAACTGTTTGGCGCGCCACATTTTAGTGAACTCAGCACCCTTGCCGGGAAAAGCTTTGTCAACTTCGGGAATAACGGAGTTCGGATCAAAAATTACGAAATAATCGAATGCGATAGCTTTAAAGCGTGGCACGGATTGATCCTGCGCGTAACTTTGACCACTGCATAGAACTATACAAAGAATAGCGATAAGCCTTTCAACCGCAAGAAACCTTGTCATTCGGAGTCTCCTTTTTGACCTTCAAGCCTCGTTCCAATTACCTTCTGTCAGGAAATGAGCCAAAGGTCTTCATCGTTAAGCGGTTCGTTCTGCTTTCAGCCGGCCGACGCCATTGGCGGCGAGGAAGTTTTTCATCGCCGCGGCAATTTCTACGACGTGTGTCTCGAGCGCGAAATGTCCGGCATCGAGAAATTGAACCTTGGCCTTCGGCACGTCTTTTCGAAACGCCTCCGCTCCTGGGGGAAGGAAAAACGGGTCGTTCTTACCCCAGATCGCCAGCAAAGGTGGCTGCGACTTACGGAAATACTCGTGAAATTTCGGATAAAGCTTCACATTAGAAGCGTAGTCGAGAAACAGATCCAGCTGAAGGTCTTTGTTCCCCGGACGTTCTAGCAGCGCCGCATCTAACGTGTACGATTCAGGTGGAACACTCTCGGGATCAGTCACACCATAGTGTATACTGCCATCTCGTTCCCTCGAGCGTCAGAATGTTTTTGCGGATTACCTCGCGGTTTTCTGCGGTGGGCTCGGCCCAGTATTTCCGGATCGGGCCCCAGGCATCGCCGAGGCCTTCGTCATAAGCATTCCCGTTCTGTGAAACGATGGCGGTGATTCGCTCAGGATGAGCCATTGCCAGCCGGAAACCTGTCGGCGCCCCGTAGTCGAATACATAGATTGCATAGCGGTCAATTTTGAGCGCTTCCGTGAATGCCTCGATGGTCGCGGCCAATCCATCGAACGTGTATGAATATTTTCGTTCGGCAGGAACGTCGGTAAACCCGAAGCCAGGCAGGTCCGGAGCAATTACGCGGTAATCACTGGCGAGACGCGGAATAAGTTCGCGAAACATAAAGGATGACGATGGGAAGCCATGCAGCAAGAGGACGACTGGAGCCGTTGTATTGCCCGCCGCCCGATAAAAAAGTCGAACACCGTCGGCTTCGATTTTGTGGACGGACGTACGAAGAGGGATAGCGCCGGGCTCCTTGGTAAATCCCTGCGATGATCCTGGGTCCAAGGCGCTGCGCTTTAGGGCGAAAGTTGCTTTACTCATTGTCATCCTCCTTGAATCTCGTTCATGGGTTTTTTCAAATTCCTGATTGTTGCCTGTAATATGAGGTTGTCCGCAAGGGCCCGTGATAACTGGTTGCCGGCGTTTGGCCTTCACTTGCTTGTATCCCCGCTGAACCGGCGGCCCAACTCCCGTCCATCCCCGGCGCCAGAGCGTCGCGCATCTGCAGGCGGGCGCGCAGCAGGCGTGTTTTCACCGCGCTTTCGCTAATTCCGAGGGCGTCGGCGGTTTCCGCGATGGTGAAGTGCTGCACGTCTCTCAGGACAACCACTAACTGATATTTCGACGGCAGCGAGGCCAGCGCAAGGGAAAGCGCTTGCCGCAACTCCTTTTTCTGCACCGCCTCGGAGGGAATCTCGCGCCAGTCAGCGAAGTCCCGAGGAACATAGTCGCCTTCCTCGCCCTCACGCTGTTCGTCCAACGAATCGTGGAGCTTCTGGTGGCGTTGCTTTCTCAACTTCATCAGAGCTTCGTTGGTGGCGATTCGGAATAGCCAAGTGCTAAATTTCGAGTCACCGCGGAACTTGGCCAGATTTGTAAATGCTTTCAAAATGGCCTCCTGGGCCGCTTCTTCTGCGTCGGCTTCGTTGTGCAGGATTCCTCTGGCGACCATAAGCACTGCCCGTTCGTAAGGGCGCACAAGTTCGTAAAACGCATCGTTCTGTCCTGCAAGAACGCGTTGTGTCAGTTCCGCCTCAGACGCGCACTGTTGTCGTTTGGTGAGAACGGCGCTGGTCGTGGCCGAAGACCTAGGTGGGGCTCCCGTTTCATTCTCTTTTCCTCCACGGGGCGAATAGTTGTTCTGCATGAGCCCTCCTCGGCAACCGGACCTATCGCGAAAATCCTGATCTTAGCCCTGATCCTAGCTTGGATTCACGGCCCTCATTTATCATCAACTCCCAGTCTCTGGTCATGCATCTGATTCAGTTCGACTTGATCAAGTTTCACTTCGGGAAAGTCCACCACGGGGCGTGCCACGTGGTTCAGGTAGTTCGTAAAGATGTTCAGCGCGACGTGGGCGACGGTCTCGACGATTTCGGCATCTGTCAGGCCGGAGGTACGGGCCTGCTCGAGGTCGGCATCGCTGACTTCGCCGCGCTGCACGACAACGTTGCGGGCGAACTTCAGGATGGCGTCAGTCTTGGCTGTCACCCCAATCGCATGGCCCGCGTCAATGATTTCTCTTTCAGAGAGCCCGGCTCTGCCGCCGATGAACGCGTGCGCGCTCAAGCAGTAGCCGGACAGGTTGCTCCCGGCGACGGTGAGGGCGATTTGCTCGCGGAGCTTGGCATCGAAGCTCGCACCGGCGAGCATCCCGCTAAAGTCGAGGAAGGCCTCGAGTGCCGCGGGCGCATTACCGAGCACGCGGAAAAGGTTGGGCACGACGCCAAGCTTGGCTTGTACGCCGTCGAACAGCTGTTTGGTCCTGCCGGTTGCTTCGGCGGGGTCAAGTTGAGCGATACGATTCACATTCTCCTCTTCGTTAATGCTTTCGTGTTTCTAGCACCTGTTTCTCCTCTCGCTGTGTTATGTCTCAAACGCGCGCTGCACCGCTCCAACACTGGTTGTTTGCCATAAGTGCCGCTTCGATTAGTGCTCTCTTTCCGGCACAGTAAATTGCTGTTGCTCCTCGATAGCGTCACCAGAAGGCTCTTGACTTGCCGTTGTTCCTCACGACCAAGCCCTTGATACGCCGCGCGTAGCTGGTCCAGCAAACTACCTCCTTCCGGCGTCGTGGACATCCGAACTCCGTCATGAAGATCGCCGGGTGCGCTGCTAACAATTACTGTTTCCCTTATGATTCTGTTTCCCTTCCTACTTTTGCTCCATGCCTTAACCCTGTGCGCTCAGGCGGCGCGAAGAATGGGAGCTCCAAACGGGGCACCTGTGGCTCCGCCATCCACCATCAGTTCGACTGCATTGATATACGAGGAATCGTCCGAGGCAAGGAAGAGCACAGCGTTGGCAACGTCTTTCGCCTCACCCCAACGTCCCAGCGGTATGACAGACGAGAAGAACTTCGCCTGCTTGGCGGACTCGTCTGCAGATATAGAGGCGCGGGGCCCGCGCTTCCAAATGGGAGTCTTGGTCGCGCCCGGTGCGACGACGTTCACGCGAATGTTGCGCGGTGCAAGATCGGCGGCGATGGAACGCGCCATCGAGACCAGGCCGCCTTTCGTGGCTGCATATGCGGCGACGCCAGGTTGGCCGACATAGTTGTGTACCGACCCATTAAAGATGATGCTGCCGTTGTCGTTCAGCAGAGGCGCCGCTGAATTAACCGTAAAGAAAGCGCCATTCAGGTTGGTGTGGATCACGTTCTCAAAAACGGCTTCGTCGGTCGAGCCGGTTGGAGTTCGGCCGGAGATGCCGGCATTGGCGAAGACAATGTCGAGTTTCCCGAAATCTTTGGCCAGGGCTGCGAAGAGCCGCTTGCGGTCTTCCGCAATGGTGATGTCAGCGCGGTAGCCACGCGCGCTAGATCCAAGTTCGGCGATCGCTTCATCGAGCGTCTTCTGGTCGCGACCGGTTATGGCGACCTGCGCGCCCTCCGCAATGAAAAGTCGGGCTGTGGCAAGACCGATGCCACTGTTGCCTCCGGTAATAAGAGCCTTTTTGCCTGTGAGCTTCATAATGCCTCCTTTTTGTACGACTCGCATTGGGGGTGTTGCCGTTCATTGATCATGCGGCGTGCCAAGAGGCCCATTCCTGCTACGGCGTTGGAAACAAGCGCCGTTACGCGATTCCGCCCTGCTTTGTCGCACTACGAACTATCGTAGAACTACGAGTTTTCGTTGGTGCTCTACGACTGATCGTAGTACATTTCGCTTGTCAATCCATGAAAGCCCTGTTGCCACAAGACGACCCGGAACGCCTGGAGGCGCTGCGCCGCAAGATCGCCGAACTCGAACAGTCGCAGCGCATGATGACCGAGCAACTGCGTCAGGCGAACCAGGAGCGGGCGAAGAGTGAGGAGCGATTCCGGGATCTTTTCGACGAGGCCCCGATCGCCTACGTGCATGAAGGCCTGGATTCTCGTTTTATCCAGGCTAACCGCACAGCGATGAGAATCCTCGGCCTCAAACCCGAAGAAATCGAAGGCACGTTCGGGAAGTCTCTTGTGCCTGATACCCCTGACGCCCAGCGCCGCTTGCGCCAGGCGCTCGATTCCATCGGACACGGCACCGACACCAGCGGAGTTATCCTCGAACTACGCCGCAAGGACAACGGCAAGCCGGTGTGGGTGCAGTGGTGGTCCAGGCCGGCCGCTGGCGGCGATTACACTCGCACGATGTTCATCGACATCACGGAACGCGTGCTGATGGAGCAACAGCAGAGCCGGCTTCAGGACCAGAACGCCTACCTGTGGGAAGAAATCCGCAGCGGACACAACTTCGGCGACATCATTGGCGAGAGTCCCGGTCTGCTGAAAGTGAAGCAGCAGATTCAGCTCGTCGCACCGACTGATGCCGCCGTGCTTATCACCGGAGAAAGCGGCACGGGCAAAGAACTTGTCGCCCGCGCAGTTCACGACCACAGCGCGCGAAAAGGCCGCCCCCTCATCAAGCTGAATTGCAGCGCAGTGCCCGAGGGCCTGTTCGAGAGCGAGTTTTTCGGTCATGTGCGAGGTGCCTTCACCGGAGCGCTCAAAGACAAGCCTGGCCGCTTCGAACTGGCCGACGGCGGCACGCTCTTCCTTGACGAAATCGGCGATGTGCCGCTCGCCATGCAAGCGAAGCTGTTGCGGGTTTTGCAGGAGAAGGAACTGGAGCGCGTCGGCGACACACGGACGCGCAAGGTCAATGTCCGAATTATCGCCGCGACTAATCGCGATTTGAAGAGAGAGGTCGATGCCGGACGTTTCCGACAGGACCTTTTCTATCGCCTAAGCGTCTTCCCGATTGAAGTCCCGCCGCTGCGTGAACGCCGCGAGGACATCCCACCGCTCGTGGAACACTTCCTGGCGCAAGGCGCTCGGCGAATGAATCGTCCCGCCATGCGAATCACGGACGCCGCGCTGAGCCAGCTCACCGCCCACGATTGGCCCGGCAACGTGCGCGAACTTCAGAACACCGTCGAGCGTGCGGTCATCCTCTCACGAGAGGGCCCACTGCGTTTCGACTTGCCCGGGCCGGATGCATCCGGCACCACTCTCGCGCACCCTCGCACGGTCCCCCGGCCAGCCTTGCTGACGCGCGACGAATTGAAGCGACAGGAACGCGACGGCATCGCCGCCGCGTTGAAGCAAACCGGCGGCAAGATCTTCGGCCCAGGCGGCGCCGCGGAATTGTTGGGCATGAAGCCAACGACACTGACTTCGCGTATCGCCGCTCTAAGGATCAACCGAAAGACGGGGGCGTGATGAGTTCAGTGACCGTCGGCCCTCGTCCCTGCAGGATTGCAAAAGCCGGTTCGGGAGGAATATTTCAACCGATTCAGCACTTTCCGCCGAGCATCGCAACAAACCACTCACTTGCTGGGCCAGCGACGAACTGCGCAGGCCACATTCGTGACGCGCTTGCCTTGAAAAGGCGCCGGCGTTACACAAGGAGATGTTTTCGGCCAAGGTGCCGCACTCACGTCTTCATTTGAGTTCACGGATAAATGATTCGCCTCCCTGCACGACCTAATTCCCGTTATCCCTCGCAATCACGACGGTAGTGCAAGAGCTGCTGAGTTTGGGCAGATCGCGAGTTGCTGCCATACGAATCGGGAGCCGAGGTCGCTCGCCTCGAATCAGCGGACAATAAAAGTCAGGCTGCAAGAGCGCACCTTGCAGGCGCCGCCGTCCCGCGCAGCCTCCATGACATGTATTTCGGAACTCGCAGGTCTGGCAGGCTTCCGGAAGTGTACGTGCCTGCTCGAAGGGCGCAGAGTTCAGAATTTCGGGTCCCGTCACAATCAAATCGGCCAACGGCTCTCCTGAACCGGGCCAATAAACGCAGGGCTGCGTACTAGCGCGCGGCGTAACTCGCACTGTGCTGACACCACATCCTCCTTCGCGTGGTGGTAGGCCCGCCATGGCTCGCACCAAGGGCTCACCGATAGCGATCACATCGGTGCTCTCAAATAGGCGCCGAAAGCCTTGCCAGTATTCTTCGTAGGTGAGCGCATACAGATCGGACCGTACTGCCTGATAAACGTTCACACGCAAGGGAGCATTGAACTGTTTTGCGACTCGCGCGACATCCGCCAAGCGCAAATAGTTTGACTTCATCATGACAGCGATAATCGTTACGGGCACGCCAAGGCGGATGCATCGCTCGGCCTGTTGGTGGATGAGCTCCCAATTTCCGGGGCCGCGTTGTTCATCCTGCTCCGCCTGGGTCGGGTAATCGAGAGAAAACTCGATGTCGTGGAAGGCGCGCAGTTCGTAATCTTCCAGAACAGCAACACTGTGACCGTTGGAAGTGATGGTGAGATTGACCGGTCGCGTTCGCAGGTAAGTCAAAATCGCCTTGAAATCGGGGTGCATCCCGTTCTCGCCCGTGCCTAGATTCACGGAGCGGACCGGAAGGTGTTCCATGACTGACTTAACTTGCTCGAGCGAGAGACGGTCCGCGCGAGTGGGGTCGCGGTAGCAGAAGGCGCATTTGAGGTTGCACTCATTGGTGAGCCCGAGCCCGAGCGAGACCCCGCCATCACGCGCCGGCGCACCGGAAAGAGCGGATGAGGAAGCCGCTGTGACGTTGTTCATGCACCACCTCCTGATAGACGCACCACACAACGTGCCAGACATTGTGTGTAGCGAGCGATAGCGGCGAATTCCCGCCGATGGCCGAGCTTGCGCTCCAGCGCGAAAATTCGTTCATACTCAGAGGTACGAGAAACTTGCGACGGCAGGTAGTCGGCGACGACGCGCACTCCACGCTGAGCGATCATGGTGAGCGACGACTCTTGCAACATCGCTTCGAGAGAATCTAAGGTGAACAAGCGCACCTTGCCTCGGTACAGGGATTCCACTCCCCACTCCGCAGTCAGGTTGCTTTCCGCCGCCGCCAAATCGCCCGTTTGAATCGCCGCCTTCAACACTTCTCCCGCCTGATTGCGTACGAGGATGGACAATATCCCCGCGGGAAACCTCATTAAGCGGACAGCTCCGTGCAACACCGCACCGGGATCAGCGACATATTCCAGGAGGTTGTGGCACAGAACCACATCGAACGAGCTGACGTTGAACAGACTCGACAATTCAGTGGCGTCGCCATGTTTGAGCGTGACCTGGTCGCTTACGCCCCCTTCGAGCGCCGCGCGCTTCGCGATATCCAGCATCGCCAAAGAGGAATCGAGCATCGTCACATGAACACCGAGACGCGCCAACCGAACGGCGGCAACTCCAGTGCCGCACCCCAGATCGAGGGCGCACAACGAGTTGTTGCCCTGCCGCACAGGCAGCAACTCCTGCAAGTTGGCAAAGGCCAGATCCAGGCGCAAGCGCCCTTCCGGGGTCGCCAGATAGGCAGCGTATTTGCCTGCATCGCTCCGGAAGCCAGTGTCGGGTTTGGCGCTCGTTTTCATGCGATCCTCATGCGAAGTCGTTCCCCAATCCAGTCGCTGGTCAGAACCAGGGCGTAGATCAGAATGATCAAAGTGGTCAGGCGAGGGTAGAAGCCGAGTTGCACATTGTTGTAAATGGCTTGCCCCAGGCCGCCGCCGCCGACGAGCCCTAAAATTGTGGAGGCCCGCAGGTTCATCTCCCAACGAAGCACTGTGTAACTGCTCAACAGTGGGCGAGCTTGCGGCCAGATAGCCCACATCAGTATTTGCAACGGACGAGCGCCGAGAGAACGCAATGCTTCGAGAGGGCGATTGGGCACTTCCTCCATGGTCTCCGCGTACAATTTGCCCAACACTCCCGCCGTGTGGAGTCCCAGAGCAAGAGTACCGGCGAACGGGCCGATGCCCACCGCGAGAATGCAGATTAAAACCCAAACCAACTCCGGGATCGACCGGAGAATGTTCAGTACCAGGCGGGCGCTCCAAAAAAGAAACCAGCGAAGGGCACGATCGATGATACGAACCCGCCCCGGAGAATGGCTGGGTAGAAAAGCCAGAGTGGAAGTCGCCGGTATGGCCAAGACCACAGCCAGCGCTAATCCGATCAGCGTACCAATCAATGAAATCGCGATCGTCTGCAGGAGAGCGATTCCGAAGCTACTAACAAACGTCCAACTCAAGTCCGGGGGTAGCATGTGGCGAACGAAGCGCACGAGTCGAGTCGCAACCCCAGCCGGACCGAGTGATTCTAGAGTAAAGCCAGCCACCCGAAAACTGGCTATCAGCAGAAGGAAAACCAATATTGAAGCGACGAATCTTGTGGAACTGCTGCGAAAAGGCGTCAAAACTGCGGCCTTTCCTGGCATCTCAATGTTTCCACCAAGGCCGCGGCCGTTCACGAGGTGAGCCCGCACGTATCGGCTGCCCACGTCCATTACGGCTAGCAACGCGATGAAGACCAACAGAAGCGTGAGCACCTGACCATAGTCGAAAAGCTTCATCGAGACGCTAATTTCATAACCGATGCCGCCGGCACCCACAAACCCCAGAACCGCCGCCGCCCGCATACAACACTCGAACGAATACAGCGAGTAGGCGACCAGATGGGGCAGAGCTTGCGGCAACACTCCGCGCAGAAAGATCTGCAGGCGTGTGGCACCGGTTGACTGCAGCGCCTCCAGCGGTTGCGGATCCACATGCTAGAAGACGTCGGCATAGACGCGGCCGAGCATGCCGCTATAGGAGACCGTCAAAGCAAGCGTACCCGCCAGCGGGCCCAGTCCTACTGCGGCCACGAAGAGCAATGCCCAGACCAGATCCGGTACCGCGCGCAAAAAACCTAATAGTGCGCGCGACAAGCGACTCGCCACAGCACCAGTTCGGTACGCCAGGCTGCTCACGCCGGCTGAGATCAAAATTCCGCGATTCCACAGAGTGGCAGTTGCGAGAATTCCCAGCGGTACGGCCAAGGCGATGGAAAGTACAGTGCCCGCAAGGGCCGTTGCTATTGTTTGAACTGTGGCTCGCAACACGGTTCTGAGAAAAACGAGCGAAACATCCGGTGGAAAGAGGCCGGTCAGAAACTTCCAAATTGCAGCGAGCGTTGCGGGCCGGAGAAGAATCCTGGGATCCACCTCCGCAAACCGCCACGAGACAACCACCAGAGCAATCGCGAATCCTAGCCACAGTACGCGCCCGAGCATTCTTGGCGTGGGCGCGCACGTCTGCGCATTATCGAACACAACCGAGTTTGTATTGGGCGTGCTCGCCATCGCGTTTTCCTGTTGATCTGTTGTCGTGAGAGTATAGGGTGCCCAAAAGGTCAGAATGTACGTCAGAAGACGGCACATCGAAGGAGAGTCCGCCGCAGCGCAAGCCAACTGCCCGCGGAAAGTGCCGTAGGGCTAGATCGATTTTGTGGACGGCCATAATCAAAGTCTTGTTCCCGTCGCGCGCCAGTCCGACGAGTAGGGAAGTGATCGCTTCTGCCAATGCGGGATCGAGCGATGCCGTAGGCTCGTCTGCCAAGATAACGTCTGGCGATTGCATCAGAACGCGTGCCACTGCCAGCCGCTGCTGCTGGCCGCCAGACAATTCATCGGTGCGGGCGTTGCGTTTGTCCACTAACCCGACTAGCTCAAGGGAATGGAGTGCGCGGTCGCGTTCCACTATCGGCGGCTGAAAAATGCTGCGCAGCGTCGCCAAGAACGACATCCTCCCCAGCGCGCCACAGAGCGCATTCTGAAGAACCGTCAATGAAGGGACGAGGTTGTGCTGTTGATAGATCGTACCCACCCGCCTCCGCATGGCTCTCAGCTCGCCACCAGACAAGCAACCCGTATCGTAACCGTCGAAGAGCAAGGCACCAGCGCTAGGCCGCAAGGTCGCGTTCAACAGGCGAAATAACGTGGTTTTTCCGGCACCTGACTGCCCTAGCAGGGCAAGCAGTTCGCCCGGGCGTACCCCGAGTGTGACGCCACTCAGTGCCTGCACTTGCCCGCGGCGCTCGGGAAAGGATTTGGTCACTTGTTGGAGCGAATAGATCAATGGAGCAGACCTTCTGCCCGTGCTGCTTGCCGCAACTTGTCGTAATTTGCGTCATCGGCGCGCACGTATTTGGTTGCATTCAACAGGTCAAGCAAGACCTTGCCCTCCGCGTTGGATGAATCGAGCTTCAAGAAAGCACCAGCAAAAGCATCGCTCAGTTTCTGATCGAGGTTTTTGCGTGCGGCCCACACATAATCGAAAAACGCGGGGGTAGTGTAGAAGATCTTGGCTTGGGTAGGCGTAATCTTTCCCGTTTTCATCATGGTTGCATAGACCAGTTCATCCATAGCCCCGGCATCTACCTTCGTATTAGCGACAGCCAGCGCAGTGGCGTCATGCCCGCCGGTGTAAAGGGTCTTAGCCAATGCACCGGGATCGATACCGGCTGCCCGCATGTAGTATGCCGGCATCAGATGCCCGGAGGTTGAGTTCACGTCGCCGAATGCGAAGGAGTGCCCCTTCAAATCAGCGAGCGAGTTGATACCTGATCCGGGGTGCGTGATGAACACGGTGTGAAAGTTCTGATCGCGCTCGCGTTGCACGAGGGGGCGAATACCCGCCCGCTGGGAAGCCTGCACGAATGTAAAGCCGCCGAGATATGCAATGTCGACCCTGTCATTCGCAATCGCCTCGACCACTGCCGCATAATTTGTGGGAACGACCAACTCGACCCGAGAGCCCGTCTCTCTCTCGAGATAGTTCACCAGCGGCTGGCTTTCACGCACGATCTTCCCTGGATCGGTCGAAGGAATCATAGCGACGCGAAGCACGGCCTGCGAGCCGATAGTACGACCACTCTGACAACCCAGAGCGAGAAGTGTGATGAGAATTGCGAATCCGGACGCCTTCTTGGGCATATTCCCCCCCTGCAAAATGAGAGGCCCGCGTGTCTCTCGTGACTCAGGCCTGCCGTTGTCCAGCCAAGTCGCAGACTTCCTCAGCAGGAGAATCCCAGGGTAGCTGATCGTCTTACTAATACCAGTTTCCGTTCACTGTTTCGCTGCAAGCGACCGTGACTGCTCGTCTCCGGTCGTCACGGTAAAACCGAGAGCCTATTCGTAGAGTGAGATTCTCGAACGCGACAAAGGTTGCTGAATTGAGGGCCTATTTGTTTACAAGTCAATTTTTAAAACGCTGGGAATTTCAGGGTTCGTCGGATTCCGGGCGAGCTTACGTCATATGCAACCTATTCAACGGTTTTGAATCTCACTGGCATGGTCGTAATTTTTGGTTTCTGCTGGGGGTTGTTTTGAAGTGGGCGGTGTCCGCCAATCGTGCGCAGGTGTGTTCACAACTAGCTTAACCACCTGCAATCTTGATATTCGGAAGGAGCTGTCCAACAGCTGGTATGCGTGGGGAACGCCGCCGTCCAACGCACGAAGAACTGAATCGCCCGGTTCTTCTGAACATGGCGCTGTGTGGGTCCGTGGTCTGATCTAATGGACCGCCATACGTACAGAAACCCGCAGATCGACGCGTGCATCGACTAAGAAGTTGATTTCTCGTTGACGGCTGCGAGGAGGATCATGATGATTACAACTACGGTTCAATTAACAGACAACGCATCCCCCGTGGTCAACCAACCCAATGCGCGAATAGGGCTCGCCCTCATGCGGCTCACGATTGGGGCCATGTTCGTCTGGGTCTTCTTCGAAAATCTAGGCAAGGGTTTATACACGGCAACGGGCTATGCGAATCTCATCCACGATTACATTGAAAACAGTAGCGCCCCAGCGGCATGGAAGAGTGTTATGGCCGTGGCCGCAGCTCATGCGCCGATGGCCGCACCGCTTCAGGCAGTAACAGAAATTTCCCTTGGTGTGCTGTTGCTGCTCGGCCTTTTTACCCGTCCGGTTGCCTTCGTTGCTTTTGCCTACCTCTCCAGCCTATGGATTTCGGAGTGGGGTACAGGGTGGATATGGGAGCTGTTAGTTCCGGTGATGGTTTCGCTTGCGCTGGCCGTGGGCGCAGCCGGCCGCACTTGGGGCCTGGATGCATTCTTGTCTCGCAAGCGACCGTCCTCTCTCTGGTGGTAGCGAACGGAGGTCAAGTGAGGGTTTCCGTCATCATTCCCACACGCAACGAGGCACAGGCGATTGGTCGCGTTCTTGCTGATCTTCCCAGGAACCTTGTCAAGGAAGTGATCGTCATTGACAATTGCTCCTCCGACGGCACGCCGGAAATTGCAGCACGCATGGGCGCCCGAGTTATTTCCGAAACCCGTCGCGGATACGGTCGAGCGTGTCTCACCGGGGTGGCAGCCGCCGACACGCCCGACGTAGTTGTTTTTCTCGATGGTGACTACAGTGACCGGCCTGCTGAGCTACCGCTTCTCCTCGCGCCCATCGCCGAAGGACGCGCCGATGTGACTATCGGTTCGCGACTCGCGGGTCCACGCGCACCTGGCGCGCTTCCTTGGCACGCGCTGTTTGGCAATTGGTTGGCCGCCAGCCTAATCAGGAATCTCTTTGGATTGAGAATCAGCGACCTCGGTCCCTTCCGCGCTGCACGCGCAGAAGCGCTCCGCGCGGTTGAACTGGAAGAGACCACCTACGGTTGGGCAGTGGAACTGATCGTTAAGGGAGCGATCCGCGGTCTCCGTATCGTTGAGGTGCCGGTAAGCTATCATCCACGCATTGGGAAATCCAAAATTAGCGGCACGCTCAGGGGCACTATCGGAGCGGCGTGGTTCATTCTCAGCCTTATCACACGATATTACTTGCAGCGCCGCCAGATCGGCGCGAGGCAAGCGGCGTGAGCATCCGCATGGCAGCGACTCACCAGATTATCCGTACGCCGTGCAACGGCCATCACACCTTGGTGATCATGGCCAAAGCCCCGAAACCGGGCATGGTGAAGACGCGCCTCGCGCGGAGTCTTCCTGTATCCGCCGTCACTGCGCTCTACCGCTGTCTGCTTGATGACACCCTAACGCTCGCGCGATCACTCGACGGTGTGAAAGTCGCCGTTATGTGTCCCGCGGCCGATCGCGAAGATCTGGAGCGGACTATGGGCAACGCAGTACCGGTCGTTCCGCAGATGGGCAACGGACTTGCGGCGGCACTTGCCTCAGTGTTTGCACATTTCGGTGGCACGGGCTCCAGTCGGATTGTCGCGTTCAACAGCGACAGCCCGCACTTGCCGACGTCAATATTGCAGGCCGCATTCCGGCTCCTCGAAGAGTGCGATGTAGTCGTGGGCCCCACTCACGACGGCGGCTATTATCTTGTGGGCGCGAGAATGTCACATCCGGGTCTGTTCACCACTGATTCGATGGGAACAGCAAGTGCGTTGCAGGCACTCTTGACAAGGGCCGGCGCTTTGGGGCTCTCGGTACGACTGACCGACCCCTTCTACGACATCGATGAAGCGGCTGATCTGAGCCGACTCGCGGAGGAACTGCAGCTCACACCGGGGAAAGCCCCAAAAACGGCCAAATGGCTTTCCGAGTGGGCTACTGCAGGGCAGACGAATAAGGGATTTTAATGACGGGAACAGTTGCGCTTTTCCGTGGTTACCTCCAACGGCTGAAGGTTCCTGCCCCCACCGGCATGGCAACATTGGCGCTGGGGGCGCTGGCGGCAGGGTTGACCGGTATCTATGTCTGGGTCGAACAGCTGCAAGAAGACTTGGATATGCACATGCCTGAATTCATCGGGCTCCTTCTGTTGGCCGGCATCCTGTACGTTATCGCCGTGTATCTAGTGGAGAGGTTTCGCCTCGGACGAGCCGCAATTATCGTTATCCTTGCCGGCACGGTTCTGTTTCGTCTTGTATTGCTGCCCGGCACTCCATCGCTCTCCGACGACGTATATCGATATCAATGGGACGGCCGGGTGCAACGAGCGCACCTCAATCCATATGTCGCCGTTCCCAGTTCACCAGAACTGGCGTGGCTGCTAAATCCCGACAATCCCGAACCGCCAGGGATAGACACACCAACCATTTATCCGCCGCTGAGCGAATTTGCCTACCGCATGATCGAAACAGTGCCCGGTTACAAGCGTGTTTCCACAATTCTGGATTTAGGCTGTGTCGGAATGTTGTTGTTGCTGCTTGCGGCCATGAAACTACCTTTATACCATGTGCTTGCCTATGCGTGGAACCCCGCCGTGCTCATTTCGTTTGCGATGTCCGGTCATTTTGATCCGCTCGCCATTGTCATGTTATTGGCGGCGTTGTTTTTCCTGGTGAGAAATCGCCCGGCGCTTTCAATCGCGGCGCTTGCGCTGTCATTCCTTTCCAAGTTCTTTCCTCTTTTACTCTTACCTGCCTTCTTCAAACGAGTGCGACTCGCTTACGCGGGCATCTTTGCCACGCTGGTATTCACGTTTTATCTTCCGTTCTTAGGTGCGGGATTGCATCTCTTCGATGGCGCAAGAAACTACGGGCGAGATTGGTTCAACAACGCGAGTTTCTTCCAGCTGCTGCAATTTGTGGCGAGGTCCAAGGCCCGTGCCGAATTTCTTGCTGGCTTGATGGTGTTGGCGGCGATTGGCTACTTGGCCAAGAGGCGGGCCGGGCTGCTGTGGTCGAGTCTTGTTCTCACGGGAGGCGTGCTTTTGGTTTCGCCAACCGCATATCCCTGGTATTTCACTTGGTCGATCCCGTTTTTGTGTTTTTACCCGAGCGGTGCATGGTTACTCATGAGCGTCACGAGCGTGTTGGGCTACACTCCCCCAATCGACGACGGAACAGGGAATTCTCTGCTCATGCTGTTGCTTGAATATGGTCCAGTTTACCTTTGGCTGGCCTATTATTGCTGGACAGCGCGTGGCAAGAGACGATCTGCAGATGTGCCAGAGATCGGCACTCCGGCCTTTGGCTCGCAACGTTACGTAGCCGAGTGAGCCTCTGACCGCCGATTTAGCGGCATCGCGACCCGTGACTGCTGTACTTGTCTTCCAAGCCTCGAAGCACGCGATGAGTCCTGCAGAGCTCCCTTCAGATAATCTCGATGAGCGCTGGCTGCTTGGGAAGGACCTCGCCGATGACGCGCGCCGAGACGCCGCGCTGCGTTAGCGCCTCCACGGCGCGGCTCGCTGATTCTGGTGCGAGGGAGGCCAATAGCCCACCGGAAGTCTGCGGGTCGAAGAGTAGTGCCCGAAAATCGTCGGGAACGGATGGCGCGAAGCGGACGTGATCCTGCGCGAACTCGCGGTTGTTTTTCAATCCTGCCGAGAAGAACTTACCATGTGCCGCTTCGGTAGCGCCGGGGAGGTATTCGATCTTTTGATGATCGATTCGTAATGAAACTCCGCTGCCGCTCGCCATCTCCTTGGCATGACCGATCAGGCCAAATCCAGTCACGTCGGTGGCAGCGTGC
Source organism: uncultured Acidobacteriaceae bacterium (assembly GCA_963797885.1). Classification (GTDB taxonomy): domain Bacteria; phylum Acidobacteriota; class Terriglobia; order Terriglobales; family Acidobacteriaceae; genus Acidiflorens. Next base: position 41,836 of record CAWCRQ010000022.1, on the reverse strand, counting down.
ACCGGTGACACTCCCTCCCCCACGCCGTCGAGTTGGCGGAGAACATCGGCGGCGGAGGAATTCAAACTTGCCATCGTTTGCGTCGCGGCAATTACCCAGGACTCCTGGGCCTTATCGCGTTTCAATGCCGTCGAGATTACTCCGGACCCGAGAGCCTTTGTTAACACCAGCAGATCCCCGGGCCTGGCACCCACGTTCTTCCATATCTTGTCCGGATGAATCAGGCCCGTGACCGCATAACCAAATTTGATTTCCTCGTCCGCAATCGAATGTCCCCCCACTACGCTGCAGTTCGCTTCCTCCATGGTGGCCAGTCCGCCTCGCAAAATCTGCTCTAGTACTTCAAAGTCGCCGGACGAAGGGTACGCCAGAATGCTAAGTGCGGAGATGGGTTGTCCACCCATCGCATAGACGTCGCTCAGCGAATTAGCCGCTGCGATTTGGCCGTACATGAAAGGATCGTCAGCAACCGGAGTCAGAAAATCGACCGTCTGCACTAAAGCTAAGTCGTTGCTCAGTCGATAAACAGCCGCGTCATCATTCGACTCATAGCCGACCAGCACATTCCCATTGGCCGACTTGGGGAGCTTTTTAAGAATGGAGTCCAATAGACCTGGACTCAGTTTCGCGGCTCAACCCGCAGCCTTGGCCGATTTGGTCAGGCAAACCTGATTCATCACAGCTCCTATCTAGGTTCAGTCTGTTGATCTGATCCGCTCAAGCGCGAAAAGTTTCACGATTCTCCATGCATAAAGCGCGGAATAACACTTTGGGTAGTTACCGATTGAACGGGATTGGCCCACCAAGAGCCCTCATCGCTACGATTACCTGAAATTAGGCTGCCGCACGCCAGGGTCGGAATGCCCATGCTTGGTCACTGGTGCCGAAATCTCAAAATCGCGCGCACACGAAGAATGACGATGTAACTTTCCAACTCTCGCAGAATCTGAGGTGGTGCAAAGCTTTTTGGGAGGGCGTGATGTGCATAGTGGGTACGGATAGCGAAAATGTCGATCTTGCAATACAGGGAGTGCCCGCAAGGAGCGTCCAGACGCGACTGGATGCAGCAGGGATCCTGGTTTCGCGATACGGATTGGTTGTGGTCTTATTGCTCATTGGAGTGCTGAAGTTCACTCCGGGAGAAGCAGCGGGCATCCAGCCACTTGTCGCCCACAGCCCACTCATGTCATGGATGTACTCTCTGCTGAGCGTTCAAGGGGTTTCCAATGTGATCGGCGCGATTGAAATTGCCACTGCTGGTCTAATAGCACTTCGCCCGCTATCGCCGAAGGCATCGTTTGTGGGGAGCTTGGCAGCAGTCTTAACTTTCCTGCTCACCGTCAGTTTCCTCTTCTCAACGCCAGGCGCCGCTGAGTTGAGGCACGGTTTCCCGGTCCTGGGCGATGCCGGGCAGTTCTTAATCAAAGATCTGGTGCTGCTGGGAACCTCGTTTTGGATAGCTGCGGAAGCGCACCGGGCAGTCCATGGATCCCGTGCTTAGCTGCTGTGTTTTCGCGACGTTTAGTTCGCTTCACAGTCCATCGAGGAGAGAGTCCAATGAATCCGGGCATCCAAGGGGTCGCGTTCGACGCTTACGGTACGTTGTTCGACGTGCATTCGGTCATTGCGCTGTGCAACCGCAAGTTTCCCGGCCAAGGCGCTGAACTGAGCAAGCTTTGGCGCGCCAAGCAACTGGAGTACACCTGGCTGCGAAGCCTCATGGGGAAGTACGAAGACTTTTGGATGGTGACGGAGTCGGCCCTAGTATTCGCCTGCCGCAGTCTGGGCCTCGCCTGCCCTGCCGACACCAGTAGAGAGTTGATGGAATCTTATCTGCACCTCGATACCTTTCCCGAGGTAAAGTCGGCGTTGGGTAAGCTAGGGCAACATAAGTTGGCGATCTTATCGAATGGCTCTCCCCGAATGCTAGCTGCCGCAGTGGAGAACGCCGGTCTGAAAGGCGTATTCGCCGACGTGATCAGCGTTGACGAAGTGAAGATCTACAAGTCAAATCCGCGCGTGTACGCCCTGGCTTCGCAGCGTCTAGCCATACCCGGCAACGCGATTGCGTTCGTGTCGTCGAATTTCTGGGACATCGCGGGCGCCAAGAACTTTGGGTTCTGGACTTGCTGGGTGAACCGCAGCAACCTTCCTGAGGACGAACTGGGTGTGAGGCCAGATGTCACGGTGGGCACCTTGGATGGGCTTATTGGCGTTCTGGCGGACCTAACTACGAGGAGAGAATTGTGCCGAGAAGTGTAGTGGTGAACGCCGGAACCTCAGGATACGTCCAGAACATATCCATAGGTCCTCATCTGCTGCAAGCGGACGAACCGAGCGATTATGGCGGCCATGATGCCGGTCCGAATCCGTACGAGCTGCTCTTAGCCGCGCTCGGAGCGTGTACCAGCATAACTGTTCGCATGTACGCCGCGCGGAAACAGTGGCCTCTTCATGGCGTGCAAGTGCGGCTAACGCATTCGAGAATCCACGCTGAGGACTGCGCCGAGTGCGAGACCAAGAAAGGGATGATCGACCGAATCGAAACAGAGATCTCGTTCATTGGCGATCTATCCGAAGCCCAACGGCATAGACTGCTGGAAATCGCTAACAAATGCCCGGTCCATCGCACGCTGGTTTCCGAAGTCCAGATTCGTACGAGACTGACTGAGGCTGGCGCCTCCCCACCGGCCAGGGCAAGTGTCTGAATCATGATTCGCTCCGGCGCTTAGATTTTTGAGCGCTTCCTCTAACCAGGAACTCGGAGTTAGAACGCGAACGTTTCTTCTTCCGCCACGAGGAAAATTGGTGGGCCGCCGGTCGAAATGGAAACAGCGTCCGAGTTGCCAAGCTCTTTGCGATGCACCCGAAACTGCGGCGAAGGTTCGGACTGGCTCTTCTCAGGACTCCTCCGCAGCCGTCCGAATGTATTGCTGCTTGCAAGTTCGCCCAACATGAATAGAGAAGATTCTTTTTCGCGTTGCAACACCAGCAGCGTTTCATCGTCGTTGCGAAATGCGCCCCGAAACAACTCCAGTCGCTTAAGCAACGCCTCCCCCAACGCTCTCGGAGAGTCCACTGGAGCCTGGCGCGCCCATTCCAGAAGTTGTTCTCGTCCCAGATCCTGACCGGTCCCGTTCTCGACTTCGGTAATGCCGTCTGTGTACAGCACGAGAATATCTAATGGCTTGAAAGTCACAACCGTCTGACGATAATCGGTCCCAGGAATCAATCCGACAGGTAAGCCTGAGACCTTTTTGGCTTGCGCGTCAGTTCCCTCCTCAAGCCAGCCCCAGACTCGTTGAGAAGCGTGATACCAAAGCGGAGGCAGGTGCCCGGCGTTGCTGAACGCCAGACGACCCCTGACTCGATGAAAACTCAAGACAATTGCCGTGGCATATTTATCATGGCCGCCTTGGCCAAACGCGTCATTGAGCCCTCGCATGAAATCTGACTGGTCCCAGGCGTCGACGTTCCTACGCATTAGCTTGTGCAGCGTCTGGGTCACGGCATTCACCCCACGGCCATGCCCGCTCACGTCGGCCAGGGCCACGCGGGAGATCAGGTCGTGGTCGCAGACCGACATATAGTGTAGGTCGCCTCCTCCTTCTCCCTCGTTGATGGGAACAGAGGCTACCCATGCCAGCAAGCTCGGTAGCTTTACCGTGCGAATAACCCTTCGATTGCCGCCCCAGACCTCGTTGCAAAGCAAAGCATGAGGCTTTTCTAGCTCTTCGTACATCGCAACTCCTCAAACACTGTGCAGCCGGCTAGTGATTAATTCCAGCGGCCCCAAAGCGCAAACAACGGCGGTGGCCATTGTCTGCGCGGGGTGTAGCTGGACGGTGAAGGGTTGAGTGCCGTACGGTTCTTACTGGCTGCTATCTTGCGATGCTGACTGAGTCATCGCCGACTCATCGCCGAAGGCCAGCGCGTACTTCTTGCCGGCGAAATCGATCTTGGTCAGAGACTGGCTGCCGTCACCGTTCGTGCGCAACTCGGTCGCGTTGTTACGTTCGGATTGACTCAGTTCAATCAAGCGAGCGGGGACAGTCGCCACGAGTGTCCCATGTGACAAGATCATCAGCTCAACGCTAGACCCTGTTCCGTCCCAAGTAAGCTTGTATTGCCCTGGGACCAGCTGATGTCCGCTGACGGTTGCGGGCGCAAATAGTTCTAATGAGCCCTTGTTTCCTTTGTTTGCTGCGAATGCACTGGTGGCCAACAGCAGGGCCAGCCCAGGCAGCAGACTCTTGGAGATCATTGATAGCTTCATACAGGTGTTTCCTTTTCTTTCCCGAAAAACGTCGGGAACCGTTTCTTCCAGTCAGACACTAAACGACGAACAAAAGTTACACGGATCCTTCCGTGGCCCGACGGCTTGGTTTTTCACGTTGGGCCCAAATCCGTGCGAGGTAGTGCGTCTCATTCTGGTCTGCCGCAAACGTAACTTTTGTGTGCAGTCGTCATCACATGAGCAGCCAAGGGCATTCACGCTGGCGCGGAACAAATGGAGGTAGAGAAGTCGTCATGAAAAAGACAGTGTTGCATTTGTTTGTGTTGTTGATGTTGACCGGTCCAGCCGTTTTCGCGATCGAAAACCTGAAACTTAACTCAAAACTCGACTATACGAGTGACAGCATCGACGGCCCGCTTATCACCGGGTCGGGTGCTCAGTCGGGATTTGTGGCGGGCAAACCCAATTACGTCATCATCTACGGCGAAGGATGCTTCAACTCAAAAAGACAGGCGCGCCGGACCGTTGACCTCTACAACAAGTACCACGAGCAGGTGCACTTTGTGGTCGTTGATCTCGACGTTCAGCGCTCGCCCGAACAGCAAAAGCTGGTCAAGCAGTATTACAAGGGCTACATCCCTCATGTCGTCGTATTGGACGCACGCGGAGAACCCCTCTACAACGAGTCCGGTGAAGTGGGTGCGCAACATATCGAGGACATCTTCAAGAAATCTCTTGCCCAGTGAGCGGCGTGCTTTCGATAGCACTTGAGTCATGGAACGAACGGCAAGACCTAGGCAGTGAATGCGTGGGCCAGACTCCGCTGAGCATCGGACGTTCCGGGGAAGCGATGAATCGGGAAGTAGCCGATTCACCGAGGTTCTCTCGAACGGACGAAGCTGGGAGAGCCTCTGAACTTTGGCCTTGCCCTCGCGCTCGCCTCAAGCGGGAATGGTGATTCTGTGAGTACGAACCAGAAAACTCGAATACTGATTCTGGGGGGCGGCTTCGCCGGTCTACATGCGGCAATGCGCTTGGATTCTACCTTGGCTCGCGATCCCGATATCGAGATTACGCTAATCAACCGCGATAATTTCTTCTTGTTCACGCCGATGTTGCACGAGGTGGCAGCCAGCGACCTGGATCTCACCAACATCGTTAGTCCCGTGCGGCAGCTTCTGAAGCGGGTGAATTTCTTCGCGGGCGAGGTCGATTCGATCGACCTGGAGCGCAAACAGGTAAAGGTGTCTCACGGGTTCGACCGTCATCAGCATGATCTGTCCTATGACCACCTGGTGATCGGGGTTGGCTCCATCACCAATTTCTTTAACCTTCCCGGTCTGGAAGAGCGCGCCCTCACCATGAAATCGCTGGGGGATGCCATCCACCTCCGCAATCGAGTGATTGCCCTCCTGGAAGAGGCTGATACCGAATGCTGTGCAGACATCCGTGGTCCGCTGCTGACCTTTGTCGTCGCCGGCGGTGGTTTTGCCGGAGTAGAGACCGTCGCCGCCCTCAACGACTTCGCACGTCAGGCTATCCGCTACTACTCGAACCTGCGGGAAGACATGCTGCGCGTGATACTGGTTCATCCTGGACCGGTGATCCTACCCGAACTCGACGAGAAACTCGGCCGATACGCGCAGAAGAAACTTCCCGAACGCGGGGTGGAGGTTCAACTTAAGACCCGGGTGTCGGGCGTATCAGAACGCGGCGTCCAGCTAAGCAGCGGCGAGATGATCGAAACCAGGGCCCTTATCTGGACGGCAGGGACTTCTCCCAACCCCGTGCTCGACGCTCTGCCCTGCCAGAGTGGGGTCGGGCGCTTGAAGGTGAACGAGATGCTGCAGGTGCCCGACTGGCCCGGCGTTTGGGCAGTCGGCGACTGTGCTCTGGTACCTGACCGCAACACCGGTAATTTCCACCCACCAACCGCGCAGCACGCGTTGCGGCAAGGCCACGTGCTGGCACACAACCTGATTGCAGCCGTGCGCGGCGGCACGATGATGCGGTTCTCCTTTTCGACAATTGGCCAGTTAGCTGCGATCGGCAGGCGCGCCGGCGTAGCCAGCATCTTCGGCATTAACTTTTCCGGCTTTTTTGCGTGGTGGCTGTGGCGAACTATTTACCTGAGCAAACTCCCGAGCTTTGAAAAGAAATTGCGAGTCGCCTCGGATTGGACGTTGGACTTGCTCTTCTCCAAAGATCTTGTTCAGTTTCAGACCTTCCGCTCTCCAACTATCTCGATGAAAGAAGAGGACAGGGGCAAGAAACGCGTTTTCGTCGTTCCGACCTCTCATGAGACCGTTGACCGGAAAAGCGTGACATGATCTCAGCGAACAAGGGCCGTTTCGCTCGCAAGATTCGAGAGAGGTCTCACTATGAGACCGGCTGGCGCGGAGACATCTCCACGACTGGGATCACAGAAGACTTCGGACAAGGCGGATGTGACTTTCTGTGGACCACTAGCATCTAGCCGAGGAGAACCGATTCTGCAGGATGTCCGGAGGGTATCGTGACGGCCGAGGCGCTCGCATAATGTCTAGCGAATCCACGCGGCCAACGCTCCTCTTAGACACTCCTCGAATTAGAGAAGAAATGGCAACTGGTGCCGAAGCGCAGGTCGATCTCGAGGCGCAGTTGATCCAGCGCGTGCTCGGGGGAGAGGGCGAAGCATTTCGCGAGCTTGTGCGTCCCTACGAACATGCAGTGTTCATGGCTACTCAAGGTATCTTGAAGAATGAAGCCGATGCGGAGGATGCCGCCCAGGAGGCTGTTCTCAAGGCATTTGCCAACCTAGCCAAGTTCCGCGGTGACTCGAAATTTAGCACGTGGCTGATACGAATCGCCACCAACGAAGCCCTCATGAAGTTGAGGAAGGAGCGGCGCCACCGACTTGACGATTCGTTGGACGAGCAGCGCAAGGACGAGAAAGGCGACTATATTCCCCGGGACTTCGCTGACTGGCGCGAGATTCCCTCCGAGGCGCTGCAGACAAAGGAGTTGCGGCAAGCACTATCCCGTGCATTGGCCTCATTGACGCCCAAGCACCGGGAGGTGTTTGTTCTGAGAGATGTGCAGCACTTCTCCATCGCGGAAACCGCCCAGATGCTCGGCCTCAGCGAAAGTGCGGTGAAAACGCGCCTCTTGCGTGCCCGCCTTCAGATGCGCGACGCCCTTGCACCGGGTATAGATGGGAGTTGGAGCACCGGCCGCAGTGAATACAAACAGGTGAGACCATGGTAGTGGAAATCAGTTGCGAAGAGGTCTGGCGCGAGATCTCGAATTACCTTGAGGGTGAGATCAGCGCCGAATTACGCGCGAGTATGGAAGAACACTTCAAGGGCTGCAAACACTGCACGGCGGTACTGGACGGGACTCGCAACGTGGTGCAGTTAGTTGGCGATGCCAATGCCTTTGAGTTACCCGCGGGGTTCGGCGATCGTTTGTTTCAGAAACTTGACCGCAAACTGGCCGAGAGACGCCTATCGCGAAGGGACCAGTGAGTGGTCTCTATGAACCACGTCTCTAGGGGCGCGAGACAGTTCTGGAGGGTCATGCAACGATTACTGGTGGGACTTGTCTTGCTTGGGGCGGCGTTAGCTCTTGCAGCCCAGGACATGCCCGGTGTTCCCGCAGGCAAACTTGCTCCTCCATTCCAGGCGCGAGATCAGTTTGCAAAAGAGCAAAGCCTCTCGTCTCTGATGGGACCCAACGGTGTGGTGCTGCTGTTCTTCCGCTCGGCGGATTGGTGACCGTTCTGCAAACAGCAACTGGTCCAGTTGCATAATGCGCGGGAGACATTTCGGCAGAGGGGCATCGGGCTAGCCGCCATCAGCTACGACTCCGAGGCAATCCTCCAAGATTTTGCTCAACGGCACAAGATTGAGTTTCCGCTGATCGCGGATCCAAAGTCTGAGATCATTCGGAACTACCGAGTGTTGAACACGGGAGCCACCGGATTCACCAAAGGCATGGCACATCCGGGATACTTTTACGTGACGCCAAACGGCGTGGTGAAGGAGAAGTTTTTTGAGACGGCATACACAGATCGCGACACCGCCAACAGTCTGATCCTGAAGTTGTTCCCCGCATTGGTGGAAGGCAACGGCCGTCAAGTCCCGGCGCCGTATATCAAACTGACTCTGTTCCAGTCGGACGAAGCAGTAGCTCCGGGGAGCCATTTCACCGTGGCTGCTGAGGTCGCATTGCCACCGGACACGCACGTTTATGCTCCCGGCGTTAAAGGCTACAAGGCGATCCAACTGATTATGGGGGCGTCACCAGATGTGAAGTTGCTGCCGCTACGGTACCCCAAGACAAAGGTGCTTTTTCTCCCGGCGATTAGTGAGTCAGTGCCGGTCTATGAAGGTACCTTCCGTCTGCTGCAGGACGCTGTAGTCTCGGCCGACCGGCAGTTCATAAGTTCGGTAACACAGAGCAAGACAATTTCTGTGAAAGGGACGCTCTTCTACCAGGCCTGCGATAGCAAGGAGTGCTACCGGCCTCAGAAGTCTGATGTCTCTTGGGACGTGCGAGTAATACCGCTGGATCGAGAAAGAGCGCCGGAAGCAATTCAGCATAAATAGATCCGCGAGGATCAGCGCTGGCGGCGTGCTGTCTTTTTGTTGCACCCCACTTTCAGGAGTGCCTTCGTGTAGGCTGCGAGGGTTTCCGGAACGGCGTGGCTATAGACAAACTGTCCTTCTCGGCGGCAGGCGATCAGCCCAGCCTCGCTTAGACTCTTGAGGTGGTGGGAAACAGTTGCCGGGGTCACCCCCCGCATCGAGACAAGTTCCCCGCAGCTCATCTGGTTGGTTGCTGAGATGGCTTCAAAGATCCGGAGACGCGTGCCGTCGGCCAACGCTTTCGATATTTTCTCGATGTCAGAACGGTCCATATTCAGTCTAAAGTGTAGCGAAGTCATCGGCCTCTTTACCAGGGAGGACCCCCGGTTTTCTGTGCAAATCGCCAGAGAAGCTGCAACTACATACTTTAATTATCATCTAAATGTCTAATTCTTGCCCAGCCGGTAGTCGCGGAATTGGCGCTCCGGGAACGTTCAGGCGAGGAAATTCGATAAGGATTGGGAGATTGACATGGCAAGACTCGAAGGAAAAGTGGCGGTAGTGACCGGCGGAAACAGCGGCATCGGTTTAGCAACGGCGAAGCGCCTGCAGGAAGAGGGCGCGCGAGTGGCCATCGCGGGTCGAAGCGAGAAAACCCTGGATGAAGCGTTACGAACAATCGGCAACGGCGTGCTGGCGGTGCAGGCGGACGTGGCCAAGCTCGCGGACTTAGACAAGCTCTATGCAGAGGTCTCACAAAAGCTGGGTAAGATTGATGTGTTGTTTGTGAACGCGGGAGTTGCGAAGTTCGCACCCCTCGCCGACACATCGGAAAGCACATATGACGAGCAATTTGACATCAATGTCAAGGGAGCATACTTCACGGTCCAGAAGGCGCTACCCCTGCTGAATGATGGTGCGTCAATCATTCTGAATACCAGCGCGGCAGACAGCCAAGGCACCGTTGGGGCGAGCGCGTATTCAGCAACCAAGGCAGCGCTGCGTTCCTTGGCGCGGACAGCAGCGGCAGAACTGGCGGGGCGCGGCATTCGCGTGAACACGGTTGCTCCAGGGCCAATCGTTACGCCGATCTTTGGGAGAACTGGGCTGCCAAAGGAAGCCATCGATGAATTCGCTAAGGAGATCGTTGCGAAGGTCCCGATGAAGCGGTTTGGACAGCCCGAGGAAGTCGCAGGTGCCGTAGCGTTCCTGGCGTCTCAAGATGCATCGTACATTACGGGCGTCGAAATCAACGTAGACGGCGGGCTGGGACAAATCTGAACGGCGCGAGCGGTGGGCAGGAAAGTTAGGGGCGGGGTAAGGTTCGCCCTTTTCTCGTTTAGAGTATAGGCCGCGCGCCGGAAGTTTGCGGGAGGCGGGATAGCCGCGTAGCCAAAAAGCAGGGACGCGAAGCCCACTTTCTGGTTTTAGAAAGCCCCGGTTCACTGTGATGAAAGCACAAGAAAACACAAATGACCTTCCCCCGTTCGCTTTCAGCGTCCTCCGGCAGAAGAACAATTGCGGCGGGTCTCTTCCTTCTTCCAAACGATGAGCACTAGGCGCACCATAAGGTCGTTCTCCCCCGAGCCCGTGCCGTTCGAGGTAATTGAGAAGGCGATCAAGGCTGCGGCCACCGCACCCTCTGGCGCCAATCAGCAGCCGTGGCGATTTGTGGTGGTCTCAAAGCCAGAAGTGAAACGCCAGATCTGGGAAGCGGCGGAGGTTGAAGAGAGAGTTTTATCATCGGCGCGCTCCACGCGAGTGGCTTGCATACCGTGCTGCACCTCGCTGGTCTGGCGACGTTAACCCACACGCCCAGCCCGATGGGATTTCTGAGCAAGATTCTGAACCGGCCGAAAAATGAGAACCCTATCTCTTGATTCTGGTCGGCTATCCCGCCAAGGGAGCGACTGTGCCTCGAATCACAAAGAAGGCCTTGTCTGATGCCTTAGAGGTGGTGGCATAAATGCGTCACAGGGCGAATCAACACGCTTGCATTAGAATTTGTCGGAGAATTGAGGGATGGCGAAAACCCGCAAGCTTAACTCAGAAAAAGGACCCGAGCGCGGCCGGCCTGAATCACAAACTTTCAGGGTGGCAATCGCGCAGTTCGCTCCGGTTTACCTGGACAAGGCCGCCAGTCTGGCCCTGGCGTTGCAAATTGTTCAGGATGCGAAGGAGCGAGGCGCGGAGTTGGTGGCTTTCGGAGAGACCTGGTTGCCAGGTTATCCCGCTTGGCTCGACGTATGTCCCGACGCCGCCCTGTGGGAGCATCTCCCCACAAAACAGGTGTTCGCCCGCTTAAGGCAAAACAGCGTTACGATTCCCGGTCCCGAAATCACTGCTTTGTGTGAAGCAGCCGGTGATCTGAAAATCAACGTCGTGATCGGAGTGAACGAACGCGTCGAGGGCGGGCCCGGGAAACGGAACCCTCGACAACAGTCTGCTGACGGTTACATCCGAGGCAAAGTTGGCGAATCATCACCGCAAGCTCGTGCCGACGCACACCGAGCGGTTGGTATGGGGTCAGGACGACGGCCGGGGCCTGAACTCGGTGACCACGAAGAACGGCCGTATCGGGGGACTGATCTGCTGGGAGCACTGGATGCCGCTGGCCCGCATGGCCATGCACAACTCCGGCGAGCATATCCACGTTGCGGTCTGGCCCACGGCACACGAGCTTCATCAATTGTGCAGCCGGCACTATGCCTTCGAAGGGCGCTGCTTCGTTTTGGCCGTTGGTTTGATGATGCCCATTCGCGACCTTCCTTCCGAGCTGCAAGCCGGCGCCGACATTCAGAACCAAAAAGGGGAATGGCTGGAGCGCGGTGGCAGCGCGATTGTCGCGCCCGGCACCCGCTACATCGTGGAACCTGTATACGATCGCGAGGAGCTAATCGTCGCCGATCTGAACCTGAGTGAAATTGACCAGGAATTCCTGACTCTCGATGTATCCGGGCACTACTCCCGGCACGACGTGTTCACATTCGACACTAAAGCGAAATAAGTTCGCCGAAACGCAGCTTTTCGGAACGAACGAGCCTGTCGCTACTGGGGGATCTGTAACTTATTCCGCCGGGCTGAATCTGATTCACATGCGTAGGAATATCTTTCTGTTGGTGCTGGCTTTGGCCTGCATGATCGCTGGCGGTCGAGCACAGACAAAACCAAACCATCTTAGCGGGCAGACATCGCCCTATCTAAAACGGGCGGTTTCCCAACCCGTCGACTGGTACCCTTGGGGTCCAGAGTCGTTCAAGCGCGCCAGCAAGCTAAATCGCCCGATTCTGCTCGATGTCGGGGCCGTGTGGTGCCCGTGGTGCAGCCTAATGGATCGCGATACGTACACCAACGCCGTGACGGCGGACTACATCAATCAGCACTTTGTCGCCGTAAAGGTTGACTTCGATTCTGCTCCGGAGCTGGTGGCGCAATTGCAGCGCGCTCAAGCTGTGCTGAACCTGCCTGCGGGGTTGCCGCTCACATCCTTCATTACACCCGACGGGAAGCTCTACTTTGGCGCCGGATACTTGGCAGCCGAACACAAGGGTGACAAACCGTCATTTCGAGAGGCTGCGGAAGAGGCTCTGAAGCGTTATACCGATAAAAGCGAGATTGACGAAGAGTCCTTTCAACTGGAAATTGCCAAGAAACCGTGACGAAAATCATCCGGTCGCTTTCGCTGTGGTTGTCCCGGAAAGTTCAAAATCCGAGGTGATTTCGAAAGCTGGCCGCAGTGTCCTGTATACGGGACATTTGTCCGCATAAACCCGGTGGACGCGCTCCACCGTTTCTCTGACCTCCTCGGCTCCATCCAGTGAGAAATGAACGTGAACTCTGCGAATTACGAGAACCCCCTGATCGGATTCGATCTCCCCACGTACTTCGGCATGCAGCCGGCCGTCGCTCGCGTCGATTTTGCGCGCATCCAGCGCGCCCCCGAAGGTTCCAAGCATTCAACCACCCAGGGCGGCTACGACATAATCGAGCGTCGCCGCGTGCGATTCGGACAGCTTTGCCGGGTCCAAGCCATAATGCTCGGCAATGGCTCCATGAACGCTGAAGACGACTGGCTGCGACTCCCCCGGTAGGTGCGCAATGCGAAGCGGCCCCGACCGGCGTTCAATCCGAACCTTGGACACATAGACTGGATTCGACATTTTGCTCCTTTCATTTTTCACAAACTATCCCGCTAGGCGACGCATTTCACGCTCGCGGCGATCTTTGTCGGATTCGATCCCCTGGGCGGCGGCCATAGACATCTTCGACGGTGGCGCGCAGTAATTCTGCCACGCTCCACGCTTGCGCGATACAACCGACCGGACGATGGGGCGGATCGCCGTCGAAAATTTCCGAGATGTGGCCAAGTCCGGATTCTGCCAGATGATCTTTGAATGCGGAGAGCCAAGATTCTGCCTGTCGCCGGGCTGACTCACTGTCACCGTGAACCTTTATATATGCAGTGAGGAATGGCCCCATCAACCACGGCCACACCGTGCCCTGGTGATAGGCGCCATCCCGGCTAACAGGGTCTCCGGTGTAGCGGCCGCGATACTGCGGGTCGCTTGGGGAAAGACTGCGTAGGCCGAACGGTGTGAAGAGATGCCGTTGGATGACGTCCAACACGCGCTTCGCCTGTTCCGGATTGAGCATCGTGTAGGGAAGACTAACAGCCAAGATCTGGTTCGGTCGGATGCTGGTGTCGGGAGAACAGCGATTCACAACGTCGTAGAGGCATCCATTTTGTTCGTTCCAAAAAAGTCGATTGAAACTCCATTTAGTTAACGCCGCCATGTCGGCGTAACGCTTACGGCCGGTTGCGTCTCCGAGTCGCTGTGCCACATCCTCCAAAACGCGGAGGGCGTTGTACCAGAGAGCCTGAATCTCGACCGGCCTGCCACGACGCGGAGTGACGACCCAATCGCCCACCTTGGCATCCATCCAGGTCAGTTGTACACCAGGCTCGCCTGAGCTGAGCAGCCCGGCGGGGTCAACTTTGATTCCGAATCGTGTGCCCCGCACATGCCAGGAGACGATGTCGGTGAGAATGCTGTAGAGATCGTCGCGAACAAATTCCAGGTCGCCGGTATAGACAAGATATGCGCGGATGGCCTCAAAAAACCAGAGAGTGGCGTCGACAGTGTTGTATTCAGGCAGTTCTCCAGCATCGGGAAAACGGTTGGGCAACATTCCGCGGTCGACGTAGCGCGAAAAAGTACGGAGCAAGTCTCGCGCCAGGTCATATCGCTGGGTGGTAAGAGCCAGGCCGGGCAGGGCAATCATGGTGTCTCGGCCCCAGTCGCTGAACCAGTGGTAGCCGGCAATAACCGTCGTCTTCTCACCTCGCGTCACGATAAACGGATCCGTGGCGGCCGTAAGGGCCTTGACGAAATCGTCTTCCACCGGAGCGAGCATAACGATTGAACGTCTCCGCAAGATTTCGGCTTGACGATATTCGCCTACCTTGGCCACATCGCGCGGCTCCGTTGATGCGATGACCGTTGCATCGAAGCCCTGCCGCAGATCGAAGCGCAGGACGAAGGGGTTGAAGAGGTCCTCAACAAAATCAAGGCCACGTTCGCGCTCGGCATCATATTCGAAGTTGCGATACCAATCCCCGCCGTCGCCAAGTTGCCTGGCGTTATGAGCGAAATACAGCGTAGGCAGGCCGGGATAGGGAGCGATACTCGCCATTCCGGGTTCGGACTCTACGACGGAATTCAGAGCACCATTCTCGCGTGTAGTGCTGTGATAATCGCGGAAGGCGATCAGGGGCCGAAGATCGAGCTTGATCTTCTGGTAGCTTCGCGTGAAACCGCTCTTATTCCCAACCCGATATTGAACGATGGTCGAGTTCTCGCCCTGCAACATGAAGACTGCCTTCTCGATCTCAATGCCGTCAATTTCATAGGTAGAGATGGGGAAGGGATCAAGGCGAAACTGTTGGAGATGGCGAAACCCGTGAGGATGGACAACCGATGGATAACGGTTGGCGGAGAGATGGAACCCGCGTCCGTCTAACAGAACAGTCTCTTCCAACTTGGACAGAAGGACGTAGCGGCCGACGGGAGGTTTGGTCGCTGCCACGAGCAAACCGTGGTATCTGCGCGTATTGAGGCCAACAATGGTAGAGGAAGCGAATCCGCCCAAGGCGTTAGTCTCAAGCCATTCGCGACGCAGAGCCTCATCCAAGTTGCCGCATACGTCCGGTCCAAAACGGATCATGCCATGCTCTCTGTATCGGCCAGTCTCTCCATTTTCTCTACCCATATGCTTTCGATCTTTACTCAGCGAACGTAACCCGTTCCGAGGTTTTGCGCTTCTTGCGCTTGGGAGACTCGCCGCTTTGTTGCAGCAGTTTGGTGACGAGACCAGTCCAACCTGTCTGATGATTGGCTCCGAGACCGGCGCCAGTGTCCCCGTGGAAATACTCGTGAAAAAGCAGCAGGTCGCGCCAGTGAGGGTCGGTCTGAAATTTCTCCACATCGCCATGGGCTGGCCGTCGGCCCTGTTCGTCGCGCAGGAAAATTCTGGTAAGCCGCCGGGACAATTCCGCGGCCACATCCCTGAGGGTTAGCAGATTGCCCGAACCGGAGGGGAACTCGACCTTGAAGGCATCCCCGAAATAGTAATGGAGCTTTTGCAGCGATTCGATTAGCAGATAGTTCACCGGGAACCAGATGGGTCCGCGCCAGTTCGAGTTTCCCCCAAGCAGAGCGGTGGTTGATTCCGCGGGTTGATAGTCAACCCGATATTCCATGCCATTCACCGACAGCGTGTAGGGATGGTCGCGATGATATTGCGATAAGGCGCGAATCCCGTATGGCGACAGGAATTCCCGCTCGTCCAGCATGGTCTGCAACACGCGGCGCAACTGGTCGGCGGAGACAACGGCGAGCAACCGCCTTTCCCCCATCCCGCGGGTACGCATGCAAGCAACGTTCTTTACCAGGTCGCGCCGGTTGTCGATGAACCACTCCAGGCGGCGCTTGAAGCCGGGCAGCCGGCCGAGCAGTTCCGAGTCCAGCGTCTCCACGGCGAATAGCGGAATCAGGCCGACCATGGAGCGAATCCGCATCGGGTATTTGCGGCCGTCGGGGAACTTCAGCACGTCATAGAAGAAGCCATCCATCTCGTCCCACAGGCCCATGCCATCCTGGCCGCGATGATTCATGGCATGAGCGATGTGGATGAAATGCTCCCAGAACTTGCTGGCGACATCCTCATAAGCCGGATCTGCCCCGGCCAATTCCAGCGCGATGGCGAGGAGGTTCAGCGTGTACATGGCCATCCAACTCGTGCCGTCGGACTGCTCGATGTAACCTCCAGTCGGCAGGGGGGCGCCACGGTCGAATACGCCGATGTTGTCTAGTCCGAGGAAGCCGCCCTGGAAGATGTTCATGCCGTCCGCATCTTTGCGATTTACCCACCAGGTGAAATTCAGGAGCAGCTTGTGAAAAATGCGCTCGAGGAACCCGCGATCACCCTTGCCCGCCCGCTTCTTGTCGATCTTGTAGACACGCCATGCGGCCCAGGCATGAACCGGAGGATTCACATCGCCGAAGGCCCACTCGTAGGCGGGAAGTTGCCCGTTGGGGTGCATGTACCATTCGCGCAGCAGCAGGACGAGTTGTTCTTTCGCGAAATCAGGGTCAACCAAGGCCAGCGCCACGCAGTGGAAGGCCAAGTCCCATGCCGCATACCAGGGGTATTCCCACTTGTCAGGCATCGAAATAACATCGGCGTTGTATAGGTGCGGCCATTCCTTGTTGCGGCCGTTCAGACGCTCGGCGGGCGGAGGCGGATTGCCCGGATCGCCTTCGAGCCACTCCTTGATCACGTAGTGATAAAACTGCTTGGACCAGAGCATACCGGCAAATCCCTGGCGCATGACGTTTTGTGCGTCGGAGGAGAGGTCCTGCGGAATCACGGTGGCATAGAACTCATCGGCTTCGGTCTTTCGGAGCGATAAAAGACGATCGAAGCCATCGAAGGCAGCTTGGGCTACACCCGAGAAGTCGATATCGCTTAGGCGAAGTCGCACGGTCGCGCTTTGATCAGCCCCGATTTCCAGTTGGTAGTGGGCAGCAGCCTTGGTGCCCATCGGTTCGGCGGCGACTGCCTCCTTGACGCCGTGAACGATGTAGTCGTTGATGCCGTCCTTCACGCACGGGCAGCGATTTTCCACTCCGAACAGGCGTTTGAAATTGGTTTCATTTTCGGTGAACAGCAATTCCGGAGACCCCTCGTAATAGAGCCAGCGCTTGCCCAAGCCCGGGTGGTCCAATTCAACCGCACCGGGGACCAGACGCAGGTCCGGGCGGGTACCGACTCCACCCCAGGTGTTGCGAAACCAGATGGTGGGCAACAGACGCAGACGCGCGGTTTCGGGTCCACGGTTGAAAACGTTGACCTTGATGAGGATGTCTTCCACGTCGCCTTTCGCGTACTCAACGAAAACGTCGAAATAGCGATCTTCGTCGAACACGCCTGTGTCGAGCAGTTCGAATTCTGGCTGGTCTTTGCCTCGATGGCGCTGCTCTTCCACCAATCGAGAATACGGAAACCCTGCCTGCGGATACTTGTACAAGTACTTCATGTAGGAGTGCGAAGGCGTGCTGTCGAGGTAGAAGTAGTGCTCCTTGACGTCTTCGCCGTGATTCCCTTCATTGCCGGTCAGTCCAAACAGACGTTCCTTCAGGATAGGATCACGTTCGTTCCAGAGAGACAGCGCAAAACAGATGAACTGGTGGCGATCGCAGATGCCCGCCAGGCCATCCTCATTCCAGCGGTAGGCGCGAGAGCGAGCATGGTCGTGTGGTAGATACTCCCAAGCATTGCCATACGGACTGTAGTCCTCACGGACGGTTCCCCAGGCACGCTCGCTTAGGTAGGGACCCCAGCGTTTCCAGTGCTTCTCGCGGCGCTGGGCCTCGCCCAGTCTCATCTCTTCCTGTGTCATGCACCCCTGCTCAAGCGTTAGACTCATATGCCTGCTCAGAAGTTTCGTGGCGAACGTTCAGAGTGCAACAACCCATGAACTTGCGAAATAATGCTCGTTAGTGGATTAAGCAAAGGAGCGGTCGGCCGATACCGCCCCATACGTTAGAACGACCCGGAAAACCGCGCCTCAAGGAACCCACCCAGCTTGGCAGTGGCCTTAAACTGCGGAATCGGGGTCCAATTCCTTAAATGCAGAGGTAAACGCATTTGACAGGCTCCACGTCGTTCGAGGTTCGAACTCCTGATGCTGAGGATTGAAATAGAGTTCATGTACTCTTCGGGCGAGGTGTTTCGGGACGTCTAGATCGCCCTCGATGAACGCCCCGTAGATCGTCAGCTTTGCCGCCTCTGCAGACAGCTGCTGCGCTCGCCAACGTTCGACCTGCTGCCGCATCGGATCAAAGTTCCGTTGCATCCGGTCCACTCCGATCGAAAGCGCGTCTTCGAGTGAGAAGCGCTTCGAGTGTTTTGCCAAGACGGGAGTGTAGTCACCTCGGAACGCAAGGTTTTGGCACACGAATACTCGCAGTCCGACCGTGCATGCCAGCCGGAATCGCTTGTTGTTCGCGTTTCGAATCCCAATTGCAAATCGGCATCCCTCGAAACTGGCTTCCAGATCGACCACGCCGAACATCTCCATCGCGTCGCTCGACACTGCAAACTCCTCCGCGACCACACCGATATGGCGGTAGCTCAGGGTTTTCACCAGGGTCTCCACAACCGCTGCATGCGGGATTGG
This sequence comes from uncultured Acidobacteriaceae bacterium, assembly GCA_963797885.1. Lineage (GTDB taxonomy): Bacteria > Acidobacteriota > Terriglobia > Terriglobales > Acidobacteriaceae > Acidiflorens. Next base: position 23,289 of record CAWCRQ010000022.1, on the reverse strand, counting down.
GATATGGGTTGCTGTTGCGGGCGGCGTTGGCAGATTAGCCAGGTCCGCCCGAGTGATCTTGCTCGTGCATGAAATAAGCGTGCTTGTTTCTGACATTTGATTTCTCCTTTCAAGTTAAGTTCACTTCCAACACAAACCTCGCGCTTGATCACAGCCCCGCCGCTCTCTCAGCCTTCCCGCGGAGGCTTCTATGACCACGATTCGAGCTGCGTTCTACGCGCGTGTTTCCGGCGAACAGCAGGCAGCCGCGCACACCATCGAAAGTCAGATCGTCGCGCTCAGTGAGCGCGCTCAGAGTGACGGCACACCCGTACCGCCAGAGCGACAGTTTGTCGATGACGGGTATAGCGGCGCCACGCTCATTCGCCCAGCCTTGGATCGGCTGCGCGATCTTGTTAGCGTTGGCGCTATCGACCGGATCTATGTCCACTCACCGGACCGACTGGCACGCAACTACGCCTACCAGGTCCTGCTTCTCGACGAGTGGCAGCGGCGAGGTATCGAAGTCGTTTTTCTAAACCGGCCACTCGGGAAGAGCCCGGAAGATGATTTGCTGCTGCAGGTGCAAGGCATCGTCGCCGAATATGAGCGAGCCAAGATCATGGAACGGAGTCGGCGCGGCAAGAAGCATGCTGCTCAGAGTGGATCGCTTAACGTCATGTCCGGGGCGCCTTTCGGATATCGTTATGTGTCTGTCCGTGAGGGCGGCGGTCAAGCGCGATTTGAGCCGGTGGCCGAGCAAGCACAGGTAGTCCAGCAGATTTTCTCGTGGATCGGCCAAGACCGCTGCAGCCTTGCAGAAGTCTGCCGTCAACTTCAGAAAGCCGGTACGCCGACCGCCACCGGCAAGCGAATCTGGTCCCGTGAGGCTGTGTGGCACGTTCTCCAGAACCCCGCGTATGAGGGCCAAGCGGCATACGGAAAGACACACATGACGCCGCGAGGAAAGAAATCTCGACTGCGGGCAGCGCGCGGGCGGCCAGGGGAACCTCGGCGACGCAACGCGCCAGCACCAACCGACCAAAAGGAGTGGGTCTATGTGTCCGTTCCGCCCCTGATTGACGGTGCACTGTTTCGCGCGGCACACGCTCAACTCGCGGAAAATCGGAGCCGAGCCCGTCAGGGGAGACGCAGGCCTGGCTATCTCCTCCAGGGACTCACCTGCTGCACGAGGTGCGGATATGCATACTACGGCAAGACGATCGGACAACTAGGGGCTGGCCGTCAAATGAGGGATTTCGTCTACTACCGATGCAGCGGCTCGGATGGTTATCGGTTTGGTGGCGAGCGCATTTGCAGCAACTCACAGGTTCAGGGCGCATTTATGGAGACGACAGTGTGGCGCGAAGTTTCAAATCTTCTCATGAACCCTGAGAGGATCGAACTGGAGCGCCGGGAACGCATCACTGCTGGTACGTTGTTAGACAATCTCGAGATCCTGAAATCGCAGAGAAGCAAGCTACAGCATGCCTTGGAAAGGCTGATCGACAGCTTCACCGAAGGTTTGATCGAAAAAGACCAGTTCACGTCGCGGATTGCTCGGATCAAAAATCGAATCACTGATCTTGATGCCAAGATTAAAGTGGGGGCAGGCGACGTCGATCAACTCGAACACCTTCGACTTGCAACGGGCCGGCTTCGTGAGCTAGCCGCGGCCGTTGGCCCGGAATTAGCGGGCTCGGACTGGCAACGCAGACGAGAAATCATCAGGACGCTCGTGCGGCGAATCGACATCGACACCGAGGTCATTAAGATCATCCTCCGCGTAACCCAGAACACGCGCGGCTCGGATTCCGACTCCATCGCGATTACATTGCCGCGGACCTAGAACGGTCTAGACAGTCAATAGACACTACTGGCCGTGGAAAACATGTGGAGAGAATAGCCAGCGTCAGGAACTACCTGCGGTTCTGTGCCCGCTTGGGTACTCTTTTGCCCCAAACGTCTTCGTCCTCGCTGTAGCCCCGATTATTGCAACATTGTTACCGGTGTGAAATCTCCCGCGAACGCCATGTTCGAGCACACGAACACGCGATAGCCACAGGTCATCGCCAGACGCATGCTCTTGTCGTGCGAGTTTCGCAACCCGATGGAGAAACGGCACCCTGCCATCTCGGTTTCGAGGTCGAGAACCCCAAAGGCTTTCATGCCGTCTGGCGAGACCGCGTACTCGTCGTGGACGACGCCGATGTGGCGAAACCCGAGCGTCTCGACCAGAGCTTGCACGATCTCGTGATGCGGGACCGGGCGGTGCGTTTCCGTTGCCACTGGTGTGGGCACCAGTGCTAGTTCTTCGCGGCCAATGGTTCGGCCGCCGAAGCCAATGAGCGTACTAGTTTCTGACATACTTCTTTCCTCCTTGTTGTGTTGGAATGACACTCTGGAAAATGACCGACGGCCCAAGCCGCAGTCACTGTTTGCTGTTAATCGTTTGAGAAAGGTAGGGCGAGGGGTCTGCTTAGCGCGGGTTGCGGGCGGGAATTTCTCGGTTGATTGTTGCGTATCCGTATCGAGCTTTAGGGACGACTGGAGGGACAGGCTTATGTTCTGTACCGATCAAGTGCCGACGACATTGGTCCCGGGAAACAGGCGCTGTGGCAGTGGCGGAACCGGCTCATGGTGGTAGCGCAAGTTCCAATAGTTCCACGAGCGACGGTCGAAGATTCCAGCAGGCGGATCCTTCAAGACGAGATCGAAATCAGCGTCAGCATAGTACTTCATCCCGGTAGCGATATCGTCGAGGGTTCCGTAGGTCATCAGGTGTGCAAGGAACAGTTTGGGGTCTTGTAGCGTCTCTTCGGGCGCTTTAAACCAAACAACACGTTTTGCCACGCGCTTGAGATCCTCAGAGTAGTTCATGATTCTGCTTCCTGCCGACTCAGACCAGATCGTGCCACAACAGGCGGAAGTTCTCTTAAGTTTACCGAAGTCGCCGCCTCCAGGAGACGCTTTCGCACTGTGCTTGCCAGGCTGGGAAGGTCACCATCCTCGAAGAACGTTAGTGCCTTGAGGCTTAGTGCTCCGTTGAAATCCTTCCCATAGATCGCCGCGGCCGCAGCCAAGCCCTCGGCCAGGCTCAAGCCCGCGTCGAGTGTGCCCAGAACGTCTCGATAGTCTTTCGCCTGGGCCCTTAACTGAACAGTCTTCAGCTTCGACGCAAGAAGATCCAGCATCGAAGCAATCTGAATCCCATTCTCTTGGACAACATCAGGGTCGTGAACGCGCTTGATTCCCAGAGATCCAAAGAAGGAAAGCTTCACCGGGCCATTCCGATCCACAATCGCCGTGAGTGTGTTGTCTTGGAATTGGGTCATTTCGGCGTTTTTCAAATAGGGGACGCTGTCGCGCAGCGAATTGGGGTGAAAGGGCACGTTCGAGAAAAAGTCGAAGTCGTCCGATTGTCGGTGTCCCAGCCGCAGTGCCAGAGCTGTACCTCCATAGAGCACGAACGTCTTCGGAGTATTCCTTAGCTCCGCCCAAAGTTGCCTCTGAGGCTCTGGAAGAATGCTCAGATTCGGTTTGAACATTTCCAACTCCTTCGGGCTAGACCCGCGGTTCTCGTCACCTAAAGGCCTCAATTTACGAGGTCGGGCTAGGTGACGTGTGGCGTCTGGCTTATTTTGCCTGATTTAACTCAAGCTGAATAGGGACGCCTGTTCGGGAACAACGGGCTTTGTTCGCCGCTTTTTAGCCAGTGAGCCCGGTCGCTGTCCGAAGACCACGATAGACGCGGTGTCCATGGCGCCTTCAACCAGACTCGCGGGGTTAGGCTGAGTATCCAGCAGAATGCCTGTCATTTCGATTGATGAGGCATCATCGTGGCTGTGAGAATTGTCCGGAAATAGCCTTTGATGTTCTGTACTGAGGGCTCTCCAAACGGAGTCGGCAGTATCGCCGATGCCGTTCCTCTCGACCAGTTCCCGCGCCATCGCGGAGAGCATGTCATCGTCCTCATCGATGCTCTGCAATCCCTCGCCGGCAAACTTGCCTTCCATGGTGAGTGCGACGAGGAGCTTCTTCCCCATGAGGCGCAAACACGAAGTCTGCATTGTTCCTTCCGAGCAAAGAAACTTCACGCGCACCGGTCGGCGCTGGCCGATCCTCCAGGACCTGCGACTGGCCTGTCGCAAGGTGTGGAGCGAATATCCAGACTCGTAGAAAATGATCGTCGGAAAGTCCAGCAGATCGAGACCGGTCTCCACGAGCTTGGGATGGCAGATCACTACTTGCACACCATCTTTGACCTGCCTGGCGTACCAAGCTTCGCGCTTAGAGGTATCAACGCTCGCTCTCAGAACTGCGGTGCGGAGCCCTTCGTTACTGAGGATTCGTTGAAGCCTGGCTGTAACGTCGTGCTTCTGGGTGTACACGGCAAAGACCTGGCAGCGCCGCCCTTCGGCGAGTTCTTTCCTGATCTCCTCGATCAGCTTGCGTTCCTTGGGATAAATGTGGTCCTCGGGGAGGTCACGGGGTTCTGCAATCACGAATCGGACCCGGCGCTTGAGTTCAGGATCGAACTCAGTACCGTATAGGGTCCCAATCCCGTACGGGTGATCGGGATAGAGCAACAGCGTGTTTAGCATCGTGCTCAGAACCGACCGGTTTCCCCGGTGAGCTTTCAACGCCTTCCGCATGTCCTCTTCGAGTTCGCGGTACGCTTCTCGCATGGGAGCGTCCATCGGCACGCTCAGATAGGTTTCCTCGTATGGCGGCAATTCCCGCGAAATGTCTTCCAGAAAGACAAAGGCGCACAGCTGCATCAGGAATTCGCCAAACAGCAGCGGGGATGCTCCGGGCTTGCGCCGCACCGTGCTCGTGGTTTTAGCCTTGGAGCAGGCGTTGTTGGCGGGTTCGACCTTGGTGATGGTTTCGAGGACGCCATAATCCTGAATGAAGGAACTGCGGCCTGTCGTGCCCCACTCGTAGCCATGATCCTTCATCCTTCGCGCTTCGAGACGGAAGAGCGTGTTGTAAAGATCGTCCGCATAGCCGCCCAAGAGTGTGCCAGTCAGCCCGACGATACGGTCGGTGCAGGAGGCCAGGGTGCCCAGGGCGTTCCCCTGAGCGGTATCGCCCGCCAGTTGGTGAATCTCGTCGCAAATCGCGTAGTCAAACCATTCCGGCATGTAGCGCCCGATGAATTCAATCGGGGCCATGCGGCGGATCTTGTCCGCATCCGCCTGCCAGAGTGGGCTGTGGAGTGGGCGGCAAGACTTCTTTCCTCTGGTCTCGATGGTCTCGGCGATTTTGACCTTCTCGAACTCACCTGCCGTTAATCGGCTGTCGCCGATGATCACTGGCTTGCCAGTATCGGAATTCACCACGCAGCCAACGTATGGGCCAGAACGCGGTACGCGGTAAGCATGGCGCCAGAAGTAACCCAGCTTGGCTCGCTCACGTCCGACGATAAACAGCGAAGGTCTCCCGCAGAGCGACAGCCAGCGTTTCCGAGAACTGGACGAATCCTTGCGCAGCCGCAACTCGCTCAACGTTGTATGCAAGCCCTCCCGCACGATGCGGCCCTGCCTCAACCGCACCTCGTTCACTCCGTGGGATTTGTTCTCGTCGCCGCCATTTCGCAAGTCATCGATCAGGAACACGCGTAGTCCCGGCAATGTCAGAAACGCTTCCCGCGCCCACTTTTCGACCAGGTGTGGTGGAACCATCGCTAAGGCGGTGAACGGACTTCTTTGGCCGTGGACATGGATTGCTCCCAGAGAAATCAGTGTCTTGCCGGTACCGCATTCCGCGACCACCATGGCGGTCCGCGCCTGCTGCCAACGTTTGGCCACTCCCATGATGGCGATCGTCTGTGCAGGGAAGGGCGTTCGCAGCAGCCCTTCAATCCGAGGGGAAACTGCATCGTCGAATTGGTGGAGCGCCGGATACTCTTGCAGAATGCGTTCTCCCAAGAGATTAGCGTGGGCTCTCATGTAGTCGTAGATTGTGGACAGTTCAGGCATGGAGGTCCTCTGGTACGGGGAGGGATTTGCGGAAGAGAACGAGAGAACAAGGGGAAAGAAGGAAAAGATGGGTGGTGCGGAAGGCTAGTTGGCCGGCAGGAAGAGGTCTTCGAGACTCAAGCTAGGCCAGCGGATCGAACCGGTTTCGAGCGGGAAATGGACGGCACCACTTTCAACGCCCCAACTGAGCCAGTCAAGAAACTGCTCTTTCTCGCCCTTGACCAGTACCGGATTGCATCCGATCCCGATCGCTCGGACGATGGCCTTGTGCGAGTCCAGTTCGCCAGCAAACCAGTCAGCCCACTCCGGCATTCCGGGGATCCCGTGAATATGGGCGAGAGAGGCCCAGATGAATCCGTTTTCCGAGCTAGCCAGCAGGGTTCTTCCTGAACCCGCCGACACATTGCTGGAAGCGAACTCTTCCGACAACGCGATAAGGTGACGCAGAGGCTTTTTGCGCCCGGCAAGCTGTATTGAGCCTTTGAAGCATTGTGCGTTTCGTTCAAGACACACTCGAATCGGTTGTACACCTGGCCCTTCCACCATGAATCTGTCTCCCAGAGCGATTGCCGCACTGACCGCCGCAACCTGCGTGTCCCCACCGATCACGGAGATGAGGTGGGCTTTCGCCTGTCGCGGTGGATCAGGCAAAACTTCTCCTATGAAGCGATCCAAGCGCAGCTTGATGCTGGTTGTCGTCTTCTCCGTGCTCTTCACGTAGGTGAGCCAACCGAATCGAAGGTGAGCATTTTTCATTCTGGCTCCTTCTTTTCGTGAGTGAGAACCTGGGTCTTCCCGTTGGCGAAGACAAGCGTCAGCTCATGCGAGAACCGCTCCCGGTCATGCAGGATTTTGGTTCCGTCTTCTTCCTCTTCTTCCCAATGGTCGGTGAATTTCACGGAGCGCCAGTGGGCGATATGCCGGGCCTCGCCCTCTCCAAATAATCCATTCAGCATTCCCGCGGTACACAGCAATCCGACATGTCCACCGTGCAATGGCGTGAGCGGCCGGCCTTTGATGTCATTCAGCTTGGGCAGAAGCACACGGCCTGCTTGACGATACGCAGCCGATTCCAGCAGCAAGTCTTCCACTTCGTCCAATGGAATACCCATGTTGCTCAGTACAGCCGGCTCGGAGGCAGGAACTTCGTAACGGACCTCAGCCGCGTCTCCCAGAGGTTCAAGCTCGGCCTTCGTTGATAGGGCTTCGAGGTATCGCACTCCATCCAACAATGCAGCATCAGTGACCTTGGAATGCGTTTTGCGGCGTGTTGCCAGCACCACGATCTGCTTGTACTGCAAGCAAGCCGGTTCGGTGAGCCGGAACACGCGCAAGTCCGCGAAATGTTCGCTTAGCAATCTTGCACATTTTGCCAATCGCAGTTGGGGGATGACGAATACCAGCACACCACCGGCTTTCAGCCAGCGATAGGTGTGTTCCAGGAAGACGAATTCCAATCTCTGGTTGTTGCTCTCTCCGGATTCCCAATCGTACGGAGGATTCAGGTACAACAACGACACGGTCTCCGCTGGGCACCGAACATCGATTGTGTTCGCCTGCAGAGTCTCGATTCCCAAGGCCCTCGCCTGCTCTGCCCTGTAAGCATCGATCTCGATCCCGTAGCGACGAACAGGGGCGTCACGAAGCAACTGGGCAAAGGCGATCCCATCGCCTACGCAGGGATCAAGCGCGGAAAACTGTTCCGAAAAGTGGAGCCGAGTCTTCAACCTATCGGCTTCGGCGAGTGGAAGAGGATAAAACCCGAGCTTGGCTTGACCATGAGCACGCATAGAAACGCCTCTCCAGGTTGGCGTGTTCCGCTAGTACATTGGCGCGTGTTGCTAGTGAACTCAGAAGCCCGCGCGAATAGAGTGGAAATCACACGGAAGGAGAATTCGATTCATGAACGGAACGACTTCAACCATCGCCCCTCAGGAAGAACAGCTGTCGGCACCGGCGAAGACCCATTCGGCCAAAGCCTACGCGGCCGAAAGCGCAAGCTCCGGCCTCGCACCTACATCGATTCAGCGTCGTGCCCCGCGACCCCAGGATGTCGAGATCGAAATCCTGTATCGCGGCGTGTGTCACTCCGATCTGCATCAAGTGCGCGACGAGTGGCACGCGTTTATGCCCACGGTTTACCCCTGTGTGCCGGGACACGAGATCGTGGGCCGCGTCACCCGAATCGGCAGCGCCGTCAAGAAATTCAAAGAGGGTGATTTCGCCGCGGTCGGTTGTATGGTCAACTCCTGCGGCGTGTGCCCGAACTGCCGCGAAGGACTCGAACAGTACTGCGACAACGGGTTCACACTTACCTACAACAGCGCAGACAAGATCCTGGGCGGCGTCACCTATGGCGGCTACTCAGACAGCATTGTGGTCGATGAGTCGTTCGTGCTGTGCGTGTCACCAAAGGTGGACCTCGCTGCCACGGCGCCGCTGCTCTGCGCAGGAATCACCACGTATTCCCCGATGCGGCACTGGAATGTTCAGAAAGGCCAGAAAGTGGGAATCGTTGGCCTGGGCGGCCTAGGTCACATGGCCGAGAAAATCGCGCATGCTTTCGGCGCGCACACGGTGTTGTTCACGACCTCGCCGAACAAGTCGGCAGACGCGAAGCGGATGGGCGCGGATGAAATTGTCATCTCGAAGAACGAAGCGGAAATGCAAAAACACGTCAACAGTTTCGACTTCATTCTGGATACGGTTTCCGCCGAGCACGACTTGAATGTTTACCTCAACCTGCTCAAGCGCGACGGCACCATGACGTTGGTGGGAGCGCCGGCCCAACCGCCGAAAGTTCAGATTTTCGGTCTGCTGATGAAGCGACGTCAGCTAGCGGGTTCAGGAATCGGCGGAATCCGCGAAACCCAGGAGATGCTCGACTTTTGTGCCGAGCACGGCATCACCGCCGATGTCGAACTGATCCCGATTCAACAGATCAATGAGGCTTACAAACGGCTTTTGAAAAGCGACGTGAAGTATCGCTTTGTCATCGATATGGCATCGCTTCGGTAACTCGGAACGCTCGAAGGAGAAACAATGCAAAAGCGCAAACTCGGAAAAAGCAATTTGGAAGTTTCGACGCTCGGCCTCGGCTGCATGGGATTGAGCTCCGGCTTCGGTCCGCCCGTCGAAAAGCCATATGGCGTCTCACTCATCCGCGCTGCCTTCGAACGTGGTGTCACATTCTTCGATACCGCGGAAGCATACGGCCCGTTCGCTAACGAAGAGTTGGTCGGCGAGGCCCTCGCTCCCTTCCGTGATCAAGTCGTGATCGCCACCAAGTTCGGATTCAAAATCGATCCCAAAGCCGAGCGGCCTCTGGCTGGAGTCGATAGCCGGCCCGAGCACATCCGCGAGGTCGCCGAGGCCTCTCTGAAACGACTCAAGACCGATGTCATCGACCTCTTCTATCAGCACCGCGTCGATCCCAACGTGCCGATTGAGGATGTCGCTGGAACCGTGAAGGACCTCATTCAGCAAGGCAAGGTCAGGCACTTCGGCCTTTCCGAGGCAGGCGTCCAGACGATTCGTCGCGCGCACAAAGTCCAGCCCGTCACTGCGCTCCAGAGCGAATACTCGCTGTGGTGGAGAGAGCCGGAGGCTGAAATCATCCCAACGCTCGAAGAACTCGGCATCGGATTCGTCCCCTTTAGCCCTCTCGGCAAAGGCTTCTTGACCGGTGCGATCAACGAAGGTACGAAATTCGACAAGAATGACTTCCGCAACATCGTTCCTCGCTTCACGCCAGAGAATCGCAAAGCCAATCAGGCTCTGGTCGATGTGCTTGGCAGATTTGCGAAACAGAAGAAGGCCACACCGGCTCAGATCGCCCTTGCCTGGCTCCTCGCGCAAAAACCTTGGATCGTTCCCATCCCGGGCACGACGAAGCTCCATCGTCTCGAGGAGAACATCGCCTCGGCGTCGATCGAACTCACACGCGACGATCTCCGTCAGATCGACAACGTCGCATCAAAGATCCCGGTGCAAGGCGAACGCTATCCGGAAAGCTTCCAGAAACTGGTCAATCGCTAATGTGCCGCGCGCGGCGAACGCCTCGCGAGAGATCAACTGAGGGAACACAAAATGGAAATCAAACGCGCTGGCTCTCAACCCTCCGGCAAGGGACCATCCGACTGGTTCACAGGCACCGTGCGGATCGATCCGCTTTTTCAGGCGCCTGATCCGGCATGGGTGCAAGGCGCGAGCGTAACCTTCGAGCCCGGCGCGCGCACCGCATGGCATACGCATCCGCTCGGCAGACTCTCATCGTCACGGCTGGGTGCGGCTGGGCCCAGCATTGGGGAGGCCCGGTCGATGAGATCCGGCCCGGTGATGTCGTCTGGTTCTCGCCAGGCGAGAAACACTGGCATGGCGCCGCGCCAACGACTGCATGACTCACATCGCGATTCAGGGAAACAAAGACGGAAAGGTGGTTGACTGGATGGAGCATGTCAGCGACGAACAATACAAGAAAGGATGAAGAGCCGGGTAAGGACTTCGCGGGTTAGTCTCAAGACAGCATCATGAACCGATTTCGAATTTCCAATACGCTTGCTCGAAGGCTCGATGACCGAGGGCTCTCTCCCTCGGCGGTCTTGCGAAGCGCAGGCCTGCCCATCGGCTTGTTCAGCCAGGACAAGATCCTCCTGACCACCGAGGAATTCTTTGCTCTCTACCGCGGAATTGCCGAAGTCAGTCGTGACCCGGCAATCGGGCTCAAACTCGGAACGGAAGATCGCATGGAGCGCTACGATCCGATCGCGATTGCCGCCGTTTGCACTCGGTCTTTCCGCGACGCCATTGACCGCATTGGTCGATACAAGCAGCTGACCTGCCCCGAGAAAATTGCTTTGGTCGAGCGTGGCAGCGAGTCCAGGGTGCATTTCACCTGGCTATTGGCCCACGAGGAAGAGCCGGCGCTGCTGGTCAACGTCTGTTTCGCCTGGATCCTGTCCATTGCCCGGCGCGGCACCGGTCGGACGATTCACCCGAAACGCGTCGAATTTCAGCGGCCGGAGGCAAATCGGGCGATGTATGAAAAGCACTTTCAGTGCCCGATCAAGTTCCGAGCCGCTAGGAATGTCCTCGTGTTCAACAAAGCCGACATGGATGTCCCTTTCGTCACCTACAACGCCGATCTGCTGGCGACGGTTGCGCCTCAGCTTGAGGCCGAACTGAAGCAGCAACTTGCCGAGAAAAACCTGCGCGAGCAAGTGAAAGGTACATTGAAGCAATTGCTCGCGGGGCAACGTCCCGGCATACATGATGTGGCACGGGAACTGCGCCTGAGCACGCGCACTCTGCAACGTCGCCTCACCGAAGACGGAGCGACGTTTCAGCAGTTGATGGAAGAGGCCCGCCGCGAACTGGCGCGGCATTATCTGCTCCACTCTTCGCTCGAGCTGAATGAAACCGCTTATCTGCTAGGGTACGAGGACGCCAATTCCTTCTTCCGCGCCTTCCATGAATGGGAAGGCACTTCGCCCGGACAGTGGCGAACCGTGCATATGGCTTCCGCTTAGCGAACCCGCAGTATCAACCTCTCTAAGACTCTTCAATACTCGGCCGGCAGGAGCAGCGTGGTCACTGAGCGATCCGCTTCCGTGATGATCCAGAGCTTTTCCGTATCCGTGACCTGATAACTGCTCACTAGGCGGAATCCGTACTTGAGGCTCAATTCGTTTTCAGCCTTGTCGTCCTGGCAGAGATCGCCCCAATCACCGCAAAGATGCCGGGAGAGGAATTCCAGCGCTGACTTATTGGCTTGCTCCAACAATGCAAGTGCGCCCGGCGTCGCAACAATCTGGCCTGCGGGAAAAAACCGATATCCGGCGAGTTTCCAATCACTTGTTTTCGGTGTTTGAAAGCTGGCGGAACTCATCAATAGCGCGCGGTCCTTCGCGACCACTCGAAGTTCGGACTAGGATGCCGTTCTCGTTCTCAGCCCTTCTGTTCGCGATCTTCGTGTAAAGATGGATGACGTACAGAGATTTACACCCTTCACAATTTCCATGTTGTGGCCGTCCATCGCGTCGCAGGATCATAACGAGGGTGGAGATACATTTACCATCGAAGCGAAATCGATTCTGAGAGACATCGAGCACCTCAATAATCATCATGCGTACCTTGGCTTCCATTAAGAGCCTGAGCCACCAGCTCGGTAAGTCCGTCTGAGGCAGGTAGCTCCCTCACCGCGGCAAAGGAGCAAAAACCGTTCACGGGAATCGGCTGCTCATCTTCAATTCGGTAGCCGCGCTCGATGTGTTGCTGTTTTCGTTGCTCAAACAAGTCCGCTCTCGTGGTCACACGAATTCTCATGGCCATCCTCATTTCTCATCGCGTGGCGATCAGGTGGAAGGCCGCGTTAGGCGGGTCATTCGACGCGGGCACTAGTCTTGGTGTGTGCGCAAGCCCGTTGGGGAACTCTGCGCGGCTGTCTCTGGCTCGTTGTCCTTTCCTGGAACGAGCCTCTCCCAATGGATCGAAAATCTGCGGGACGGCTGTCCTCCGTCATAGAGCTCAAAAATGAGTTCACCGGAGACATAGAGCGCAATTGGCAGGGGAGTCACTGGAGGGCGGGCGAGATCGGGAGGAGCTGGAGGATTGTTCTCGACCATACTGATCCTCCTTTGCTGGTGCTCGGTGCCGAAAACCCGGCTCTAGCACGGGTGTCAATTACAAACGCTGTGAATCGAGCGATCGATCGCGTGCTGCGAGAGCATGGCAGAATTCGCAGGCGATTCACGCCAGTTCGGAAACGGATTCCGGCTCGACCTACGAAATTCACCGATTAATCTTCGAATCGCAGTCCGTCGATGACAGAGCGTCTCTACCAACCGCTCCAGACCGTCTCGATCTCCTTCGTACCACTCTTCCGGAATCCCGGCAGCGCACCGCCAAATGGTGTGCATATCCATCTCTTCGGCTCGACTGAGCTCCGGCTCAAATGCCTCCCATCCCACCACACCCTCGTAAACGCAGTTGTTGGCGTATGCGCCTCGCAGGGGAGAGTCGGGAAACGTCCACTCGCCGGCATTGAAGCAGTAGCCCTGGTCAATGAAGGTTGCGGCATATCGCTGACTTCTCCGCGCTCTCCAGAAGATGGCCTGCCGTCCATCGCTGTTGCACGTCCACTTGTCCAGCACAAGGACGCGGGCGAAGTCGGCAAGATTGCGAACACCCTGCAGCAGCTCACGAGGCAAGTAGTCGAAACTCATGCCTGCACTCTCGCAGCCCACGTACAGCGATCCCAATTGCTTGCCGCTCCGGCACGGAATCTTTGCGCCACCCAGACTGATTCTTAGATCTTCGGCCTGTTCGATCAGCCAGTCAGAGACTTCAATCACTTCCACCCGTGGCATCGGCAGCCCCAGGGCAAGTCCCAGGTTGGTAGCCAGCATCTCGTTCGCGAGCACTCGGATGTGCTGGGGATTATTCTGGAACTTCGTGACGTAGCAGGCGCCGTCAGATGCCCGCAACAGGTGAGCCTGTGCACCGCCCCGGAGTGGACGCAAGTGTTGGATGGCGGAGATGCAAGTGTTCACAAGCACCTCCTCTGCTGTTAGTCAACGGCCTGTTTGCTGGACAATAAGGTAGTTGGCGGACAGCGGCGTGAGACGGGAGAGTACCTCCAGGGTTTTCAACACAGGAAGCTAGAGGCACCCATAAATCCCGCGCAGAGAGTGACACTCACATCCCTGCGCGGAAAAGCTACGCAGATTGATTTCGGGATGGGCTCGACGGCAGGGCGGACCCAAGGTCCTAAGGAGCGGAAAGGGGTTCGGTGCCTTTGCTCACCATGTTGACGTACCGTGAATAGGCGAAGAGTCGATCTCTGCTTCTTCCCGAGACTTCCTTGACTATAGCAAGCTGCACCAGATGGTTCATCGCACTGGTAACGGTTGGAATGGTGAGCTCCAGGGCTTTGGCGGCGGTTCCAATGCGAACGTATGGTTGCGTTTGCATGAATTCGTGCAGACGCAACGCCGAGGGGGCGGCCCTCCCCAATTTCTGTATCTTGTCTTTGTCTTTCGTAAACAGCTTCAACGTCCGCTCTGCGGTCTCCGCCGCTTCCTCAGCTACATCTGCGACTCCAACGAGAAAGAAGGAAAGCCAATCCTCCCACGCGCCTTCCGTTCGAACTCGCTGCAGCAAATCGTAGTATTGGTTTCGATTTGTCTTCAGATAGAGACTCGGGTACAGAAGTGGCTCGCTCAAGGAACCCTTTGAGCACAATAGGAGCGTAATGAGCAATCGCCCAAGCCTGCCGTTGCCATCGAGGAACGGGTGAATAGACTCGAACTGAACATGCACCAGACCGGCCTCTACGAGGACCGGGAGTTTGTGCTTTTCATCGTGAAGAAAACGTTCCAAGCTGTCCAAACACTCCATCAAGCGATGGGGAGGCGGGGGCACGAACGAAGCGTTCCCGGGGCGACTGCCTCCGATCCAATTCTGAGTTCGGCGAAACTCGCCTGGTGTCTTGTTTGCGCCGCGTCCTCCTCTGAGCAGAATGGCGTGGATCTCCCGAATCAAGCGTAGAGAGAGGGGAAATCCTCCCGCTAACCGGCGTAGGCCGTGTTGCATCGCAGCAACGTAGTTTGAAACTTCCTCCACATCCTCGACCGGCACCTTGGGTGCGGCTTCATTCTCAAATAACAGGAGATCGGTAAACGACGATTGCGTGCCCTCAATCTGTGATGAGACCAGGGCCTCCTTGCGGACGTATAAATAGAGGAGGAATCGGACGTCCGGCAGTAGCTTGGTCATGCCGTTGAGGCGGCCGAGGCTTTGACTCGCCCGCTCAAGATGGTGGTACAGTCCGTCTAATTCAAGTTTGGGTATCGGCGGCAACGGAGGCGGAATGAATGCCCGCACAGTTTCGCCAGCGACAGAACTGGCGACGTATGTGCCAAGTCTACCCAGCAATTTTGGTGCTGACATGACAGAATCATCCTTTAATTAGTAAGTTAGCTATTAAAGGATAGCAATCGATCCTTTAATAAGCAAGGCGCTGCCCGTACATCCAATGCGCAGGCCTGATTTGCGAGAGCCAGTCCTCGGCCGTGGGAATCCGGCCTAGATCTTCTCTAACATGCTGTTCCCCGATATAGCGCACTGGAACCTGCCTGCCGTCGCTGTTGGTGATTGCGACCCCGAAGATGCGCTCGCACAAGAAGATTCCTTCAGCATGGTGCCGAAGAGCGCGATGTCGAAAGTCTGGGAGGAAGGCTTTGGACTCATCGAACCAGTTGTGGATTGGCAAGTAATCCTCGACTTTACCGCCAAATTTTCTAGTGCTGCTTTCTGCGTGCTTCAACGGGTGAGCCATGGTTACACCTCGTACGTCGAGGTCGTGTAGTCTTCGAAGCGATCGTTGCGTTCAACCGTAATCTTGCGGGTTTTCACATTCAAGATCACGTCGCCGAACCCTCCACAGCCGTCCTCATATCCGTAGGGGACAAGCGTCTCAAAGTATTCCTGCAGGTGCGAGAAGTTGGATTTTTGGACTTCGCTTTCTTCGTAAGCGTAATCCTCAGTGGCGTAGCACTTGATGTCTTCGTTCACGCCTTCATCGCCTGAACCGTCGAAGTGCACGGCTACAAACGTGATTCCCGCTTCAGCTAGTCGGTCGCATTCGGCGAGGATGGCTGCCTTCGCTGCGGCCTGTTCGGGTGGAAGCGCTTGCTCAACGTTTGATGGTTTGTTTTCCATGGGATTGTCCTTTCAATGTCGGAAGCTACGCTGCGACCCAGTACCGCCCTGATGCGCCGATGAAAATGGTGAAGCGAAACGGCCAGGGTTGGTGATGTTACCTTCCCGGAGGGGTCACCGTTTCCCTGCTTTTGCTTCTGGGGCTGTTTCGAGCGCAAGTACGATCTCACGCAAGGTTTGAAGGTTGTCCACCCGGTCGAGTGACTGCAACTTCAGAGAGCGGAGTATTTGTGTCAGCGCTTCCGGCCCGACACGTTCTAGCGCCGCATCCAGTCGGCGGAAGCCCCGTTCCGCGGCTTGCATGTGTACCAGCACCTTCTGTTGAATCACTGGATCCTGAATATCCTTCGGATTCCACACTCTCGCTAGGGTCTTCAACAACCCGCGATACATGCGTTTCCCCAACGCTTGTTCCATCTGCTCGATCTCGCGAACGAGGCTGGCGCCGTGGTCGCTCGCACCGTTGCCGTTGCGATGGCCATCGCCATGTCCGTTGTTCCCAACAGTTGTTCGCTCGGCCGGCTTCGAATCCTCCTCCGCGTTGGGCCGAAGACCACGGCGCCATCCTTCAGGCGTTGCCCAGCCGTCCAGTTTCGGAACCGTCTGAGGCCGCTTGCGATCGTCCAGATCGACCCACGTCCCAGCGAAGTAATACAGATACCGCCCGAGTCCAAAACAGGAACAGGCCCTTTTGAAAGATTGCGCTTCGGCAGCCGTGGCAGCGTTATCATCGTCGGCCCACTCTTCTCCGGTTGCGGAATGCGAGCCCAGGCCGAAGATGGTCAGCTCACAAGTGACCAGCACTTTCGCGACAATCTTCTGATCCTTACTCCGCTCAAAATTCGCGCTGGTATGAATTGTGTACCGGCGTGTCCAGCCCGCCGGAGTGACCAGCGTATTTAAACGATCGGTGTAAGCTCTCTGGTCGGCGTAGGGCATAACCTGGCCACGCGGCGATCCGCCCTTGCTCGTGTTGGTGACGCGCCATTCGATCACTGACAGATGGAAGGGTACTTCCAGATTAGCGATCAGTTCCTTGATCTTTGCCGCGTTCAGCGTCAGCGCAGTGGGGATGTTTGTATCGCTAGCCGGTGGAGCAAACTGCTGCACTGCCGTGCTGGGGATATTTGCCGAGTCATTGGCGTGTCCGTTGGCTGGGCTCATGACAGCTCTCCCTTCGTAAGGATGTGCAAGAATCTCCTAAACGTTTCAGAATGGAATATCCTGGTCCACAATTTCGCCGGAGCCAGCGTGGGAAGGCTGGCCCTGATTCTCGTTGTGCGTCGGACGTTGGTGATCGCCGCCGCTGTTCTCCCGCGGGCCCAGCAGCAGCAGGTCGCGGGCGACGATTTCAGTGCGGTATTTTCTCTCGCCGCTCTGGCGGTCCTCCCAGCTTGTGGTCTGGAGCTTGCCTTCGACGTACACCTTGGAGCCTTTGGCGACGTACTCCCCAACGATCTCGGCCAGACGCTGCCAGGCCACGATGTTGTGCCACTCCGTCCGAGCCTGCCATTCGTTGTTTCGGTCTTTGAACCGTTCGTTGGTAGCGAGGCTGAAATTGGCGACCGGGGTGCCGCTCTGTGAATACCTGACCTCAGGGTCTTTGCCAACGTTCCCAACGAGGATGACTTTGTTCACGCTCTTTGGCATTTCTCTACCTCCGATCTGAGGACATCTGCAAAAACGAGAGAATCTCGTCCTTTGCCGTCAGATTGTCCCGCGAGTGATTGTGCCTGATCGGCCCATGTCGGGCCGGGGTCTCGCGTCTCCAGCGACTTCCAGCGTCAATCACTTGCGCTGCGATCTGACGGCGAGAGTGTCGGGGATCCAGTCAAAGGAAAACAGGCAGATTCAGTCTCTCGCGATGGCGAGAAGGACATAAGCAGTCGGGCATCGGGTCGCTCGAACAGCCGCAGCGTAATTTCTTGGAGTTGTTCTAATGTTTTGTTTTGGAAGAAGAAGATGAACGGCACGGCCGCGTTTAGGAATCGGTCGTTGCGCCCGTGAAAGCTAGCTGCGCCTCAATGTTTTCACGGCTTTGCTGGTCTCCGAAAATGCAAAGGCCGACCAGTTCCTCGCCGGACTCAGCGACTAACTGGACTAGCTGCTCGCTGTTGATGGAATAGACCGGACAGGATGGCCCGGCGCGGAACCCAAAGCGAGCGCCGGAATCGCAGGGATCGTGAGGAAATTCGATCTCAATGTGTTGCCTTCGGCGTCCTAGTTCGAGGAGGAAGCAGGGCACCACAACATTCGAGACCCGCACGATTTCCTCCACACGCACATCTTCGGCTGGAACTCCCCTGAGGCCGGCAAAGAGTTCAGAGATCAGGCGGGCCCTGGTCCGCTCGCCCCATGAGTCCGGCTGCACCGCGAGCTCGAGGATTTGGTTGTGCAGCGGGGCCAGGAATCGGGCGAAACCTGCCTGCCGCAGGTTCTCAACGAAGACAGTAGAACTATCCAGCAAGTGCTCACACTGTGCAAAGACTAGCGCGGCTTCTTTCGGTCCGATGCGGGGGATTTTCTGTCTATTCCGTCCGCGATCTCCGGCTTCGGTATCAGACATATTAATCCCTCTTTCCCGGCGACCTGGGTGGTTCCAGGTTGTGCGGCCACCAGAGCTGCCCGAGTTGTGGACGGCACATTATAAAGGACAACAGATTTGTGGATTTTGTGGACTGCTGCGACGATCCCGACAATACGACCGTGCGCAGGGGCAGAACAACTCCCGAAGCCGAGACCGGCGACTCCGGAAAGACTGGCAGGATGAGCGAAACAGATGTAGTCAACTCCCAGACAGGATTTTGTCGCACCTTTCTTCCAGCAGTCGTGCCAGGATCTCCGAATCGTGGGCGGCATCTACGGGGTCGCGACACAAAGCGGAACGAAGCACCGCTTTAAGCCAAAAAGAAGCGGCAGGGTCGGCAAGGACCTCACAATGCTGGGCAGGTCGCCTGCAGTAGGGCCGTTGCTCATCCAAGACTCCTCACGCCGCTCCGCTCGCAACTGCATCGACGCTCGTGCTCCGCTCGTGGTTTACAACAAAAACGTTGGGATTATCAGTTCGGTCCGGGGCAATCAGCTTAGGTCCGAGCAAATGACAATGACGGCAGCCGAGACAGCACACGGCAGACGTGATTCGAGCGGCAGCATCTTGGAAGTCGTTTGGCAACACCACACGTTCCCCCGCCCGAGTGTAGAAAACCGGACAGACGGCGCCGCGGAACGCGGCGTCCTTTCCCCACAGGTCCATCTCCAGGCCGCCCCTGCGGCCATAAAAGAGGACCGCGCTTTCGAGTCGTGGCCTCTGGCTATCCCCCGATTTTGCCAGTTGGTGCCGAGTAATGAGCAGATCGTACGTCCGGTCTATCCGAAGCATTTGCACCCGGATCAGTACCGGCGCAACGACGATCGCGTGCACGCCGTTTACGCCAATGCTGTCCACGCGCTGCAGCCAGGGCAATGCGTTGCCTTGTTCGTCTACGAAGCTCGCATACGCGCCAACCTCCGCGACCGCTCCGCCCGATTCGACTCCACGAAGCACGTACTTCTTTGCCAAGTGCTGATGCTCGATTGATACCGTAGGCTGGCAGTAGATGCCGGCAGTCCGCAGACACTTCAACGTGATCGGGGGGAGCCGCAGTCCCTGCCGTGCCAGGATTTCGGTCTCCAACCGCCTATTGTGCGTCGTGAGCTGAGATTCCATATTCAACCAGCCTCCTGACTCGAATCGGGTGTCCCAAAGCCGCGCGGATCATTTCCTTGGTACATCCGGCCCAGCACTTGTACTTGCGCGGATCCGAAACTGAAATGGCCAGATTGTCACCGCCGCGATCTCGTCCATGTTCCGCGCATGATGGACAGCGTGCCCAGTAGTTTCCGCCACGCTTCGCACGTCGGCCGGACGTGATCGAGAATGCGGAACTGTGGGCGCGTGGGGTCGTATGGAGGCAGCTCTACTTTTGGCTTGGGACGAAATTCTTCCGGCATTTCGAGTCCATTGAATGAACCCGTCCATTTCGCTCTCCGTGATCTTTCGCAGGCGCTCCAGATACTCCAGTTGGGCATCGAGCCGGTAATCTGCGCCATAGAACCAGTAGCGCCTTTCGGTAGCACGATGGATTCCGAGCGGCCCCCGAATAGCATTGCCGAATTCGTCAGGGCCGAGTTGATCCTGGCGCGGAAATACCTCGATTCCTTCCGCCAGACCAGAGCCGCCTTTTACCGGCACTTTCAAGCGACGGGCGAGGTTGTAGATGTAGATCCGGCAGTGTCGTGCAAGTAATGGCTTGTCCGCGAAGATCCAGAGGTGAGCACCGCGACGGGACTTTTCGAGCGCCGCCTCGACTCCATCCTGACGCAGCTCCCATTGCAACTTCAGAAGATCCTCCAGCGCATTCTCATAGTCAGCGTCAATTGCCACCCACTTGGAGCGCTGCGTATTCGGATTCAGCGCGTACAGGCCAGCGGTCAGCTGACCGTTCAGATGTTCGCGAATGGTCTGGAGCGACAATCGCCGATCCTGCTTCGGACGATAGTAGTAGTGCTTCCCGTTCGCGCCCGGTTTGTGAGACTGCAGGGTGTAGGCCAGGCGATTTACGAACAATGCAAAATATCTCTGTGCCATTTCCGCGCTCGCTTGGCCTACTCCTTTCATAAAGTCCCCTCTCTAAGCTCGCCGTCACGCCATCCCAGGTTTCCCAACGGCCCTCCGGAGAAGCGCCGGATGTGCCGTCCACGAGACGAGGTTGTACTCCGTGACAAGGTCATCGAACTCTGCCGCGGTTAGGCTGTCGTCACGTCCTTCGTCGAAGACCACAAAGTAGAAGACTTGCAGCTCGCGGTCGTACAGGTAAATGGCACCGGACGCGGGATTGTCGGGCACGGTCTGCAGCAACAAAACGCCTTTCGGCATTTCAATCCAGCGAGAAGCCACGCCCTCGCCGAGGGTGATAAAGACTTTCATCACGTGTTCGACATTGGCCTCCTTGCGCAGGCCAATGTCCTCTGCGGTAAACAGCGGTTCAAAACTTACTGCTCCTCTGCTTTGAGACATCATGTGCTCCTCCTTAGTTGATCTGACTTGAGTTGATCTGACTTGCCCTGCTGTCCACGAACAGGCACGCCAGAAAGTGACAGACCCGAAGTGCACTCCTTCCGTCGAGTCCCGCATTTGAAAAGCCGGACAAAGAACTGTGGTTATCGGCGAGTGACGTCCCGATGTGGACAGCATGTGAACCGCGACAACCACACATGCCGCTGACTTAGACGACAACAAGGAAGCCGCCAACTCGCGGGAATCGAGTCCAGTGTTGCCGCGCAGATTTGCGCGCCGATGTTCGACTGGATGCGCCAGTTGCTCGTCGATATTAAGCCGGAACTCGCGAACCGATGCACGTACGTGTGTCAATCCGCACGTCGATTCACTTGCCGATGGGGCGCACGCAGATGAACAGAAGTTAGCGCGGGACCCTGTGCAGATTCTGGGCTCAACCGAATGGCAATGGCGACCATTCGTGCCGGAGTAATGCTGAGCGTCGAATGCACGGTCCACAAGGAGCCGTGAAAGAAACCACCACTTGGAGCCAATGAGCGGAACGGGGATCCCGCGAGCCGAGGTGAGTCCAGCCCGATAGGACTGCTTCAAAGCACCCGCAGACGGACGTTCTAACAAAGACAAATTCAGGGGGTAGTCAGAACGCAAGTCGCTGAACAGAGGCATGTTATAGAGCTCCCCCAAAAGGCCATACCTACGGCGTCCAGACCGCGTAAAGACTGCGTGCAAACGGCAACGACAAGCCAAAGAGAAGGCAATGCTGAGGCGATCGATTGAACCCTCATTGAAGCAGCTCCCGGAATCTGGTCCCGGTGGCGTCCCCGCGGACAAAGACCCTGGTTTCAAGAAGTGTCTGCGTAAAATCCTTGGCGTTGGCAAATGCCAGTTTCTTGGTCACGGATTCCAACTCATGTACGAGATGAACCAGCACCTCCATTCCAGACGTCAAATACAAGATGCAGGCGATTTGGCGCTCAGCCTGCAGTGCGGCGCGTACGCGCTCATATTGTTTCGAACTCTTTAGAGTGCGCTCATACTCCAGCGCGAAACGTGCTCTGTTATCTCCAACCCACACGTCGACTATGGCGTCGTAGTCCTTCTCGTAAGGAGACCGCGAAATCGTATTGAAGGAAGCGATTTCGACTTCCGATTGCCAACTGGCAAGCTGGTTCTTGTGCGCCAAGGCGATCTGGATTGCGTTCAATTCGAGAGCATGAAAGACCTGGGAAGCGTGAGGAAGGTGCTCGGTATTCGAGTGCAAGACGGTGGTGAACTGGCCATGATGTTCGAGCAAGACAAGGCCGTCTTTGGTGATCCGATATACCGCCGAACCTGCGCAAAAGCCGCCGCCACAGATGCTGACGTGACCCGCCTTAAGCAGCCGTCTGACGCGCCAGTTAAAGCTGTCTCGCGAACGATCCGAGCCGCCAAACTTCATCAACTCAAACAACTGGTTATGGCTCACGAACCGCGAGTTGCGGACCTGACGTAACAGAGGGATGTCACGTTCCGGGTTAATGACCAAGCCGCCTTTGGCGTAGCGCATAAGAGATAACCTTCAGTCCAGAACTCCGTCTTCGAGCAATTGCAGGGAAGCGTCATGCCGGAGATTTGGCGCGACCCTGAGCTGCCAGATGCCGAGTGTGCTTCTGACCCAATCGCCCGCTTTCATGAGCAACATTGCTTCCTGTCTTTCACCGATATGGCTCACGGCGATAGGGGTCAGAGACTCTGATTTCCAGTCGGAAGTTTCGAAGCTGAGGGACGCCGAACCTGCCGCTCGATACAACCAAAAGGAAGTAATCGGGCCGGCACGATTGTCGGGCTTTCCGTCGAAACAACACCCGATTCCCGCCGCACGCAAAAACAAGATCGGTGCATTCAAACACCTCCCCCACAGCCCGGTTCGGGAACTGTGGGTTAAAATCTCCGACGCCGCTGAACCGGATCAAGCCAGGAACGATCCAGTAGCGCCTCATCTTGCTTCCGCAGCGCACACCCGTGGAATTGAAGTAGGCCGCATGTCTCGTGTACCGGTAACGGTCGTGCGGATCACGGCCGAACCGAGCCCACCAATTACTGCCGAATTCCAGGATCTTGACCAACATCATTGAGGTACTCCATCAGTTCGCGATTGATGTCTCTCATGGCGCGAATGCGATCCGGCACTGGAAGCTTGGAAACATTTCTAACCCTCGCGACAATGGACGCCGGAATGTCCATCCTTTGCTGGGAAAAGTACTGGCAGAGATCGGCAAAGCGCGTGCTTTCTTCTGCGAGATCCTTTTGCTCCGCAGGCAACGAATTCAGCCGTTGTTGGTACTCGTTACGGTCGTCAAGCGGGCCCGACTCGCCGCCCGGCTCGAACTTGTCGAGAGCGCCAGACTTTGGCTGCGACCGGTTCTTCTTTTCGCCTTTCGACATCTCTTTGGGAACTCCTTCTTGATTTCTAGGTACCGAGCTACACTCCCTTCAGACTCCGGTTCCTCTGTTGCTCCTCTTGGAGCCGCCGGTCTGACTCGTTCAGCTGACGGCGCAAGAGTTTAGCCT
>CAWCRQ010000021.1:0-18729 GCA_963797885.1 uncultured Acidobacteriaceae bacterium | reverse complement strand
AAGTACCATTCAGGGGTATTAGGACTTTTGAAATGCCATGCTTACTTTGCCGGTCTGCCGTGATGGAGGCATAGTGCGACCAGATCCGAGACATTCGCTTCGCCCACGCACATGACCGTGTCTGCGCCCCCCCAATAGATTTTCACGGTTCCATCGGACTCCAGAACGGCACCACAGGTGAAGACCACGTTGTGGACATATCCAGTTATTTCCCAAGGATCCTCCGGTTGCAAAATCCACGAGTCGCCCACACCGATGACCTTTGCCGGGTTCTCGAGGTCATGAAGAGCAGCCCCCAAACGATAGACCGATCCATCCATAGTTCGGAAAACTCCGTGATAGATGGAAAGCCATCCCTGGTCCGTTTTGATCGGCGGCGCGCCGGGACCGATCTTCATTTCATCCCAGTGATATGGTTCAGGCTTCATGATGAGCTGAGATTGGCCCCAATAGCATAGATCCGGAGAATAGGAAATCCAGATTGACCAGGGGGCGATTTCCGAATGAGGACGGTCAAGCCGGGCATAAAGCCCATCAAACTTCTCGGGAAAGATCACCACATTCCGATAATCCGCCTGCGTGATTAGGGAAACTCTTTCCACCTGACTGAAGTCCTTCGTCTTGGCCAGGGCGATCCGCACTCCATTTCGCGAGTAGGCGCTGTAGGTGATGATGTACTCCCCCTCCAGCCGGGTCACGCGTGGGTCCTCCACGCCGAACTCTTCATAGGCGGCAAAAGGGCTGTCCTGCGCAGGAATCAGAAAGGGCTGTGGATCGGCGGTGAAGCGGAATCCGTCGGGACTGCGTGCCAAACCAATGATGGACCGTCCGGTGCGGAGATGGGAGCGGAAAAGCATGATGTATTCGTTCTCATGCTTCACGACCGCCGCGTTGTGAACGGTTTCCACTGGATAGGGGATTTCGGCCTTGGTGAGGATGGGGTTGTGGCGGTACCGTCTGACAATGTCTGGCTTCATGGTCGTCTCTTCGCTTCCAGATCAAAAATCGTCGAGTAAACCCGTTCGTATCCCTCCACCATGGTATCGATCGAAAAGTATTGCCGGACACGGCTGCGGCAGGCACGACGATCGATTTCAGAAATTCGTCCAAGGGCCCGAACTGCTTCAGTGACGTTGTCAACCAGAAAACCGGTCTGCCCGTCCTTGATCACCTCACGGCAAGAGCCGAGATCCATCGCGATGACGGGCACGCCAGCGGCATTGGCTTCGACCAGGACAAGTCCGAATCGCTCCGGGATGGTGTTCAGGTGCAGTAGAGCTCGGGCTCGGGCAAACAGTTCGTTCTTGCCCGGCACGCCCACCGGTCCGATATAAAGGATGTTTTGATCGTCGAGATGGGGTTTGACCTGCTCCCGGAAATAGGCCTCATCCTGGATAATACCAGCGATGATCAAACGCATTCCGCTCAGACGAGCAACCTCGATGGCCAGATGAACACCTTTATCCGGGTGGATCCGACCGAGGAAAATCAGGTCATCACCGCCGGGTTCCTGAAGCGGGTACAACGAGAGATCGATGCCGTTGTAGACGGTCGCCAGGTAATTCAGCCCTGCGGCTCGATCGGAGTCGCTGATGGAAACGAAGTATCCGTCACGATACTTCTGATAGACGGGCATGATTTTGGCTGACGAGAATCCGTGGATGGTAGTGAGGACCGGTGTCTTGACCAGCCGGGTGTAGGTCAAAGCCATGAAGTCGTAGTGGCTGTGGATGAGGTCAAACTCAGCCGCGCGCTCGAACGCTTCGGAGATGTGAAGGTATTCGGCTACTTTGGGATCGACGGCGGAATCCTCTTCATACCCCTTGTCCACCACGGCATGCAGGTGAGCGCGGGTCACAGAATCCCTGCTGGCGAACAACGTCACATCCCAGCCACGGGCGACGAGCCCTTCGGTGATGTTGCTAGCCACCGTTTCCCAGGCGCCGTATTGCCGAGGAGGCGTTCGCCAGGCTATCGGCGACAGGACAGCCACTCTTTTGTCGGGCTTTCTCATGCTGTTCGACGACATTTCCTAGTGCATGGCAGCCAGCACTTCATCGAGGGGAACCGTAGCGAAACCGGTGGCGTGATCGGCCATGCCATAGGGAATGATCAGTTCGCCGTTGTGGAGGAGAGCGCCACAGGTATAAACGACGTTCGGCACGTACCCTTTACGCTCCCTTTGGTCCGGTTTGAGCAAGGGTTCGCGGAGGCGGCCGATCACTTTGCCGGGATTATCGTGATCGAGGAGGAACGCGCCGATGCAGTACGTTCGCAGGGGGCCGACACCGTGGCTGAGGACCAGCCAGCCCGCTTCGGTCTCAATGGGGGACCCGCAGTTCCCAAGCTGGACCAGTTCCCACGGAAACATCGGTTTAAGGAGCACCTTGCGTTCATACCAGAAGTGGACGTTGTCGGAAAACATGAGGTAGATGTTCTCGTTGTCCTGGCGGGAGAGCATGGCATAGAGGCCGTTGATTTTCCGGGGGAAGATGGCCATGCCTTTGTTTTCCGCGGCCGGACCGTTCAGGGTGATGAACCGAAAGAGGAGGAAGTCAGAAGTCTCCACCAGCTCTGGCAAGACCACCTTGCCATCGAAGGCCGTGAAGGTGGCGTAGTAGACGTGGGTACCGTCATCGTTCTGGAAACAGACGAACCGGGCGTCTTCGATGCCGTTGCGTTGCGACGGCGTGGCCGGGAAAATGACGCGTTCAGACAGCCGCTGCTGGGGCTGAAACTGAACCTCGTAATTGGACCGGGCCAGCATCAAAATTCCCCGGATCGCGTTCCGATCCGACAGGCGGGACTGCTTCACTTCGGCTTCGAGATTGGCGCGCAGTTCTTCCAATGCAAACGACTCCCCAAACTTGTTCATAACCCGGCGTGTGAATTCGCTGGTCAATCCCAGCTCAAAGAGTTTCCGCTCGAAGAGCGCCTTCTCGTAACGGGGGTTCGGGATTTGACGCGGCTCGGTGAGGAAGCCGGTTGGGGGTAGGACCTCGATCCGATGGTCGACGTGGATGATACCCGTCCGAAAAGTGATGGAGGAGATGTGTCCCTCCCCGGTGGCGCGCAAGCTGAGGATAAAACGCAGAGCGCCGGGAGGCAGGTCAGACTGGTCAGGGTGCGGGACGATGGACGGATTGAACAGGGCTGCGGATTCTAAGGAGAATTCGCAAACGAAATAGGAGCCGATCAACAGCTTTCTTTGTTCGGAAATTTTCTCATCGGTCAACAGGAGGTCTCGGACCTGTTCGAATCGTTCCAGAAAGGATTTGTGGATCTGCTGGTGTCGCTGGGAGAATTCGGCGGATACTTCGTCCAGGAGAGGGCCGACTCGGTTTTCCGGGAGCGACATGATCCTGGCGATAATCCTGCCGGCCCGCTGGGGATCCTCCGGACTGAATGGCCGCAGAAGAACGCGTGACTGGTCAGGCCTGAGGACCGTGGCCGTGCGTTTGACGTGAATCGAGTTGGCGTTCATGGACTGGTTATTCCAGAGAAACGAGACCGGAGGCCGCGATTACTCTTAGACGGCGATCGGTTCCTTAAAACTCGTCAGCATATTTTGCGCCAAGCGCATCTCCGCCAACGAAAGCAAGAAGGCCAGGGTTGATTCCGCTCCCTGGTTCCGGTTGACCCGATCCACGTGCAACCCATCGCGGCAGCCGCCTGTTTTGGGAGAGCAGAGTTCCAATCCGAGATCGTTCCAGCCGATGAACCAGTCGAAGGCGCGTTGCGCCTGCTCGTACCACCAGAGGTCCGATGTGGCGCGATAGGCTTCAAGACAGGCTGAGACCATTGCTTGCGCCTCGATGGGCTGCTGGTCAAAGTTGGCGCGCATGCCGCCGCGGCGATAAAATCCGTTGGTGCCAATGGATCGAAAGTGACCCTTCTCGGAGATTTGCAATTCCGTCAGCCAGCGCAGGGCCTGCAGGCCTCGCTCAAGCACCGCTTGTTGTCCGGTTGCACGTCCGCTCAGAATCAAGGCGTGTGGGAGCTTCGCGTTGTCGTAAGTCAGATCCTCTTGAAACCAGCGCCAGTCCGGCTGGGCGGTCCTTTCGAAAAGTTCCATGAGCCGGGAAGTGAGTGTCTCACGGGTTTGGTTGACCAGGCTGTCACCGCTCAACCGGCGCAGGTATTCATGAATGCCGATAAGGCCGAACGCCCACGCCCGCGGCGAAGTGAACTCCGTCAGTGCTGGCAACGCCAGCGCGAAGAGTTGTCCAGCCATGATCTGGAAGCTCCGATAGGGCGAACGCCCCACTCCCACGCCCAGCGCCCAGAGCGCTCGCGCTTGACAATCCTCTGACCCCTGTTCATCGAGCCAGCGTCGATCGAAACTCAGGTGGTTGTGGAAGCGTTTTGTTTTGAGATCGAACGCGTGATGGAAGAAAAGCCGCGTAAGTGCTGGCCAGTGTCCGCACGCGCTCCGGGTCCTCTCCCATCTCACTGAGCAGCACTGCGAGGATGAATGCACGCGCATTGTCGTCCGTACAATAGCCCTCCGAAAAATTCGGAACGCTAAAAATCGCATGCTGGAAGATTCCGGTCGAATCGGTCATCCGCGAGAGATGACTCAACTTCAACTCCGGCAGTTCCCGCGGCTTTTGGTCGAGCGTCTTCGTGGCGAGAGATTTTCGAGATCGCGCCGCCCCCTCGATTTGTGACGACTCGAACGAGTGCATATAGAGCCGCGCCACCTTGCTCCAGACCATCTCACGGCCCAGCTTGTAAGCATTCTTGCGAATGGCATGACGGCGGGTGTCGTCGCGCAGCAAACCAATCACCTCGCGGGCTATGGCCGGGGCGTCGCCGAACGGCACCAGCACGCCGTGGTCTTCCGCCAACAATTCTGCAGCGTGCCAGTACGGTGTCGAAATTACCACTTTGCCCGCACCAAACGCATAGGCTAGCGTGCCCGACGTGATCTGCGCTTCGTTGAGGTAAGGCGTGATGTAAAGGTCTGCGGCGCCGATGAACTCCTTCAGATTTTCAAGTTCTACGAACCGGTTGTAGAAGATGACGTTCTTCTCGAGTTTGTTCTTTTTGGCAAGGATTTCGAGGCTGAGCCGGTAGGCTTCGCCATGCTCGCGTAGTTCGTTGGGATGGGTGGCGCCCAGCACAATATAAACAACGTCGGGAAACTCCGCTAGAATGTGCGGCAGGGCGTTGAGCACATATTCGATCCCCTTGTTCGGCGAAAGCAGCCCGAACGTGAGCAGCACCACCCTGCCTTCCACACCGAACTGGTCCTTGAAATAGGTCGGATCGACAAAACCTACGTCGGGAATGCCATGCGGGATGAGATCGATCTTGGCCGGCGGTGCCTGGTAAATCTCCTGCAACATCTGTCGCCCCCGCTCAGCCATGACCACGAGCCGGGTCGAGAGCGCGACTAACTCCTGCATTACGCGCCGTTGGTCGGCTTTCGGCTCACGCAAAATGGTATGAAGCGTAGTGACAACGGGCATTCTCAATTCGCGCAGGAGTGCCAGGATATGGCCGCCGGCCGTCCCGCCGAAAATGCCGAATTCGTGCTGCAAGCAGACGATGTCCACGTCGCTGATGTTGAGGAAGTCCGCAGCACGTAGATAAGACGATAAATCCTGCTCCTCAATCTCGAAGCGAACTACTTGCGGGTACTCGTAGCCACCTTGAATGTCATTCACCGACACTGAGAAACACTGGCTTTGGGGATGCGCAGCTGCCACGGCGGCAAGCAGGTCAGACGTGAACGTCGCAATGCCGCACTTGCGCGGCAAGTGGTCGCCGACAAACGCGATCTTGCGAATTTTAGAACCTTCTTCCATGAGGTAGTCTTTACATTCCTCGCGCCCAGCGCTGCTATGCACAAGAGTCTGCGCGCCAACTGCAAATGTGCCGCCTCAGCGTGAACTGGGAAGGACTCCGGTAGTGTAGATTCCGTCCTTCGGGCGGTGGTTTTCAAGGCATGCGGCTCTACCGATCCGATGCGGGTTGGCAGGAGCGCGAGAAGGATATTCGCGCAGATGCAGTGATCGTCTCGATGAGCCCAACCAAGCTATCTCGGCATGGTTGCATCCCTGCAGAGCCCGCTGCCGTTTCACCCGACAAAATCATTGTACCTCGCATCGTGATTGGAGGAGTGATTCTTGATCAGCCTGCTGGCGGCGGAATTGGCGCTGTCGGCGTGGGGTCCCCTTGCGGTTACGGAGGTCACGGACGCTCCTGCCCAGGGCGCAAAAAATGCTCTTGATTCGGCACGCTCCCGCTTGTGGAGTGCCACGAGCAAAAGCACCACGAGCAGATTAGCTTGGCTACGGTCAGATCTCATTGTCCTACTCCTTTATAGATGCCTGGTTCGAACGAAGTCCCACAAGGCGAGGCAAAAGGCCGCTGGCAGCGCCCTCAGCGTGAAGCTCGAGAAGTATCTATCCCGGCCTGACTACGAAGGCCACATCTCGTTCATTGAGACTTTTCACGAAGGACTTCCGCAAGATGGTATTGGCTGCCCCCGGGGGATTCGAACTCCGAGACGCTGACTCAGAGCGAGATTTAAATGAGAGTGGTTGAAAGTACGTGTCACAAAATATCTCTTTTAGCCGACGCATTCGCGTGCCGCGGCTGCATCGTGGGCATCTCGATGAGGTGGCGCCGGAATCGCTCCGGCGTGAGAGTCGGTGTAGACAGAAGGTGTCACGACTTTGGACATTTTCCGACACAGTCCGGACCAATGGAAGGACAGGTTCTGCAGCTGGCTTGCAAGTTGTTGTAGCCATGTTGCAGAGAAACGGCAGTCGGGTACGGAGTATCATGAACAGGAGTCCTTAGGAACTTGGGTTCGTTGGTATCTTGATTGCATAATGATGTATGGGCCTAAAGGGTTCTCCAGGGTATGGGGCTTGTCACTAACCCGACAGCTTACCGGAGAACTTGGCGGGGAGAGGGCTCATGTTTGAACGGTACACGGAGAAAGCACGGCGCGTCATCTTCTTTGCGCGCTACGAGGCCAGTCAGTTCGGTTCTCCTTACATAGAGACGGAGCACCTGCTGTTGGGACTTCTGCGCGAAGACAAAGCTCTCACCTTCCGGTTCCTGCGTTCTCATGCCTCGGTCGAGTCCATCCGCAAGCAGATTGAGGGACACATTACTATCCGGGAGAAGGTCTCGACCTCGGTCGATCTCCCGTTGAGCAACGAGTGCAAGCGGGTTCTGGCTTACGCTGCCGAGGAGGCTGAGCGCCTTTCGCACAAGCACGTTGGAACCGAGCATCTTTTGTTGGGACTGCTGCGTGAAGAGAAGTGCTTCGCCGCCGAGATCCTGCACGAACGCGGCTTACACCTTTCGACCGTCCGCGAGGAACTGGCCCGTACCAGCCAGGAAAAAGCTCAGCCCCAGCGTCATGCGCGAATCTTCCCTGCTGAGTGAGTTTTCCCGCGACCTGACCCAGGCCGCGATGGATACCCAGCTCGATCCGCTGGTGGGACGTGAAAGCGAGCTGGAGCGCGTGATTCATATTCTCTGCCGCCGCACCAAGAACAACCCAGTACTGATCGGCGAGGCGGGCGTAGGTAAGACTGCCATCGTCGAAGGACTGGCGCAGCGCATCGCCGATGGCGAAGTTCCGTCGTTCCTGGCAGATGAGCGCATCCTGGCCCTTGACCTGTCATTAATCGTGGCGGGCACCAAATATCGTGGCCAGTTTGAAGAGCGCCTGAAGACCATCATGAAGGAGCTGATGGAATCACAGAACTCCATCATCTTTATTGACGAGTTGCACACGCTCGTGGGTGCGGGTTCGGCAGAAGGCTCACTGGATGCGGCGAACATTGTGAAGCCGGCGCTGTCACGCGGTGAAATTCAGTGTATCGGTGCGACTACGCCGCGCGAGTATCGCAAGTCGATCGAAAGAGACCGTTCGCTCGAGCGCCGTTTCCAGGTCGTCAAGGTTCCGCCGCCGGATGAAGGCGACGCCACCAAGATTCTGTTCGGCATTAAGGACCGCTACGAGAAGTTCCACGCGGTCACTTACACCGACGACGCCATCAACTTCGCTGTAGCGCATTCCAATCGCTATATTCCGGACCGCTTCCTGCCCGATAAGGCAATCGATCTCATCGATGAGGCGGGAGCGCGCGTGAAGCTGCGCCAGACCTCATTGCCTGAGGAGATCACTGAGGTCCAGAAGCGCATCAAGTTCATCGTCCACCGCATGGAAAACGCCATCGCGAACCACGAATTCGAGAAGGCGTGCTTCTATGCGGACGAAGAACGCAAAGAACGCGAGAACCTGCGTGCTCTTCGCGAAAAATACCACCTCGATGAATCCTCCACCGGCGTAGTCGGTCGGGAGGACATCGAGGATGTGGTATCGCGCTGGACCGGCGTCCCGATCACTTCAATTAAAGAAGAAGAAACCCAGAAGCTGCTGCGCATTGAAAAAGAGTTGCACAAGCGCATCATCTCGCAAGACAAAGCCATCAGCGCCCTGGCCCGGGCCATCCGCCGCTCGCGCGCCGGACTGAAGAGCCCGAACCGCCCGATCGGCTCGTTCCTGTTCCTCGGGCCGACCGGCGTCGGCAAAACCGAAGTCGCCCGCACCCTGGCGCAATTCATGTTTGGCAGCGAGAAGGCCCTTGTCCGGTTCGACATGTCGGAATTCATGGAGAAGCACTCGGTCTCGAAGCTAATCGGCTCGCCTCCGGGATACGTGGGCTACGAAGAGGGCGGCCAGTTGACCGAGCGTGTGAAGCGCGCGCCCTACTCGGTGGTCCTGCTGGACGAAATCGAGAAGGCGCACCCGGACGTGTTTAACATCTTGTTGCAGGTGTTTGAAGATGGCCAGCTCACCGACGGTCTGGGCAACACCGTGGACTTCAAGAACGCCATCATCATCATGACCTCGAACATCGGGGCCCGCCATCTGCAGAAGCGGGAAGGCATGGGCTTCCAGTCCCAGAAGGAAGAGATGATTTCGGAGAAGGTCGAAGGCCTGGTCAAGAACGAGGTCAAGCGTACCTTCAACCCCGAGTTCCTGAACCGCCTGGACGAAGTTATTCTGTTCAACGCGCTGACGGAGAACGACCTGATTCAGATCCTGGAGCTGATGATCAACCAGTTGGACGCTAACCTGGCGCAGAAGTCAATCACCGTGACCGTAACCGACGAGGCCAAGAAGTGGGTCCTCAGTCAGACACTCGGCGATCGCAGCTACGGCGCGCGTCCGCTCCGGCGGGCCTTGCAGAAGTACATCGAAGATCCGTTGTCGGAGGCGCTGATCCGGGGCACGATCAACACCCGGCCGGCGTTTATCGAGGTCTTCCTCGAGGACACCAAGCTGTACTACCGTCCCGTGGACTCGCAGGAGACCGAGGCCGTGCTGCTGTACGAGAACCAGAGTTTGCAAGTTTAATTGGCAGAGGCGCTCACAGTCGAAAGTCACCGCCTATGAACTCCCCGCGCCGCCTGGCGTGTGGTGACACGGCGCGTATCGGGTTTAGACAAGCGGACCTCTTCTGAAACGCCCCAAATGCCAAAAGCTAGAGTTTGTGGTGGTTCATCTTGGGGTGTTTCTTACAGAGCCAGAGGAGAGCCGGCGCTGTGTCACGGTTAGTACCCACTTGGGTACTGGCAGTTAATCTTCAGTAGCTGGTAGTCCTTCATGCAGCCTTCCACGGGAACTGTCCTTTCATCGTAGCTCGCTGCAAAAGCCGCAAGACGGGCTCGACGAACAACTCGTATAACAGGGTTTTCACCGGATGATCCATCAAAAATATGCTACCGACTGGAAGTAGCTTCCCCCATTCCGAGTATCCGGTGTTGTACCCGCATGAGTCAGATACTGGCAATTCCGTTGAATGTCAAACGGTCCCTGTTCAGGCGGCGGACCCGACCCCGCTGGAGGGTCTGGACCGCAAGAACCACCGATGTTCATTCTCGATAAGCGTTCACGCATCATAGATCGATGAATAGGCCTTGGCCGTGAGCCAGTTCCGAGGAGACTCGTGAACGGTTGATGCTGTGGAGAAGGAGATTGATCACGATCCCTTTGGCCAGCAATTTGCGCTTTTCTGTCCGCTCGGTGGCAATCGGAGGCGTGGAGAATTGTTCACGAAAGGATATTTCTCGCCTCCCGAAGAACAGTTCCCGCCAGTTGAAACGTGCACCCGCCGAGGCGAGGCGGCTCCCAGTACCTTCGAGCCGCGGGCCCTGCAGCGCCAACTCTTTCATAGAGGTAATCGGATACGTAGCTATGACAACCGAACGAACCCATGACCCGATGCTGGAGATCGCGGTAGGGACAGCCATCGCTGGCTGCCCCCCGCACAGACCCGGACGGGCGCTGATTAGCGCATCCGGTTCTTATCTCGGATGGGTAGCGGCCCGCCATAGCGGTGGGCCGCACACTCGCCCACCCGTGGGACACGCGCAGTCCCGCTCTGAGTCGGGTACGTGTCAGGTGGAAGAGTGTTCTCCTTGATCCGCAGCCTTCCCTCCTCACTCTCCGCCGACGATGCTCCGTCTTTGTTCGAATGATTCATCGGTACTATGCCGCAGTGTGACTCCTCGATGACGTACATGCGAGCCGTGTGGCCTAAGCCTTCGCTCGCCGACCTGCTGCCGGACTGGCGTCAGGTGTCTCCGAGGTCTCCCGGTTCTCGTGCATGAAGTTTCTAGACGTGCCGTGGGGTCTTCGACCACGCCGGACTGAACAGGAACTCGCGTTATCGCTCCCGTCCATGTTGCCTTCCGCGCATGTTAACCGCGTCGGCGTCCGGGTTGTATGTTTTCGCGGCTCAATGTCCCACCCCGCCTATCCTCTATCTACGCTTCGCTGGGTCCCTCGCGGTAGCAGCGCAGAGACTTGAGGCCAAGTGGATCGCTACTCCTTTCTTGTGAGGCTTCTTCCTCCTCTGCTTCATGCCGGTTTATCCCGGCGCACTACCATCGCCATCGCGCTCCTGGTTGCCGTAACCGCAGTAGCAGGGATGTATTGGCCAGCAACGTATGCGAGAGAAACGCCTTATTCACGCGCCGGGGGCCTCGCCAGCGATATTGTGGACCTGTTGTTGGTCGTACCGGTCCTGCTGATCAGCGGCATCAAAGGATATCAAGGATCGGTTCCTGCGCGTTTGGTCTGGCTGGGCACGCAGGGCTATCTGCTTTACAACTTTGTTATTTACGCGTTTGGGGTGCACTTCAACGCGCTGTTCCTGGTCTATTGCGCGACCCTGAGTCTGTGCCTCTTTGCTACGGTATTCAGCCTTCAGTTCGTTCCCCTCGAGCAAATCGCTCAAACCTATGGTCCTCGCGCACCGCGAAAGACGATCGCCATCGTGTTCCTCGTGCTTGCCATACAGACCGCTGTCTTCGATTTACGCGCCGACATAGCCGCGATCCTGGCGGGGCGAGTCCCCCAAGACATCATCGATGCGAACCAGTCCGTAAATTTCGTTCACGTGCTGGACCTCGGGTTCCTCTTGCCCGCCTTATGCATTACCGCAATTCTTCTGTTTCGTAGGAAAGCATCCGGTTACGCGCTTGCACCAGCATTTCTGACTCTGTTGGCAATCATGAGCATGGAACTCGTGAGCATCCTTACGGTGATGGGCCGCGCGGGTTTTGGGATGAGTTTCCCGATGATCATCTTTTTCGCGGCGTTAGGTGTGGGTTTTACGATCCTGCTGTGGTTCTATTTCTCATTGGTAAAAAAGCCCGAGAATACATCAGGCTGAGGCACTACTCTTCGGCTGGAAAAGCCTTCCAAGTTCTTCTCGGATCGCTAGAAGGCGAAATCGTCTCAAGTCATCCGCGTGCCTTTCTTCTAAGGTGCGATGACGTCGCGACCGATACAATTCATTTTCGCGTTGGAGCGAGGCAATCTCATCTCTCAACTTCAAAACCCGCTGCTCAGTAAAGGCGTCCACCGCGTGTGTCCGCGAGGTTTCGGAAAAAGAGGATCGCTGTGCTCAGCCCTGCACCCAAAAACGATAGCGTTTGTCAGACCAGAATGTCTGTGACGTCGAACACACTGCAGCACCTGAGCGTCGGTTTCTCTATCGCGCTGGCCCGCCGCGAGCGACAAAGGTCAATGACTGCAATGACGAGTAGAGTCGAGAACAGGCGCAGTGGCTGTAGCCTCCCGGTGGCTGTTGGGGTGCTTTCGCATGACCCGCCTCAATCCGGTTTGGCGTAACTCTGTTTCCTGTTCCCGCTCGTCGAACCGGACAGGCAGATTTCCCGCATCCGGCTCTCGGAAAAGACTCACGATGTTCCGTGTGACGCCGTCTGCAACTGCTGAACACAAACCTTGGGGTGGCTAGACTCATCGTCAATCCCCAGGTCCTTCGTCGCTTCTTGCGTCCGTCTTTAACTGAGGTCCCTTCCCTCCGCCGGAGTTACCCGGCATCTTCGGTACTACGAACCTCTCCGCCACCCCACACGGCCCGGCCTGTCTCTCACGAGCTGCCAGTTGATCCTTATTATGATCACCGCTGGGGTTTCCCGTGTTGCGTCTGGTCTCCTATGCGTACATGCCATCGCCATTACCCCGGCAGGTCCGATGGAGCTTGTCCGCTCGTCCCTCTCCATCATCAGCGGCCTTCCCTGTGAAACAGTCAGGTCGGCTCCTGCAATTGTTGTTTCGGGGCCTGCTCAGCGTTCACTCACGTTATGGCCTGCACGCTCGCCGAGTCGCCTAGCGACCCTCTATATCGAAAGCTCCGACAGCTTCGTTGCCTCTGCCGCCGTTTCGATTGCTTCTATGAGAAGGTCATAAAAGTCAAGGCCGACGTGGCGGCCCTCCTTATTAGTTCCTTTCCGAGCCGCATAGACCTCCGGTGGTGAGTTGCGGGGCTGTCAAGGGCGCCCGAATGGGGCGTTCATCTTGACCCTTGACAGCCCCGCAACTCACTTCATCATCGAGTTCGGAACGAAGCGAAACGCAGTTCAGTTGAGCTTCGTTCCTTAGTGGAGTGGGTTCCGCTTTTTCTCCAGCGCGCTCGTCGGCAGCCATACTCCGCCTCACCGCCTCTGGCATTCTCCATCAGCATCTTGTTCGTTTCGGTCACACAACATCATGGATCCACTTTCTAACCAAGTCTTACCAGAAACTCTGGTCACGCCACCCACCGTTGCCGTGCTTCTATCCGCACTCTGAATGGGCCCTGCTGGGCCCGGTGCAAGTTGGGGTTCGATCGTAAGCCCAGGTCCGCCACCACCGTGACGAACCTGGGATTGTTGGGTGCTGCCATCTACCGGGCGATCTTCAATAGACCAGCAATCGAAACGCAGTCACCCGAACAAGGCGGTGGATGTCGTCGTCTGCCAAACTTTCCAGATAACCCTTGGCTTTGGCGCCATTAACTCATGTCTGTTCCCTTGGTCTTGTCTTCTATAGCCATCGCTCCGGCTCGGCCTCTCGGATTCGATCGTGTTTCCTGGTTGGGCTCCCCTTGGCCGTTAGGCAGCCGCCGCTGGTGTCATCATTGCGGACATGCCCTGACGTAGCGGTTCATACACTTCTCTACTCACCCAGAGGCTGTGGAGCAACACCGCCAGCTTCCGCGCCACCGCAACTGCCGCTCTCTTCTTCGCATTCTTCCCGCCGCGCTCGCAGAGCCGCAGCCCATACCGTCGTAAGTCCGTGTCCGGTCCGAACGGCCCCAAGATATAGTGCGCGCTCCCCACCAGCAACCTGCGCAGCATCGTGTCGCCGGTTTTGCTGATTCCTAATTGCGGCTGGCTTTCCCCGGAGTCTTCCTGCTTCGGCACTAATCCCAGATACGGCCCCACATCCCGACTCTTCACGAATCGGTCCGGATCCTCCAAGGTCAATACGTAGGCCAGCGCCGTGATCGGCCCCACCCCTTTCACCTGCTGCAATAACGCCGTATGCCCATACTTCTCGCGGCCCAACTTCTCAATCTTCTCGTCATACCCCTGAATGCAATCACTCAGCGTCGCCACCATGCGCACCAGCGGCAATAGCGCGTCGCGAAGCTCGACGGGAATGGTCTCCTCTACCTTTTGCGCGAAGCTCAGGCTCGAACATTTGGGAAGCCGTGAGCCCATACTCTTCACCAGTCCTCGCGTGGCGTTGATCAGTTCCGTCCGCGCCGCGACCAACGCATCTCGGGCTCGTAATACCACCAGGTCCTGCCGCACTTCTCGACTGCGGTGCTGCATCGGGTGCAACGATTGCGGATCGACGCCCCGATCCTTTGCCCCTTAAATATTCTGAGCTTGACCGTAAGAATGCTGCGGACGGGTACACGGTAGAAAACACCGAACTAGTCCACGCGAAGTGTCATCAGGCCCGGCAGGCAGCAAAGGGTTATACTTAGTTGCCTCCTGACGGCGCCATTAAACCAAATCAAAATACAAAACGGCAAGTTCCGAAATGTTGATCCGCAGGTTTAGAATTGTTGCATGGCAATTAGACTGGAAAGTGAACTAACCCTGCCAGAATCGTTCCCTAATGTGGATGAAGCGGCCCGCAAAGCCGTCGATAGGCTTTTGCTTTCGGGATCGCGCGTCCGGCTCATCTGCCCTCAAAGCGAGCAGGATCGGATGACGACTGCGCTAGCGAACCACTTGGCAGCGCGATGCTGGGGAACATCAACGTAGTCCCAGCCGGACAACTAGTGCTTTTCGGCACAAATCACTGATGACAGACGGCGCATTTCCTGTGCTGCTCGACAATCTGTCTAAAAGCTTCCGCATTTCAGCCGGGGACCGGAGTTCCCGATATCCCTTCGGATGACTCGGATCTTGAAGCGCTGCACGACCATCCTTATTATCGTTGTCCTGCGTTCCTTTCGGATCGGCTCCCTTCCGCGGCAAAATAACGATCGGTGGATTGGGCAGTATTCATTGCGACGAACCCTCATGGCAGTTCCTCCTGTGGGACTCGGTGAAATCAGTCGCTGGTGTGCAAACGGGAAGGAGAGAGTCCTCAGATGGGCTGCTACAATGCCTTTCCAAGGGGGACCGTGACGAACTTGACTGGAGTAATCCGGAAACTGCAGAAGGAAAGACGGCGCGTGCACGGAGAAATGGAACGGCTGAACGCGGCGTTGGCGGCCTTGGGGAGTCGCGGAAGTCTGGAGGGAAAGTCTAAGCCTTCTCGCGCGCCCAAGACGCGGAGACCCATGTCAGCGGCTGCTCGCAAAAGAATCGCTGCGGCTCAGCGTGCGCGCTGGGCAAAATGGAAGAAAAACAAGCGGAACAAGTGAAGGAAAAGAACGGCTAATATCGGCTCAGTCGAAGCATCGCATTGGCTTGCCTTCAGGCCGTCGTCGCGCGTAGGACATGGCCGCCCTGGTCGGAAAGAGTGCTCGTCCGGTTTGGAAAGTAGCGGCCAGCAATCTCTCGAGGACCCAAGTCTTCGACCTCGGAAAATCCGAGCGTCCTCAGTTTGCCGCAGAGTTCGTCCGTTTCAAAGTAGTTCAGCCAGGCTTCGCCCAACTCAGCCACGCGCGACGCGCGCCTTTCGTGGCTGAGTCGCATTTCCGGCGGTAATGAGGCCGGAGGATTGCCGTAGTCGAAGACTACATGTGCGCCATTTGGAAGGCTCGCGATGAAACCGAGGGTCGACCATATGGCTTCCTCCGTCAGGTAAGGCACGACCCCGAGCCAGGTGAAGAAAGTCTGCTGCGCCGGATCAAACCCAGCCGCCGCTAGGCCCTCTGCCAAAGTCTGGTGTTCGAAATCGATGGGAGCGAAGGTTAGCGAGGTCGGTATGGGGATCGCGGCATCTTCGAGGCGTTGGCGTTTCCAGGTCTGTGTAGCCGGATGGTCCACCTCGAAAACGCGCACGCGGTCTTGCCATGGGCTGCGGTACGCGAGCGTATCCAGTCCAGCGCCGAGCACTACAACCTGAGACACACACCGTTCGACGGCCGCAGCCAAAGCATCCTCGGCGAAGCGCGTCCTCACAGCGACGAAAATTCGCATCCTTCGGCTGGATGGGTTTTCCCCAACCTCGCGAACTTCCCTTTCCGCGTTTTCCCCCAGGATGTGTAGAGCAAGTGGGTCAGCGAAGATGCGCCCGTGCTCTAGGATTTGATGAGCGGCACGATGAGCGGCTGCTGCAAGTGCGGTTCGGCTTGGCTGTCCCGATTGCACGACTAAGAGGCTATCAGAGAGGCGTGCCTCGCAATCGCTTGTTCGAGTCCGGCGAGTTCCGGTGTCGAGAGCGGGACCGCAAGTACACAGATCGTGAGGGAAAATTTGGGACTTTCGATACCTCCAACGGCTTCAGCGCGAGATCGAGCCTTTCGTTCAAGGCTGCGGCCGTCCGAGGCGATATAGAGGCGCTGGCAAACGATTTATGTATTGTTTTCAATGCCTTACGCGGCCAACCGGCAAGTTGGTATTTATCAGTAATTACGTTGTTATTTAGGTGTCATTCTGATACACTCGTACTGAGGTTAGGGAGATCTCAAGACATGGCAGTACTGACCCCGCCACGACCGGACTTGTTGGCGTACCGGGAAGCCACCACTCTGGAGTTTTCTAAACTCGTCACGGAGTTGACGGCGATCTTTGGGAAGAAATTGACGGCCTACATCGCTTCGGTCAAAGACACAAGAGCAATAGAGCGTTGGATGGCCGGGTCTGAACCGTACAGGGGAGTTGAAGAAAGACTGCGGCTTGCTTACCGGCTGGCGAAGATGATTAGCGATCAGGAAGGACCACGCGTGGTTCAGGCCTGGTTTACAGGTCTGAATCCAGAGTTAAATGATCGGGTGCCGGTTCGACTTTTGCGAGAAGAGGATGTGGAGACCGTGGGTCCGGAGATACTCGGCGCCGCGCGCGCATTCCTAGCCGGAGGATAGCGATTCTTGAAAGCCCCCGGCGTGATTTATAGGTTGGGGAGGAAACCTGATCCTTGGTCTCTCCCTGATTGGGCCTCGGCGGGACCTGACGGAACCTTCGGCAACCGCTTTGATGACCCTGACGCGACCTACCGGGTTCTCTACGCGTCG
This sequence comes from uncultured Acidobacteriaceae bacterium, assembly GCA_963797885.1. Classification (GTDB taxonomy): domain Bacteria; phylum Acidobacteriota; class Terriglobia; order Terriglobales; family Acidobacteriaceae; genus Acidiflorens. The sequence goes on along the minus strand of CAWCRQ010000021.1, from coordinate 1,756 downwards.
TCGCAGAGACTTGGTTGCTTTGTCGAAACGCTGGCTCGATTCCGTGTCGATCCCAAACTGCTGGCGGAGTTAGCTCAGATCGAGGGAGAGGACGACTACTGTCCTCTTGGGGAAGTGCCTGTGGAATGGGTCGAGAAGCGGATCATGGGACTCGCCACGACCGACCGAGAGTACGCCGATGTTTGCAGCAGCGAATGGATCAGCCGCTTGCGGAAGTTGCTTGCCGTCCATTTGGAAAAGTTTGGACTCGATGACTTCGACGCGTCGGCCCTGCAACAAACGGCTCCACGGATTCTGACGCAGTCCGTGTCCCGGATTGTTTTTAATGGCGGCTTTGCGGGAATCTACTACCGATCGAAATATGGGCACGACATCGAGAACTGGGCTCTGTTCGAGCCCTTTCAAATCAAAGCGCAGGAACCCGAGGTCATTCGACCCGATGATCGGGATTTGCAGCGAGCGCTCGAACTTCACTCGCTGAAGTTCAAAGAGTAGTTGGCCGCTCCCTTGAAGTAGCTGGTGAACCCGCTTTGAATGGATGAGAACCGCACCTAGCAGCCCATGTCTAAAGTTGGATTCGGACCAGCACTCTTAGCTCAACGCACCCAAGCCAGCCAAGCCCATCCAACCGCCAGCGTCACTAGGGTGACTGGAATGCCGACGCGCGAGTAGTCCCAAAAACCGATATGCACTTCGCCGTGCGCGCGCTCCACGACGATCAGGTTCGCGACTGAACCTGTGATCGTCAGGTTTCCCGCTAGCGTGCTGGCCATGGCGAGCACCAGCCAACCAGTGTGTGGATCGTGGAAAGACGGTACGAGGCTTTTGAGCAGCATCACGGCTGGCACGTTGCTCACCAGGTTCGACAACACCGCGGTCACAGCAGTAAAGATAGCCGCGTTCTGAAGATTGGAGCGCTCAGCTATGCCGAAGAGGTAGCGGGTCAACCCGGAGTTTTCGGCACCGCCCACGATCAGGAATAGACCGACGAAGAACACCAGCAGCCCCCAATCGACTTCGTCGTAGACCAACCGAGGATTGCGCGTGCGCGTGATCAGCATAAGCGCGGCCCCGATGGCCGCCATCATGGCCGGCGGCACGCCCGCAAGAAAGCCGGCCAGCACGAGGGCAATCACGATGGCGGGCTTGCGCAACTCGCGGGTCGAGACATGTGGCGCCGCAGCTGCGACGCCTTCGGCGTCTCCGGGCACAAAATCGTTGCCACACATTCGGTGGATGATCAGCCAATCCAGCCCCAGGCCGATCAGCGCCACCGGTCCTAGGTGCCAGAGGAAGTGGCGGTACGTCAGCCCGGAGAACGAGCCGATCAGCATGTTCTGCGGGTTTCCGGTGATGGTGGCGACGCTGCCGATGTTGGCCGAAGTTGCCACGGCGAGTAGGTACGGCAGCGGTTTCAATCCCATGCGGCGGGTAGCGACAAGTGCGAACGGCACCATGACCAGGCAGATGATGTCGTTGACGAAAAAGGCCGAGAGCAAGCCGGTGATAAAGATTACGGTGGGCAGCAAGTGGTGCGGTTTCAGACGTGTGACGATTAGCTCGGTTAGCCACTCGAAAAAGCCTGTCAAGTGCAGGTAGCCCACCACCAGCATCATGGAGAACAGAAGTACCAGCGTGCCGAAGTCGATGAAGCGCAGCGCTTCAGCGGCGGGCACAATGCGGAAGGCAACCATCAGTACGGCGCCGATGATAGCCATGCCGGGGCGATCGATCTTCATCCCAGGGAGCTTGCCTA
>CAWCRQ010000020.1:0-3721 GCA_963797885.1 uncultured Acidobacteriaceae bacterium | reverse complement strand
CCAGATTCGGAAAATCTTTTTTCAAATAGGCGTTGCCTTCCGCCTGAATGCGGCCTTGTTCCGGTCCGCGACCCTGGGGAGCGCCTTCGCCATATTCACTGTTGATCTTGTCCACCACGTCCATGCCTTCAGTCACTTTGCCGAACGGTGAAAATCCCATGCTGTCAAGGTTGCGGTTGTCGCCAAAGTTGATGAACAACTGCGTGGTGCGCGTGTTGGGTCCGGCGGTGGCGAAGGTGATTGTCCCGCGCGTGTTGCTGCCCTTGACCGGGTCGTCCGCGATGTTCGCCTCGCGCCATTTCGCGGAAATCGCCGGGTCGCCGTGGATGCCGAACTGACACATGAAGCCGGGAATCACGCGGAAAAAGGCGACGTCATTGAAGTAGCCGGAGCGAACCAGGTTGTAAAAGCGATCCGCGCCGTTGGGCGAAAGTGACCGGGTGACTGCGATGGTGAACTTCCCTTTGGTCGTGTCGAACTGCGTCTGGAAAGTTTCGGGCGCGGTTTCGGTCAGTTTGGAGGGATCGGCAAAGGATCCGGCCGCCGACGGTGCGTCCCTGCCGGCCCGCTGGCCGACGGTGCGCCCCACAAACGACTTGCGCGAGGTCCCGGCCAGCAGCGGAAATCCGAAGCGGTGCAATAGATCGAAATGCGCCAACAGCGGATAGTTCTCCTCGAAATTCTTGCCGAAGCCGAAGCCGGGATCGAGTACGATGCGCGGCCGCTGCACCCCACGTTGCAGGGCAACGAGCAGGCGGTTGGCAAGGTCATGCTCCACCAATTCCGCCATCTTGGGCTCGCGCGGAAGATTGCGCTTCCTCCGGCTGCCCACGGGTGTGCATCAGCACTACGCCGCATTGCAAATCGGCGCACGTCCGCGCCATCTCCGGGTCCCACTGAAAGGCGCTGACATCGTTGACGATCTCCGCGCCTGCGCCCACCGCGCGGGCCACGCCTGACTTATAGGTGTCCACCGAAATGACGGTTTCCGGGCCATCGACCGCGAGATAACCGATCCCGAAGGGGAGAATCGCGCCGAAACTTTCGGCAAGATCTTCTTTGCGGCTATCCAGACCGTTCACCGCGATTACCAGCGGCACCGGACCTTTTGCATTTTTCGGCAGGCGCAGGTGGCCGATGATTTCCTTGCCCTCGAAAGGAATGTGCACGACTTCGAGCGGTGGATCGACGAAACGCGCGTGCGCCAGAAACGCTTCGATGGCTTTTTCATAAGAGCGCTGCTTGCCCGGAGACGCCGGAATCGGCCAGCGTCCGAAGGAATAAAGCCGCCAGGCGCGGATGTAGTCGGCGTTCGCTTTCGTGGGATCGGTTTTCTCCAGCGACTTGGCCTCGTTCATGTAGCGATCGGCCACTCCCATGAAAGCCGCCGCCCATTCGTCTTTATCGCGAGTATGGATGGAGGCGAAGGCTTCCTTCACGTCGGCGGGATCAAGTCCGATGAGCGGGTACTGTCCCACCTCGGCGCGATGGACGGCTTCGGTCTTGATCTCGTCGATGGTGCGCTCCGTCCGCTCCTGGGAAAAAGCCGCGTTGCAGGCTGTCAGGATCAGAGCCAACAGAATTGCGAGTTGAGAAGAATGTTGGGGGCGCGACCAATCGTAGTACACAGGCAATTCCTTTCCAGATGCTTTCATTCGGTGAACCGCCAGAACAAATTGGGGGCCGGATTGAGTTCCGGCCCTGCTCTCGGGGAAGCGCCGCATCATCTAGAAAATAAGCTTCAAGCCAAACTGAGTGGCGCGGGGACCTCCCGAGCCAATAACAGGGTTCGAAGCTGCTTTATCAGGAGTAGCGCAGCCACAGCCAAATAGGCCGGCGCCCGCTGTGGACGGATCATTGTAGCCTCCGGTCCCAAAGCCGTTTTGTCCGCCGAACGGATTGGCGAAGTTGGGATGGTTGAGAAGATTGAAGAACTCAGCTCGGAACTGCACCTTCAGCCGGTCCCCGAGCTTCCAGCCTTTGGCTACGGAGAAGTCCCAGTTCTTGAAGCCGGAGTCCCGGAACAGGTTGCGGCCCATGGTACCAAAGCTTCCCAGGGCGGGAGGAATCATCACCGAGTTGCCCTTGGCGAAGCAGCCAAACATCGCAAGGGATTTCTGCATCAAGGGAGTAGTTGCCTCGGCCGCGCACGCGGGGTTGGTTGCCCCCGAGGAATACGGAATTCCTACCGGGCCAGACTTGAAATCACTGGGATTGCCAAAGAAGTCCCAGCGCTCAATTCCGGTGGCCGCTCCCGTTGACTCGCCGGTCCCACTGACGTCGGTAGATGAATCGGTCGGGCCCCAGGGTTGCGCGCCGGCTATGGTCACGATTGAATTCAATTCCCAACCTTCGAGCAGTTGGGCGACGGACTTCTTGCCGGGAATGGCGTACGTCGTGGATACGGTCAGGCGATTCCGGATATCGAAGTCGCTGCTCGCGTATTCGCGTTGAGGCTGCGCGCTGTTCTGAGGGAGTCCCAGGCCTTGTCCGAAGTCCCAGTTGGCGCCGACATCGTCCAGAGCATGGGAATAGGTGTAACCAACAATCGCAGAAAGGCCATGGAAATTGCGCGCGGTCAGAGTGGTCTGCAGGCTATTGTAGTTGGATCGATAGATGTTTCCCATTTGGTAGATGGAGGCCAAGAACGGGAAGGCGCTATTGAAGGGGCGCGCATTCTGTTCGCATACCGGATCGGGGCCGACACACCCCGGGCCCCAGCCAGCGCCCACAGTCGGCTGATTGATGTCATGAATGCCTACCAAGTTAGAGCCATGGTTGCCGACATAACCGACCTCTAGGGAGACGTTAGTGGTAATTGCGTGCTGAATGTTCAGGCTCCAACTGGCGACATATGGGGTCGTGATGTTTGGATCGATCGCCAGGATCGTGCATGGGTTGGCTGTGCAATTGACTGGCACGTTCCCAGAAGGAAAAATGGGCCCGGTATTGTATTGAGCGACGTCGGGAAAGACCTTGATGTTGCCGACGGCGATAGAGCCACCCCCGGGCAACGCTCCGGTACTGCTGGCCGTAGGAATGCTGTCCACTAGAAATCACCGAAGGCCATGGCTGCACGATCTCGAAGACGCGGAGGTCGGCTTGGCCAGCAAGGGCAATTCCAAGCTGCCGATCAAGCTGCGCCGCGTCACCCTCAAGCGCCACGTGGGTGGCGGCGTGATCACGCTTCTGAGCAATGATTTTCAACGCTCCGCCGTCGAAATCGCTGCAGTATATAGAGGCCGCTGGCAGATCGAACTCCTGTTCCGGCGGCTCAAGCAGCATCTCAAGATCCGCAAGTTCCTCGGCAACAACGACAATGCGATCCGCCTTCAGCTCATCGCCGCGATGATTGCTTACGCGTTGCTACGCATCGCGGCCAAAACGCATCGCGTTCAAATGACAATTCTGCGCTTCATCGAGCTCGTCGCCCAGTGCCTCTTTGACCGTCGCGAAATCGCCGCGATCAACAAACCGCCCCCGCGCTTCAAAACTGGGGGCAGATACGGTAATCTGCTCCCGGTAACATGAGCCAGTTCTTATGGTACATCCCGCTGTTCCTTCTGGCAGTGCTGCTCTGCCTAATGCTTCGGAACCGCGCGTACAAAGTGTGTCCGTGGTTTTTTGCCTACGTGGTTTTTGCCGTAGCCGCTGACATAACACGGTTCTTGATTCATAACTACCCCGCGACCCTATTTCGCGACCTATTGGATCACTGAGG
>CAWCRQ010000019.1:0-21659 GCA_963797885.1 uncultured Acidobacteriaceae bacterium | reverse complement strand
TGGCTTGCGTAATCTCTCGGGGGCGCGGGCGCGCCATCAGGTGTCGAGAACTTAATACCGTTGTATTCGGGCGGATTGTGCGAGGCGGTGAAGTTGATGGCGCCGTCGGCTTTGGACTGGACCACGGCGTAGGAAATGGTGGGTGTGGGAGTGGGCTCCGCAATGACCAGCGGCGTGATGCCGTGGCTGGACAAGATGTCGGCGGCCGTGGCGCAGAAGGATTCGCCGAGAAAGCGCGGATCGCGGCCAACGATGACTTTGGCTTTTGCTCCATTCGACTGCTGCGATGACACGTAGCGCGCGATGCCGTGCACGGCCCGAGGTGGACATTGGCAAACGTGAACTCTTCGGCCATCACGGCCCGCCATCCAGATGTGCCAAACTTGATTTGCGTTGCCATCGGCTGCCTCGTATGCTTCCAGTGAAACCTGAATCTTCGATTTTATATGACCGACAAAAGGCTCGTTCTTACGACTTGCGGTTCGCTCGAAGAAGCCCGGAGCATCGCGCATGCGCTGGTTGACCGGCAACTGGCAGCCTGCGTCAACATCGCTCCCCAGATTGAATCGGTATATCGCTGGCAAGGCGAGGTCGAGACGGCAACGGAGTGGCTGCTCGTAATCAAAACGACGATAGACGCTTTCGATCGTGTGCGGCAGGCTTTGCGTGAGCTGCATTCCTACGAACTCCCGGAGTGTATCGAGATTTCCATTGAAGATGGGAGCGCGGCGTACTTGGAGTGGATTGGAGAGTCAGTGCGCTGAGGGTGCTAGATCGCCGCCAGCGCCTGGTCGAGATCGGCGAGGATATCGTCCACGTCCTCGATGCCGACGGAAATGCGGACCATGCCGTCGGTGATGCCGATTTTGCGGCGGCCTTCTTCGCCGACGGCAGCGTGCGTCATCGTAGCAGGATGCGAAATCAGGGTTTCGACTCCGCCCAGCGACTCGGCCAGGGAACAGACGCGCAGCTTGCGCAGCATCTTGTTGGCGTTCGCGAGCGATCCGGTTTCGAAAGCGATCATGGATCCGAAGCCGGACATCTGGCGTTTGGCCAGTTCGTGCTGCGGATGATCCGGCAGTCCGGGATAGAAAACCTTCAGCACTTTGTTGTGTTTCGAAAGATAGTCCGCGACCTTGCGGCCGTTGCAGTCGTGCTGCAACATGCGCACCGCAAGCGTTTTCACCCCGCGCAGGATCAGCCAGCACTCGAAGGGCGACAGGATGGCGCCGGCGGCCTTCTGAAGAAAAGCGAGTTTTTCCGCCTGCTCGGGCTTGGTGCAGACTACGACACCTCCCAGTCCGTCGCTGTGCCCGTTGAGAAATTTCGTGGTCGAGTGGACGACCATGTCGGCGCCGAACTCGATCGGACGCTGGAAATACGGCGACATGAAAGTGTTGTCGACCACGACCTCGACGCCGCGCCGGTGGCTGAGTTCGCTGATGGCGCGGAGATCGCAAAGCTCCATCAGCGGGTTGGTCGGCGTCTCCAAAAACACCAGCCGGGTGTTTTTCTGGAATGCGCGTTCCACGTTGTTGACGTCGGATGTATCGACGTACGTAAATGTCAGACCAAAGTTGACGAGGATCTGATTGAACAGGCGCGGCGTCCCGCCGTAGAGATTGTGGCCGGCAACAACGTGGTCGCCTGCTTTGAGCATCGTAGCAACGGCGTTGATCGCCGCCATTCCACTGGCGAACACGCGCGATGCCGTTCCGCTTTCGAGCGCAGCAAGGTTGGTCTCCAGCCGGTCGCGGGTCGGATTCGATACACGCGCGTATTCGTAACCTTTGTGCTTGCCAATCTCTTCCTGAACGTAAGTGGAAGTCGCGTAGATGGGAACAGTGACGGCCCCGGTGGCGGGTTCGGGTTCCTGGCCGACGTGGATGGCTTTGGTTGCGAAACCCGATTGTTTAGTGGTCAAAGATTTCTCCTGGGGTCAGGCCAGTTTCGACTCTCAGCTTTTGCTTTCTCTTGGCTCTTAGCTTTTGCTCGGGCCCGAAGTCGTAGCCGAGAGCCCAGCCAAAAGCTAAGAGCTAACAGCCAAGAGCTGCCCTAAATTCCGCCCTCAAAAATCTTCTTCGACAAATACCGTTCCGCAGAGTCGGGGATCAGCGTGACAACGCGCTTCCCTGCCCCAAGGCGCTTGGCGATTTCGACCGCAGCGTAGACGTTGGCGCCGGCGCTTGAGCCTCCGAGCACGCCTTCGCGCGCGGCAAGCTCTTTGACCATCCCGAAGGCCTGGTCATCGGTCACCATCATGATTTCGTCGCAAACGGAGCCATCGAAATTTTTGGGGATGAAGCTCGATCCGATCCCTTCCACTTTATGTGGACCGGGTTTGCCTCCGCCGAGCACGGACCCTTCCGTTTCCACGGCCACGGTGTGAACGTTCGGCAGGCGCTCTTTCAGAAATCGGGCAAGCCCCGTGAAAGTTCCGGCGGTACCGCTGCCCACGGTGATGGCATCAACCCGTCCATCCATTTGTTCGAAGATTTCGCGGGCCGTGGTCTGGTAGTGGTAATCGGGGTTGGCGGGGTTCTCGAACTGCGCGGCCATGAAGGCCGAGGGGTCGGTTGCCAGCAGGTCCTGGGCGCGATCGATGGCGCCTTGCATGCCCTCGGCTTCCGGGGTGCGGAACACCTCGGCGCCAAGGGCCCGCATGATGATGGCCTTTTCCTCCGAAAATTTTTCCGGGACGAACAGCCGCACTTTGTAGCCGCGACTCACGCCGATCAGAGCGAGGCCGATGCCGGTGTTTCCGGCGGTGGCTTCGATGACGGTACCTCCCGGCTTGAGCTTGCCTTCGCGCTCGGCGCGCTCGATCAAGCCAATGGCGGCGCGGTCTTTCACGCTGCCGCCTGGATTCAGGTATTCGAGCTTGGCGAAAATATCGGCCGATCCCGGAGGGGCCAGCTTTTTCATGTGCAGCATCGGCGTTTCGCCGACCAGCTTGGAGATATCGTCGCTAACGCGCAGGCGGGAGTTTGAGATCATTGACGGCACTCTACAGAGTAAGGAACGCCAGCCGCCAGCGTCAATCGCCACTCGTCTTGCCGGAGCGTCCCGCAGCCTCCACTGTCGTAGTCGGGTCGGCGCCTTGCCAACTCACGTCGGCCGTCGGCCCATACGTCGCTGGCACCGGCTTTCCCAGCAAACGCAGGTAGACCGTCAACTGCGTCCGGTGATGAGCGGTATGCAAGACGCGCCGCCAGAAGATCCAGATCCGTTCCCGCCGGGTATCAAAGAAAGGAACAACCGTCCGCCACCAGTCCTCATCGCGTTCCGCCATGAATCCAAGTCGCGGCAAGGCGAGCTCCAGCATCCGCTGGTTGAAGTCCTCGACCGAAAACCTCTGCGGCAGGACTTGTTCCGCTGCGACTTCCGGCACGCCGAGGAATTCGGCGAAGAATCGCCGCTCCGACAGCAGTTGGTGCTTCATGATGTCGGCCACCGAAGTGGAGCTCGCATGCGGGCGGTAGCCAAGATCCGAATCGACAAAGGTCGTCCAGACGGAAATGACTTTATTCGTCTCGCTGGCGTAGGTATCGAGCACGTGCTGGAGGAGCGCAACCCGGCAGCGCGGAACTTGCTCGTCACGAATCGCCGAGAACGGATATTTCATAAATGCAACGTGACTCTCGCGCTACTGCACCCCTGAAGCGGGCTCGGGTCCGGCGTAATAGCCGCTTTTCGTGCGGACGGTGAGTTTGCCGTAGCTGTGCGAATGGGCGTCCACTTTCACTTGACGATAGCCGCCCTGGTTTTTCGGCGTCGTCGGTTTGTATCCAATGATGTACTGGCTGCGAATATCGTGGGCCACGCTACGGCTGATGGCGTCAACTTCATCCAGCGTTTTGGGGAAGAAAGCGAGGCCGCCAGTTCTCTCGGACATGATTTGCAGGGCACGTTTAGCGTGCTTCGGGTGTTCTTCCTTCTCCAGGATGCCAATGGCGTAAACAGTTGGTCCGCCGTCGACCTGCAGACGCCGTACCGCCTGCTCCAGAGTTTCTGCGCTCTCGTTGTCGTCTCCGTCCGTAACTACAAAAATGACTTTCTTTTCGCGCTTCGCTTCCTTTTTCAGGTGGTCGGCGGACGCGACGACCGCATCGTAGAGCGCCGTGCCGCCGCGAGCCTCGATTTTTTCCAGCCCCTCTTTCAGCTTGTTGATGTTGGAAGTGAAATCCTGGTCAAGGTAGTACTCGTCGTTGAAGTTGACGATGAACACCTCATCATTGGGATTCGACGAGCGCACCAGATTCAGGGCCGCTGCGTTCACCTTTTGGCGCTTCTCGCGCATGGAACCAGAGTTATCGACCACGATGCCCATGGCGACGGGGATGTCTTCCTGGCGCAACGAGGTGATGGTTTGGAGATGCCCGTCCTCGTAGACGTTGAAATCGCCCTTATCGAGGCTGGTGATGATGCGTTGCTTGTCGTCGACGACCGTGGCGTGCAGCACGACTTCTTCGACATCCTTGCGGAAAACGAAGACGCCGCTGTCGGCGGAATCCGGATTCTGCCCCTCATTCGGAGTGACGACCTGCCCCGTTGAGACTGGCGGAGGCGCGCTGCTGGCCGGTGCCGATTGGGAATTCGCAGGCGACTGGGAACTAGCAACCGGAGCCGGAGGCGACTGGTTCGGGGCTCCGCCTTGCGTTTGAGAGTTAGCTAGAAACAGCGTTGTCAGCAAGAAGAAGATCGGTAGACGAACGTTATTCCGTCGGCCGTTATTCCGTCGGCGCATAGTAACCCGTCTTGGCGTAGACCTTGAGCGGAGGCAATCCTTTTGGCGGTAAGAGCTTCACTTTTATTTTACGCCATTTGCCATCGCGCACTGGGTTCTTTGGACGGTATCCGAGGATATATTGGTTGCGCAACTCGATGCCAATTTTTGTGGAAACGTCCGCCAGGTCGTTCGGGTTATCAATGGTAAAAGCCCGACCACCGGTGAGCTCGGTGACATCGCTCAACAGGCCAGGTCCGAGCCGCTCTTCTTCGGTCGGGAAATAATGATCGTAGATGCCGATGGCGTAGATAAGAATGTCGGCCTCTTTGACCAGGGATCGAATCTCGCCTTCGGTATAGCGGCTATGATTGTCGCCGCCGTCGGAGATGATCAGCAAAGCCTTCTTCGGATACTTGGCCTGCCGCATTTTGCTGACGCCGAGGTAAATGGCGTCCAGCAGGGCCGTGCGACCCTTGGGCATCGTATAGAGGAGCCGGCCCTGAATGTCATCCACTGAACTGGTGAAGTCGGAGATCTCCTCCGGCTTATCGGCGAAGGCGATCATGAAGAACTCGTCCTGCGGGTTGGCGGTCTTGAAGAACTCCATCACCGCCTCGCGGGCGCGTTCGATCTTGCTGCTCATGCTTCCGCTCATGTCAAAGATCACGCCGATGGAGACCGGAGCGTCTTCGCTGGAGAAAGTCTTGATCTCCTGCTGGTCTTTGCCCTCGAAAAGATTGAAGTGCTGGCGGTCGAGGCCGGTTACGAACCGGTTCAAGGGATCGGTGATGGTGACCGGTACCAGAACCATGTCCACGTTTTTTTTGAAGGGCTTGGTATGAGTCTTGAGCGCCGGATCCAGGCCGGACTCTTTCGGAGCGGGTGGCTGGAGGCGGGGCTGGATGTGGATGTCCTCAGTCGAATTCTGGGCGAGAAGCGGGAGGGCGCTGCACACAGCAAGCAGCAGAAGAACAGCACAGGAGACGCGAACCGAGAACTGTTTGCGGTACAACATAGGCCCCCCTAAAAACCGCGCCGTGAAGGGAAGCGACCCGCATCCCAAAAGACGGGCCACAACAAGCTCTGCTGGGCGGATATTAGCACAATCCCGAAAAAGTATTGTCACTTTTTCGGACGCGCCCATTAGATTCTGCACTGAACTAAAAGGTGGCTACTGACTCTATGCATTTTTCCTTCCTTTTGCTTCTTTGGCGCCGGGTCCAGACTGTCCCTGCTACAATTCGGCGTTCCCATTATGGCAATTATTTTCCCATTCCGGGCTTGGCGGTACGACCCTGAGCGCGTACGCGTCCAGCTGGCTGTGACCCAGCCCTACGACAAAATTACCCCTGCCATGCAGGAACGCTACTATCAGGCCAGTCCTTATAACCTGGTGCGGATTATTCTCGGGAAACGCCTGCCGATGGACGGGGCCGCCGAAAACGTCTATACCCGGGCGGCGGCATCCTTCCACAACTGGCGCCAGACCGGCATTTTGCGGCGCGATCCCGAGCCTTCGCTCTACCTCTATTCCCAGACGTTCCGGCTTCCGGGAGACGTGCCGGGAAGCGTGCCTGGAGGCCAGGCGTCGGCCGAACGGCGTGGCTTCATTGCACTCGGTCGGATCGAGGAGTATTCCGCGGGCGTCGTGTTCCGTCACGAGCAGACTCTGGCCAAGCCGAAGGCCGACCGACTGGACCTGCTGCGCGCGACTCGAGCCCACTTCGGCCAGATCTTCGTGCTGTATAGCGGGGCGGGCAAGGTGGATGCCCTGCTCGATTCGGCGGCCGCCAAAAACAAAGACATCGATATCGAGGTCGCCGACGAGTACGACGTCGTGCACCGCGTCTGGAAGATCTCCGATCCTTCGGTTATTGCCTCCGTGCAGGGACAGATGCGGGATCGGAAGCTGATCATCGCCGACGGCCATCACCGGTATGAGACTGCCTTGGCCTATCGCAACGAACGGCGAGCCGAGGCCGACACGGGGACGGGCCTCCCCGTTCCTTACGACTCGGCCATGATGACCTTCGTCGACATCGCTCGCCCGGGTCTGGTCATTCTCCCGACGCACCGGCTCGTGTTTGGCCTGCCATCTTTCTCGGCAGCACAATTTCAGGCGGAGGCGCGGAAATACTTCGACCTCGAAGAGGTCGATGCCGGAATCGATGCGGCGCGCGCCATCGCCATTCTGCAGCAGGCAGGGCACGCGGGAACGGCGCTGCTCGCGGTCACCGCCGGGAGTGCATTTCTGCTGCACACGCCGAATGCCATGGGCGCCCGCTTCTTCGGTAAGGTTTCTCTTCGCCAGCAGACGCTGGACGCCGTGCAATTGCACAAGTGCCTGCTGGAAGGCGTGTTGAATATCTCGGAGGAAGCCATTCGCAACCAGGAGAACGTTTCCTATTGCCGCGAGGCCGGGGATGCGCTGCTGCAGGTGCGAAGTGGAAAGGTCCAAGTGGCGTTCCTAATGAATCCGGTGCGCATGGAGCAGGTTCGCGATATCGCCTTTGCCGGCGAAGTGTTGCCCCAGAAGTCCACCGATTTCTATCCCAAGTTGCTGAGCGGGCTCACGATTTATGCGCTGGAGTAGCAACGTGCGGTTCTCAGTTCCCAGTTCCCAGTTCTCAGTACCCCACTTCTCACTAAGAACTGAGAACCGGGAATTGAGAACCAGGGTTTAGCCGAAGTGCCCTTCACCACTACGCCGACGACTTTGACAAAGAAGGCTCTCGCCATTCTGTTGGCCACCTTGATGCTTCTGTCCGTGGCACCCTCTGTGGACGAAAAGCACATCTCTGTCTATTCTCCGGTCGCCAGCTACACGCTCCCGGTTCTGGATCGCGCGGGCCGTGAGTATGTCGGCCTGCTCGAACTTCTGGAACCGCTTGGCCGAGTCAGCACACAGTCCGATGGGCGGCGTTTGCGGCTGCGATATAACGCTGTCGATGCGGACTTTTTCGCGGGCAAGACGCGAGCCAAGATTCATGGGCGCGATTTTGATTTCGGCGCTCCCTTCCTCATTGAGAACTCGCGCGGATTGGTTCCGCTAAGTTCGCTGAACGGGTTGCTGCCGCGCTTTCTCGGAACGCCGGTTAATTTTCGCGAAAGCGCGCGCCGCCTATTCATCGGCACTGAGGGCATACAACCCAGTTTCCGGCTGGACGCGGGCAACCCGCCCCGGCTGCTGCTGAACTTTAGCGCTCCGGTGAATCCCACGATTTCCACGGAACCGGGCAGGTTGCGGATGGTCTTTAAGCGCGACCCGGTCGTCTCCCCGGGAAGCCAGTCGATTTCTTTTGACAACAAGGTCATCACCCATGCCAGTTACTCCGAGAACAACGGTGACGCCGAATTAGACGTGGCTGCAAACGAGCCGCTGATGGCCAGCTTCACCGACGACAGAAAGACGATCGTGATTTCGGCGGTCATGGCTCCGGCGGTCCAACCAACGCCAGCGGCACCGAGTGTCTTTGGAACTGGAACTGGAACCGGATCACAGAATCCTGCGCAGGCCCGATCGGCTGCAAACATCGCCTCGGGCAATAACAATAACAATAATAATAATAATGTCCGTCGCGTTCTGGCCGTGGTCGACCCCGCACACGGTGGCGACGAACGCGGTGCGGCCTTGACGGATAAGCTGGCCGAGAAAGACGTCACGCTGGGATTTGCCCGCCTGCTGCGGCACGAACTGGAGATTCGTGGGTTCGCAGTTACATTGGTGCGCGACTCCGATACCGGTTTGACTCTGGATCAGCGCGCTGCGGCCGCCAACGTTGCGCGCGCCGGAATCTACATCAGCCTGCACGCGGTTTCGCAAGGCAGCGGCGCGCAGGTGTACACCGCGCTGCTTCCGCTGGAAGGAACGAGCAACGGAGTATTTCATGCGTGGAATGCGGCCCAAGCGCCGGCTTTGCCGGTCAGCCGGATGGTGTCGGCGGCCATCGTTGCCGAGATGCAAAAGAGAGAATTCCCGGTGCGAGCTTCTTCCGCGTCGCTGCGGCCGCTGAACAATGTGTTCATGCCTGCGGTCGCGGTGGAACTGGCGCCCGGAGCCGACGGCATCGCCGACTTGACCTCTGCCAATTATCAACAGCGGGCGGCGGCGGCGATTGCCGATGCGGTCGTCTCCGTCCGCGACCGACTTGGAGTACAGCCATGATGAGCACACTCATTGAAAAATCGGGTGATCCGGTCATCGGGCCATCGGGTGATCGAAGGTCAAAGGCCTTTGACTTTAGATCGCCCGATGACCCGATCACCCGATCACCCGATCCCAAGGAACACCCATGATCCCGCGCCATCTTCTGATCGGTGTCGCTGCGCTGCTGGTGCTGGTGGTGGCGATGGGAATCTACCTTCGGCAGATGCGGCGACAGGCAAAGGAATTGGAGTCTCCGGCAGCCAGCGCGTTGCCTGTCGCTCCCCCAGCGTCCGGTCCCACGGAGGCGGTGACTCTCTACGTGGCGGATGACGACGCCGGCATACTGCGCCTGCGATCGGCGCAGATTCCTCTTCCCGGAGGACGCCAGCAGCGAGCCGAGGAGTTGTTGCGCGCACTGCTGCGCATCTACCAGCAACCGGGCGCTCCGCATTCTCTGCCTCCGGCGGCGGACATCCGCGCCATCTACCTGGTCGATCCGGGCGCGGCCGTCATCGATCTGAATGCTGCCTTCGCCGACCAGCATCGCTCCGGCATTCTCAGCGAGCAGCTGACCGTAAATTCGCTGGTGGAAACGCTGGCCCTCAACGTTCCGGGGATTCAGCGAGTCAACATTCTGGTCGAAGGCAAGACGCGCGAAACGCTCGCGGGACACGCCGACCTGACCGAAACATTCGATGTGACGACGATTATTCAAGCTGGCAATCAGTAAGGGGACTGGCCCGCCTTTTCCCTGATCTCCGACCCGCGAGGGTGCCCGGTCCTTGTCGCGCCTTTCGCGACAGGGCGGGGACTTTGACTTCCTATTCTACGAGAGCGGGACCACGCTTTTGATTTATCCAGCAGCAATTCTCCCGACCAGTTCGCAAACCCTCTCGATGTGTCGAGAGGGTTTTTTATTTTGCTGCTGACAGGGCCTCATTCTTTGCGTGTTTACCGTTGAGATATTACCCAGTTTTTTATCCCCCCCCCCCCCCCCCCCCCCCCCCCCCCCCCCCCCCCCGGATTTCCTGCAAAATATTGACTTTAAAGGAGTTACTTGTAAAATATTCCGGACATTGGACTTAAGCTCGATTTTCCGGCTAAATTCCCGTTTTGGGGCGGTTTTGAGGAGGTGGGCGCTTTTTCGCCGTGGGCCCGCTCTCACCCATGAACGATGCTGTTTATCAAAGAGTACTGGCTGTCCGGCTTTGCCGGTCGCAGGTTATTTTCGCATCGCGCGGGTGCGCGGGCTGTGATAGCGCGCACGGACGGATTGTGATGAAAAAGGTCAGGGCTCAGATTGCGGAGGTGGGAACGGTCGCGGCATCCCACGTCTCGAAAATTGCGAGACGTGGGGCGCGCGGCTACTGGTAGAAGTGTCGTTCGCGCCCAGAACATTGCGGGCGAGTCGTCGGCAACCCTTCCTTTACAGGATTAGGGAAGAGTAGCCCGTGACTCGGGCGCAATCCCGAGAACACGCTATGATCCGTTGCGAACCAGGTCACTTCTACGGAGAGGCGAATGACCATCCGATGCACGGTGCGAACGCCAGGTGCGCAACTGTTTTGATTCCTTACTTGACTTCATTGGGGTCGCGACCCAAAATAGGTCGCACGGATTTTTAACTATTCGGCGTATTCATTCCAGAGGGCCTATTTAACAACCAAGGAGACCAGCATGAAGCGACTCACCTTTTGCATGGTGCTGCTTGTGGGCGTGTGCGCCGCATTCGTGCCACCAGCGGTTGCCCAACATGAACATCCCGCAGGCGATCCGAGCAAGCTCGGCAAGGTGAGTTTCCCCGTTTCCTGCGAACCATCGGTTCAGCCGCAATTCAGCAGCGCGGTGGCGATGCTCCATTCCTTTTGGTACGAGAAAGCCAGCGATACCTTTGCTGCTGTAGCGCAAAAAGATCCCACGTGCGGCATGGCGTACTGGGGAATTGCCATGACGTACTACCATCAGATCTGGCAAGCGCCTGGACCGGCTGACCTGAAAGCGGGCGCGGCGGCTGCGGACAAAGCAAAGTTAGCCGGCGCCAAGACCCAGCGAGAACGGGACTATATTGCCGCTATCCAGACGTTTTACACCGACGCCGACAAGCTCGACCACCGCACTCGTGCACTGGCTTATGAAAAAGCCATGGACCAGCTGCAAGCGCGCTATCCTGACGACCATGAAGCGGCCATTTTTCATGCGCTCGCGCT
This sequence comes from uncultured Acidobacteriaceae bacterium, assembly GCA_963797885.1. GTDB lineage: Bacteria > Acidobacteriota > Terriglobia > Terriglobales > Acidobacteriaceae > Acidiflorens. Next base: position 10,576 of record CAWCRQ010000019.1, on the reverse strand, counting down.
GCTCGCCACTGCGCCTCCCACGGACAAGACGTACGTGAATCAGAAAAAGGCCGGTGCCATCCTTGAGCCGCTATTTGTCGAACAACCAGAGCATCCCGGCATAGCCCACTACATCATCCACGCCTACGACTACCCACCGCTGGCGCAGAGGGCCCTGGACGCAGCGCGACGTTATGCCGAGATCGCGCCGGACTCGCCACACGCGCTGCACATGCCGTCGCACATTTTCACCCGGCTCGGCTTGTGGCAGGAATCCATTGCGTCCAACCTCGTGTCGGCAGCCTCGGCCCAGAAAAACAATGCTCCCGGCAACGAGCTCCACGCGAAGGATTACCTGATCTATGCCTATCTCCAAGGCGCCCAGGATCTGGAGGCGAAAAGAGCGCTGGAAGCGCCGCCAGCGAATCGGCCTGATGATCCTCAGTATGTGAACTGGCTTTACGCTATGGGTACTTCGCCTGCTCGGTATGCTGTGGAACGACATCGCTGGGACGAAGCCGCTGCGCTAACGGTGCCGCCAAAAACATTTCCCGGCGGCCGCTGGGCCTGGACCGAAGCCAACCTATACTTCGCCAGGGCTCTGGGCGCGTCTCATACAGGTCAACTAGAAGCTGCTCAAAAAGATCTAGTACAGCTCACATCCCTGCGCGACACGCTTATCCAGAACAACGAGACCTACTGGGCTGACCAGGTAGACATTCAACGTGAGAGCACAGCAGCGTGGCTAAGTTTTGCTGAGGGCCGTCGCGAAGAGGCCTTGCAGCAGATGCGTTCTGCCGCCGAGCACGAAGACAAGACTGACAAAAACAACGTCACCCCAGGGGTCATCGTGCCGGCTCGCGAACTGCTTGGCGAGATGTTGTTGGAACTGAAGCAGCCCGCGCAAGCGATGGTCGAGTTCGAAGCCACACTGCGCACGGCGCCAGATCGTTTCAACGCGCTATCCGGCGCGGCGCGCGCGGCCAAGCTTTCGGGCGATAAGGAAAAAGCGAAAACATACTATGCCCAGCTCCTGTCCATCTGCGCGCATGCGGACGGAAACCGGCCCGAACTTCAAGACGCACGCTCCCTCTTGGCCCAGAAATGAGCAGATGCTCGCGTAACCGCAGGTGAACGAACTGGCAACCCGAGACGACCTGAACGGGTCTTGGCCAGAGCTATGGAAGTATCGTCGGCAAACCGGAAGTTATCCGAGCCGCCACCCGCTCCGGATCGGGTATCTGACGCTGACAGTCGAGAGCTGATCAGGAGCAGGGGAGCGGGAGCAGGAGTAACGACCGTCGCCGACTGTTAGAATTCCGTCGATGATCTTTCGCAGCGACAACCGCGCTCCTGAGCAGATTCGTCCCGTCAACATTATTCCCGACTTCATCTCGACCGCGGAAGGCTCGGCGCTGATTGAGATGGGTAACACGCGCGTCATCTGCACGGCATCGGTCGAGGAATCGGTGCCTGCGTTCTTGCGCAATTCGGGCAAGGGATGGATCTCCGGCGAGTACGGAATGCTGCCGCGCTCGACGCTTACGCGCACCACGCGCGAATCGTCCAAGGGACGGCCGAGCGGGCGCACGCAGGAGATTCAGCGGCTCATCGGACGCTCGCTGCGCGCGGTGGCCGATTTGAAGCGGCTGGGCGAGCGGACCATCTGGCTCGATTGCGATGTCATCCAGGCGGACGGGGGAACGCGAACGGCTTCGATTACCGGGGCATTCGTCGCGCTGGGCCTGGCTTTGCAGCGCCTGATCGATGCGGGAACATTGAGCTCGGCTCCGATCAAGGATTTTGTGGCGGCGATCAGCGTTGGTATCGTCGACGGCGAAGTTCTTCTCGACCTTAACTACGAAGAAGACGCGCGCGCCGACGTGGACATGAACTTCGTCATGACGGCAGGCAATAAAATTGTCGAACTGCAGGCCACGGCGGAGCACCAGGTATTCGACGACGCTCAACTGGCAAAGATGATGTCGCTCGCGAGGCAAGGCATCCAGTCGCTCATTGCCAAGCAGCAGACGGTACTTGGGACGCTGGCTCTGCGGCAGTGACAAGAACCTTCACCACAGAGACACAGAGGCACAGAGAAAACCTTCAAATCTGTAAGAACCAAGGTTTTTCCCATCTTTTGAATTCCTCTGTGGCTCTGTGTCCCTGTGGTGGGTGTGCTCTTGGCAGCATCTGTGGTTTAGAATTATCCGTTGGTATTGCACTGCTAGGAGGATTTATGAAGCTTACCCCGGGCAAACTTGCTGGAATGAACGCTGTATCGAATGAACGTGGCATAATCGCCGCCGCCGCCATGGACCAGCGCGGCTCGCTGCAGAAGTCTCTCGCCAAGGAAAAGGGCTCGACCGTCTCCGATGAAATGATGGAAGAATTCAAGATACTGGTGAGCGAAGTGCTGACGCCCCATGCCAGCGCCATCCTGCTCGATCCCGAGTGGGGACTGCCGGCTTCGAAGCGGCGCTCGAAAAACGCCGGTCTGCTGCTGGCGTATGAAAAGACCGGCTACGACAAGACCGGACCCGGACGCCTGGGCGATCTGCTGGATCATTGGTCGGTGCGCCGCTTGAAGGAAGCGGGCGCGGATTGCATCAAGATTCTGCTCTACTACACGCCGTTTGATCCAAAAGAAATTAACGACAAGAAGCACGCCTGGGTCGAGCGCCTGGGCGACGAATGCCGCGCCAATGACATTCCGTTCTTCCTGGAGTTCGTCACTTACGAAGAAGGCGTGGACGAGAAAGGCCTCGACTTCGCGAAGAAGAAGCCGAAGGCGGTCATCGAAGCCATGCGCGAGTTCACCAAAGACCGCTATGGCGTCGACGTAATGAAGGTGGAAGTCCCGATCAACATGAAGCATGTGGAAGGGACCAAGTCCTTCAAAGGCGAAAAGGCCTACTCGAAACAGGAAGCGATGAAGCTGTTCCGTGAGGCAGCCGCGGTCGCGACCAAGCCCTTCATCTATCTGTCGGCGGGCGTGAGCAATGCCGAGTTCACCGAGTCGCTGGAGCTTGCGGGCGAGTCGGGCGTGAAATTCAACGGCGTGCTCTGCGGACGCGCCACTTGGAAGGATGGTATTCCCGTCTACGCGAAACACGGCGCTGATGCTTTCCGGAAATGGCTGGAAAATGAAGGCGTGAAGAATATCAATAACGTAAACGACCGCCTGAAGGCCGCCACCTCGTGGCACTCGATCTACGGCGTGGAGCCGGCGCTGGCCGGCGCGTAACCTGAATCATAAGGCAGCGCGTAGGGCGGATCGTCGGATCCGCCTTTTATCCTGCGCCGATGGGTGTACAATGATCGCCGTTTTGAAAATCAAAAAGGAGGTTCTAGGTCCCATGAGAAACGCCACGCTGAGGACTTTGGTCACCCTCGGTATCTCTCTGCTGCTTGTTCCCTTGGCTTGGAGCCAAGGCGGGAACTCGCAGACCGCAACTAGCGCCAGTCTCGTGGGCACCTGGACCCTCGTTTCGGAAACGGCGCATCAGGGCGACAAGACGACCCAGCCACTTGGCCCCAATCCGCTGGGCATGATGATGTTCGACCGTGGTGGACGTTTCATGATGTTCATCGCGCGTCCTGGCATTCCCAAGTTCGCGGCTGGCAAGCGGGACGCCGGAACGCCGGAGGAAAACAAAGCGGTTCTGGCCGGACTGCTCGCCTTCCACGGGACTTACTCGGTTACTGAGACCGACCAGGTCCTCATCCTGCGTCCTGAGGCCAGCACTTTTCCCAACTGGATCGGGGCTGATCAGAAGCGCTTTCTTAAGCTCGTTGGCGATCAACAAATATGGACCAACCGGACGCCCGCGATCGGTGCTGCAGTTGTTGAAGTGGTGTGGAGACGCGCGCCCTAAATGCCTGACGGCAAGACCGCCCTTATCACTGGCGCCTCGTTCGGCATCGGAGTGGAACTCGCCCGCATCTTCGCGCGCGAAAGCTACGACTTGGTTCTCGTCGCCCGCAGCGCCGATAAACTCCGGCAACTCGCATCCGAACTGGAGAAGGCGCATGGCACGCGTTCGCTGATTCTGGCAGCCGACCTTAGCGAACCCGGAGCTCCCGCGTATGTATTGGATCAGACCACGCGCGCCGACATTCAAGTGGATGTGCTGGTCAACAACGCGGGATTCGGACAGTATGGGATGTTCGCCGAGAACGATCTGGAAGAATGTCTGCGCCAGATCCAGCTCAACGTCACGACTCTCACCCACCTGACGCGCCTGTATCTTCCGGCAATGATTGAGCGCGGGAGCGGGCGCATCCTGAATGTGGCGTCCACCGCGGCGTTTCAGCCGGGGCCGCTGATGGCGGTATATTACGCCACTAAGGCCTACGTACTGCACTTCTCCGAAGCCATTGCCAATGAACTCCAAGGGACGGGCGTTACCGTCACCTGTCTGTGCCCGGGTCCGACGGCCACCGAGTTCCAAAAGCGCGCGAACATCGCGGGCATTCGGCTAACAAAGTATGGATCCATGGATGCCCGCACTGTGGCAGAGGACGGCTATCGCGCGTTGATGGCTGGCAAACCTGTGGTGATTTCCGGATTCAGGAATTGGCTGCTGGCGCAGTCGGTGCGCTTCGCGCCACGGCGAATGGCTACGGCTGTGGCGAGGAAACTGCAGGAGAGCAGTGGCCGGTGATGGAGCGACGGGAGTCCCCGCCCGTCCGCCGAGATGCCGCGCGCGAGACGCGGCAAGCCGCGTCTCTACCGGAAGCTTGTTTCACGTTCCCTTGCGGCCGGATAGTGCCGCTTGCACGCGACTGTGATAGCGCCCGTAGCCGAAGTAAATCACCATACCGATCGCGAGCCAGATAATCAGGCGCAGCCAGGTATCGCGCGGCAGACTCACCATCATGAGCCCAGCCACCAGGATCCCCATAATTGGCACGAACGGGACCCACGGCGTTTTAAACGGACGAGCCAGTTCCGGCCGGCGCACGCGCAGAATCCACACGCCCGCGCACACAATCACAAACGCCAGCAGTGTGCCGATGCTAACCAGCTCGCCCAGAATGCCAATGGGAATCAGCGACGCGAAAATTGCCACGAAGATTCCCACGGTGATGCTCGAGATCCACGGCGTCCGGAAGCGGGCATGCACCGCGCCGGCCCACTGCGGCAGAAGGCCATCGCGCGACATGGAGTAGAACACGCGAGACTGCCCCAGCAGCATCACCAACATCACGCTGCCCAGACCGGCAATCGCTCCCAACTTCACGAGCACGCTGCCCCAGCGCACGCCGGTGTGATCAATGCCAACTGCAACCGGATCAGGGACGTTCAAAGTGGTGTACGAAACAACTCCCGTGAGAAGTCCAGAAACGAGAATATAGAGGATCGTGCAAATCACCAGCGAACCGAGAATGCCGATCGGCATATCCCGCTGCGGCTTTTTCGCTTCCTGGGCTGCGGTGGAGACGGCGTCAAAGCCGATGTAGGCAAAGAAAATGACTCCGGCCCCTCGCGCGATCCCGGACCATCCGTAATGTCCAAATTCCCCGTTATTCGGTGGTATGAACGGATGCCAGTTCCGGGCGGCGATGTCCGGGTGCTTCAGAATAAAAACACCCGCAATCGAAATAAACGTGAGCACGATGGCAACCTTAACGATGACGATTGCCGAGTTGAAGTTCGCCGATTCTTGAATGCCGATCACCAGAATCGTGGTCACGGCAACGATACCGAGAAAGGCGATCAGGTTAAACGAACCATGAACATGCGTAAGCGTGGCCGGATCGACGCCGTGGGCTTGCAGTGTCGGCAGGATGGTGGCCACCCGCTCCCAGCGATTGTTGTACATCACCATGTCCGTGCCGGGAGTTGCAGTCAGCGATGGCGGCAAATGAATTCCATAGTCCTGAAGGAAGCTGTTTACGTAGCCGCTCCAGCCTGAGGCGACCGTAGCGGCGCCAAAGGCGTATTCGAGGATCAAATCCCATCCGATGATCCAGGCAAAAATCTCGCCCAAGGTCGCATAGCCATACGTGTAGGCGGAACCGGCGATCGGAATCAGCGCCGCGAATTCCGAGTAGCAGAGACCCGCAAACGCACACGCAATGCCCGCAAGAATGAAGGAAAGCACGATGGCAGGTCCGGCGTACTGCGCGGCCGCCGCTCCGGTCAGGACAAAAATGCCCGCCCCAATGATTGCGCCGATGCCGAGCGTAATTAGATTCGTGGCGCCCAGCGCCCGCTTCAGCGAATGTTCCCCAGCTTCGGCGGACTCATCCAGGATCAGGTCGAGTGGCTTGGTAGCCAGCAGATTGGCCATTTTCGTGGATCTCTCCTTAAAAACTAAGCTCCCGCGCTTCGCGGACGCCAGATGTAGTACACCGGGATGCCGAGCAGCACGATGAGCAGTCCTGGCCAAGTGTATTGCGGCTTGTAGCGTAACAGCACCACGTCAATAAACAAAGCCATCACGATATAGATCGCAGGCAGAATGGGATATCCAACGGCCTTGTACGGACGCTCGGCCTCGGGATGGGTGCGGCGCAAGACAAACAGTCCGAAGATGGTGAGCACGTAGAAAACCAGCACCGCAAAAATAATGTAGTCCAAGAGTTGGCCGTAACTGCCGGAGATGCAGAGCACGCACGTCCAGACCATCTGCACCATCAGCGAAATGGCGGGCGTCTTGTAGCCGGGATGGAGGCGGGCGACGCTACTAAAGAACAAGCCATCCTTCGCCATGGCGTAATAGACGCGGGCTCCGGAGAGAATCAAGCCGTTGCAGCAACCGAAGCCGGAAATCATGATGGCGACGGCCATCAGGCCTCCGCCGGCGGAACCGAACATTTGGGTCATGACGGCTGTCGCAACACGATCCTCGCGGGCGTACTGGATGCCGCGCTCGATGAGTGTCGTTCCGCTCGGACTGCCCACCAGGGGCAGCGCGCTCAGATAAATAAAGTTGCACGCGATATAGAGCGCGATCACCACGCCGGTGCCGAGGGCCAGCGACAGCGGGAGATTCCGGCTGGGATTTTTCACCTCGCCGGCGGTGAACGTAACGTTGTTCCACGCATCGGCCGAGAACAGCGAGCCCACCTGCGCGATCGCCAGCACAGTGAGCGTTGAGACGAGAACGCTTGCGCCCATGCCGCCGACGTCATGCAAAGTGCCGAGGCCGGCGTTGTGCCAAAAGTTTGCGCCGAAATTCGCGGCCATGGCCTGGGCGTTCCGGCCAAGAAAGACTCCGAAGATGACCAGGCCGAGCAGCGCCGAAACTTTCGCGGTGGTGAAGATGTTCTGGATGAATGCGCCCGTCTTCACCCCGAAAATATTGATGATCGAGAGCGCGATCACTACCAGAATGGCGACGAGGTTCTGCGTGTTCAGTCCAACATCCATGCCGCCGAGCATCATGGGGCCAACCGCAAACTTCGGCACCTTCCACAGGTGGACGATCCAATGACTGGACGAGATTGCGGGCCAGAAGATCCCGAGGAATTTGCCGACGGCGACTCCCACGGCTGCGATCGTGCCCGTCTGAATCACGAGAAACAGAGTCCAGCCGTAGAGAAAACCCGAGAGCGGACCGAGCGACTCGCGCAGATAGACGTACTGCCCGCCCGCTCGCGGCATCATCGCAGCCAGTTCGCCGTAGGCGAGCGCGGCGGCAATGGTGAGAAAACCGGTGATGAGCCAGGCGCCGATGAGCAAAGCCGGCGACGTGACCTCGCGAGAAATCTCGGCGGACACAATGAAGATGCCCGATCCGATCATGGAGCCCATCACCAGCATGGTCGCGCTAGTCAGGCCGAGACCTTTCACGAGCTCTTGGTCCTGATGGGTATGCTGCTGCCAATCGCTGGTGTTCGCAGCGACGCTCGCAGCGAGTTTCGAAGCGGGAAGTGGGGGTGGGACTTTCGTGCTCACGAACCTCCTAATTTCTTGTAGCGCCGCCTTCTCGGCCAAGGCCTCCGGGCAGGCTTGGTGGCTGTCGCGGGGACGTCCTCGCCCACGCAGCGACGGCAGGATGCCCCTTCGGCAAGCTCAGGGCAGGCTGTCGCGACTGCCGGCAAGATGCCGGCGCTACTTGAATCACGACTTTACCTCAATATGCTTAAAAATTCCTCTGCTGATTTGCGGGGATCAGGTAACAAGTCGGATATCACCGCGACGGCATCGGCTCCGGCTTCGATGACGGAACGGGCGTTGGCGCGGGTAATGCCGCCGATCGCAACCAGAGGCTTGCGCGTCAGTTCCCTTGCCCGGCGGACGCCTTCGAGTCCGACGACTGGATCGGGATTGGTCTTGCTGGTGGTCGCAAAGACGGGGCCGATCGCAAGATAGTCGGCGGAAGTTTTATCGGCTTCGGCTAGTTGCTCCGGATTGTGCGTGGATACTCCCAGCCAGAGGGCGGGGCCAATGATGCGCCGCGCCGATTCGGGCAGTAGATCATCCTGCCCAACATGAAGACCGTCATATTGCGCCGCCAGGCAGAGGTCGGCGCGGTCGTTCATGATGAGCTTGACGCCCGCTCCGAGCCGCGCCCTGAGTTGGCGCGCCTCCGCCAGCATTTGCCGGGCGCTGCCAGACTTGTTGCGGTATTGCAGCAGTGTGCAGCCGGCGGCGGCGAGATCTTCGGCGGCGGCGAACATGGCATTGGCGTCAGGGAAACAGCCGGCGTCGAGGATGGGGTATAGGCGAGGAAGGGGCATTGTCCACTTCGTAGTCTATGCATTTCCGAGCCATACGTCAGCGCAGCGATCGCATTAGGCGGGAGCGAGGTAATTGATGCAACCTCCTGTTAACGGCAGCTAATCTTGTTCATCACCCGAATGGTGTGAAGCTACCGCCTTCGATTTCCGATTGCGGAGGGCATGCACTCCCTGCAAGAACAAGAAGAACATCGTCAGGAGGCACAGAAGGAACATCAGCAGGCCAACTGCGGTGAGCACCCAATCAGGCAGGTTGGGAATCTTGCTAATGGGACCGTACGAAAACAGAACTACGAGAGCTATGATGCCGCACTCAATAACCCTGTTTCCACGATTGCTCTTTGAGCACTCGCCAGAAAACAAAACCGTAGATTGCGGCGACTGCCAGTCCGCTCAGGATTGGTCGGATGCTAGATGCTGTGGGCAAAACCCCTCCACCTACCTTCAGCAGAGTCTAGCGTGATGCTACGTGGTGATTGTTGGTGAAACATCGTGATTTCAACAACAACTTACTTCGCCTTCGCCAGGAATCTCTCGATGAATCCAGTATCAAAATTGCCTGCACGGAAATCCGGATCAGCGAGGATCCGCCGGTGCAGCGGAATCGTCGTGTAGATTCCTTCCACGATAAACATTCCTAGGGCTCGGCTCATGCGCGAGATGGCTTCGCTGCGATCCTTGCCGCGCACCACCAGCTTGGCAATGAGGGAATCATAGTATGGCGGAATCGTGCCTTCGGCGTAGGCGGCTGTGTCGATGCGCACACCCGTGCCTCCCGGAGGATTGAACGTCGTGATCTTGCCCGCGGAGGGCGTGAACTTTTCCGGATGCTCGGCATTGATGCGGCACTCGATGGCGTGTCCGCGATGCACGATGGGGCCTTGCAACACGTCGGCCAGCTTTTCGCCCGCGGCGATCATGATCTGGCTCTTCACCAGGTCCACGTCGGTGACCATCTCGGTGACGGGATGCTCGACCTGGATACGCGTGTTCATCTCGATGAAGTAAAGCCGCCGGTCTTTTTTCGTTTTCGTGTTCGTGTCCGTGCCCGTGTTCGTGTCCGCGTCCGTGTCCATGAGGAATTCGACGGTGCCGGCATTGTGGTAGCCGACGTGGCTGAGCGTTTTGCCGATGACGTCTCCAATTTCATTGCGCAGCTCGCGCGTCATCCGCACCGAGGGCGATTCTTCGAGCAGCTTCTGGTGGCGCCGCTGGATCGAGCACTCGCGTTCCCCCAGGCTGACGACGTTGCCGTGCTCATCGCCCAGCACCTGGAATTCGATGTGGCGCGGGTGCTCGACATAGCGTTCCAGGTAAAGGTCGCCGTTGCCGAAGGAGGCGGCGGCCTCCGACTGCGCCTGCCGGTAGAGCCCGGGCAATTCATCTTCATTGCGCACAATGCGCATGCCGCGCCCGCCGCCTCCGGCCGTGGCCTTGAGGATGACCGGAAAACCGATTTGCCGCGACCACTCGCGCGCTTCTTCATCGGAGGCGACCACGCCGTCCGAGCCGGGAAGGATCGGCACGCCGTGCTGTTTCATGGCGGCGCGCGCTTTTTCTTCGCCCATCAGCCGGATGACATCGGGAGTGGGGCCGATGAACTTGATGTGACAGGACTCGCAGACTTCGGCGAAGTTGGCGTTTTCCGAAAGCAGGCCGTAACCGGGATGGATGGCGTCCACATTCGCGATTTCGGCGGCGCTGATCACCGTGGGAATGTTGAGATAACTCTGCGCCAGCTGCGGCGGGCCAATGCAAATCGCCTCGTCGGCAAAGCGCACATGCAGCGAATTGCGGTCCGCTTCACTGTAGATTGCGACGGCGCGGATGCCGAGCTCCTTGCATGCGCAAATGATGCGCAGCGCAATCTCGCCACGATTCGCTACCAGAATTTTCTTGAACA
>CAWCRQ010000018.1:0-7175 GCA_963797885.1 uncultured Acidobacteriaceae bacterium | reverse complement strand
TGCTAAACCCGCTTTGGCTGTTAGCTCTTGGCTTTTGGCTAAGAGCTAACAGCTAACCGCTACACCGTCTTAAACAGCGACCAGGCCGTCCGCTTCAGATCCAGATCGTCCTTGGTCAAGTATTCCGCCAGCCCGGAAATGGAGCGGGCAATTTCGCTGTTCCCCTGCTGCATCACAGGAACGCCGCGATCGATGGCGGTCGAGACCTCGAAGTACTGACTGGGGATTCGCCAGAGCACCGGCGCCCCGATGGCGGCCTCGGTCTCCGCTTCATTGAAGCCGGCCACCTTGCGATAACGGTTCAACACCAAGGCAAACCGGTCCCGAGAGCCGCTTTCGCCCAGATACTGAGCCACTCGTCCGGCACCCCATAGGGAAGCGACATCGGCGTGGGCGATGAGCAGAATATTCTCCGACAGGTTGCTGACCAGGCGAGTGGCGCTGTCGAGCCGGGAGGAAGCGTCCACGACGATGTAGTGAAACAGGCCGACCAGGGTGTCAAAGAGATGGGCGAAGTCGGAAGCGGAGGGCTCGATAGCCGTGGGGGTCACGGCGCCGGCCAGCAGCTGCAAGCCGTGATCGTGACGGACCATGAAGCTGTCGAGCAGGGACGAGTCCAAGCGGTGCAGATTCGTGAGGGCGTCCGAGATGGTGAATGTGGGCTGGAGATTAAGATGCAAGGCGCAGTGACCCAGCGGCGCCAAGTCGATCAGCGCCGTGCTGTGGTGAAGCGACTGCAAGGCCAGAGCCAGATTGACGGCGACGGTGGTGGCGCCGCTGCCGCCTTTGCCGTTCACGACCGTGAACACCTTGCCCCGCGAACTTTCGCTCCCGGGCTTGCGGCGAGTTGCGGTCAGGCGGACGAAGGCTTCCAGTAAATCGGTGGTGGTGGTGGGACGCTCAATGTATTCGCGCACACCCGCCCGCATGGCGCTGACAATCAACTGGGGTTGAGTCAAGGGGCCGACGACGAACAGGGCTGAATCGGGAAGTTCCTGGTGCAGCAACTCGACGGCCCGTAGCGCCGAGGTGACGCCATCGGTGGCGATATCCACCAGAACCACGTCAGGCGCAAAGGCTAGAGTTCTGCGGATGACCGGGTCGGTGGCGGCCAGAGGCAGGGTCGGGTTGCTGCACACGGTGCGGGCTACATTGGTGCCATCCACCAGAACCTGAAGCACCGCACGTTGGTCATTGTCCGTGGCGAACACGGCTACTGACAATTCCGGCATGATTCGGTCTCCACTGCCCTTTCTAACACGGCCAACAACTTCCGTCTCCGCCCTAGGAGCCAGTTCCTACTTGCTGCTGCCCCCGGACTTCTTGCCATCGAACTTGCCCTTATCCAGGGTCGGCACCGGCATCGCCGGACCCTTCGGGGCCTCGACACTGGGCGAAATCCGGTGCACCGTGCACAAAACCATCAATTCCGAGTTGCTCTTTTGGTTGCTCTTGCTCTTGAAGAAGTTTCCAATGATCGGGATATCGCCCAGCCCCGGAATCTTGTTGCCAACATTGGTGACCCGGTTATCCATCAAGCCGGCGATGATGAAGCTCTGGCCATCTTGCAGTTCGAATTCAGTGTCCGCTTTGCGCGTGCTGATGGCGGGTATGGTAGTTCCGGCAACCGTGACGGCGTCCGCGAAGTCCAGCGTACTCACCTCGGGAGCGACGTGCAGGTGGATGCTGCCGTTCGGCTGAATTATGGGGGTGAACTTGAGGCGCACGCCAAACTCGCGAAACTGAATGGTGACGGTTGCAATTCCGGTGGCGTTTTGCTGCGCGACGGGAAAGGGAAATTCTCCTCCCGCCAGGAAACTGGCTTCCTTGCCATTGACCGCGATCAGGTTGGGTTCGGCCAGAATCTGCAAAAGATTCTGTGTCTTAAGGGCCTCGATCACTGCGCCCAGATGGACCTGAGGGTTAAAGAAGAACATGTTGAGCAGGTTCGATACCGTCGTGGTAGTTGAGGCGGCGCCTGCGCCGTTACTGTTGGTCGAATTATTAATGGGTGACGTGCTGATGCCGCCGAACTGGCCGGTGGTCACGGTGCCGATGGTGTTTCCAGCACCGGTCGAAAACATATTGATGCCCATCTGGGTCAGAGCCGAACGATCCACTTCAGCAAACTTGACTTCCAGAAGCACTTCCTCCGCCCCGACTGGGCCAAACGTCAGCACGTTCACGACATTCTTGGAATAGGCCGAGGCTAGCGCGCCAGCATGCTTGGCGACGTCCTCGGTGGTTACGTGACCGGAGAGAACAATCGCGTTACGCGAAGGCGTGACGTTGATCTGCTCATTCGGGAACAGGCGATGCATCTCTTCCGAAGCCGCCGTGATGTCCACGTCCACCCGAAGATCGAAGCTGCGATTGCGTTCCAGTTCGTCCCAGATCAGCAGTGAAACCTCGCCCGGAGCGAGTCCATTGACCAGGACCTGAGTTGGGGTGACGACCAGCGCATCCGCCACCGTGGGGTCGGTTACCGAGACGCGCTTCAGTCTTTCGGTCGTATTAATCAGGAGGGACTTACCCACCATCACGCGCAGCGGAGCTGCACCCGCAGTAACGCTCTGGCCGGATGTGTTGGCTGTAGTGGAGGATTGCGCGGCAGGCGCAGGAGCCTGGTTCTGAGAATCCTGGGTCTGAGAAGCCTGGTTCTGAGAAGAAGCCGAAGCCGTTGCGGGAGCGGCCGGTGGAGTGCCGTCGGGAGCAACGGTGCGCGCGCGCGCTTTTGTTGGGAATATGGTTGCCGCGCCGAGAAGTACAACGGCTGCGACGAGCGTAAGAGCTTTCATGAATTCGCACCTCTGCGAGGATGCACGAGCAAATCCATCGAGAGCAGGTCTATCGAAAGCAGACTCATCGAGAGAAGACTCATCAAGGGATGAGCGGACGCGAATCGTTGCGATATTGTGAGCTCAAAACTTGCTGGTTTCATCCCGTTTGCTGCCGCGGATCATTTCTACCGTATAGGGCGCTGGTGGTGGAGGCGTCGAACCTTTCGCTACTACTTTGTGGGCTTTGGGTTTGGGCTCGGTCGTCGCCACCGGTTTGTCGCCCAGGTACAGCGAACTTGTCCGCGTCGCGCCGATGCCTCCCTTTTTTGTATCCAGCGGATTCCGCAAAGAGAGCTGAATCCGTCCTTCCTGCGAAACCAGCGCCAGCTTCTGCGCGTCATCGGGAGAAACCAGGAGCGTAATCACCGGGGCAGTTTGCGCATCGGGGGAACTCCGGTCGAGGTTCTTGCCCACGGCGATGACCGCGACGTTTTCGAGGACGGTGGTGGTTTGACGGTCGTTGCCGCTGCCTTGAGTACCTGTAGCCAGCACATCCACGCGCGTGCCCGGTTGCACGAAGCCGGCCACCGAAACCACGTCGTTGACACGTACCGAAACTGCGCGCATTCCCTGCGGGATCAACGAGGGCAGGCCGGCTCCAGCGTTTAGCGCCGCCAACTTGCTAGGCAGAATAAATTCGCCTTTGCTTACCGGCAGAACGGCACCGCGGCCCAGGACCTTCGCGGTTGCGGAGAATGCTCCGGGAGGAACCGCCGAGGGCGGGACAGTGACCACCTTGACATCTTGAGGTTCCAACTTGGCTCCGACCTGAATATCGTCGGCAGCGACCACGACCGGCACTCCGCCCGCATTGCTGTTCGAGCCGGCAAAGGTCCGCAGCCGGTTATAGACGGCAAAAGCGACGAGCAGGCCGACAGCGAGCGCCAAGCCCCCGATCATCAACAAACGGGTTCGATTCATTCCTCTCCTTCGGGACAACTCCGGACTTATTCGTCGCCACGCTGGACTTATATTTCCGCGAGGGCGACGTACTCCTAGACGCACCCAATGACGCACCCAATAAGGTTGCGGCCTTTGCGGCCTACTGGGTGATTGAGCTGGCCACCTGCGAAAACACGTTGTTGGAATTGCCGCCGATCAGACGGACGGTGCCGATCACGATCACCAAAATTACGGCTAGCATCACAGCGTATTCTGCGATGTCCTGCCCTTCCGTATTGCGCCACAAGAGCTTAACCAGGTCTGTCATTCTAGACTCCTTCGAGCTATACGCCGGGAACTTGCAATCTGGGACAATCGTGGGACCAGTCCCTATGCGCTAGTTTCGCAGATTCGGGACGGCTCTGGGAAACATTTTTTCGCCTTTGTAACTCTCTGATGCTGGGTGTCTTGTGGGTCCCTGGCTGGGAAAGTCGGCATTTCAATGGCGGGGCGCGTTCGGACCAGGATGATCGCCTTGGAGTTGCGGAATACAGCGTGCCAATTGGGGTCGAGCAGGAGGGCTTGCGCCAGCGCGCAGGACGGGGGCAGAAGCGCCTCCTCCACTTTCCAGCTGTCAAGAACGTCTCGCCAGCCGGTCCGCAGCTGCACGGCGGTCTGAAACTGGCGGAGCAGGTCTTCGCTCCGGAGATCGGCGCCATAGAGGTCGGCGCGGCCGTCCACGAATACGCGATATTGGGGATAGAGCTTCCAGATCGCATAGCCTCCCCAGTCGTAGTAAACAAAGATTTTCCGGGGTTGGTCGCTGTGCCGCAAGAACGCGACAGCTTTCTCGGGAAACTGCTCCGCCTCTCGAGCTTCCTGGTTGCGGGCAAGAGTCACCCACTTCACCAATGCAAGCACAGCCATCAGCACGAGAACAGCCCCGTTAAAAAGTGGCCGGAACCGCGAGGAGATTGGATGCGGCTGTGCGACTGCTGGGGACGCTGAAGCGGCCGGGAGAGCTGCGGCGATCACCGGTATCGCCAGCAAAACAAAAATTGGAATGTGGCGGACGGCGTCCAGAGCGGCGAAGGAGGTAAGGAGCAGGGGCACGATCACGCGCCCTTTAGGCCGCGAGCGGGAACTGGCGAGTGCGGTCAGAAGGAGCAGCCATACCAGTAAAAATGGCCGATAGAGCCATTCATGAAAATCCGGCGAGAACCACTCGACAATAAACGACCGCATTGCGGGCGACCGTAAAGTATCGAAAGGATAACGATACAATTGCGCACCGCTGGGATTGAGGGGCACGAGCGCCAAACAAGCGAGCAGAACGAGCAGCACCCGCAGGAGGATGGGGCGTGCATCCTGCCAAGGCGTGTCGCCGACGGCAGTCTCCATGATCAGGCCAACACCATAGGCCAACAACAACGCGAGGCCGAGCGCGAATCCGGCGTGCAGATTCAGCCAGAGGAGAAACAGCGGCGGTATCCACAACAGGAGCTGGGGCCGATTTGTTTTTGTTCCATCTTCGAGTTTTGTGCCACCTTCGAGCAGCCATAGAAGCAGGCTGGCGAGCGTGAAGGTGAACATCTGCGGCCGCACGCCCCAGGAAGGAGCCGACGCTAGAGCGCCGAAGACCGTCGCTGCGGCTGCCCAATGTTTCTTTCCGGGGCAGCGCAGATAAAGCAGCATAAATCCAGCCGTCGTAACGATCGCGGAGAAGACGATCAGCGCGGTGGCTCCGCCGTGTTTCCAGAGTTCGTAAAACACGACCTCCGACAACCACTCATGCGACACCCACGCGTGCCCGGCGCGAGTGAAGGAAAAAGGGTCGGAGTGCGGGACATGGCCGGTTTCCACGATCCACTGGCCGGTGCGCAGATGCCACCAGAGATCGGGATCGACTGCATTGCGCGCCGTCATCGCCAGGAGGCCGAGAAACAGGATCGCTGCGAATGCGAACTGAGTGTTGTCCAGCGATTGCAGGATTCGTCGCATCGTGAGTCGCGATTATAGAATGCACGCGGTTCTGGCACGGATATGTTTTGCGGCGCATGAAGACAACAGAATGTGGATAGAATAGGCATTCCATTGGAACCATGCCCGATACACCGAGACTGCGCCGCTGGTTGCCGGTAACAGCACTTCTCTGGATGGCGGTTATCAACGGCGCTATGTTATGGAACGCGCGGGTTGAAATACGCCAGGGCTACGGCGATTTTTCCGCGTTTTACAGCGCCGGCGTGCTGGTTCGCAGGGGACTGGGTGCCGAGCTCTACAATCCCGCCGCCCAGTGGAAAGTGCAACAGGAATTTGCTAACGAAGTAGAAATTCGCCAAGGCCCTTTGCCCTACATTCGGCCGCCGTTCGAAGCCTTGTTGTTTTCGGGGTTCGCCACTTGGCCTTACGCCACAGCTCTGCTCCTCTGGACGGGGCTCAAACTTGCTCTCCTCTCGGCGATTCCGTTCGTTGTGGTGCGCGGCAGATGTTGGAAAGAACCTTTCCCACGTTGGGCGACGGGTCTTCTCCTCCTGGGTACATTTCCGGAGTTTATGGATCTGCTCATGGGCCAGGATGCGCCACTCCTTGCCTTCTTGTTCGCGATTTCTTTCTGGCAGCTTTCAACGGACAGGGAGACGGGTGCGGGTTTCACTCTCGGTCTGGCACTGTTCAAATTCCAATTGGTAATACCTTTAGTGGTCGCGCTCTTGATCGGCGGCCGCAAACGGGTTTGGCCAGGCTTTGCAACATCCACCTTCGCTGTCTTTGCCATTTCCGCTGTCATTGTTGGCTGGAAAGGCTTGTTAAAGTACCCCGGCTATTTGCTGGCTTTGAACCAGGCAACGGGCGTCGGACTGATCACGCCTGGAAACCAGATGAATCTTCGTGGGCTGCTCGTTTTTGTGGTCGGGCGCGTACCCTATCCCGGAGGCATCCATTGGGTGTTGGCGCCAGTGGCGCTCGCGGCCATTGTGGGCGCGGGTCTGCTTTGGCGAAAAGCGGGAGATCGCTTACTAGCGGAGGGTTTTGGGCTGGCGACCATTGTCGCCATCATCACCAGCTATTATGCCTACGAATACGATCTGCTCTTGCTGATCGTCCCCCTGCTTGCGATGCGTGCCCGACGTGATGACGCTCCCAAAGCAGATAGAGTGACTCGATACCTAGAAACGGCCGGGTTGCTGCTTCTGCTGCTTACGCCCGTGTATTGGTTCACCAAAGTGCAACTTCAGGCCGAATGCCTGATGACGCTACCACTGCTGGCCCTAGGCGTTGCCTTGACGCGCAGGCTGATCCACGCGGGCGCGGGAGTGGGCGCAGAGCGCAGGGCGCCGATGACGGAGGGGCAAGGATGACCACCGTCAAACGAATTGCGGCCTCTCCGGTGTGCATTCTTGGAGCAGCACTCGCTACGCGCCTGGCCAGCGCAACCTACTTTCTCTCCAGCAG
>CAWCRQ010000017.1:0-40062 GCA_963797885.1 uncultured Acidobacteriaceae bacterium | reverse complement strand
CTTCTCCCGCAGACGGCGCACAAAGACGTCAATGGAGCGCGGGGTCACAAACGTCCCTTCTTTCCATACAGCGTCGAGGAGTTGGTCGCGGGTAAAGACTCGTCCCCGGTGCCGGGCCAGATATTCGAGGAGCCGGAACTCGCGGACCGTGGTGAGCACGGTTTTGCCCTCGACGCGCACGCTCATCGAAGCGATATCGATTTCCAGAATACTTCCGAACTGAATAATCTCGCGACTGCGAGCCTCGGGCTGAACGCGGAGAACGTTGCGGACGCGCGCAATCAATTCACGCGGACTGAAGGGTTCGGCGACGTATCGCGTCGCCGCCGATGTCGAATGCCTGGCAGGCGGTCCGGCTCCTGAGTTCTGGCGGAAAGAAAAATGACGGGCGTCTTGCCCAGTTGTTCGTGCTGGCGGATTTGGCGGCAGAGATCGAAGCCGCTGATGCCGGGCAACATAATATCGAGAAGAAACAGCGCGGGTTGCGCCATGGCCGCCCGGGGAACAACCGGCGCCCCGGAGAAAAATGTGGAGACCTCGTAACCGGCGGTTTGCAGGCTGTATTCGATCAGGCGAGACACATCCGGATCGTCTTCCACCACGTAGATCAGAGCGGGGTAACGCGGTTTGTCTGCCGCTGGCAAAGGATCCATGATCGGAAGGAGAGCCTCACGCGCTCTCGAAGTGCTTCGCTTAGAAAGAGTCGGCAGCCCCTAAAGGGGCGTCTGATCTCGAAGATCCTGCGGCATCGCTAAAGCGATGCAGCCTGCCGAAAGAGCATTGCTTTGATAGTCCCCATCTGACAGTAGAGGGACTGTGTTGCGGCAATGTTGCGGCAGTGTTAAAGGAGAGTTAATTCGCTCGATGTGCACTTGACCTTCAGGTGTACTTGACTCCAGGTGTACTTGACTCTAGGTGTGCCTGAAAAGATCGCCCGTGATTTTTGCTCTCTGCTCTACTCACGCGTTACACTGCGAAATATGATTACAGCGAACCAACCGAATGTGAAATTCGTGCAAACCCCCGATTATCGCGAGAGCTACTCCAACAGCGTGCAGATCCGGGTGGAAATATCTGGGATTTCTTATCATTTTCGGCACGATGCAGCAAAGCTCCGAGACGCAGGTGGAGCCCGAAGCTCCAGGATCAGCCCGCAACAGGCCAAGGCGCTCATGGCGCTCTTGCAGCAGAACGTGACGAACTATGAGGCCGCGTTCGGCGAGATCAAACTTGATCCGCGCGCGCCGGGTGGACCCGTTCACTGATGCACCGGTCGTTGGTGTTGATGTTCTGTGCAATGAAGGCTGCGCGGCCGGCGGCGCAGTCCGATCTGAAAAAACCTTTTCGACCGGCATCTTCCGCGTGGGTGCAGCCGTTCTTTCTGTTCGCGCTGTTCTTTACGGGATTGATGCTTCTGCATGCGCCACTTCTTCGCCTTCCTTATTTCTGGGATGAGGCTGGCTATTACATTCCGGCTGCGCGCGATTTATTTCTGACCGGCAAGCTGATTCCGCAGTCCACAGCATCGAATGCGCATCCTCCGCTGGTGATGGCGTGGCTGGCGCTGGCCTGGCGCGTCTTCGGATACTCCACTCTGGTCACGCGCACAGCCATGCTGGCGCTGAGCGCATTCTCGCTGCTGGGACTGTTTCGACTTTCGCGAATCGCCGCGAATCTGCCCGTGGCGTGGGCGACAACTGCGTTGGTGGCGATTTATCCGGTGTACTTCACGCAGAGTTCGATGGCGCAGGTTGACTTGCCCGCCGCTGGATTTACGTTCTGGGCGCTGGCCGCGTATATAGAAGACCGTCCGTGGAAGGAAGTGCTCTGGTTCTCTCTGGCGGCGTTGGCGAAAGAAACTGAGTCCTGGCTCCGCTGGCGCTGTTGGGCTGGGAGCTGTTCGGTTATTTCATTCGGCCACTTTCCAAAGTAAGCTCAAAAGAAATTCGCTGGCAAAGAAATTATTGCACCTGAGGGCAGACACACGCACGCGCTTTATCTGCTGCTTACTGTCTTGCCGCTGGCGGGCTGGTACGCCTACCACTACGCGAAGACCGGCTTCCTGCTGGGCAACCCCGAATTCTTTCGCTACAACGTTGCCGCTACGCTCAATCCGCTGCGGGTCCCGCTGGCTCTGGGATTGCGGCTCTGGCAAATCTTCGGGTATTTCGGTCTATATCTGCTCACGCTGGCGGGATCGCTGGCCATGCTTCGTCCGGCCCAGTTAGAGGGAAAGACGGAGAACGCAGTTGCGCGGCCGCGAATTCCATTCTGGATGCAGGCGGTATTTCTTGCCGTGGTGCTTGCTTACCTGGCGTTTATGTCGCTAGTGGGCGGAGCGGTGCTGGCTCGCTACATGTTGCCAGTCGTCCCGCTTGTGATGCTGGCGCTGGTCGCGACTCTGTGGCGGCGGGTGCGGCATTGGAAATTGATTGTGGGAGCGGTCGCAATTGCATTTGTCGCGGGGCTGTTCAGCAATCCGCCGTATGGTTTTACTCTCGAAGACAATCTGGCTTATCGCGACTACATCGTGATGCATGCGGAAGCCAGCCGTTTTCTGGCGATGCGATATTCCGGTGAGCGCGTTCTGACCGCATGGCCGGCGTCGGACGAACTCACCCGGCCATGGCTCGGCTATGTCAATTTCAGTTCCAACGCCGGTCCGCCTTTCCGGGTGCTGCGCATCGAGGATTTCTCAGCCTCGCAGATCGACGTGGCCGCTAGGGCTCGCGACCAGTTTGACGTGGCTCTGGTCTTCTCGACGAAGTACCAGCCGCCGCATCCGCTTTTCGAGAATTGGGAAGCGTGGCAGCGTATCAAGGAGAAATTCTTTGGCTACCATCGCGACTTGCTGCCTGAAGATATTGCCCAACGTCTTGGCGGAACGATTGCCTATCACAAGGAACGGAATGGGCAGTGGATCGCGGTGATCGCGGTAGATCGGTGAGCCGTGTCCCCATGCTACAATCCGGCGCATACCAGCAGACCGTGACAATGGCGTGAGCGAGATGGAAGAAGAAAAGATAACCCCTGCGAAACTGATTTACGACTTCTTCATGGATGAAGGCGCTCGCCTTCATCAGAGAACTGATTGGTTCTTGATATTTCATGGGATTCTCCTTGAAGCATTCTTCGCCGCGCCGCAGGGTGCGGCACGGTTTATCGTAGGAATTCTCGGCTTTGACATCATATCTGTGGTTTATGACGGGGTATCGGCATCGCTGGATCCACCGGCATTTAGGTGCCTGTATGGGTAATCCGAAGTTGGTGGGACCGGAACTCAGCGGAGTGTTTGAACGCATTTTCCAGATGCGACGGAAAGGCCCGCAATGGGTAATGTGGGCAATGCCAGTTTCCACGTTTGCCGTTGTCATCCCCTTCGCATTCACCGCTGCATGGTTCTCTCTATTGTTATGGACAGGGCAGACAAGAATGGTTTGCGTGCTCACTGCTGTATTAGGAGCCTCCACCATAGCCACGATCTGGATCGTGCTGTTGAAAAACGGCCCTGATATACCTCAGGTACTAACTGACGGACTGGTCAAAACAGCATTTCAGGATCCTCAGCCGGGGAACTCTGCCTCAGGTTAGCGCCTATGGTGTAAATTGGGGCCTCGTTCCGCAACAATCGTTTTCACATCCCCATCAGGTGGCAGGAATGGGTCTTGACCACGACCCAGACGGCTTTGCCGGAGCCGAGTTGGAGAGCGTCGCGCGCCGCCAGCGTTACGTGCACCTCGAACTCCGTGCCGCCGCAATCCACCGTGGCCGAGACGATCACGTCTCTCTGTTCGAGCCGCCGAATTGTTCCCGCCAAAACGTTGCGCGCACTCAGCCCGTGCGGGTGCTCCGTTGCCAGCAGCAGATCGCCAGCACGAACGCCCACGCGCAGGTGCGAGCCAACCTCGGCCCGAACCAGCGGCGTTTCTAGTTCCACCTCACCCTTTCCCAGGCGACAGGCCATGGTGCCGCGCGCTTCGTGCAGGGCCAGCACCGTGGCGTCGAAGATGTTTTCGAATCCGGAGAGGTGCGCGACGGTTTCCAGCCGCGGAGAGCGCATCACTTCATGCGGCTGCCCTTGGGCCACTATTATTCCGGCGTCAAGCACAATGACCTCGTCGCCGAGGGCAAACACTTCCTCGCCATTGTGGGTGACGAAGAGAATTGGGACGCGGTGATGCTGGTTCCACCGCCGCAGGTCGCCGACCAGAGACGACTTCGTGGGACGGTCCAGTGCAGCCAGGGGCTCATCGAGCAGCAAGGCACGCGGTTCGGTCACGAGAGCGCGCGCCAGGGCGACGCGCTGGCGCTCACCTCCGGAGATTTGCGGCGGTCGCCGCTCGCGCAAGTGTTCGATGCGGAAGGCCTCAAGCACCTCGCGGCTGCGCATTTGTCGCTCGGCCGCGCTCAGTGTGCGGAGACCGTAAGCGACGTTTTGCTCCGCCGTCAGGTGAGGGAAGAGCGCCAGGTCTTGATGTACGTAACCGATGCGCCGTTTCCAGGCGGCGACGTTCAGCTTCTTCTCCGACTCGTATAAGTCTTCGCCGCCTACGGCGATGCGCCCTTCGTCCGGATCGGTGAGCCCAGCAATGCAATCGAGCAGCGTGGTTTTTCCCGCGCCCGAGGCGCCGAACAGAATCGTGAAGCCGGCCAGCGCGCGGAAGTGGACATTCAGGTTGAAACTACCCTCGGGATTCGGAAAGCGTTTGCGAATGCGGACTTCGACGTCGGCAGAGATTGGCTGTGTCGTTGTCTGTGATGCGGCTTGTAGTGCGGCTTGCGGCGCGGGAGGTGTCTTCGGACTTAGCTTTACCTCCATGGACCCACCGCCCATGGACGCCGGTTTGCGCCGTACACAATCGACAACACAAGGAATGAGATGATCAGCAGCACGAGCGCCGTCTGGTTCGCACTGGAATAGTTTGCCATCTCCACCTGGTCGTAAATATCAATCGAGATGGTGCGCGTTACGCCGGGAATGTTGCCTCCCACCATGAGCACAACTCCAAACTCGCCCAGCGTATGCGCGAAGCTGAGGGCAAATCCCGTGACCAGCCCGGCTTTTGAGAGGGGAAGCACGATGCGGCGAAAGGTTTGCAGCGGCGAATGGCCGAGCGATGCCGAGGCGCGAAGCAGACTGGCATCGACCGCGCCGAAACTTGCCGCGAACGGTTGCACGGCGAATGGCAGACTGTATAGCAAGGACCCGATCACCAGCCCTTCGAAAGTAAATGCCAGGGTGTGGCCGGTGAGGGACTCCCACCAGCGGCCGAGCGGGCTCCGCGAACCGAGCGCCACCAGGACATAAAAACCGAGCACCGTCGGCGGCAGGACGATGGGAAGTGCGACCGCGGCCTCGAGCAGGAATTTCCAGCGCCAGCGCGAGTACGTCAGCCAGTAGGCGATGGGGATTCCGATCGCGATCAGCAGCGTCGAGACGATGGCCGCTAGACGGACGGTCAACCAGAACGCTTCCCAGTTCATTTCAGAGCTTCTCCATTGCAACGCTGCTCCATGGCTCGGCTTTGTGCCGGAATTCCACTTTTACTTTTGTCCTACTCCCAGTTCTTTCCAAACAGCAGGGTCATCCGTTATATAAAATATCGGCTCCGGTTTTTTATGTTCGATGATTTCAGTTATGCCGTTTACAGTGATTACTTCGTAGGATGGATAACCAGGAGGAAATCCAGGCGGAGGATGTTTCAGTTGGTTAGGCCCTAAGCCTCTCGTTTTGCCATTTACCTTTGTCAGTACTTGCCCTTTCTTGTCTCGTAATATGAATGTCGCACTCCCACCCCATGGCTTAGAATAGTAGCTCATCGTAATCGAAACGTCGGCGCGTGTAAGTCCAGATGGGATGGTAATCCATTTCGGCAACCTCGACTCACTCGCTAATTCAAAGGTTGACTCAGGGATCCACTCGGACAGGACTATCACCGAACCTGCAATAGCTAGCATGACAAGAAAGAGCAGAAACATATTCTTGCGCGAAATTATTTTTGGCATTTGCAATCACCTCCACCGGGAGATTTATCTGCGTTAAAAATACACGCCTCTACTACTGCATTGCATAGTTGGCATGGGCCAAAAGGTAATCCCCCGAGAAATGAACCGAAATTGCAATTGTATTTTGTATAGCAATCGTCGTGTTCTTTACAGCATTTCTTGATGCAAGGCCTGCTATTCACCTTCAGTGCTTCTCCATATCAGTGCTTCTCCATGTCAATGTTTCTCCGCGGGCAGGCTGAAACCGTAGCTGGTGAGCAGGGAAGCGGCCTCGGGGCTGCGCACATATTCTAGAAACCTGCGGGCCGCATCCTGATGTTTTGATTTCGAGAGTACGACGGCCGCCTGGTTCAGCGTGGGATAGGCATCGAGCGGAACCGTCCAATGGCGGCCTTTATCTTTCATTGCGGGGGCGAGTGCGTGCGAGAGCGCGATCAATCCCGCTTGGGCGTTGCCCGATTCGACGAACTGCGCCGCCTGCGACACGTTTTCTCCCACGACAAGGCGGCTCGAAACCTGATCGTAAATACCGAAGTGCCGCAGCGCGGCTTCGGCAGCGCGGCCGTATGGCGCGGTCGCGGGATTCGCGACCGAAATCTTCTTGACCGATGAGTCGAGCAAAGCGTTCATGCCGAGTTTCGATAAGTCCAGCGGCGAGTCGGCGGGCACCCACAGCACCAGCCGGCCGACGGCATAACGATAAAGCGTATCTTTTTGCGCCAGCCCGTCAGCGATCAACTGCTGTAGGTATTCTTCATCCGCCGAGTAGAAGACATCGAAGGGCGCGCCGTTTCGTATCTGATTGGTCAGATTGCCGGACGCGCCGAAGGATAGCTTCACCGTTTGCCCAGTCTTTTTCGTGTAGGCCGCGACGAGTTGCGGGAGGGCAGCGCTCATATCGGCCGCCGCGGCCACGGTGATCTCCTGGGCGGTTGCAAAGGCTCCAGTAAGCAGGAGGAGTAGCGCCAGTAATTTGCTCATCGCCGATATTGCGGGCCTCCTGTGGGGATCGAGCTCAAATCGAGTTACAGCATAACTTATATCAGTTTCGTCTTCGACAGCGGAAGCTCCGCACCCGCTTGTCTATGACGGGCGCTGACCGAAACCTTGCTAACCACAGAGGGCACAGGGGATCACAGAGGAGTTCCATAGGCCAGGCTTCCGTTGTCGTTTTGTCGTTGGGGTCGGCATCGGCGTCGGCGAACCCAGCGTGTGCGGGCCTTTTGCCGTGCTCTGTGCAACGCAGTGTTGGTGGCCACGTATAATCGTCTGTCATTTCATCGTCCGTCATTCCGGGAGGAATTTTGGCCTACGACGATCTGCGGGACTGGATCAAAGCACTCGACCGAGCTGGCGAACTGAAGCGTGTCCGCACCGAAGCGGACCCAATTTTGGAGATCACGGAAATTACCGATCGGGTTTCGAAGGCTAAAGACCGGCGGGGAACTGTCGGCGGCAAAGCTCTGCTCTTTGAGAATCTTAAGGGCTACCCCGGCTCGCAACTTCTCATCAACCAGTTCGGCTCCGCCCGCCGCATGCGGCTCGCGCTTGAAGTCGACGCGCTTGACGAAGTCGCCGAGCGCATTCGCGGCTTCATGGATGTGAAGTCTCCGCAAGGCTTCCTCGACAAAGTGAAGATGCTGCCCATGCTCGCCGAGATGGGCAAGTTTTTTCCGAAGACCGTCGCCACCGGCCCATGTAAAGAAGTGATCAAGCGCGACAATTTTTCGATGCTCGATTTCCCCATTCTGCAATGCTGGCCAAAAGACGGCGAACGCTTCATCACGCTGCCCTGCGTGATCACGCGCGATCCGAAGACCGGGAAGCGCAACGTCGGCATGTACCGCATGCAGATCTATGACGAGCGCACCGCCGGAATGCACTGGCAGCGGCAGAAAGTTGCGGCGGAACACTACCGCGACCGGATCCGGAACGCGAGTGCAGCTGCTGCGGGTTCGCGAGAGGAGCGGGTCGGAGACCCGCTGCCACACAACCTGCCACACAACCTTAGGTCGGCGGCGGTCGACATCATGGCTCGCTCTTCGGGCGGTTCGATGCTCGCCATCGGCGATCGTCCCTCCGGTAGGATGGACGTGGCCGTCGCCATCGGCACCGAACCGGCGCTGACCTTCTGCGCCGTCGTTCCCGCGCCGCCCGACGTTGAGGAGTACATCATCGCCGGATTCCTGCGGCAGAAGGCGGTCGAGTTGGTGAAATGCGAGACCGTTGACCTCGAAGTTCCGGCCACTGCCGAGATCATCCTCGAAGGCTACGTCAATCTCGACGAACTTCGCACCGAGGGGCCCTTCGGCGACCACACCGGCTTTTACTCGCTCGAAGACGAGTATCCGGTGTTTCACGTTACCTGTATCACGCACCGTAAAGACCCGATCTATGCCACGACTGTTGTCGGCAAGCCGCCGCAGGAAGACGCTTGGATGGGCAAGGCGGTCGAGCGCATTTTCCTGCCGCTGATGAAGCTGACCATCCCCGAGCTGGTGGACATCAACCTGCCCATCGAAGGCGTGTTCCACAACCTGATGATCGTTTCCATTCGCAAGTCCTATCCGGGACAGGCGCGCAAGGTGATGAACGCCATCTGGTCGCTGGGGCAAGCGATGTTTACTAAATGCATCATCGTGGTAGACGAAGACGTGGACGTGCAGGATATAGCCGACGTCACCTTGAAAGTGCTGAACCATATCGATCCCGAGCGCGACATCCAGTTCACGCTGGGGCCCGTCGATTCGCTCGACCACGCTTCGCGCCTCGCAAACTACGGTTCGAAAATGGGGATCGACGCCACGCGCAAGTGGTCGACCGAGGGCTTCGGGCGTCCCTGGCCGGACGAGATCGTGATGGATGCGAAGACGCGGGCGCTGGTCGATGGCAAGTGGAAGGCGCTGGCGAAGGAGCTGGGGATGGAATAAAGATGGAATAAAGCGAGCGCGTGGAGGGTTTGGTTTACCCCGCGGTGGTTCGGTTCCCACCGGAGCGCTTGCTCTGGTACATCAACTCGTCCGCTCTGCGAATCGCGATTGCCGCGGAATCGGTGTGGTTTAGCAGGGTCGCGCCGATGGACGCCGTGACCGACAGCCGTATGGCGGCGTGTGCGACCGCCGACTGCGCGATCAGTAGCCGGCAACGCTCGGCCAGATCGCCTAAAGCAATAGCATGCACGTCCGGCATCAAGACCAGAAACTCGTCACCACCCAAACGGCCGATTAGGTCTACGTTGCGCAGGCACTGCACCAGGGTTTCCGCGACCCCTTTCAGCACGGCATCGCCTGCTTCGTGACCGTGGGTGTCATTGGCTTGCTTGAAGTGGTCAAGGTCGAAGAGCAGCAGGCCGCACTCCCGGCCAAACTGCTGATGATCCTGCAAGGCCTGCGCTAACTTCAGTTCCAGGTATCGCCGATTGGGCAGGTTGGTCAGGGCATCGCGGAAGGCCAAGTTCTCCAGTTCGCCGACTCGTTTTTCGGCTCGCCGCTTGGCGGTGGAGTCACTGAAAACCTCCACCGCTCCTACAATTTCACCGGCACTGTTCCGCATGGGCAGGACGCGCACACTAATCGGCACGCGATGACCGTCCTTGTGCCGGAGGTAGATCTCGGCTTCTTTGGCTTGCCCGTCCGCCATCGCGGCGCTGAGAGGACATCCGCTGGTGCACAGCGGCTTGCCCATCTCATCCACGTGCGCCAGGAAGTTGTCGAAGCAGTGCTTTCCGACAGCGTCCGCGGAGCTATAGCCAGACAGCCTCTCGGCGCCCGCATTCCAGTACGTCATCTTGCGATCCCGGTTTACGAAATAGACGCCGTCATACATGGTGTCCAACAGCTTTTCGTAAAATGAAGAGGAGAAGCGGACGCCCCACAAGGTTTCGCACGACTGGTCCATGCCAACTCCATAGAGGAATCCTTTGGTGTGCGGTCCTAACGGCGCCACCACTCGGCCTACAGCCTGTTCTTTGGAGCCGACCCGGCGTAAGGAAATTTCCTGGTCGGGCTGCAGCAATCGCGGCAGGGGCAGACAGCAGCCGAAGAGGCTGACCGCGGTCGTCTTGGTTTTGACGCGGAAACGCTTCCCGGAGGGATCAATCCCCGAGGCTACCACCGGAAACGCAATCGGCAGGCGGTCGCTGCGCCGACGAGCCCTGGTGGCTTGTGGGGGAGTTTCCATGTTCTCTGTAGCTTCCCTAGGCAGTGTGCAGGGTTGCGGGATGAGTTTCAATGGTTTAAGCCTTTCGTGCATTACTTTTGTCACGGTACTAACGGGTCCACGGGCAAGGGCTCTTTCGGCCCCGCTGTGACAGGGGCTGACGGCGGCGTGGTTGGTCTCACTCTTCTCGCACTTATTGCGCACTTTGCGATGAGTGGGATTCCAGCGCGGGCGCCCCGCGCCACAAAAGTTCGGCCTTGAGCCTCCTGCCAACTTGTGTTCTCATTGGGGAACGACGCGGCCCGTGGGGGCGCGTCTGCGCGCTTAGACCTCAACCCTCAGCCTCATCTTTGAGCGGAACACCAGAGTGGAACACCAGAGCGGAACACCAGAGGAGAAAAATTAATGAAAAAAGTCAGCTACATTCCCAAGGGATACAACACCGTCACGCCGTACCTCGTTATCAAGGGCGCTGCGAAAGCGATTGAGTATTACAAGAACGTTTTCGGAGCAACCGAAATCATGCGCATGGCTGGTCCCGACGGCCGGGTGGGCCACGCCGAGCTGCAGATAGGCGATTCTCGCATCATGCTGGCCGACGAAAACCCTAGCATGGGCTACCGCAGCGCCGAGAGTATCGGCGCGTCTCCGGTGAGCCTGCTGGTGTACCTCCCCGATTGCGATAAAGTCGTCGCAAAGGCGGTCGCGGAGGGAGCCAAAATCCTGAAGCCGGTCGAGGACCAGTTCTACGGAGACCGCTCGGGCTTCATCCAGGACCCGTTCGGACATTTCTGGTCGATCGCTACTCACAAGGAAGACTTGTCCCAGAAGGAGATGGAAGAACGCGCCAAGAAAGCGATGCAGGCTGCGTGACGACCGCTCTTAGCTGTTAGCTCCTGGCTCTTAGCTGGGCCGAAGTCAGAAGGTTTCCCCTGTGTCCATTGTGGTTGAGAATTAGAAGCTTGAACCACAGGGGACACAGGGGTGCACAGGGAAAACCAATTTTGGCTCAAGGCTTAAGAGTGTGCGTGAGAACTGGCCTTTTGGCAATCCGGTGCAACGAAGAACTCGATAATACAGCCCCGGAGGGGCGATCTAACTTAGCCCAGCGCTTCAAGCGCTGGGAAAAGTGGAAGAAATTAATCAAGTCCCGGAGGGACGACCGAGTTCTCACGCGCACACTTAAGAGCTAAGAGATCGTCGATTGTGTGCGCGTTCTCCGTCGGCCACGTAAAATTACACCCACAAATTTAGAAAGGAACTCTTATGCTTTCCGCTGGCAATCCGTTTCCCAATTTTTCGCTTCCCAACCAGGACGGCAAGATCAGCAAGCTTTCCGATTTCGCCGGACACTGGCTCGTTGTCTACTTTTATCCGAAAGACGACACGCCCACCTGCACCATCCAGGGCAAATCGTTTACGGCGACCAAGGCTGATTTCGACGCTGCCGGGATCAAAGTCATTGGCGTGAGCGCCGACGACGTTGCCTCGCACAAAAACTTCTGCAACAAGTTCGCTTTCACCATCGACTTGCTCTCCGACACCGATTCCAGCCTGATGAAGGCGCTCGGCCTCGGCCAGATTGAATGGAAGGGGATGAAGCTCTGGGAGCGAACCACTTTTGTGGTTGATCCCAAGGGCGTGATCCGCAAGGTGTACGAAAAGGTGAACGCCGAAGGGCACGAGAAAGTGCTGCTCGATGACATCGGGAATCTTTCGGCAAAGGCGGCCTGATGGGCGCTCTCAAAGGCCGACGCTGGGAAAGAGGATTTTTCCGCGCCGCAGTTTGACCGCAGCGGCTAAAGCCGGACCTGAGAACAAGCCGGTGATCGCAACGCTAAAGCGTTGCGCCACCCGAACTCCGCGGCGAAGTTTACGCTCACATGGAAATGAATCGACCCGCCTGAAAATTCTCAATGAGCGCAATCGCCTGATAGCGTCAGTTGACAATTTTTGTGCAACCAGGTCAGGCATGGTTGGAAGATCGGCCACGCCGCTACTGCAGCTTCGCGTACTCCGACTTGGCTTCCTTCAGGATGGGGATGTCGGGGTCGGCGTCTTTCCAGAGGGCGAGGAAATCCTGGTAGGCGGTACGGGCTTTCGTTACGTCGCTGCCGAGGGTGTAAGCCCGCCCCAGTTGCAGGTGCGCCAGTGCGCTCAGCGGGTAATTCAGCACCACGCCGCGATAATCGAGGAACTTCTGGAACTCCGCTGCAGCCTGCTGAGCTTGGCCAGCTTTCAGGTACGCTTCTCCGCGCAGGTAGGCGGGATACAGCGTGCCAATCGAATTAAAAGGTGGCGTTTCACCTAGTTCGTAAGCCGATGTGGGCTGCAGGAACTCGATCGCACGCTGCTCGTTGCCATGATTGAGTTCCAGTGACGCTCGGACTGCAGGTAGCCAATAACCCTGAATGAGGCTGTCCAGCGGAGACTCATGACTCACCTTGTCTGCCAGCTTCTCGGCCCCTGCCCAATCTCCGGCGCGGGCCAGTGCCAAGGCTGCTAAGACTTCGATTTCCTTTGTCGCGCTTAAAGCGAGGGCATCGGCTGCCGCTTCGCGGGCCTTGGTCGCGTTGCCGAACTCGGCTTGCCGCAGTGCTCCATTCACCTGCCACAGCGCCGCAGTCTCCTTCGCGTCATTGCGCCGTGCGGACTCCACTGCTCGCTGCGTAAACTCGTGCGCTTTGGCTAGTCGGCCATGCTGGGCCTCAGTGTCAGACTGCACGGACAGCATCCAATCCTCCGCTGTTGGCTTCCCCATTGCCCAAGCTATCTGCTCCTGCATGGCAGATGCATCACTTTGAAGAACAGCAAGGTAATACCTGTTCAGATGGAGGAAACTGTTGTCCACCTTGCGACTCTGCGCTTCCTGCAAAGCGCCCTTGGCTTCGTCCAACCGATTGAGCGCGAGATAACACGTGGAGAGATTGCTCAAGCCGATGCTATTCTCGGGCACAACTCGGAGGGCAGCTCGGGTCTCAGCAGCAGCATTCTCGTACTGCCCAACAAGGATGTAGTTGTTGCCCAAATTGGTGTGCGGTACATAATCCTCAGGGTAGGCCTGCACCCACTCCGTATAGCTCTGGTTCGCCTTGTCCACCTCGCCGGTGACGAAGCCGTAATACGTCGCCTGGATGTAAAGGCGTTCCCGCTCGCTTACCCGGTCGCGCAGGTCGTAAGCTTTCTTCAGGTTCTCAGTTGCCAGAGCGGGCTGGTTGAGATTGCTATACGAGACACCCAGCGTCGCATATGCACGAGCAAAGTTGGCATCGAGTTGCACGGCGCGCTTGCTGTAGGGGAGCGCGTCGGCGTCGCCCTTTTCCCGCTGGATTCTTCGTCCTTCAGTAAACGCCTTCAGGGCCTCGAGCGAAGAGGTGGTCGCTTCATCCAGTGGCTTGTTGTACTTCTCGACAGAAGTGAGCGATTCCCCGAGTTTCCCACGCAACTGATTACCCAAATCGCCTAGCGTCTTCAGCACCTTTTCGCGGTTCTCTGCGTCTCCCTCAGCACTGGCCAGCGTGTCGCCCGTCTGGCAGTTCACCGCCTTAAGCCCGATCAGGTACTGGTTACCCACGGAGGCAATGGAACCTGTCAGCAGCGCCTTGCTGTTGGTTCTCAAACAAACTTCCCTCGCTGCGTCCTGTGTTAGCCGTTCGCTTGTCGGCCGGTCCATCAGCTTGAGTGTTGCGCTCACTTTCCCTTCCGGCAGTACGTTCAGGAGGGGCGACTGTTCCAACTCGATGGCTAATGCCTGTTTGAGTGTGCCGTCGAATGTTGTATCCCCGGTGGAATTGGCGAAGTCAGCCAAAACAATAGTGTCCTTGGACGTTAGCTTTTGAGCCTGCCGCGTGTGGAAAAGGTACGCTCCTATGGCTGCCATAACCAGCACAGCGGCAAGACTTGCGAAAAGCTTCCAATTCTTGTTTGGCTTAAGGGAGCTTGCCGGTGTGTCGGAAGGCAGAGCGGACATCGGAGTCACCGTGGGAGAGGGCGTTATCAGCTTTCCGCTCGATTGTTTTACCGCTGCCTTACTTACATGGCCTGCGGACCCGAGTTCAGGTTCTTCCTCCTCCACCGGAGCAATGCTATGTGTGGCTTCCGTCTGCCGCTTCAAGCGTTTGAGCTCGGCACGCAGATCTGAGGCGTGCTGGTAACGCAACTCCCGGTCCTTCTCCATAGCGCGTTCAATGATCCGCTCCAGTTCCGCGGGAACCTCGCTGTTCAGCCGCACCGCAGGCACGGGAGCTCGGTTGAGGATGGCATTGTAGGTTGAGCCGGTTGTGTCGCCTTTGAAGGGCAGAGTGCCAGTCGCCATTTCGTAAAGAACTACCCCGAACGAGAACAGGTCGCTGCGAGGGTCGAGCTGTTTGCCGAGTATTTGCTCCGGCGACATATACGCGACCGTACCAACCGCTGTGCCCGGGCACGTGAGATGCTCGTCGCCGACCTCCGTCGGTTCGCCGGTACCCGTTCCTGATGCAGCTTTGGCTGCTACCTGCGGCAGACCGAAATCCATAACCTTGGCGTGACCACGCTTCGTCACGAAGATGTTTCCAGGCTCGATGTCGCGGTGGACGATGCCTTCCCCGTGCGCGGCGTCCAGTGCGTCGGCAACCTCGATGGCCAGAGAAAGAATTAACTCGTTTTCCAACGGGCGACCTGCAATGCGATGCTTCAGGGTCAGGCCGTCCAGAAACTCCATCGCGATGAAAGACTGGTCACCGTGCTTGCCGACTTCGTAGATCGTGCAGATGTTGGGATGGTTCAGCGCCGAGGCAGCACGAGCTTCACGTCGGAAACGCTCCAATGCCTGCGGGTCTTGCGCTACATCGTCGGGCAGAAATTTTAGGGCGACAAAGCGACCAAGGTCGGTATCTTCAGCCTTGTAGACAACACCCATTCCTCCACCACCCAATTTCTCGACGATGCGGTAGTGCGAGATGGTCTGGCCGATCATTAGGGGCAACTCTTACGTGGGTGAAACGTTCAAGTCAATGAAAGCCGTGGAGTTGGCACTGTCGCCAAATGATCGTTGTTGCAAAATCGCGATTGCACTCATTGACCCGAAATCCACCCGAAACCAGGCGCGCGCGCGTTGTTTCGCGGCTGAGACGCGGCAAGCCGCGCCTCTACGATCCAGGCAAGCGGGTCAGCGGCGAACTTCGCTCCACTCCTACTGGCGCTCCATTACTGCCGCCCCATTACTGCTGGCGCCCCAGGGCTGGCGCAGCGTTCCAACCAGGCCCTCGGCCATCACTGCGGGCAGGATGCGGTACAGCCGGGAGCGCAAATCGCGGTAGCCTTGAATCCCGGCAAAAAGATCGCTCATCAGCTCGCGGAAGCTCGCGCTTTGCGCGGTTAGCGAAACCATCCGCTCCAGCACGCTGTCTCCGAAAACCTGTCCGCTGTAGAAGCGCTCGGAAACGCGTGCCGCCAGCTTCAATTCGGCGAGCACCTCATCTTCCAGAAGGACTTGGTAGTGGTCAGGTCGTCCGGCCAACAGCGCTTCGGCGCACAACTCCGCGGAGCGAAGGGCGTAGTAGAGACCCTCTCCGGTAATCGGGTCCACCAGGCCCGCGCTGTCGCCGATCATGGCCCAACCGTCTCCGCAGACTTCGAGCGTTTCGAAGGTCTGGGCGCGGAACGACGGAAGAATGTGCGAGTAAAAGCCGGCACCGTCCAAATGGAAGACCTTCCCTTCGAGCCGCTGTTCTTCGAGCCACTGTTCTTCGAGCCAATGCTCCAGTATGCGGCGCAACTCGGCGGTCGAGGTTTTGCCGATCCTGCCCGTAATTCCGGCGGACACATGATCGGTGCGAGGGAAGACCCAGATG
The DNA here is from genome assembly GCA_963797885.1 of uncultured Acidobacteriaceae bacterium. Taxonomy (GTDB): domain Bacteria; phylum Acidobacteriota; class Terriglobia; order Terriglobales; family Acidobacteriaceae; genus Acidiflorens. The sequence goes on along the minus strand of CAWCRQ010000017.1, from coordinate 24,064 downwards.
TAGCCGGTGATTCCCTTCAGAAACTGGATCTGCATCAGAGTACGATGGCCGGGAGAATCATGGCCAGGGATGAAGTAGCCCGCGGTGACCATCAAATCGCTGGGGAGAATCGGCGAGAGGAACTGGGAACGGAACGAATTGCGTGCGCCCGCCGCCAGGATCAGGTAGGACGCTCGGTATTCCCGCTGCGGCGTGACGAGTTGCCAGTCTCCGGCGGTCCCGGCAATCCGCGTGACGCGCTCGTGGTGTATATCGACGCGCGCATCGACGCCGGCGCGCCGGGCGCGTTCGAGCAACAATCCATTCAGCGCCAAGCGCGAGAAGATCGCGACCGGGTGCTGCATGTGGAAGCGTACCCGCCGCCCTGACGGACTGATCAACTCACAGTGTTCAACCGGATTGCTTTCGGTTCCGGCATCCGCCAGAAACGGAAACTGCTGCAAAGCTTTGTGCGTGAGTCCGCCGCCGCAGGGCTTCTCCCAGGCCAGCTTTTCGTCAAAGAGACGGACGTCCCTGCCACCCGCCGCGAGCAACGCAGCCGCCAGAGCGCCCGCTGGACCGCCTCCGACAATCGCAATGGGGTGTTGCGCGCACATGTTCGGTTGCGGATTTCGCCGCGTCGGAAACAGGCCCGCCAGCGGCCGCCGCTCTCGCGAGTTCTCCCCGAGGCGGGGCTGGGCTAGGATTCCCGCGAATCCGTCCCGTTTACTGGAGCGTGGTGGAGTTGGTCAGTCCCTGATAGATGAACAATCCCGCAATGACCAGGATCATGACTCCCGACAAGGCACCGAGCACCTTGACGATCGGTGTGATCTTTTTCATCTTGACCAGAACTTCCATTTGATCCTTATGCATCTGGGATTCGGTTTCGTGGAGAAAGATTGAATCGTCCTCGTGCATGGTTAGGGTGCTGCGATAGATCAGGAGGATAATAAGAATCCCCGTCAGAACACCCCACGCGATAAGCAGACCGACCATAGGAGACATACGCCACCTCGGAGCTTAGGTCGAGCCAGCCCCGACGTGGCCATCTTGTGGCACTCGGGTACAGGCCCTACTGCGCACGATTATAGACCCCTTGGCAAGAGGGGGCAGCGACTTCTTGCCACCCCGAAGCATCTAACGAGTAGATTTGGCAAGAGTACCGGCTGGCGAAAAGCCTTGCCGAGCCGCTTGCAACGTTTGTTATAATAATGGATTCCAAGGAGATCAAACAGATGGCGACCACCTCCGCACCCGATGTACAGCCCAAGAACGCACCCGTTCTGACCCCGGCCGCGATTGCCAAGGTCAAAGAGATCATGGTTTCGCAGACGCCGGTTGCGTCCGGATTGCGGTTGTCCGTAGTCGGGGGCGGTTGCTCTGGCTTTCAATACTCCATGGCCTTCGAGAACGGCGCCGGCATGATGGACAAGGTTTTCGACTTTGACGGCTTGAAAGTTTACGTGGATGCCACTTCCCTGATGTATCTGGCGGAGCGCATGTCGATTACGTCGAGACCCTGGAAGGCGCCGGGTTCAAGTTCGAGAACCCGAACGTGAAGAGCACTTGCGGCTGCGGTTCCTCGTTTAATGTTAACGGTTAACGGCTAAGTATTTTTGGTTTCGCATAGAGCCCCGCTTTCGATGCGGGGCTTTTCTCTGGGCCGCTTTTCTGGCGGGCGAAGGTTGCTGGGAATGCGAAGTCTACTGCTGGGGCGCCGGCGCTGGGGTCTGCGGAGTTTGCGTTTGGAGACCTTGGTTTTGACCGCTGTTCGGCGTTGAAACCTCTCCGAATCCTTGTCCCAATCCGCCTTGCGCCGGCGGACCTCCAGCCAGACCGGGAGCGGGGCCGTTTAAGTTCGGAGTGGGCATACCAGGATTCACCGGCCCGGTCAGCAGGCCGCCGCGGTCGAGCGCCGGCATGTAAATAAAGAGCCAGTCGTTGTAATGGGTCTTGTCGAAGAAGACGCGGATGGTCTTATCTTTCTTGTTCAGGCTGGCGACCCCGAGGATGGGTCCTCCGCCGAACGTCGGCCCGTTGGGGCCGGAGCTGGAAGTTGTATTAGAGGACGACGATCCAGTCGAATTCGAATTCCCCGACACACCCGATGGATTGCCGGAATCACCATTCAAATTCTGCACGCCGCCCGTCTGTTAAATACCCCCTTGCATCGCGCCCAACACTCCCTGTACGGCGGCGAGTCCCGCTTGCCCCTGCAGTCCGCTTTGTCCCGCGGGGGTATTCGGGCCAGCGGTTTGTCCCAATACCGGCGCGACGTTCAAGTTGATGTCGGTCTGACGGAGGAATTTGAAGTCCTTCTCCTTGCCTGTGGCCCGGTCAATGTTGACCGGATCGGTATAGCGCTTGCGAATGAAATGGAGGTTGTTGGTATTCTGCAGTTCCTCGACGCTGTTCGGGTACCGTCCAAACTTTTTGTAGAAGTGCTGGATCGCGCGCATGTATGCCGTACCCCGATGGCACCAACTCCTCTTCGCGGTCGCGGAGAACCTGCTGCTTAAGCGCGGGGAGGACGGCGAGCATCGCAATGGTGATGAGCGCGAAGGCCAGCATCAGCGTGATCAGCATGTAGCCGCGCTGGGGCATTTGTAATGTGTGATTTGTAATTTGTGATTTCAAACCACGATGCCGCATAAACGTTCCCTCGCCTTTCAATTGCAAATTACCAACTACCAATTACAAATCAGCTACGGCCTTATCCTGGGGCGCCTTGCGTTAAGGGCAGGCTCTGCCGGTTATTGTTGACCATATCTTCCACGTCCACCGCTGTCGCCGAATGTGCAAGACACGATAACGCCGGTCCACAATGTCGCCCTCGGCGGCGATGAAAATGTCTTCGCCCTGGGACAAGAACACCTTCTTCGTCTCCCCGGGCCGCTTGCAAAGCCAAAAAACTTGAGCGTGATCGGCGGCGGCGGCGGAATTGGCGGAGGCATATGAAGGCTGGCATCGTGTTTGTCCGTGACACCGGGTGCCTTGGGTCTTTCGATCTTGGGCACTGACCCCGCGACAAAAATATTTCTTCGTTGCCGGCGTACTTGATTTCCTCGCTTTGGCTGAGCAGGTTCAGGTCAAGCGTAGGATCCGGCCGCGGCTCAACCACACGCACCACTTTTCCGGAAGCCGTACGTCGCGTGGCGGGCTTGGCCAGCGTCGCTCCCGGTTGCGCGGTTGCGGGCGACGCGGAGGGCGACGCGGGCCAGAATTCATAGGCCAGCATCCCCACTGCCAGCCCGCCCAATACCGCCAGGGCGATAACTTGCTTCTGGTTTTCGATTCCCAGTTTCACTCAGGCACCCGACCGCAGATAACTGTGTATCGTGATTCCCAGCTTGACCGGTCCCGCGCCTTCGCCCGCCAGGTCCACGCCATCGACCATAAAAAACATTTTCGACCGTTCCAGCGTATTGATGAAGCGCACCAGTTGCAGGTAGTCTCCGGAAAAACCTCCGTGGATTTCGACCGGAATTATGCCGGAGCTTTCCGGATCCTCTTCCTTGTATGACGCCTGCTGGATCCGATCCCATTTGTGCCGCCAGCTTCCCCAGTTCATTGGCCAGTTCGGAATCGGTCGCGGCAAAGCGGTCCTTGTAGAACCCGCCGATCTGATTCTTGGCCAGAACGATCTTCTTGTCCATGCCGCGCAGCGGTGCGACTTCGCGGTTCTTCTTGGTCAGTTCGGCCTTGAGTTCGAGGATTTGCAGCCTCCGCGAATCCGCGAAAGCCCACGAGCGGCGAGAACAGAACGGTCACCGCGATTACATCGACGGCCAGCATCGCCCCAATCGCAATTTTCAACTTGCGCCGCGATTTCCCCAAGTCCGGCATTACTTTCCGCTCCTCTCGGGCGAGTCCGGCACATAAACTGCGATCACCAAAGCAACTACACCCGCTCCGGCCTCTCCACTCCGCTCTTCCACCAGTTGCGCTCCCTGGAAATGGCGCGAGCCTTCCATGCGATGGACCAGTTCCACGGCGGCGGCGCGGGTGTCGCAAATCACCCTCATCTCCAGTTCCATCTGACTCTGCTCATTCAATTCCGGACGCAGCGAGACCACATGCAGGCTCGAGGGCATGACCAGTTCCAGTTCTTCGAAGACGCGGTCCAGGAGAACGCCTTGCGTTGAATCAGTCCATTCAAGAACTGAGACTGATCCCGCGTGCTGCGGTTGACGGGCATATCGAGGTAGGCTTTGTCCTTGGCCCGTTCGGTGTCGCGTTCGGCGATCTGGGCCTGCAGTTGCACGATCTCGCGGCGATCTCTTCCGGCGTGAATCCAGCCGTGCACCGCAAGAGCAGCAGAAGCACCGTCAACAGTCCAAGCAGCCCCACGCCCAATCCCCAGCGTACCCAGAATTCACGGGCATCTTCATACGGGCCGGGTCGCGAGATTGATATCTAAACGCATAGTTGTAAAAGACAAAGCGAAAACGCTTTTCGCTGTTCGCTAAAACGCCTTTCGCTTTTAGCTAATAGCCAACCGCGAACCGCGATTTAGGAAATTAAAGCTCCCCACCACTCCCGCCATGCGCCAGCGCGGAACCGTGCCCGTGGTGGACCCGATCTGGGACGCTCCCACCAAGTCCTCAACTTGGGCGCCAGACTGATTCTTAAGCGCCGCCGCGGCGGCACCCGTTTCCGGCAGGCCCGCCACATACACGCGCTCAATGTTCAGGTTGTAGGTGTCCTGAAAAAACACCACCGAGGGATAGACTTCCTCCGCCAGTTGATCGCCGGTGATGGTTACGCCCCGCATATTTTCGAGCGTCCGGAAGAGCAGCAGTTGCTCCTGATCGAGAATCGCGATGCTGATGGTGCGCGCGTCCACCTTGACCACGAGGGTTGGCCGTTCCGCGTCCGCGGCTCCCAGCGCCGCCAGCATCGACGGCATCACCAACCCCGGGTTGTAGCCCGCGTCGCGAAACGCCGACTCATACTCCGCGAGAACCGTGTTCAGCACCACCGCCGCCACCGCCCGCATACCTTTACCCGAGGACTGCGCGTGATACGAGACGCGGGCATCGTTGAGATCAAAAGGCAGCGACTTCTTCAGCCGGAAGCGGACCACGGCTTCGGCCTCCTCCCGCTTCGAGGGGGAAGAACGAAATCCAGCAGGACGACGCGCACCGAGGTATCGGGCAGAATCGCGATCACGTCGCGGGAGCGCCCGCTGACGCTGCCGAGCGCGCTTTCTATGGCCTGCCGGATCGCGGCGCCGTCCCGCAGATTGGCTTCCATCAAATCGGGTAGCAGTGCGCCCGGCGCCAGTTCCCGCGCCGACGACATTTCCACCCTCCGCCCCCTATCCGCGCCGCGGCCCGCCAGGACGCGGTCAGCCGCGATTTCGCAGGCGAGCGTCGGACGGCGAGCGTGTTTGGAGTTGGACGTCATTATCTCGTTGGGCTGATCGAAATTACCTCGGCTTCGGCGCTGGGCTCGGGAATGGGCAACTGGTCTTCTTTGAGGCCCATCCAGGTGGAACTCGATTGCTTCCTGGATCAAAGAGCGAACTTCGGTTCGTGTTCGGCCTGTGGTCACCACTCCTGGCAGGTCGGGAACGTAGGCCGCCCAGCCGGTACCGGATTTTTCGTAAACAACAACGTATTTCAACGCTTCAAACAACTTGATGATATCCCGCACTTTCATGACGAGAGTAGTTGCCTATGGGGATGCTGGGACTAGACTAGCAGATAATAACTAGTCTCTGACAATCAGCCTCTGCTACTCAGCCTCAGCGCATGGTCTCGATAAAGGTGACCTTATTGATCTCTTTCAGAGTGGTGGTTCCGCCGCGCACCTTGTCCAGCGCCGATTCGCGGAGGAAGCGCATGCCCTCTTCGCGGGCAGCTTTCCTGATCTCCGAGGTCGGTCTCCGCTCCAGAATCATCTCGCGGATGCGGTCGGTCAAATCCAGAAGTTCATGAATCGCCGTCCGTCCCCGGAATCCCGTGCCCGCGCACTCGATGCAGCCCTGCCCCTCATACAAAGGAACTTGCGACCACACTTGCGGATCCAGACCGCTGGCCTCGAGCACGTCGTTCGGATAATGCACCGCCGTGCGGCAGGAATCGCAGATGATCCGCACCAGCCGCTGCGCCAGAATACAGTTCAGCGCCGAGACAAAGTTGTAAGGCTCGACGCCCATATTCAGGAAGCGCCCGAGCACGTCCACCACGTTATTGGCGTGGACGGTGGTGAACACGAGGTGGCCGGTCAGGGCCGATTGGATGGCGATCTGCGCCGTCTCGTTGTCGCGAATTTCGCCCACCATGATCTTGTCCGGGTCGTGCCGCAAAATCGAGCGCAGGCCGCGGGCGAAGGTCAAACCCTTTTTTTCGTTGACCGGAATCTGGGTGATGCCGCGTATTTGATACTCGACCGGGTCTTCAATGGTGATGATTTTGTCTTCGTCGGTCTTGATCTCGTTGACGGCGGCGTAGAGCGTCGTGGTTTTGCCACTGCCCGTCGGCCCGGTGACCAGCACCATGCCGTACGGCTCCTTGATGTAGCGGCGAAAGCGGCGCAGGTCGTCATCGTCGAACCCGACCACGTCGAGCGTGAGCTTCTTGAACTTCTCGCTCATCGACTCCTTGTCGAGCACGCGGAGCACGGCGTCTTCGCCGTGGATTGAGGGCATGATGGAAACGCGGAAGTCGATGGCGCGGCCACTGTACTTCACGCGGAAGCGGCCGTCCTGGGGCACGCGGCGCTCGGAAATATCGAGCTCGCTCATGACCTTGATGCGCGAAATGATGGTCGAGTGGTGCTCTTTGCCGATGGGCGGCATGGCGTTCGTGAGCACGCCGTCGATACGAAACTTTATGACCACCGAGTCGTCCCGGGTCTCGATGTGGATATCGCTCGCCCGCCGCTGCAACGCCGTGAAAATCGTGGTGTCGACGAAACGAATGATCGGGCTCATGTCGCTGCCCGCGGTCGCCGTCAACTTGTCGATGGAGATGGTCTCGTCGTTTCCGGCTTCGTCCTCGCGGATCACGTCGAGCGTGAATCCCTCGCTCGCGTCTTCCAGCACGCGCTTGGACTGCTCGGTCTTCTGCAGGATGTCGGAGATCTGCTTCAGGGTCGAAACTTTGGTGATGATCCGCTTGCCCAGCAGCAGGCTGATCTCGTCGATCATCATCAACTGGCTGCGGATCGGCAATGGCAATCGCCAAGCGACCGTCCGGCGTCTCAGCCAGCGGCACGAACTTATAGCGGAACATCAAGTGCACGGGGATCTTCTCGAACAGATCGTGGTGCAGTTGGAAATCGCTCAGATCGACAAATTCACAACGGTAGCGCCGCGCGATATCGCGCGCGCGTTCCACTCCGTCGGGAACCGATGCCGGTTCCGGCACCAGCTTCCCGCCATTCGCACCGCTTACTACTACTGTTTTCTTGTCCGCCATGCCTATTCCAGTCTACAACCTGGCTGGTGTGGTAGCGGGGCTCTGCCCCGCAAACGGGGCGAAGCCCCGTCACCACACGAGCTCCTCTTCAGTCCTGCCTTAGTGCACGTTCGCTCCCAAGGTAAAGATCGGCATATACAAAGAGATCCAGATCCCGCCGACAAAGACCGCCATGACGATCAGGATCAGCGGTTCAATCAGCGCCATGGCTGCGCTCATAGCCGTCTGCACGTCCTCTTCGTAAAACTCCGCCACCGAACCGAGCATCGCCGGCAGCGCCCCGGTCGATTCGCCGACCTCCAGCATTTCCACCGCGAGATCGGGAAATATCTTCTGTGCCTCCAGACTATTCGCCAGGCTTTGTCCTTCTTTCACCCGCTCGGCTGCGGCGGTGACCCCGTTCACCATCTGCCGGCTGCTGATCGAGTCGCCGGCCGTTTCCATGGCCGGCACCAAGGGCAGGCCGCCCTGCAGCAGCGTGGCCAGAATGCGCGAGAAATTCGCCACCTGATATTTCAGCCGGATTTCCCCCTATCAAGGGCAGCGCCAGCAGAAACCGGTCAATGCGTTCGGCCCCGCGATCGCTCTGCTTCCACCGCCACAACAGAACAAATGCCGCCACCCCAGCCGGCAGCACAACCCATCCGTACTTCTGTGCGTTCAGACCGATCGACAGCATGAACACCGTGATCGCCGGCAGCTCAGCTCCCAGGTTGTTGAACAGGTCGGCAAATTTTGGCACCACGTAGGTGATCAGAAAAATCAGCATCAGCGTCACCACCGAAACCAGCAGCGCGGGATATACCAGAGACACCAGAAGCTTTTTACGGAAAGTCTGCACCATCCGCTGATAGGCGATGTAGCGGCTCAGAACTTCTTCATGTTGCCGCTCTTCTCGCCCGCCATCAGCGTGGTCGTGTACATTTTCGGAAACACCTGTTGGGCGGCGAATGCATCAGACAGCAACTCGCCGCCTTTTACCCGCTCCCGTACGTTGCCGAGCAGCTGTAACAGAGACTTGTCCCGCTGCCGCTTGATCAAAAGATCCAGCGAGGTCAGGATCGGCCGTCCCGCCTTAATCAGGGTCAGGAACTGCTGGTTGAAGATCAGAAACGCAGACTGTCGCAGCTTGACGCCGCGCCGCCCGAACTGGCCGCCGCCCGCGCTGAGGATGGTCCGGGGCTTGACCCAGTACACCAGGTATCCCTGCTGCGTGAACCGGTCGTGGACCTCCGCTTCGGAATATCCGTGCTCCACCTGCTGCCGCAGATGGCCCTGTTCGTCGGCGACTTTGACCAGGAATTGCGCCATTCGCTATCGTCTGCTTCCGATGCTTCCGGGTTTCTGGTTTTGACCCGTATTGAGCTTCTCAGACCAAGTGTAACATTCTGTTCCCAAAGCGCTTACCGCAACCTGTCCATCCGTGTGGTACGCAAGTAACCGACGTCGAACGCTGCTTCCTATGCCGAACGCTGTTTCGTATCAGGGCGTCGCTTCAGCGATGCCGAAAAGCGCCCTGGGAAAACTGCCCCTTTAGGGGCTGCCCTGTCAACATTCGCCCTACGGTCCGAATTCTCCTTCCACCGTCTCCACCCCCGGCGGAGGGCTGAACTGAAACCGGCTGTCGCTCAACTCCAGATTTTCTTTCCAGCCCGCAAAGCGGAACTCCGTCGTCGCCCCGTCCGCTTCCATTAACACAATGCGAACAATCTGGTCGGAGGGAGTGATCTCCAGTTGCACCTCGCTGACTTGGCCTGCCATGCTCTCGGAAACGATACTCTGCGGAACCCCGCGCAAGAGAATGTTACCTGCGACCAGGGGTGATTGGTCCACAGCTCTGGAAAGTCCTTGTAATTCATTCTCCAGCTTGGTCTTACCGAGCAAAAATGCCACTGGTGACCGCATGTCGTCGAGCTTCCGCAGGGTCGTCTTCCTGAGTTGCCGTTCCGCCGGCAGGTAGAACCACACCGCCTGGCCGTCGCTGATAAACAGCTTCTCATTCGGAGAACGGTATTCCCATCGCATCTTGCGCGGCTTTTTCAACCACAAAGTGCCCGATTCCACACGCTCCGGACCATCGCCGCGATAGATCTCAGTGAAGTCCGATTCGAGGCTGCGCAGGTGGTTGTAGTGAGCGTCAACCGCGCGGGCGAACTGGCGCACGTCCTGCGCATGCACGGGTTCGGCGATCGCCGGAAGCCAGCAGAGCAGAAGCCAACAAAAAAAGACGTGACGATTCAATGTTTGGTTTTCCCCTAACAAATTCTACTGCGGCGCGTTCTCGTCCGCCGTTAATCACGTATGAAGGTTTAGAGCGGATTAAATGTTATTAAATGTTGCCGTATCGAAAAAGGGCGCGACCGCTCGCGGAGGGACGGGCGTCTCGCCCGTCCAGGGTTGCGTAGGGACAGCCGCCCCCGGCTGTCCAAGCCGAGCACAGCTCGGCAGCCGTCCGTGGTCACGGTAACTCTGGATTCGCTAACAGCGGTTCTCTCTGGAGTTGCTTGAACTGAGGATGTGACGAAGAGAATGGCAAAGTGCGTCTGACAATGAGGGAGCGAGATTCAAAGTAGTCCACTACCGAAGCGCCGGTAAGGTCTGAAATCAGGGGGCACGGCGAGTGCTCCCCTGATTGCTAGTTTTTAGCTAAATGGTGGTCCTCTGTTTCGCGTTCTTTCTCGCATTCATGCCCCCTTCCCAATGAAACGTAACAAGGAAACTTTGCGCCCGATCACGCATTTCGGGCGTATCGGGCTCATTTGGGGGATTTTATGGGCATGTGAGAGAGGAAGTTTCGGGTGTTTTTCGGGCACACGTCGGACGTATTTCGGGCGCAAGCGACTAGAGGTCTAGCCGGTAGTGATTGCGGGAACCTGTTTTTTGCACGATTAGAGTTCCATAGAGATACTTATTCTTCTTATCTCGAAACCAGCCGCTCATTTTCCCAGAATTGATGCCTAGAGCCGTCTGAATTTCCTTAATCCCAACACTCCCGCGCTTCTCAAGGTAGGCTTTATGCAGCACGCGAATGACGGTACTTTGTATGGGTTTGAGTTCGTATTCGCGGTTGTCAAATACGATGACCTGATAGTACTTGTCCAAAGTACGGAATCGGACAGATTCTTCTAGGTTTGGCACCGTACCAGCAGGAGTCGGAGCGACCACAGAAGCGCGGATTTCTGCGAGTTTACGTTCATGTTCAAGTTCTTTTTGCCGCTCGATTTCGCGCAAGGCCATCTCGGTCTTATGGCGCATCATCACGCGAATCGGGTTGTCGTGGTCTTGCAGAGGTGCCGCTAACGGTTCTCTCTTTGCGGCCAGCCGATTCTCTTTAAAATCGATTTCCAATGCCTCAGACTCAAATTTTCGACAGAGAGCAGAAGAGGCTTGGAACACACGATCAATTTTTCCCCGAAGTTCTATAAGCCTGACGGAACCATCTTGGGGAGGGTCCGAGGACCATACTCGATCTTTTCCCACAATCGGAATTCCTGAGATTACCGGGCCCTCAGTAGCCTCTTTCCATAATGCTTCAAGCCATCTCACGACTAGAGTGCTAGTTGGTAGAGGAGGGAGCATAGTCGCGCCCCGTATTGCTATCGGGCGAAACTCTGCTAGAGCTGGTTGAGTCGCTTGTAGTTCCCAATTCGGTTCTGTAATGCTCGTTGGCGAGAAGTACCGTTGTCCCATGTAGTACTGACGATATGCAGTGAATTCGTAAAGTTCAGGGACGGATTTAAAACTAATAGCGAGTTCTCGCCAGAAGTCAGAATTGGCCATCGTAGCTCTTGCGCTGGGCGCAATGGGGCGCTACGATTGAAGTGTCTAGGTTCAATCGAAAATGCCCCGGCCATCGCGCCGGGCTTTTCGTTTTCCCTCGCAGTATAATCCCTCGGTTCCGACTGCTACATGGAAAGGAGTCATCAATGGCGACCAAGAAACAGCGGCGAGTCAAACATCTGAACGAGGTTCCCGCCAAAGTGCATCTGCGTGCTGGAAGGTTGAAGATTATTGTTGAGATACCTTGGGGTGATCTGGAGAGGCGACTTAAGGCAGAACTCGAAACGCGTCAGTTTAGAAAAAAGCGGAAGTCTAAAGCAGCATAATTGACTAGATGGGGTCTGGCCCTTCCTTGCGCGGTCTGCCTCCGCCGTGAGTCTTACGCCGTGCGGCCGACTTACGGAAGTAGTCACTGGGGGCTGGCCCAGCCTTTTGCTGACACTACCAACACCGGGGGGTGCCCATCCTTCGCGCACTTTGCGAAGGGTGGGTGGCAGACGGATCGCACCACGGGCCGCACGTCTTTACACCTTGCGGATTCGCAGTGAAACACGCGGGCAGCATCGCCGCACCGTGAAAGCCCAGGGGGCCTTTTCATCACAATCCGCCGGTGAGCGCCATCACAGATTCCTCACGCGCCCGATGCGACCATGATCTCTGACCGGCAAAGCCGGGGCAGCCAGTACTCTTTGATAAACCGAGCCGCTCAACCGGCATAAACGAACCGTGGGTAGAGAAGCTGGAATCCTCCCCAAACCGCCCCAAACTGGGAATTTAGGCCGAAAATCGAGCTTAAGTCCATATTCCGGAATATTTTACAAGTAAGTCATTTGAAATCAATATTTTGCGGGAAATCGGGGGGGGGGGGGGGGGGGGGGGGGGGGGGGGGGGGACATAAAACATTGTATAATACCCTAAGAGTAAACAGACTTTCCCGAGAAATAAATCGAGTACTGCTCATTCCCGCCGACTCTGACAAAAACTGAGCTGCCTCCGAGCACCCGCTCCAGCACCGGATTCTTACGGCATCGCTAAAGCGATGCCCTGATACGAAACTCGAGTTTTGAGAACCCTGTTCAGCTAAGAGCCAAGAGCCAAGAGCCAAAAGCCAAGAGCGCTTCTCACTTCGATTCTGGCCGGTTCGCGTGCAGCGGTTTCGGCGACGCTGCTCCCGGCGGAAGGCCCTTGGTGATAAAGAAAATGCTCTTCGGATCCTGCACCTCGATCCGCCCATCCGGCATCAACTTGTACGGTCGTCCCTTCGGATCGGCAGGCGTCCCATGGATAAAGCCCGCGCGCTCCAGATCGCCCATGCTGGCCGGTAATCGCCCCGTTTGTTCACGGTACTTTTCGACCACCTGTTCCAGCCGGGTCACGTCCTCATCCACCCGTAGAGCGAGCAAATGCAGGACCGCATTGTCCCGGATCTGTGCGTCTTTAGTGCTCTCGTAAGTCGTGGACCACAACATGCGCGCCGTGTCGAATTCGCCGGCATGTTGCGCCATCCGCGCCGCCAGGACGGGCATGTATTCATTAGTCACCGGAAGCTTCGCTCCCTGCGCAAAAGCGTCCGCCGCCTTGGCGTAGTCCTTGAACTCGGTGTAGTACAGGAATCCCAGGTTGTAGTAGAACCGCCACTGGCCGGGATTGTGCTCGATTCCGTACTTCATCAGGAAGAGGGCGGACCCCGGCAATCCCGCGCCGTTGGGTGGCTTTGGAGCCAGAAAGTTGGCCCCAAACTGATACGCTGGCACGAGCTTCGGATCCAGTTCCGTCGTGACTTCGAGCAACGGCGCCAGCAAGCGGAAATCGCTGGAACCATTGTGATGCTGTTCCCCGAAATACTGCACCGCGCGCGTCCAGTAAATGTCGGCGAGCAGGCCGGTGTAGCCCAGGCTCATGCGCCGCAGCACCGTGGAAGAGCGCACGTAGAGCGCTTCCTGCGCTATCGCTCCGCGCCGCGTGTGGTCGATGGCATAGAGCGTCGCGATTACGCCCGCCATGGAAAACGAGAGCACCGCGGTCGCCACCAGGTTGGCCCGCCGCGTGGCCGTCATTTCAATCCCGGCGCTGGAAGATCAACACCGCTCCCGAGATGGCCATCGCCGAATAGAGCAGCGCGTAAACGCTGTTGTAGAAAATCAGTCGCCCGGGTACAGGGTCGCCGTGCGCCACCTGGTTGATCACGTTCAAGGCGGAAAAATTCGGCACCAGATAGGCGACGGCCGTCGCGATCCATCCCCCCAACCCGTGCGTGATTCGGGCAAAGCCGCGCAGATCTTCCGCCAGACTTCCGATCACGAACAACGCGAAGGTGAAGACCGCCGACATAAGTGGCGTGGAAAAGGATGAGAAAAACAGCGCCAGGGCGCACACGATCAGAAACTGCAAAACGATGAAATACAGCGCCACCAATACCCACGCGTCCATCTTCTCGAATCGGTGCGCGACATAGAGCAGCGCCAGCAACACGCCGACCGCCATCAGGAACGTGTTCACCACCAGCGTTCCCGTGAGCCCGAAGAACTTGCCCACCACGAACTCCCAGCGGCGAACCGGTCGCGACAGCACCGTGTATAGCGTGCGTTTGTCGATCTCCTTCGAAACCAGGCCAATCCCGATGAAGATGGCGATCACCACTCCGAACAGCGAGACCGCCGTCAGCCCCAGGTTAACCACCACCAGGCGCTCGATGTCGATCGAAATTTCTCCCACCAGAATCGCCGCCCCCGAAAGCAGCAGCGCAAACGCGATCAGGTTGTAGAGAACCCGGTCTCGCACCGCCTCGCGAAAAGTGTTGAAGGCGATATAACCGATCCTGGAGTTCACACCCCCGGAGTTCATACGCCCACCCCCTTCCGGTCTTGCGCCGGCCGCAGTTTCTGGATGTAATATTCCTCCAGCGAACTGCGCACCGGCGTCAGTGAAATCAGCTTGATGCGCTCGTGCCGCAGCACTTCGAGCGCCGCGTCCTGCTGCTCTTCCGGCAATACCGCGTTCACCATATCGCCACTGACTCGCGCCTCAGCCCCCAGGCTGGTTAAACCCGCCGGCACTCTTTGTGCGTAAAAAATAATCTCGACTTTGCCTTGGATCTGCGAAGTCCATTCGGCGACCGCCCCCACCCCGCGCAGTTCACCCTGGTGGATAATGCCCACCCGGTCGCAAAGCGCCTCCGCATCGGAGAGAATGTGCGTCGAAAAGAAAACCGTCTTGCCTTCGTGCCGCAGTTCCTGGATCATATCCCGCACCTCGCGCCGCCCCATCGGGTCCAGTCCCGACATCGGCTCATCCAGAAACACCAGCTTGGGATCGTGCAGGATCGCCTGCGCCAGCCCCACCCGCTGCAACATGCCCTTGGAGAACTTCCGCAACGCCACCCCTGCCGAATCGCTCAATCCCACCCGCGCCAGCATCTGCTCCACCCGCGCCGAGCGCCCTTTTGCCGGAACTCCAGAAAGCTGCCCATAATAGTTGAGCAGTTCTCTGGCGGTGAGATGGTCGTAGAAATAGGGCTGTTCGGGCAGAAATCCAATCTGCGATTTCACCCGCGGATCGTCCATCTCCGACCCCAGAATCCGCGCGGTTCCAGCCGTCGGGAATACCAGCCCCATCAGGAGTTTGAGGGTGGTGGTCTTGCCCGCGCCATTGGGACCGAGGAAGCCGAACACCTCTCCCTCTTCGATGGTCAGGCGGAGCGGGCGCAGCGCCAGTTTCGGGCGCTTGCGCCAGAATCCAACGAGGTAGCTTTTTTCCAGGTCGAGAATCTCAATCGCAGCCATGGCTATGCGCGCAATGCCAAGCCCCTTGCGTGGAATTTGATGTGGAATCTAATTCTTAATTCTGAAGAGAATTATAAGCAATGCCGGCGCGATTGGGGATGTCTGGCGGTCCTGGCGATTACGAAGGTAAACCGCCCGCTGCGACCGTGGCTGGCACTCAAAATCTGCCGCCGCCCTTCGGTGTTACTGTTGCTCACTGACCGTGCTATCGCAGGTCGGGATCGTCGTCATGCTGTAGCGTACCACCGCATCTTCGAACGAGCAGAAGGAGCGCACGCCGGTCACGTTCGCAGACACCGGCGATGCGATGAATTGATAGGAGGACGCGGGAGGGCCGTTTAGGCCCTGCAGAGTGAACGAATAGCCGCTCTTGATACCGGTTTGCAGATCCGAATCGATCAAGCAAGCATTACTCGATGAGGGTACGGTGCTGCCGGTGCAGGTGCCCGCCAGAGCGGTCAGGTTGGCCGCAAAACCCACCGTCGCATAGGTGGTGTTGTATGAAACCTGTGCTGTGTTCAGTGTGCGAAGCGCCCCCACTGCGGCTGACTCATTCGCCGCAATGCGCGAATGCAGAAAACTGGGTACCGCAATCGCCGCAATGATCAGAATGATGGCCACTACAATCAACAGCTCAATAAGAGAGAATCCTTTGGTCCTTCGCATCGCATCTCCCTGCCGTATGAGCGCAACCGATCAAGTTCCAGTCACAACGGTTGCATTTTTCATGCCGGACTGGGTCCAACGGCACGAACCGTAAGTCCTTGGGAATGCGATGCAATTCGCGGCCTCGTTCCCTGGTTAGCCGCTTCGGTCATTCCGCCGCGTCGGAAATGACATTTTGTGTCAGTGGATTTTGTGGGCTTGGGAACGAGCCATTATTGAAGACGCACAGCAGAAAACTAGAGCCATATCAGAAAACTAAGACCCACAGCAGAAAACGCCCCACAATAAAAAAAGCAGAGGATTTCTCCTCTGCTTTTTCCCGGCTTGTACCCTCCCCCAGGTACTTTGCCAAAATCCAAACTTACTGCAGCGGGGTCTCGGTTCCGGCGCAGGTGGTGGCGCCCGCACCGGCGACACGCACTACCGCATCTGCGACCGAGCAGAAGGAGCGCACGCCCGTAGTGTTCAGCTGAAACGGGTTTGCGTTCGCCTGATAGCCGCTAGACGTGCCCGACGCAGTGAACGTATAGCCGCTCTTGCTGCCCCCCGCCAGATTCGAATCGATCAAGCAAGCGAGAGCCGAAGTGGGAACAGTGCTGCCGGTGCAGGTGCCCTGCAGCACGGTCAGGTTGGCCGCAAAGCCCACCGTCGGGTAGCTGGAGTTGTATGAAATCATGGCTGTGTTGATGGTGCGAAGCGACGCCACCGCGGACGACTCGTTCGCCGCAATACGCGCACGCAGAAGGTTCGGGATAGCAATCGCGGCGATGATCAAAATGATCGCGACCACGATCAGCAGTTCGATCAGTGAGAAGCCCTTTTGTTTCCGCATTTAAATTGTCCTCGTCTCCGTTTGACTGTTTTGGTTGGATGACCAACTCGTTCGTACTATCGCACTCTGAGGGCCAGAGGGCTAGGTGACGGAAGTCAGATGTCCTTCTGGACGAAACTTCAGTGTTTTCAGCACCCTTCTGCGAGGCAGTCACCGCCTCAGTCACCCTCGATTCTTGCAGTATGACACTTTCAGGGACCCAGATTGACAAATTTTGCCAGTCGCCCCTCGTCTCCATCTTCACCTTTCAAGCCGCCGTCAGATGCCGCAACTGCCATTCTGAGAACGCTCGCCCCGGCTTTTTTTGCGTGGGCTTTCGCTTGCGCTTTTCCGATGGCCTGGCAGCCTGTGGGGTGCAGGTGCGATTCGCATCCGGGCACGCCTGGCGGAAAAACCTGGGGTTCGTATCACGGCACCGCTTTAGCGATGCCGCAAGTTCTTCGAAATCAGATGCCCTAGGGGCCCGTGGTGAAACTCCGGTCTCCGGCCCCAGCGCCTGAAGGGCGCTCTCATAACGCAGCACTTTCAGCATGCCTGAAGGCATGCCCTGATACGAACCGTACTTACACCACGGGTTGCCAGGGGTGGGCATCGAATTTGGATTGCTCAGCGGCCTGTAAAGCCGTGCCTTTCCACCGCCATTTGATAACCGCGCTTTACTTCCCGGAGAGGAGCGACTCCGCCGTTTTCTGCGCCTCCGCAAGATTTGACGAAAAGCGGGCCACGCGCTGAAAGATCGCTTGCGCCTCGTCAGCGTGTCCCTCCTGCTGCAGCGCGTGGGCGAGCAGCAGAAAAACCACATCATCCGGCTGCACCGCGGCGGCACGCGAGTACTGCCGGATGGCCTCCGCCAGGTCGCCATTCTCCTGGGCGATCAAGCCAAGCCCGACCATGGCCCGGGCGCGATCGGGCGCCCACTGCAACGCCGTTTCGAAACACTGCTTGGCCTGCATCGGCTGCCCCATTCCGCGATAGGCAAATCCCAGATTGCTATAGGCGGTAGCGCGCATGCCAACGTCGCCGGCGTGGCGAGTCACCATCTGATAGCGCTCGATGGCCGCGGGCAGATTGCCGCGCCGATCCTCATAGGCGCCAAGATCGAGGTTGGCAGCCAGACCGTTGGGACGGATGGCGAGTGCGGCGCGGAAGTGCGCGGCGGCCTCTTCGGTGCGGTTCTGGCTGAGCAGAAAGTCTCCCAAGTTGACTTGTGCGGTGTAGTTGTCCTGGAGTCATGGCTAACGTGCGGAGCCAGAAGGACTCAATATCGTGCCAGTAGCCAACCTGCCGGTACGTGAGGGTTCCGAGCGCCAGCAGATAACAAATGGCGGGAACGGCAAGCCATCTGGCTGGAAATTTGACGAGCCTGGGCCCAGTCGGCCGCCAGCCAGGTCAACATCAGAAACAGTCCAATGAAGGGAAGGTAAGCGAAGCGATCGGCGATGGAATGTTCACCCACCTGCACTAAGCCGATCATGGGGATAAGGCTGCCGAGAAACCGACAACCAGCCGACCGCGAGATAACGGCGACTTCGCGCTCGCAGAACCAAAGCAGTGACCAACAGCAAAAGCAGCGCAGCCGCGGCCACTTGCCAGGCAGGATAGAGCGTCGTGGGGTGGGGATACAGCGCCACCAACTGCGATGGCCAAAGCGCTTTGCCAAGGTAGCGAGCATAGGAGACCACGGCCGTCTCCAGTCGCAAGAGCAGGCTGTACCGGGTGGCCCCCCGGATAGCGCCCCCGGCGGCCTCGGCCTTCATGGTGATCGACGCGCTCGCTGCCGAGAGCAGTAGGAGTGGAACCTTCTCTAACACCAGCCCTCCACTCCACCGTCTGGGCGCGGTCCCTTGCTGGGTGCGCGTGTCGGCAGCCGCCGGGGGGAATATCCGAAGAAGCGGCCAGTAGTCCCACAGCCACAGCAGAAATGGAAATGTGATGACTTGAGACTTGCTCAACAAGCCGAGCGCAAATAGAAAAAACACCGCCACATAGCGGAGAACTGCCGGTTTCCGCGTGTACCAGACGTAGGCATGCAAGGCGAGCAGAAAAAACATCATGCTCAAAACGTTCTTTCGCTCGGCCGCCCATGCCACGGACTCGACATTGACCGGATGAAGCGCAAACAGCGCCGCGACCATCAGGCTGCGCCAGCGGAATCCGGTCACGCTCTGGAGCAACAAAAACAGAAGGACAGCGTTCGCTGCATGCAGCAGGACACTCACGTAGTGGTGGCCTGCAGGATTCAAGCCGAATAGTTCGCAGTCGAGGGCATGAGAAAGCCACGACAGCGGAGCCCAGTTCGCCTGATGGTAAGTGGTAAAAGCCCACTTCACGGTCGCCCAGGTCAGGCCCGCCTTCACCTGAGGGTTCTTGGTGATGTATCCATCGTCGTCAAAGTTGAGGAACCCGTTGTGAATTACGGGGTTGTAGAACACCAGCACAACGGCGGTCAACAGCAGACACAACAGCAAGGTGCGTTGCGCCGGCGAATGAAACAGCTTGGAGGGAGCCGAGACTCCCGGTCGTTCGAGGCGTTTCGCCACGGCGGCAGTGGAAGGCGAACCCATGGATTCAACTATTCTGATCCAGACACGAACGATCGCGAGGAAGAACTGCGCAGCGCGAATTCCCTTGGTAACGGCGGGACGGTCATGGCTGGATGGTCATTTCCGGAACAGTCGCGGCAGAGACGGCAGGCAAGAGGAGCCGTTGACTCCAGTTGTCCCATTTGGCATTACGCTCGCTTCGGCTTTTCTTGCGTCAGTCGCTTTCCGTCGTCCGGCCGCCTGAACTCGCGCATTCGTAAATTCCGTGTTCTGCAAGCGATGCATCAGCAAACTGGAGATGGAAATTGTGGCCATCACTATAGCCCATGGAATGACCGGCGAAATCCAAAGAAACGGCGTTGCAAAGCTGATCAGCGCCATCCAGGCAAGACTGGCAAAGGCACCAAACAAAAATGCCACGCGTCGCGAACCGTATTTGAACGGCAAAGGATACAGGCATAAAGCTTGCACCATCAGGGCGAATGGAAAAGCGACCACCAGGTCCACGAAATAGTGTTCGCCGATTCCAAGGGTGGCGAAGACGGTAAAAATCACAAAAGCAAGCGCGATGGCGCGTATCCAGCGGGAGAGTCCTTTGGAATTCCACCATGCCAGCAGCACCCAAGCCATGTGCAAAGACGGAATGGCATTTTGCGCACCCTTGACGGGTACCGTTTCCAACACCAAGTGCATGGCTTGCGACGTTGACAATGGGTGCCAGGGAAAGCTTGGTCCAAAAATGTGGACCGGCCCGGTTGCCGGAACCATGTTATAGAACAGCACTCCCATGGGACCGGTCACCAGGAACGCCAGCATTACCGGGAGAGCACTTTTGTTTCTTAGGCGGAGGTGGGCGGCATAGACCAACGCCAGCGGCAGAGGTAAAGCAATGTAGAAGAGTAAGGCGGCGAACCTGAACCACAGGTAACGTGAGAACACTTGCCCTAGCAGAAAACTGAATTGCACGCGGAGGCTGCAATCAGCGGAATACAAATAAAGATCAAAGGTCTTGGGATGGAGTGCTGCGGTGTAATCCAGCAAAGTCGAAGCCATATATTCCGAGGCCGCGAACAACACCGCGGGAAGAAATGCACAGAGCAAAAGCGTGCGATCTTGCTTACGCGCCCATGCCGTCCGCGTGCCCAGCACGGCCAAGCTGCTCAATCCTACAAATGAAAATGCAGCCATGAACCTGGGCTGGAACCCCATGACACGATAGTCGACTCCCGCCAAGACGAGGCTGCACACGGCTACGCTTGCGCAGTTCACCCATGAGGGTTGCACCACCAGCAGCGTGACAGCGGCGCCGCCCAAAGCCAGGGCCATGAACGTATCTACCATGGAGGAGTTGTAAAAATCGGCGCTCAACGAAAGTGCCAGCACGATGGCGAGGAGCGCCACCGTAAGCGCCGTTTTTATAAGGTCAGCGCGACTCAACATGCGCTTCCAAGTTCCGCCTGTACTCGTTGTGCGACTTTCGATTTGCCTCATAATCGTGCGGCTTCGTGAGCGAGACCTGTTCTTACTGCTAGGGTATCAGCCGCTGAAGGCGCGCACGAAGACTGGCTCGCACCCAATAAGCACTATAGTAATTGCAAGCGCACAGCGATGCTTTGGAACTCTTAACTGAAACGGGCTTCTCTGCGCTCACGACGCCTGGGCGGTGAGAACCGGGCTCGCCGTCGGCATCGGAGACATAAAACCTGATGGGGAGCTGTTACTTTGGGGTAGTGGCGAGCGATTCAGCGCCGTCGTAGTCAACACAACATCGCGTTAGAATCGTCATCAGCAGGGGTGGAATATTGTTTTGAGGAAGCGGCCCACCTTGCAGCCAACGGAGTCGCCTCCACTTATCGACATGTCAGCGTCCCGCGAAAAGCGCCTCGTCATCTTCTGTCTTTTGCTGGCGGCCGCCACGCTCGCTTTCTACAATCCCATCGCCCGTAACCAGTTCGTCGATTTCGATGACTTGGCCTACGTGATGAAGAATTCCCATGTTCAGGGTGGTCTGACGTGGGACACGGTGAAGTGGTCGTTCACGACCTTTTACCAAGGGAACTGGCACCCCTTGACCTGGTTGTCGCATGCCTTGGACTACCAGGTGTTTCGCCTCAATCCTATTGGCCACCACTATACAAGTCTCCTGCTGCACACGGCCAATGCGGTGTTGCTGTTCCTGCTGCTGGTGCGGGCCACTGGATTCACCTGGCCCAGTCTGGTGGTGGCTGCTTTGTTTGCCCTGCACCCGGTCAACGTTGAGTCGGTCGCCTGGGCCGCGGAGCGCAAGAATGTGCTTAGCCTGTTGTTCTTACTACTCGCCCTCCATGCTTACGACCGGTACGCGCGGACGGGCCGGCGTTATCTCTATTCGTTGGTGACCGTTTTCTTTGGTCTTGGCCTGATGGCCAAGCCGCAGATCGTCACTCTACCTTTTGTGCTGCTGCTCTGGGACTACTGGCCGCTGCAGCGAATGGGCACAGCATCCGCGGCACGGGGCTTACCCGCGACGCCCACGCCACGCTCGTTCCGCTATCTGGTCTGGGAAAAGTTACCCCTCTTCATCCTTGCCGCGGCGGATTCGGTCGTCACCGTCTTTGCGCAGCGTGCTGGGAACACGGTGCGGGCGCTTTCGGAAGTTCCGGTGTCGCTGCGACTGGAGAACGCATTCGTCTCCTATGTGAGATATATCGGAAAGGCGTTTTGCCCGTCTCCGCTGGTCCCCATGTATCCGCGGCCCGAGGGTTCGCTGCCCGCCTGGCAGGTGGTGGGAGCGGCGGCGCTGCTGCTCTTGCTGTCGGCGCTGGTTATTCGCTGGCGAGACCGCCGCTATTTGCCCGTCGGCTGGTTCTGGTTCCTGGGAACTCTAGTCCCGATGATCGGAATTGTCACGGTTGGTGAGCAGGCAATGGCCGACCGCTACGCGTATCTTCCCTTTATAGGTTTGTTTGTCGCCGTCGTGTGGGGCCTCGGTGAGGCGGCATCCAAGCGCGGAATCCGCGGGGTTTGGCTCGCTGTTTCCGCCGTTAGCGTACTGTTCGTTCTGGGGAGTCTCACGTATCGCCAGCTGGGCTACTGGCACGACAACGAAACCTTGTGGCGCTATACGTTGCGCGTTACCGCGCGGAATTACACGGCGCACAACAACCTCGCGATGGCTCTTGCCAGGCAGGGCCGGCCCGACGAGGCGATCGTGCAATTCCGGGCGGGCAAGGCACTGCACCAGTATCCGCCCGACCAAATCCTTGCGCTCTGCGATTACGAATTGCACGTCGGACATCCCCAGGAAGCGATCGAGGAATGCAATGCGGTGCTGCACGCTTCCGGCGATCCCAAGCTTCAGGGCGCGGCGTGTAGCGAACTTGGCCAAGCTCACCTGCAGTTGCACGACTACGATCAGGCGGCCGAAAGCTACCAGAAAGCTCTGCGCCTGAATCCGGACGACGGCATAGCGCTGACCGGTTCGGGCGTCCTGGCGCTGCGTCAGGGGCAGTCCGAGGTGGCGGTCGCTGAGTTGGAGCACGCGGTGAAAGTCGATCCCAACGATGTGAATGTCCTACTCTTCGCGCAAGCTCTGCGCCGGGACGGTCGTGCTGCGGAGGCCGACTCTGTTTCGGCGCAAGCCCAGAAGATTTCCCCGGACCTAAGCCAGGCTCAAACCGCCGCCGGGCAATTCCTCTCCTTTGCCGGCCTGAAGCCACTGTAAGTGCGCGACGAAATGTTCACCGCCGAGACGTCAAGGGCGCCGAGAAAAAGCGAGGAAGTACGGAAGGCAACGAAGGTTCCGATTTGTCCCGTGGGCCCCTGTGTCCCCTGTGGTTAAAGCTTTTGCTTTTCCTCGCTCTTCTCCGCGTACTCGCCTCCTAGCAGCTTCGCTTCAGCAGCAGACAAGTCATGTCATCGTGCTGCGGAGTGTTTCCGACGAACACATCTAATTCCGCCAGAAGGCTGCGGAGCATTTCCGCGGGAGCGGATGCCGAGCTGCGATCCACCAGTCGTATCAATTCCGGTTCGCCGTATTCCTCATCTTTCGCGTTGACGGCTTCGACGATTCCATCGGTAAAAATCACCAGCCAGTCTCCGCCCTCTAGGCGAGTCGTCCCCGCCTGGTAAGTCGATTCCGCAAAAATCCCGATCGGAATGCCTCCCGCTTCCAGCCGCTCCACCGCGCCCGATTTCTTCCGCAGAATCGGAACGTTATGCCCCGCGTTGATATAAACCACGTCTCCCGTAGCCGGATCCAGTTCGGCAAGAAAGGCGGTGGTGAAGCGAACGCCGCCCAGGCTGTTCGAACAGGCATAGCGATTCACGCCGTCCACCAGTTCCGCCAGCGCGACGCCGCTCGTCGACAACGTTCGCAGACTCGCCTGGAAGGTAGCCATCAGCATCGCCGCCGGAATGCTCTTTCCCGCCACATCGGCCACCACAAACAGAACGCGGTCTTCGCTCAGACTTCCGACCGGGCCGCAGGATCACATCGTAGTAATCGCCCGCCACCGTGTTTGCGGGGCGCGTCGCGTAAGCGATCTGGTATCCCGGAATCTGCAGCGGCGCGCCCGGCAACAACCACGCCTGAATATCCTTGGCGATCTCCAGGTCGCGCTTCATCACCACCCGATCCGCCAGCTCCAGCAGCAGGACGACAAACATCAGCAATCCCGCCCCAGACGTGCAAGTCGAATTCATGGATCTCGACGTGTCCGATTCGCCGTTGGTGTAAGTAAATCCGCCGGCAGGAAAGAACAGCAGAATCAGCGCCAGCAGCACAAGCACGCGGCGCGCCGGCGTCAAGCTTTTCCAGGATCGCCCAGAACAGCAGCCTTCGCCATCTGCCAGACCCGCCGGCGCGCGCGACGGCTCCGCCGGCAGATTGTCCAGCCCCGCCGAGTACAGCCGATAGCTGGAGCGCGCGTCTTTTTCAAACTGCGACCAGAGCTGGTTCACCGCCAGCCCTTCGCTTACGCGAAACCAGAACTGCCGGGCATTGTTCTTGATTCTGAGGGGTGGGGGAACCGTTGGCTGAGGGGACGTCATGGCAGACGTAACATTATAGGC
>CAWCRQ010000016.1:0-24996 GCA_963797885.1 uncultured Acidobacteriaceae bacterium | reverse complement strand
CGCAGTGGAGTTTCTGAAGGAATTGACGAATTTCAATCAGTTTGATGCGGTGTTATCTATCGGCACAAAGGCACATCCCGAACTGCCGTGGACCACAATAAATTCCAACGGTTTTGTCGCTCGGGTTACGTCTGGAGATGCTGACATTTTGGGTCCATGCGACATGAGCAACCCTGTTGCAGCGCTTGCCGCCGCCTGCTTCGGCGTCGGGGAGGTGTTCAAGCGGCTTATCCGCGTAAAGCATGAACGTGGCGAGATGTTGAACGGCCTCAACTTTTCCTTGCGGAACTATGCTGAGAGCACATCTGATTTCGGCCCGCAAATTCCCGAAAAACTCGAAGATGATTTGCTCGTTGTAGGAGCGGGAGCAATCGGCAACGGAATCGTCCATCTCATCTCACGTTTGCCCTTCACGGGGAAAGTGACCATCGTAGACCGGGAGGAATATGGCGCCGAGAATTTGGGAACTTGCCTTCTTCTGACACCGGAGGAAATCGGCAAGTCCAAGGCTATTACCCTCGCCGCAATTCTCAAAGAAGTTGGCATCCGGGCTGAGGGATTTCACGGCCCATTTGAGCAGTACGCTAGCGGCCTTCACCAGCATCCCCCAGTTGTCGTCAACGGTCTGGACAATATCGATGTTCGACACGAAGTCCAGCGTACTCTGTGGCCGAACATCGTGATCGATGGCGCAATCGGCGATTTCATGTGTCAAGTTAGCAGGCACCCTTGGTCGGATGACGTTGCCTGTCTCATCTGCTTGTTCCAGAGGCCAGCTGGCCGTCCGGCTGAAGAGGTCCAGAGCGAGGCCACCGGACTTTCAAAAACCCGTCTGCAAGATCCGAACTCCCTTGTAAAGCAGTCAGACGTGGAAGCAGCACCACCGGAGAAGCAAGATGCCTTGAGATCGCAGGTTGGACGCCCGGTCTGTTCAGTTGTTCAGCAGGCCATGGCGCAAAAGATTTCTTTGGAGCAACAAGAACAAGACTTCGAGCCTTCCGTTCCCTTCGTCGCATGTTTCAGCGCATGTATGGTGATGGCCGAAGCACTAGCTTACCTGTGTGGTTGGGAAACGAAGCTAGAGCCTCGCTTCCAATTCGATTTCCTACTCGGTCCAGCCTTTGGCCTAGAGCTACCTCAGGGCCGCAACCAACACTGCGTCTGCGGGCGCAGGAAGAATATCGAGAGACTGCGTGCGATGCGTGGACTCTAGGATTGACAGCCCGCGTGCACTGGTTACGGGTCCCACGGAGGCTGAAAATGCCTCTCTCGGCATCTGAGCGGCAGGGCGGGTGGGTTCTAGGTGGTGGCCCCTAGGGAAAAGTCGGTGCGGAGTTATCTCAATATTCCTCTGGCAGCAGAACCGTGGTGGCGCTGCGGTCCGCTTCCGTGATGACCCAGATTTTGGTTCCGGTCTTGAGGGTGTAGGCCGAGAGCAGCCGGAACCCGTGAATGAGACTGAGTTCGTTCTCGCGACGGTCATGCTCGTCTATGTCTCCCCAGTCCCCCGCGATATGTCGGACCAGATAGGCCGTGGGATCATCTCCGGATGCCTCTAATGCCGCGAGAGCACCCGGAGTAGCCACGATTGAGCCGGGGCTGAACTTGATCCCGCTCACCCCCGGACCTTCGCAGCCAGCGCAGCTTGAAACTTCTTCGCTGGGAAGCCCGCAGCTGCCCGCTGGTCCCACGTCATCTTCGGGCCATTCTCGCCGTAGACGAGGATGAACTGTTCCTTGGTCGGACGGCCTGCGAGCTTGAACAGCCGGAGTCCTTCTGAGCGATTCTGGCTGACAACGCTCTTAGGCATCGGCTGAGTGCGGGTCGTAGCCGACCTCGGATTCTTCCGAGCTTTCGCTTTGGGGCGAGCCTTAACAGCCAAACGCACCTTGCGAGTCTTCTTGTTTGCCATGTTCTCCCCTCCTGTTGCACAAGTAGTACACAACTCGGCGTACTCTACCTGCCTCGGGAGAGAAGTAAAGGGAAACCATTGCGAGGCGATCTATTGTGAAATCATGCGGCGGCAGAAAAGGCTGACTGCCCCTGCGCGAGAAGCAGTGCCGCCAGTCGCTGGCGGCAACGTTGTTCGCTGGCTGCGTAAGCAACCGGGTCTTGGGATTGTAGACGGCGATGACGGCGGCGCATTGCGCGCTGCGCTTGTTGTAGGGTGCCTTCGTTATAGATCATTCTGTGCTCCTGAAATCCTTGCTTTGGCCTAATACGGCAGAAGTGGAAAAGCCGGGAATCTGTGAGCACCTGATTTGAGGTTGGTCGGCCTGTCCTACGCGTTGCAGGCTATCGCCCTCAGCCTCCAGCACAAGAGCGGCCAGTTGAGAATCTGGCGTAAGTGTAAGGACTCTTCTCCAAAGGGACAAACGGTTGAGGGGTAGGTGTATACGGACGGCAAAATTGGAGTGCACCCTTGGAGTGAGACACGGAGTTAAGGGGGTTGTTGCCGTTCGCTGAAAAATCATTGTACGGCTAGGTGTAGTTTTGGAGAATCGCCGGCAGCCGGCGAAGCGGAGGCAGGCTCTGCTGGAGAGCAACCTGCCAAGGAATAGCCGACTGGAACTCATCGCGTCCGATGAGCGCTGGGAGTGAGCCAGGTCGCTTGCTCCCAGTGGAACCAACCTCATCGGAGCGATAGATTCCCCATGCCTCAGAAAACTCATGCTCGTTCTCTCCCCATCGCTTCGGCGCGCCGCAGATGGCGCTCGAACTCCAGCGGCGGACGATAACCGAGTGCCGAATGCAAGCGCTCACGGTTATAGATTTTTTCCAGGAACTCCCCAATCGAAGCGCGCGCGTCTTCCAGGTCGCGATATTCCGTGCGATAAACTTCCTCGTACTTGAGAGTTTTCATGAAGCTCTCCGCTTGCGCATTGTCATAGGGCGAAGCGGTGCGGCTCATGCTGATGCGGATGCCACGGTGCTGGAGTTCCGCGGTGTAGTCTCGGGAAGCGTACTGCACGCCGCGATCGGAGTGATGCACCAGCCCCGGCTTCGGCCGGCGGTGCCACAGCGCCATGCGCAAGGCTTCCAGCGCCAAAGCCGCTTCCAGGTTCCGCCGCAACGCCCAGCCCAGACAACGCCGCGAGAACGCATCCAGCAGGACGGCCAGATACACAAACTCCCGTTGCAGGCGGATGT
Organism: uncultured Acidobacteriaceae bacterium; assembly: GCA_963797885.1. Lineage (GTDB taxonomy): Bacteria > Acidobacteriota > Terriglobia > Terriglobales > Acidobacteriaceae > Acidiflorens. The sequence goes on along the minus strand of CAWCRQ010000016.1, from coordinate 21,846 downwards.
AAGTGATGTCGGCCACCCAGAGCTGATCGATGCCGGTGACGGCCAAGCCCTCGGCTAAGTTGGGATAGATCGGCAAACCGTGTCGCGAGTCCGTGGTGAAGATGAACTTCCGCCGTCGCACACAAAGTAAGTTGTCGTAACGCAGCAGACGCAACCACGCTTGTGATTCACCTTCCAGCCCTGCCGGGTCAGTTCAGCATGCACGCGACGATAGCCATACGCCGGCCAGCGCAGCGCGATGTGCTGGATCTGATGGCGCAGAGTCATGGCCATGGGATTCGCTTCATGACCCCGCCGAAAACGGTAGTACCCGGCTCGGCTCACTCCGGTGATCTGGCAGAGTCGATTCACTCCGGCCTCCGCTTCGCCGGCTTCCTGGATTTGTTCGTAGATGCGGCGCCGCCATTGGCGCCGGCTCCCAGGGGATGCTCCTTGAAACGCCGCAAGACTTTTTTTAAGAAATCGATCTCCATGGTCTGCTGCCCGATCTTGCGTTCCAGCACAGCAATGCGCTCGCTGTCCAGCCGGGACTGGAGACGGGCGCTTTTGCCGGGAAACGCCAGCTCCCCTTTGGCACGCCACTCGCCCTTCCAAGTCTCCAACCGTTTGGGACTGAGCTGATATTGACGCGCCACCTCGGCCAGACCCTTGCCCGAGTCCAACTCGCGCATACAAGCCACTTTCAATTCACGGGAATATTCTTGTCGGGGCACCAGCATCGTTCTCCTCCGTTCACTGTAGCTGGCCCCTTAATTTCCTGTCTCAGTTTTGGGGTGCACTCCATTTTGCCGTCCGTATACACCTACCCGACAAACGGTTGAGGGGGTAGTGTACAGCGACGGCAAAAGTGCCCGCCCTGCCTTTTTTGAGGGGTGAGAGGAGTGCTTGGAAGCTGTCCCGGCTAGGCGACCCAGCCGCTTCACTTCTTGGATGCGTTGATTGAAGCAATCTCTTGAGATCGGCAGCGCCGACAACCCGTGACTCCGTGTCCCACGCGCAGGCCTGCTCACCCTGGTGGTCGCAGCAATTTTGGCTGCGGCGGGCTTCGGCGTTTACTCCCTGTGGAACCATCGGGACTTGGCACCCAACCCGTTCCAGAACATGAGCATGGAGAAGCTCACGAGCACCGGCAAAGTGAAAATGGCGACGGTCTCGGCGGACGGCCAATACGTATTCAATGTCCAAGATGACGTAGGGGGCCGGGCCTCGCACGTTTCGCCGCCTCTCCCGGTCCCCGTCGCTGTACATCGGCGCGTGAGCCCAGTCAATCGAACTCACGACCGATTCTTCCCAAAAAACGGGCAAGCGAAGTAATCCCAAAGTAAGGTTTGCCGACTATCCAGAAACTGTGGAGTTGTACGCTTAAGATTGTGGGATTTAGATCGCGACTGCTCGCTTAATGTCCTTCGCTGCTTTCTCCCTGGTTCCACGGCGGAGATGCTTATGGGTTTCGCGGAACCAATGATTCGACAGGAGGAATCGAGAAGGACGTGGTAAAGGCATGTTCCGGCGGTTGGGTTCCGTTTTGATTGGCTTTTGCGAGAATCTCCATCGCCAGTCCCGTAAGCGGTGGAATGTGGATCGTCGCCGTGAGCCATTTTTCGCGTACCCAGGCTTGGCCCGTCGCCGGCTGACCATCACATCCGGTAAACGGTAAACTCAGCCATCGCGACCGCTCGGCTTCGTTGGTAATCTCCTGAAAAGCTTTGCGAGCTCCCAGGGCCATCGAGTCGTCCTGCGCGCCGACCAGGCTAATTGACGCGCTTTGTGAGGTGGCCATTTTCAGCCAGGAACGCACCGCGCGGCAGGCACTTTCCTCTGTCCAGTGTGCCTTCAGCATCTTCACTTCAATGTTCGACGGTTTCGTCTCCAGCATCCCGGACTCGCGTTCTTGTGCCGAGGAACTCTGGGAAGGTCCTTCAATGTACAAAACAGAACCGCCTCGGGGCAGCAACGCTGCGAATTGTCTTCCTTGAATGCGGCCAATCTCGAAGTGATTGGAACTAACAGCAAACATAGGTGCGGTTGCTGCCTTGCGGAGATCCGACAAGTAATCCGGCCTCCGGTTCAGGACCGCCCAACCGATTCCTGCAGCACTGGCGGCCCGGGCTACCTGCGGAAGAGCCGTGCCTCCAAACGGTTCTACCACAATCGCATCGGGTCGGGACTCAACCCGGCTTTGGATTGCCTTTAGGAGTTGGGTGCTCTGATTCACGGCGTCGTTATCGGCAAACACTATCTCCACATCGCTCCCCAGTTTGTGCGCGGTCTCTTCCGCGGTCTGAGCTTGTGCCACTTGGAAATCGTTCTCGCGGGTGTGAAGAGACACGAGGAATCGGAGCTTTTTCATCATTTTGCAAGTGTACCTGTACCCAGGCATCCACGAAATGCTTCGAACGATTCTGGCGGTTGACGGGCAACCCTGAAGTAATCCTAAGGGAAGGTTTGCCGACGACTCGTCCGGAATCCCCTAAATCCCTGCTGCATCTGGATGACGTTTCATTCCGTAAGGGCTGTCTACTACACTTCATTTGCCTTGCCGTGGATAAAGCGATCTCTATACTCTGAGGCTTTGCAGCATCCTCCCATGCGAGAGCTTTCAAGCCGACGACGCTTCCTAAAAAGGGCAGCCTTCGCGAGTAGCGGTGCGTTGCTCGGCACCGTCAGCCTGAACCAGATCTCTCCCAGGATCTGGCGTGAACCGTTGGTGTTTGAGCTCAACCGCAGCTATTGGGCAAGAAGTCAACCGCCTCAGAATCCGCCGTTGACGGACGACATCGCTGCAGATGTCGCGGTGCTCGGCGGCGGCTTCACGGGACTTTCCGCGGCCTACTACATCCGCAGCATCTCCCCGCACAAGCGCGTAGTCGTCCTAGAAGCGAAAGGCTGTTGGAACGGAGCTTCGGGACGAAACGGCGCCATGGTGCTGACGATGACTGCAGACAGGTATATGCATTTCAGCTCCGCTCCGTCCGTCGACAAGAAGATCTACGACCTTACAGCCGAGAACATCCGGGCGTTGTCGAAGCTCAGCGACGCGACCAGCATCGACTGCGAGTTGGAGATAAATGGCGCTCTGCAAGTGCTCGTCACGTCCGACGATGTCCGGGCTGCGAAAGCCTATGTGAAGCAGGCCCGATCCCTGGGCATGCCTGTTGAGTTCTGGGATAAGGAGCGACTCGTTAACGCGATCGGCACCGAGGTCTACGAGGCGGGGTTCTTCGACCCCAACGGCGGACACATCCATCCGATGAAACTGGTCCATGTGTTCAAGGCGGCGGCAGAGAACGCTGGCGCGGAGATTTACGAAAACACAACCGTGGCCAGCATCGAGGAGGGTCGGGAGCACCTGCTTCATACGACCGGCGGGCGTACCATTCGGGCAAAGTCGTTGGTTTTGGCGACCAACGCTTTCACCTCAAGACTGGGATTTTTCCGAAACTCGTTTGTGCCTGTCCATGAATATGTAGCGGTGACCCAGCCCTTTAGTGAGCAGCAACTGGCCGAGATCGGATGGCGCAAGCGAGTTCCGTTCAATGACAGCCGCACCGAAGTCTTTTATCTCGGCTTGACGCAGGATAATCGGATCCACATCGGCGGTGGCAGCCCCAGCTACTTTTTCAATAGCGGAGTTGGCGAAGATCGCGATGCTGCTTCCCATTTTTCGCAACTCCGGCGTGAGCTTGTGCGAATCTACCCCAAAATGTCAAGCGTCAGTTTCGAATTAGGTTGGAATGGAGTGGTTGACTGGTCGATCGATGAATCCCCTTCCGTGGGATGCACAGGAAAACATAAGAACATCTTCTATGGACTGGGCTACAGCGGACATGGCGTGAATCTAACCTCGATCTTCGGGAGAATCATTGCCGACCTGGAGGCCGGTCGTGAGGAACCATGGAGCCAGTATCCCTTCCTCAACGCCAGCCTCGAGTATGTTCCGAATGAGCCTTTCCGTTGGCTGGGTGCACAATCCGGGCTGGCATGGTATCGCCTAACGGAGCCTTAGTCTGGTTCTGCGGCCCTGTGTTTGCCTCGATCCCCTTGTTTGATCAGAAGAACGGCGGAGCCTGCCGGAGTCGTGCCAGAGTGACGGGCAAGCGGGAAGTAATCCCAAGCTAACGTTAGCCGACAATCCACCCTGGAATGCAGTAGCTAAGACGTGTTCCGTTCCCCGCGCCCGCGTCTCCCATCAACCCAGGGAGATCGTACGCGTGGCCGTTCACCGTTACGTGACCTTGCCCCGGTGCGACGCCACTGACGAGAACCACCAGGCCGGGCGAAGTCAACTGTTCTGGCGCGTCAACAATGATGACGTAGCCCTTGACCCTGTCCGTGCGGCCGGACAGTTCGTAGTCGTACGAGGGCGCCACGACATATGCCTTGTGGGAGTCGTTGGCGGGCTTGGAAGCGTCTTGAGCATGGCAAAGAACTGTACCTCCCACGAGCCTCAACACCACAGCTCCCATGAGCATGCAAATGATTCTTTTTGTCATCACATCATCCTCCACGGCATCCTTTCACCGTGGAGGGATGCCGATTCCTAATATTCCGGCTGGAACGGCTGGTCGGAGCAGTAACGCACACAAAGTCTTGCTTCATAGGATCCCAATTGTCTGTGATTTCTATCACGGCTGGTCCGGCTGAACACCTGGAGGTCAGTGTCGCGCAGGAAGCGGCCCATCTGGCGAGTGACGGGCAAACCTTACCTAATCCGGTAAGGTAAGGTTTGCCGACGAACCACTAACTGACCTTATCCATTATTGTGAATGCTGGGGCGATGTTTCATCAATTGACACCAACGCTCTGAAGCCTTTCGCAGCGACAGCATCCGTGCGACACGGGAATCGAAAGAATCTGCGGCCCGCGACGTGGAGATTTGTCTAATGTGTCGGGAGTGAGCGCGATGGATGATCCGAAACAGCTGGTCAATAGGTTCGTGGAGGAGTTGTGGAATGAACGCCGGTTGGACGTGGCGGACGCGATCTTCGCCAAGGATTGTGTAACACATTAGCTGCAGTCGGGCGTGCCAGCTGATGCAGTGCGGGCTGCGGGCTCGTCTCCCCGCCACCCTAAAGGGTGGCCTGCGCGCGGGCAACCGCGGTACACTCGCGGTTGGGTGGGGGTGCCGGGGGCGGGAGTGCGCCTGGATGGGAGGCCTCCATGATCACGACGGGTGAAGCCCGGCGCATCGCCGAAGCGTGGCTGTGGGAGGAGGCATCCCGGGTTCCGGAGCTGGTGGGGGCGATCCTCGGTGGCTCGACACGGGCCCGGGATCCCGAGGCGCTGCACCCGGTTGCCTCTGACGTGGATATCTTCCTCTGGGTCGACGCCGAGGTGCCGAGCGACATCGAGCACCCCCGGGGCCGCTTCGCCCCGCGCAAGCTCCTCCGGGGCGGCGTGGTTCTCGAACCCTCGTTCCATAACGTGCGGCGCATCACCGATTCTGAGGCCGTCCTCGGGGACGTGCACCTCGGGCCGGCCTTCGCCGACCCGGTCATTCTCCTCGATCCGGCCGGCCGGCTCGCCGCTGTTGCCGACGCGGTCAGGCCGGAGTACCGCAGGCGTCGCCACGTCAAGCGCCGGTTGGCGCGGGCGCTCGAGTGGGTCGAGGCCATGGGCCCGCACCCCCGTGCTCCGGACATCTCCACGCTCGCGCCCTGCTGGCGCAACGGCGCCCTGGCCATTGCCGTGATGTTCGCCGCCGTGGTTCCGCTGGTGGCCGCTCTCCGCTGTCCCACTGTCCGGCGCTCACTGGTGATTGCCCGCGAGGTGCTCGCGGCGGCCGGGCGGGAGGACCTCAGCGACGCGCTGCTACGATTGGCGGGTAGCGCGACGCTCTCGCGGTCCGAGATCGAGGAACTGGTGGCGGAGCTGTGGCCCGCCTACGACGCCGCGGTCGAGGCGCGGCGGACGCCCATCGTCATGGACTGGAACGTCTCCCGTGAGGCGCGGGCCCTGGAGTGCGCTGGGATCGGCGAGCTTGTCGCCGAGGGCCACCACCGGGAGGCCGCTTATCCGCTGTTGCAGTTGCGCACAACGGTCCAGGGCATTCTCGAAAACGACGCCGACGAAGACGTACGGGCCTGGTCGCGGGCGGGGTACGAGCGGCTGCTCGCGGCGTTGGGGATCGAGGGCGACGAGGCCTTCGACGCGCGCGGGGAGGCGCTGCAGGCCTTCGTGCCGGACCTCCGGAAAGGGTGTGAGGAGCTCCAAGCGCAGAACTCCGCGGTCCTCGACTGACGAGCTCGCTCTATTGCGGATCATCGCCTCGAATCGGTGCTGGCCAGAGCCGGGGATGCGCCCCGGCTGGCCAAGCTGTCGGAGAAGGTTCCCGCGTTCGATGTCGCCAAGAAGGTCTATCGCGGCGGCGTGCCGTTCGAGAAGGACGCCTTTGCTGTCCAGGCGGAATTCTCTTCACGGGATTAGTACCGACAAGTCGGCTAGTGTGGCGTAATCACCGCCATAATCCATTACTCCAGGATGACGAGCAAACCGGAAGTTGAGACCTGGGGGCTCCGAACGCAGGGGCGCAAGGCAGGTCGCGGCTATCACGGTTAGCTCTCCTCCGCAACGCAGACCACTCCGCTCCCTAGCAGCGCAATGAAAATCCGCAGCGAAACTCTCCTCCAGCCACCGTTTGGCAGAGTCCTTCGGATTTCGTGCGGGTGAAGAAGATCCAGTACTTCCAGGGTGAAATCTTCGTCAGCCACAGACTTCCCAAGCCGTGGGTCGGTGATGACCAACTCCAGCCCCTTTTGAACGCGACGCACTCTTGCGTTTGCGCTCCGCACTCCATTGACCCGCAGGGCTACTTTTCTTGCTGTCAGCATTCTGGGTCAACTTACGTTCCTGTTCTGCCAGTCAGGTAGGGACGTGTCGGCAGCTACGGCCTCTTAGCTCCACCGAGCCGTGACTCGGTAGAGTCAAAGAGCAAAAGCGGCGCAGCTGTCAGATGCCGTCGAGGAGGAAATCAATGCGAGTTGGGATTTATGCGCGAGTCAGCACAACAAATGGGCAAAGTCCGGAAATGCAGTTGTCAGATTTGCGAGAGTACGCCTCCCGGCGCGGATGGAAAGTGTTCGCGGAGTACGTTGATAATGGTGTGTCGGGAGCTAAAGAGTCTCGGCCCGAATTGAATCGACTTATGGCCGATGCTCACAGGCGGCACTTCGACGTCGTGCTGTGCTGGAAGATTGATCGCTTCGGACGCTCGCTAAAGCACCTCGTCAACGCCCTCGCAGACCTTGATAGCTACGGTATTGCTTTTGTCAGCCTGCGGGATAACCTGGATCTGTCTACCCCGTCGGGACGGCTGATGTTTCAGATCATCGGAGCAATGGCAGAATTTGAGCGGTCGTTGATTCAAGAGAGAGTCAGGGCCGGACTTCGCAACGCCAAGCTCAAAGGGCAGACTCTAGGGCGTCCGGCCCTGACTCTGGATCACGGCCGGATTGCCCGCCTTCGGGCCTCTGGTGCATCTATCCGCGAAATTTCGGCGCAGCTGGGCGTGTCTGCCTCGACTGTGCATAAGACACTCCAACAGCGTACGTAAAACCCCTAGTCGCACCGCCTTGTTTAGCCATCGCAAGTGACTGATTTGTTGGCAGACGGTTTTGCGGTGCGAGCGTTCGTTTAACTGATATTTTACGTACGCCGCACAGGTTGGGGTTTTATTCTCAGTGTCGAGATGAAGTTGTGAAATAGCGGCGTGAGGAATCCCATTCCACCTCCGTAGTCCATCCGACCCCCGGTTATCGGTTCGTATAATCCAGTTCGTTGTATCCTAGTCAAAACTGCCGAGAGTTGGTCTGGCTCAATTCCAACGTTTTTGCTCACATCCTCTGCGAAGGAATCCCACACCGAGATCGCTCGCTGGACGGGATGACGGCCCTCCAACGGATTCGCAGACTCGTACTTGTCAAGGATTAATAGAACCTGGAATCGCCAATAATTGTAGAGCCCGCCGCGATTCCTTCAACTCCCCCATACCGACGAGCTGATATGCGAAACGTGGATCAGCGACCGGAAAAGCTAGTTACCCTTGAGACTGAGCTCAACAAAATAGGAACGACAAAGGAAACAACTACTTTCACAATCCCCATCGACAAGGAGTCAAGGCATTTCACCTTGACGGTTGAGCTCACGCGCAACCGATCCTCGCTAAGGGGTACAGTGAAGCTCCGATTGGAGCCTTCGCAGCCGCAGATGGACCTTCCTGATTCGCAGCCTGAGTAGCCCGCACCGCGAGAAACGTAGTCTGGCTTAGTTGTTCCTCCGTTCCTCCTAGGCAGGATGTATGTATAACCGACGCACAATGCAGCCGCTGCTGCGCGCCCGTAACGTAAATGCTGTTCGTAATCTGCTCGATCAGCTACAAACGTCTGTCGCCGTTCGACGAAACAAGTGAGTCCTGCATCATTGCCTCCTCGGCGATTTCTCGTCCGCGGACTTGCCCCAGTCCGCCGACATTGGCGCGAGGTGGATCGCCGTGCCCGCCGCCGACGCTTATCGATGTTCTTCGTCGAAATCGGATAACTTTGACTTGCGCATGACGCCGTGAATCGCCTGCGAGCCGAAATGGCCACTCGCGGGAGACCCGAACACCAAAGTCACGTTGGAAAACGGGACGTCCGATCCTCCGCTGACGCAGACCTGCAGCATGGATAGCACGGTGTCATTCTTCGAAAACGGAGCCGGGGCCCCGTTGCCGGTGATGCTGGCCCAGCCGGTAACCATGAAAACAGGGTTGGGGACCGGTGGTGAGGTGTAGACAGGGCACGTGCTGGTGTTATAGCTGAGTGTGGCATCCTTCATGGTGATGTGGTGAGTATGAGGAATGCGTGTTTCGGGATCATCAAACGTCGTAGGAACGCCGCCTGTAATAACGCCATTTGCAATCGCGACCTCCATCGCGTGATCCGATAACTCCATGGTCATGGCTGCGGAAAAATCGGCCAAACCGATTCTGCTTTTCAAATCCAAAGACCATGTCCCGTGCATTACCCACGGACCAACCACCTTGCCCTGTATGGTCTCTGGCGTAAAATCATTGATCAAGCCGCTAAAGTGCGTGGGCGTGGGAGTTTGGCCCCGCGCAAGAATAGCTAGCGCGAGCACCACAAACGCGACGGGGCTTACCATCCACAACAAAGCTTTGCTCTTCATGAGGAACCTCCAAATTTGAGACTCGTGTCTTTGTCGCAGAAAGCCTCTCCTCGGGCCGGGCAAGAGATGGCGGAGCTTCCGCAGACAACTTCCGGGCCAAGAAGTTCATTTCCGCGATTCGCGCTCGGGGCGCTCGCCAACCATCGGACACGCCGGGTGGTTCGGTCAAGCAGCAATGCGCGGAACTTCCCAGTATCGCCAAATGCCGTCTTTTGCAGTTATCGAGCTATCGATATAGAATCTGGTCACCTGTCTGGCCACACGCTGGATTCGTTTAGGAGAGCCCGAATGGGCGGAACATTTCCCGGCAGGTCGCCGTCGGAAAGGTCCGCCGGGGCCCCGCTGGACTCGTGGAAGGAAATCGCGGCATATCTCGGCCGTGATGTCACCACCGTCCAGCGCTGGGAAAAGCGGGAGGGGATGCCCGTCCACCGCCACGTCCACGACAAGCGCGGCTCCGTCTACGCCCTGGGTTCAGAGCTTGATGCCTGGGTGCAGAGCCGCAAACCTCGTCCGGGTGAACAAGAGAATGGCCAAGAATCCGAGGTGCCCGTTGAATCGCCGGTTGACCAGGGGCGCAGACCGGCACTGTGGGCGCGCCATTGGTTTGCTCTCGCTGGCGTCGTCGTACTCAGTTTGCTCGCCGTCGCTTACGCGCTATTCCGAACTTGGCCTGGAAATCCAGCACCACCCAAGATCAGGTCCCTGGCGGTATTGCCGCTGAAAAACCTGTCCGGAGATCCCTCGCAGGACTATTTTGCTGACGGAATGACCGATGCGCTGATTGGACGCCTCGCCCAAATTCACGATCTGCGCGTCATTTCACGCACGTCGGTGATGCGCTTTAAGAATCCGCAGATGTCGGTGCCGCAAATCGCGAAGATTCTGGGCGTAGACGCCGTCGTAGAAGGGTCCGTCATGCGCGACGGCAACCGCATTCGCGTCACGGCCCAGTTGATTCGCGGCTCGACGGACGAGCATTTCTGGTCCGAGACCTACGATCGCGAATTGCAGGACGTACTCACCCTTCAGAGCGACTTGGCGCAATCCTTTGCTGAGAAAGTCGAGGTCACGGTCACCGGCGAAGAGCACTCCAGGCTCGTCGCGGCACGTAACATTTCTCCTGAGGTCTATGAGAGCTATCTCAAAGCGCGGCTCGCCAAAAGCAACACCAGGGCTGAAATCGAGCAGAGCATTGCTTCCTATCAGGAAGCAATCAACAAAGACGCCACATTTGCGCCCGCTTACATAGGCCTGGCACGGGCTTACGACAAACTCGGCGGCGGTTTTGTTGGAGTTCCGCCTGAAGAGGTGCGACCGAAAGTGATCGGCGCAGTCCAGAAAGCCCTGGAGCTTGATCCAGAACTTGCCGACGGTCATGCGTTGCTGGCGGGCGTCTACCAAAAGCGCTGGCGATGGGCTGACGCTGAGGCGGAGTACAAACGCGCCCTGGAGTTGAACCCGAATGACAGTACCGCCTATTTGGGATACGCCAGTTGGCTGATGTGCCAAGGAAGAATGGATGAAGCGCTTTCATGGTCCCGGCGTGCGCGTGAGCTTGATCCCCTTGGAGTGACCGGCATTAACACCGGCTTGATACTGTTTATGGAGCGACGCTACGATGAGGCCATTCGAGAGCTGCGCAGCGTGCTTGCGGTCCGTCCGGACTATGCAGCCGCTGTCTGGCTTCTTGGATTTGCGCTCACCGCCAATCACAAACCGGAGGAAGCGATTCCCCTGCTGGAAAAGGCCGCCTCTGGCTCCGCGCAGAGCCCAGGCGTCATCGGGGGCTTGGTTCGGGCATATGCTGAGACCGGACGCCGAGCCGATGCGCTCCGTTGGCTCAGTGAATTAAAGCGTCGGCAGAAGACTGGCTATGTTCCGGCTGCGGCCTTCGTGGATGCTTACTTGGCGCTCGGCGAGCGTGATGAGGCATTTGTCTGGTTCGAGCGAGCGTACCGAGAGCAGGCCGATTTTCTGCAATGGCTCAAGGTTCATCCCTTTTTTGATCCGGTGCGCGACGATCCACGATTTAAAGATCTGCTTCACCGCGTCGGGTTAGACCAGCCTCGCTAGTCCCTCTTCGATTCGACGCTGCAGACGCTCAACGACCGAGACTTGTCTTGGCCCGCGATTTGTGATGGTCTAGTGGCACTGCAAGGATTTAACTCGCGGTTCCACTTGGAGAACCGTTCTTGAACAGGGCCCTGCTAATACTCCTCGCGTTGGAATGTGCGCTCTGCGGAATCGTGCGCGCACAGGTTCCTAACGGCAGTATCACCGGGCTCGTCACCGACCCAAGCGGTGCAGCCATTCCCGGGGCTAGTGTTATCGTTACGAACAAAGAAACGGGCCTGAGGCGCGCCTTGGCTGTCTCGGAAGCAGGGGAGTTCAGTGCCGCTGCGCTACTCCCGGGAGTCTACGAGGTGACCGCCGACGCCAAGGGATTTAAGCATCTCGCGCGGGAGGCCATTGTCGAAGCCGGCGTCACCACTTCTGTCGATCTGGCCATGAAGGTCGGCCCTGCATCTGAGCAGCTCACAGTGCAGGCCGCCGTCCCGCAGATGAGCTACGAATCTCATGAGATCAGCGGCATCGTAACACCTTCTCAGATCGAAACGGTGCCGCTCAACGGGCGCGACTACCTGGAGCTGGCCAAGCTTGAGCCCGGGGCGCAACAGCCAACGAGTGCCAGCAACAATCGAACTCTCGTACCCCTGCTGGGCGCTCCGGCAGGGCAGAACGGTCGTGCGACGCGCGTCACGGTGGACGGCGGCAGCGTGCTGGAGATTGGCAATGGCGGAGCGGCGATGGGTCTCTCGCAGGAAGTTGTGCAGGAATTTCAAGTCTCCACCGTCAACTTCGATTTGAGTACCGCCGCAACGGCCAGCGGAGCTATAAACGTAGCGACGCGCTCCGGCACCAATCAACTCCATGGTTCCGCCTTCATCTTCTTTCGCGACCACCACCTCTCTGCTTACCCGGGATTGGGTCGAGATCCGTCTGATCCAGATCCTTTTTTTCAGCGCCAGCAGTTTGGCGCGACTCTCGGCGGCCCTATTCGTAAAGATCGGGCTTTTTTCTTCGGCGCGTTCGAACGCAACGAACAGCGCGGCGTTATCGCCACGGAGTTGGTCACCCCGGATTTTGCTCCTCTAAGCCGTATCGTTCCTAGCCCGACCTACGCAGACCAGGTCACCTTCCGCACCGACTTCCAAGTAAGCGACAAAGAATTTCTCTTCGTCAGGTACTCGCACGAGGACAACTTCTCTTTCGCACCCACAACAGTCAAGGGAGTCGTCACTGCTACCTATCCTTCCGCGTGGGCCCGCCAGCCGGCTTGGGACGACCAGAGCATTCTCGGGCTCACCTCACAACTGGGCGCCCATCAGGTGAATGATGTTCGCTTTTCCTACTTTTTCGTAAGTGCCGCCGAGCAGGCGCCGCAGCCTTCGGACTGTTTCGAATGCTTGGGACTCGGCGCGCCTTCCATTACCGTTCGGCCAGATCTCTTCATCGGAACTTCCACCACCGACACGGTTCTCGGCCGCCGGTATCAACTGACTGACCTCTTCACTTGGCGGAAGGGCGCCCACGGCATCCAGTTCGGTGGCGATTGGGAGACCGCACGAGGAGGTCGGACCGACATCGCGGACCAGCCCGTCACTATGACTTTGTTCTCTCCCCAGAGCGTGCGCGCTTTCAACGCCCTACAGCCCCCCAGTCTCCAAATTCCACTGCCGGCCACCTTTCTAACCTTGGTGGACATCCTGCAGTTGCCGCTACAAAATTTCACCGTTGGCATCGGTGACCCTCGCGTGCCGCAAGCAGGGTTTGGAAATGTCCGAGTCGCCCCACTCGTTTACCTTTTCGCCCAGGACACCTGGCACTTGCGCCCGCGCTTCGTCCTCAACTATGGACTCGGCTGGACCTACGACGCACCTCTCAACTATGACCTCCACAAACCGGCGTATCTCGCGCCTGTTCTCGGCGTCTCAGGCCTCGCTCCAACGCACAAAAACTGGAAAGACTTTTCGCCGTCTTTGGGGTTTGCTTGGAACCTCAGGGGCGATGGGAAAACAGTCATCCGTGGCGGCGTAGGTGTTTATTATGACGCTCAGACGCCGTTCGGTATCGCAGATCCCGAGAGGGTTTCGCTCGGTCCGCGCGGAGTCGGCCGCGGATCATACTTCAGCGGCGGTATCCGCGACCCAAACACTGGCACGTTGCTGAACTTTTCCAATCCAACTACATTCACTGGGGCTTCTTTACTCCAGATTCTGCCTAGCATTCGCGCGAATCTCGCGCAGCTTCGCGGTGACCCCAGCAACCGAGACTTTTCTGTCACCAACATCGAAGTGGATAAACAGGGCTCGATTGACGCGGCCGACTTCCCCAGTGTCTCAGCGACCCACTTCAACCTCGGCGTCCAGCGCGAGGTCGCTCACGACCTGGTCATCAGCGCCGACTTCGTGCTCCGAAGGTTCCGCCACATCGGCACTCCGCCAAGCCTGCTCGATGCCAATCATTTCTCCAGCGCCGGCGGTCCCGTGCTTCCGCTCTGTACTGACGCGCAGCGCACGGATCCCGCAGCCCTGTGCTCGCTTGGCCCGATCTTCGTAAATTCCGGCATTGGCAGCGCGCGATACGAAGGTCTGCTCGTGCGCGCCGATAAGCGCCTCTCCCACGATTTCCAGTTTCTCGCCTCGTACGCTTATTCCAGCAATATCGGCAACAATTTCTCCAATGGGTTCAACGATGAGAATCCTCTGGGAAACAAGGGCCCGCTCGGCATCGACTTCCGCCACATTCTGAATCTTTCGGGAGTCACCTTGCTGCCCAAGCGCTTCCAGTTGGGACTCGTACTGACCTACGTCAGCAAACCTCCCTTCTCCGCTTTCCTCGGCGGCCTGGACCTCAACGGCGACGGTACCACCGGCGATCTCCTTCCGGGCACCACCGTGAACGAGTTCAACCGTGGTCTGGGACAAGCAGACCTGCAGCGCCTCGTCGCACAATTCAACAGCAGTTATGCCGGCAAGCACGACGCCAGGGGTGCCATCATCCCTCCTATCGTTTTGCCTTCGCAGTTTGCATTTGGAGACTCCTTCTTGACACAGGATCTCCGTTTGAGCCGTGATTTCCACATCGCGGACCGCTGGCGATTGTCTCTGATTGGGGAGGCGTTTAATGTATTTAACATTGCCAACCTTTCTGGCAGAAGCGGCAATCTGCTGGCTCCGGGATTTGGTCAGCCCACCACTCGAGTCACCCAAGTGTTCGGTTCGGGTGGACCGCGGTCGTTTCAATTGGCCGCGCGCGTAAGTTTCTGAGAGGAGAAGCTTGTGTTCTCCTACCAACGTTTCGGCTACCTCAACTGGCCACCACCAACCCGATCGAATCATGCCTCTCGACGGTGCAGCGGGTGGCGCGAAACGTAAAGCGTTGGCGAGAGGCTAGAACTCACGCGGAACCCAAACAGTCTAGAATTGTCTGGCTTGATTTTTGAACGTGAGCACCTACTCCAAGTGTTTATGGACCTATTCAGATAAATTCATGCTTCGCAGCAGGTTCTTGAAGCGCGGATCCTGGCGCAGCGAATCGAATCGCGGATCTACCTTGAGAAGAATGACGAGGGGCGCTCGCAGACACGATGGCTTTCTCCAGCTGATGGAATGCCGCGTCTTTTTCCCCCACATTGGCGAGCAAGCTCCTCATCTGACCGTTGTCAGCTATTACCACATTTGAGGTATGCTTCTACCGCATGCTTGACCTTCGCTCCAAGGCTCGCCAGGTCACGTCGCGCTTGAGGTAGGCCGCGATTTCCTTCCACGAATCCAGCCGGTCTAAGGCCCGTTTCACGGATGGTGTACCAAGGGGTGTTTGACTCATCGCGCACTCCTGATTGGTCCGCGGTGGTCGTGAACCCGGAACCTGATTCTACCCCCCGCACGGGTAGCGGCAAAGCACGGCATTCGACGGCAAGGCTCCAATTCTGCACCTTGCCGTTTGACGGCACCCACCCATGTACCCCACCGTGAGCGCACGTCCTCTCGCGAAGCTAGGAGGTAGCATGCAAAATTCTCGGACCCTTGTGCGATCCAATTCATTCATGGACCTGGGATTTTATCGGATCGCCATGGCGCTGACTATAGCCGCGGCATTCGGACTTTGGGGATGCGGCGGAAGTTCAACCTCTTCGTCTCCCCCGCCACCTGCTCCGCTCATAAGTGTTACGGTCACACCCAATTCCGTCACGGTGTTACGGGATGCGACACAAGCCTTTACGGCCAAGGTCACCGGAACGGCCAACACTGCAGTCACATGGAGCGTGCAAGAAAGCTCCGGCGGCACGATCGACAGTGCAGGGCTCTACACGCCTCCACAAAATGGGGCTGGCACCTTTTATGTCATAGCGACGAGCCAGGCCAATTCGGCCGCCTCTGGCGTAGCCGCGGTGACTGTTCCGATGCCCCAAGTAACGATTTCTCCTGTGACGGCTACACTGCATCCTGGTGGGACGCGAACGTTCGCGGCAACGGTCTCAGGGCTGACCAATACGGCTGTAAATTTCACAATTCAGCAGAGCGCTGGGGGGGTGATAAACAGCGCCGGACTCTATACCGCGCCGACTGCTCCCGGTTTCTATAATGTCGTCGCCACCAGTATCGAGGAAACGACGGTCACCGCGAGTGCAACCGTTACCGTGACGACCTCTTCCAGTGGATTTACGCCCACCGGGAGTCTCAACGAGGCGCGGGGCCTGCACACTGCCACCTTGCTACCGGATAACAAGGTGCTCGTGGCGTATGGCTCAAACAGCAGCGCATACACCGATGCAGCCGGTTACGTGGGCCTCTCGTCGATCGAAGTGTACGACGCTGGCACGGGCACGTTTACTGAGATCGTTGGAGATAGTGGCGGAGGGACATACGGCCACACCGCGACACTATTGCAGAACGGAAAGGTTTTGCTAGCTGGGGGCTTTGTAAACTCTGTTTGGGACTACGGACCTAGTACCTCAGACAACGGGGCAGGACTCTACGACTCGGCCACTGGTGTATTCAGCGGGACGGGCAACATGACGGCCAACCGCGGGGGTCATACAGCGACTTTGCTGGCGAACGGCAAAGTCCTGATTGCAGGAGGGGCCGATCCAGATCCAACTGGAACGGGCTTGGCCAGCGCCGAACTCTATGATCCAAGCACAGGCACTTTCACACAAACGGGAAGCATGGCCGTGGGGCGCTTCCTGCACACCGCTACGCTGCTGCAAAATGGGACGGTGCTCATTGTGGGTGGTGTCCTGACATCTGCATCAGACCCGGTTGCCACGGCGGAAGTCTACGACCCGGCCACTGGCATCTTCACTATGACCGACGCAATGGCGACGGCCCGCGAACAACATACGGCAACGCTTCTCGCCGACGGTAGGGTGCTGATCGTCGGCGGCACGACCTCCACGGGCACCCCGACCTCCACGGGCACCCCGACCGCAACTGCGGAAGTTTACGACCCATCCACTGGATCGTTTTCGGCTACCGGATCAATGGCCGAAGCCCGAACTTTCCATACAGCGACGCTGTTGCCGAGCGGGAAGGTGCTGGTAGCAGGCGGCGGCGACGAAAATTCCACCGCGGAGGTCTACGATCCGGCGACTGGCTCTTTCAGCACTACCAGTGGGATGGAGATCGGGCGCTCGGGACACACCGCAACGCTGCTCCCGAATGGGAGCGTATTGGTTGCGGGCGGCGGTATTTTTGCCGGTCTGGCTTCCGCGGAGTTGTATCAATGAATACGGGTCAGAATAAGGAGGGCACTATGAATTCCAAAACATTCCGCATGGCTCCAATGATCGTTCTCGCTGGCTTAGCGCTCAGTTCCGCTGCCTGGGCGGCGACTTGTTCATACTCGTAGAGATCGCCCTTGAGCCTCTAACAAAACTGCCAGTCAACGACTTCTTGCCTTTGTCCCAGTGCCACAGAACCGTTTTGATCGAGTGCCTTACCCCGAGAGTGTGGAATCGGGACTCGGAGTAGCCTGAAGAAGAAATGCCTGTGACGTGGGCGGATGGCGTCCGATGAATGCTAAAGGCTTGTTTTGTGTCTGTAGATGAGAAGAAGCCTAACTGCTGATCCAAGCCGGCTGTAGGAAGTGCCAGCAGATCATAGCGCATGCCAGAGACAAGAACGCCTGGTGAATGTCGGATCGCTTTTCATAACGCACGCGCAAGCGACGAAACTGTTTGAGCCATGCGAAGGTTCGTTCGACTAGCCGCGCCATTGCTCCGCGCCATGCCACTAGATTTCGAGTCGAGCCTCAGTTCACAGGGCTTTTCCGAAGAAGACATACGAAGCTTCAAGACGCAGCTCACACTGCTTCGATCATTTACAGTTGGTGACGACGCAGAGAAGGGTGATGACGCTGACGGCGTTGAGAATTGACCTGACTCTGACAGGGTCAGATCGGGTAGTTCTAGAACCGGGTATCGATGGGAGAGATCCGCCCGTCGACAAAACCGTGGTGGCTACCCCACTAGCTTAGGTGTGATCGTGCCTCTCTCGGCATCTCTGCGGCAGAGCGTGTGGCTTTAGGGTCACACGGACAGAAATTTCCGGGTCACGCTGTTGCGGAAAACCGTACCTCATCTCCCAGCGGGCCAGCGTTCGTCAATGGCCTTCATGATTTCCTCGGCCCAGCGGACTGCGTCAGCGATTGCGCTGATCGTCGCCGGAACTCTTTTCCCGCCATCGAACTGTGCCAGCTTGCGTGCAGCGAGGATACTCGCTGCGATCAGCAGCACACGCTTCCTGCCCTCGTCCACGGCAGCGAGTTTAGCACTTTCGTTTTTTGTTCGCCAGCGAAGAATTGCGCGGCAAGAAATCTCACCTGTGATCGTCACCTGTGGTGCTTCCGTTTTACAGGACTTAAGACGTACTAAGGCAGTCCTCGGCGGCTTGTAAAGCGTTGAAAGTACTCAAAACCACGGTTCTGAAAAGGCTGGCGTCGGCGGTTCAACTCCGTCCCTGGCCGCCATCATTCTAAAGAACTTGACGGCCGAGAGCCGAATTTTCCAACCCACGATCCAACCCACGATTCTCACTGAACTCGCTCCGTGAGCAGGTGAATTCTGTCCCCCATCAACTGTTCGAGGAACTTGCCTTGCGCATCCCGCATGGACTCCATGTCGGACTGCGCATAGAGTTCCATGGTCGTGCCAAAGTCCTCGTGCCGCAGAACACCCTGCACGGTTTTGGGGTCCACTTTCAGCTTCACCAGTGCCGTCGCCAGTGAATGGCGAAAGTTGTGAAAACCGAAGCGCCCCTTCCAGTTCGCAGCAATCACGCCGGCGCTGATGGCTGCGGGGCGCAAGTATTTCTGCACCATGATGGACGCGGACAGCGGCTTCTTGCCTCTCAGCTTCACGCTGGGAAACACATAGTCGCTTTCTTTGGCATACTTCGTTCTCTCGCGCCATGCGAGGAGGAAGCCGGCCAAAAGCGGATGCATGGGAACGGGAGCCTTTGACGCTTTCGACTTCGGCTCTTTGAATCTTCCCCACACATAAGCTCGTCTCACGTAAATCACCAATCCCTCGAAATCGAGATCCATCCACATCAAGCCCAACAGTTCTGATACGCGCAGAGCAGTGGCCGCGTCGCTTAGAGTCAACGTGCGCCTTGGCTCTGGAGTATTGAGAAGAACCTCGAACGCCTGCTTCGGCGTCATGACTATCGCCCGGTAGTCGCTCGTGGTTCGTTGGCTCACCCAGTTCATGGGATTGCCTTCCTGCTGGCGAGGGATGAAATTGCATCGCTGCCCGTGCTTGAAGACCAGGCTCATGATGCGGCGGATTTTGTCGATCGTAGGATCGGCTAACGGTTTCACCTTCTTCTGAGCATTTCCCTTGCGTAGTTCCCGAAACCACCCCTCGACGTCCCTCGATTCCACCGCTAAGGGTGCTAATCTCCCCCAGCGTGGAATGATGCGTTTGATAAGGTGTCGCTCGTAGGTTTCGACTGTGGGAAATGCTTTGGGACGCGCTGATTCCGATTGGTCGATCCTCAGCTCGTTTTCGATATAGTCCTGACAAAGCTGACCAAACGTTCTCGGCGTTCCCTGGAAGGGCTGCAATTGGTTGATGGTTTCGCGCAGCTTCTGACGATCGACTTCTCTCGATGCGTCCGCCGGGCTGGGACCGATATCTTTGACAAGACCTATGGCGGTCGTGCGTTCGACTCGTTTCCCATCCGAGCGAGTGGCGTAATAGCGAAGTACCCACGTCAGACCCTCCGCGCGCATTATCTTGCGTAGACTGCCTATTTGATACCTGGGCATCAAACCCTCCTTGGTGGTTTGCGTGCTCCAGGTGGCCGTGTTTCGCAGCTTACCATGTAGGCGTGGAGTTCCGATAAGAGAAACCTCCAGTCCTTCTTTTCTGCCGATGGATCGAGCGCGTGACCGGGAATTTTGCCATCGCGGACTTTTTGCAGCAGCGTACGTCGCGTGATACCTAGGAACGTGGCCGCTGTGTCTCCGTCGACGAAGTGTTCGAAAGTTGGGGCTGGTGCGGCGGCACCGAGGAGCTGGCTGGCTGTCATAGAGGAACCTCAAGAAACAACGTTGCCCTTGACACTAGCCCAGACATACCAATACAGTCAACATGTATCGTTACACAATTTCAACGAGGATGGCGCATGGCAAAAAAAGCGGCAACCGCTCATCAGCCGGTGATTTCCATCCGTATCTCCGAAGAACTCCGTTCCAGGCTGGAAACACTGAAGGAAGTCATTGCCCAGAAGACCGGCCAAACCGTCTCGACATCCGAGGCCGCAAAGCAACTGCTGGAGTCGGCTAGAGACGACCGTCTTGAGTTGGCAAACCTGCTCACTGAGCCGACCGATTCTCTGCTCAACATTCGCGGGAAAGCGGAGGCACACATGCCGCTCACGCAGGCTGAATGGGCTCTCGTTGCCTACTATTGCGCCAAGGGTGCGCAGTCATTTATGAGTACCGAACAAGGCCAGCTTTCTTATGACTCTCTGGCCGAGATTCTTGAGGCATTTCTCGCCGTTTACGCAATCGCCCGCAGAAGGAAGAAGCTTTCCCTAGACTTCCTCTATTTGATGACGCTTCCCGAGGACAAACAAGTCGCTGCAAAGGAGCCGGACGATGTCGATAGTGACGACCTCCGTCGAGTCGTTACGCGAACGATTCAGATGCTCAGAGACCCGGCTCAGAAGCGCCGACGACCACTGCTCGCCGTTCGCAATCTCTACACGCTCTTGGATCAGGAAACGTTCTCGAATATCGAAAAGCTGAACGAAGTACTTTGGCCGCACTGGAATACCCTCTGGCGCGTCTGTGCCCGAGGCCATTACGCAGTTCACCGCAAGCCCTTACGACCGAAACCCGCTGGCGACGACGATGACTTTGAAGCCCCAATGCAGCGCGGATTGCCATCCCAGGAGGAGGGCGGATACCGCCTCGATCTGGTGCGAGAGGAGGGGAACGATTTCTCTCCCTACCTGCATTTTCCTGGCCCGCTTGCGCCACGCTATCCGGTAAATGGATACGCGAGAACTGCGGAATTCCGAAGGATGCTGGAAGGGCTCGATTTGACTCGCCCACTGGCTCAATGGAAAGGACACTATTTCTACGCCCACGTTGGAATCATGGAGAACCAAGAGTTCGATGTGAATTTCTGTGCCTGTGACAACGGAATTAGTTTCGTCTTCCCCATGGAGCACTGGAAGTCCATTCAGAATCTGTTTCGCCGTGCATGGCAGTCGCCAGACGTGATGCAGGCGTGGGACACGTTGGCGTTGGAATATGGCGAGATGTGAGCGAGGCGGTGCTTCGCACCGGAAGAATGGTGGACACGTCACCCCCAAATTGGGAACTGCGGAACGGCAGATGAAACTTCGGCGTTTACGCAGGTTAACTTTCGCTGCGTCAACAAAATTCGTCTCCGCTGGGTGACTGCGATATCGAACGATGAGGTTTGTTTGAGACAGGTGGCCCAAGAGCCTCGAATCGCGTAAACGCGTTGAAGCGCAGAGCTTCCTGTGAACTAGCAATTACGCAATTTAATCGCAGCGGAATCAAGCGCAGTAGTGCAACAAGGCGGTTCGTCCAATGAGTAGTCCTCGCGTTCAAGCTAATCCACAGTCCAGTTTGCCATTCGGCGAGGAGCCGAAGCCGGGCTTCCGCACCAAGACTGCGGCCACGAGACTGACTCCCGAAGAACTAGGAGAGATAGAAGCTGCCGCCGAATGCGCGGGACAGGCTCTCTCCGAGTGGCTGCGCGGGACCGCTCTGTGCGCTGCGCGACGGCGGCCCGCTGATCCCAGCGAGTTGCTGTTGGCCGAAGTCTGGGCGCTGCGTTATGCGTTGCTGAATCTCTTCCATGCAGCCTCTCAAGCGGCATCGGAAGGCAGACAATTGTCGCCTGATTCCGTCCTCAAAATCCGCGACCAAGCCGATGCACGAAAGCTTCAGCAAGCGCGCACACTGCTTGATGACTTCTTCGCCCGTGAGGGCAAGGAAAGAGCTCGTAAGCCATGAGTGTCATCCCTTTTCTCAAAAGCTTTTCGCTCTTGACCCCGCTGCTTTGGGGAGCCGCGATGTTCTTTTTGCTACTGGCGGCGCGGAATATATTGCGGCGCCGGTCATCTAAAC
>CAWCRQ010000015.1:0-34544 GCA_963797885.1 uncultured Acidobacteriaceae bacterium | reverse complement strand
CTGTTCTTCTGAACGATGATATTGGCAGGCTTGATGTCGCGGTGAACAATTCCGGCCGGCGTGCGCCACAGCCAGCGCTTTGGCGATCTGGCCGCCCACCGGGGCCAGTGAAGCCAGCGACGGACCGCCAGACAGGCCTCCCGAACGGTCTGGCCTCCACCAGTTCCAGAACGATGAACGGCTCTGGCATCGCAGGCTCCGATATCGAAAAATCGTGACGATGTTCGGATGATTTAGCGCCGATGCGGCGCGCGCCTCACGCTCAAACCGCCGTACGCGTTCCGAATCCATACGGTGGCCGCCGGGAAGCAGCTTGATCGCTACACTCCTCCCCAAACGCGAGTCACGAGCCAGATAGACCTCGCCCATGCCACCTGCTCCTAAGCGCGCGACCACTTCGTAAGAACCAAGAACACGGCCAGAGAGATTCGCACCCGTGGGTCCGAGCGGTTGTGTTTCCGATGCTGTCTCGGGCATGGCAAGAAACGATCCGGCCTCTTCGCCGGCTGCCAGCAGCGATTGGATTTCGTCCCGCAAGGCGGCATCGCCCGAAGAAGCCCGCTCCAGAAAGCAGCGCGCTCGCCGGACGGCCGGTCCAGCACCGCGTGATAAACCTCCCTCACGCGTTCGAACCGCTCGGGGTTCACAGCTTCTCCCCCTTGAGTTCGCGATAGAGCCACGCCCGCGCGAGACTCCAGTCCCGCCTCACAGTTCCCACAGACACCTCAAGCACTTCGGCAGTTTCTTCCAGACTCAAGCCGCCGAAAAAACGCAGCTCCACTATGCGTCCTTGCCGGGCGCGAGCAATTCCAGCGCCTGCAACGCCTCGTCAAGGGCTGAGATATCGTTGGAATCGTGGTACGGCAAATTCGCCGCTTCGGACAGTCCCACCTGGAGTGCGCTTCCCCCGCGCCTCTGGCGATGTTGGGCGCGCGCGTAATCCACCAGGATGTGCCGCATGATACGGGAGGCCATGGCGAAGAACTGCGCGCGGTTCTGCCATTGCACGCTCTTCCAGTCGATCAGCTTAATGTAAGCCTCGTTGACCAGGGCGGTGGTTTGCAGAATGTGGCCGCGCCGCTCGCCCGCGATGTGGCGCGATGCCAGGCGATGCAACTCCTGGTCGACTACCGTACCAAGCTGCCCCATGGCCTCCTGGTCCCCGCCACCCCAGGCGATCAACAACCGCGTGATGTCCCGCGATGCCGAGAACTGCCCTCGCTCAGGTGATCCCATGCAACACCCCTCCGTTCGCATTACATTATCATAGGAGCGGAGAACTGGTCCCGCTGCCGAGGCGCGAAGCGTCGGAGACCCTGTGAGCAACCGGATTACCTCACGCTTATTTGCGGCGCCCGGTCCTTCTCCGATGGGCCAAGGCACGTATCAAATGGAACCTGGCGATTCCGCGTCAAGTTGACGGGAAGCGCGACTCGGAAGTGAATCCATGCGGGCTAAGTCCGGTTCGGTGAAGTTGCACGCAAACGCGGCTCGCAGCGCAGAATCGCGCAACAACCGGGGCCACTACGCTATTTGGCTCCCGCAACAGCTCCGGCAGCTTCGCGGTGTCGGCGATGCGCCGGGCCTCATCGCGGGTGAGCAGATTGGCGGCCGTGCGGCGGCCAGCCTCACTTTCGAAATATACGTAAGCGAGCGCCTGACCGTTGTTGTCCTTGACGATGAAGCAGGAGGCGTTCGCCTCCTCAATGTCCCACGGCGGCGGCAAACGGCGCGACGTCACGCGGTCATTCTGACAGTCCGCTGGCGCCAAACGGAGAAAGGGCGGCCCCGGCGCGGCGGGTACCACGCAGCATGCTGTGCGACCGGGGGCCAAGTACAGCGGCGGACTCCGGACATATCGGCCGGTGACTGCCCGCCACGCTAAACGCCGGTCACTTAATTTCGGCTTAAAGACAGTCGCGGGTAGCAAGTCGCTCCGTCTGCGCCCCGGCGGTCCAGCGCGGCGGGAAGCGGCGGGCTGTCATGCTGAGTGCCCTGGGCTCGGCGGGGTCGCAGCGATTGCCGAAGATATCATTTCGTGAGACATGGGGCAGATGAGCAAGAAAGTGCGACCCATCCATCCCGGTGCTGATCTCGTCGGGATGTTCCTGGTTTTGGACACCACCGATCACGAACACTACCGCGTCGGCCATATCGCGGCCGCAGTCGGCAATTGCTACCTCATTCAGTTCGATAAGCTGGAGGAGAAAGATCCGCTACCACCGATGGAGTTATACACGCTCGATGAGCTCAGCCGGACCTGTGAGAATTGCGGGCAGAAGCTGGCCAACTTGTTCGAGACTCGCGCGGAAATGATGGGGTGGATCGCCTGGCTCAACGAGCCGGAGAAGCCGTCAGGACAATCAGGTAAGGTGGTGCATCTGAAAAAGCCGCATTGAGGGCTTCGGCATTTCAGCAGCTCCGGCAGCTTGGCGATGTTCGCTGCGATGGGCCGCGCTTCGTCGCGCGTTGGCCGTGCGGCGGCGGCTGGGGGATCCGAGTTGCCCCAGACGGCGTTGATGTGGGCATGAACGAGCAAAGCCGAGCCGATGACGGGGTACCATCGCCGCAGCCGGACGAGGAGAGGTTCAAAAAGGCCCTTGGAAAGATCCAGCGCATCCGCGTCGAAATCCCTGGGCTTGATGGGTCCATTGCTGACATAGACCGTATCGCTGCCGACCTGCGCAAAGCGGCTCGCGAGTTTGGTTCTACAACCGGCATTAAGCCGTGGCCGCGCCGGGCTGCTCGCCGTCCGCGTGCCCGGAGATACGCTGAGCGGGGAACGCGCCCGGGGCGGGATGAAGCGGAGGTCCGCACTTATCAAACGCCGAACCCAAACTGAGTACCGTCAATATCTCCGAAAGCCTGTTGCCATACGCGCCCTGCATTTGCAGCGTCGCAGTTGCCTAAAAGTAGTGCAACAACGAATTTCTGACAGCGGCGGGCGGCACACTGAATGACCATCTTGGTTTG
This sequence comes from uncultured Acidobacteriaceae bacterium, assembly GCA_963797885.1. Taxonomy (GTDB): domain Bacteria; phylum Acidobacteriota; class Terriglobia; order Terriglobales; family Acidobacteriaceae; genus Acidiflorens. The sequence continues at coordinate 31,571 of CAWCRQ010000015.1, read as the reverse complement.
GCGTACCTTGCAGGCCAGACCAGTTCTGGCATCCTCGGCCTTGTCGGCAGCATTCTCATGCAGGCAATGCTGTTGTGTCGCATTGAAAGCTAATTGATTCACACCGTTCGGGATCACGCATACCCAGGCACCCGATGGGGCCGCTACGGCACCGGCCGCCCCACCCAAGGGTGGAACGTTGTGGGAGGGCGGCGGCGCAGGAGGAGGGCATGCGATGGCCGGTTTAAACACACTGGGATCACCAATTTCCTGGCATTGGTCGAGGCAGGTCTTGGTGAGGCTAGGGGATGCATTGTACAAAACCCGACGGGGCAACAAATTTGTTGAGCGAACGCGGTCGTACTCAGGCCCTGAAATATCCAAATAATAAAAAGCATCACCAGTCGGAGACATCGAATGACTTTTCTCCTCTGTTGTAAAAGTGGCTCTTTCTCCTGTCGTTAAAGTGGCTTACATTCATTTTATGAACTACGAACGTACCAATAGAAAGAGGGCGTCATCCAAAACTGGTGAGGTTGAGGAAACGCTGTGACCAACGACTGGTCCTCCGAAGAAACCGACGACCCGCACTACGCGTACCGCGCAGGATTAGGAAAGCACGACCGTGGGTCCCGATCCGAAGCAGCTCGAGCGGCCAATCTGGTCGGCCTTGACCACGACGCACGCCAGTTTCGCGCTCGGGAATGATCTAGCTCGACGTTACCCTGCCTGACATCTCGCCAATGGCCGCTGTCCGCGATGTTTCGCAGGACCCGTGTCTACAATCCTTGACCAAGCTCTGGCGCCCGGTGATGTCGTCGGGCTGTTCAGTACTGAGCAGGTCCCTGCGTACTCGAAACTTGGCCGTGATCGCTCAGAAGGTTGTCGACCAGATGGTTTATGAGCGGGGTGAAGCAGCATCCATCAGCGGTGTGGTCGTGAAACTTACGCCAGCCGACGTCCCCGAGATGCTGCACCTTGCGGAATTGACTAAGCCCGGGCCGTTTGCCGCGCGAACCATTGCGCTCGGCTCGTATATCGGCATCCGCAGCGGCGGTCAGTTGGTCGCCATGGCGGGCGAACGGATGAAGTTCGACGGCTTCACAGAAATCTCAGCGGTGTGTTCACATCCAGATCACCGTGGGCGCGGGCTTTCATCATTGCTTGTTAGTACACTGATGCGACAGATCCTAGAGCGCAGCGAGATCCGTCTTCCGCATGTTCGACGACAACACCAGCGCTTCCGCGCTCTACAGGAAACTCGGCTTCACACGCCGACGTTCAATTACAGTGACAGTTCTGAGACGGAGGGCGGATCCACTGCAGCGTAGCTGCGTCCCAGGAAGCCTAGAGGTGCCTCGCGATCAGTCTATTGACGGCACGGATCGCCTCTCCTCGGCAACTCGTCCCACCTCACATCCGTGCTTATCGAGCCACGCGATCGTGTGGTCATCAAACATGCCAGCGAACAACACACTGACAACGGCCCACGGGTTGTCTCGGTCGGCGCGTCCCAGCAGCTCGCGCCCGATTGCGCTCTCCACGCATCGCTCGTACACCGCGACGGTCAATCGGCGAACATCATGCGGAATCGCCGCTGATTTCCTGCTTCACCACGTAGCTCGTTCGGCAATTGGTGAGCGATGGCGGCAGCGTTTTGTCGTCCCTGTGCTAAATCCTTTTCCAGTTGCCGCTTCGCGCGGTGAACTGCGCCGACAGAAATGCCTGTCTCAGCCGAGATCGCCCGCATGTTCATGCCAGCCGCCAGCAATGGCGCAACTTTGGCCCGTCGTATCTTGGGCCTTACGTGCTTCGGATGCTGCGAATTGGGTGGTGTCGGCGGTCATGGCTTACTTTACCGCAAAAACGACGGCGTTCCGGAACGCAGAATCCAAGAAGCGGTTTGGCGGTAATTTAGGCGGAGAGCGTGACTAGCCGCCTAGCGGCGCAGGCGGCACGCGATGGGAAGCGATGAAGATGGTCTTGTTCGCCCGTCGGCATTGCCGTCACGGCTACATTGGCGCACGCAGAAGATATGGCGGAAAGATGCACTGCAGTACCGACACGAGCACGGCCTATCGGCGGTTAAGACCGACTTTCAGCTCACGGCGATCGCCGAACGGCAGGCAAAGGCGATGGCCGCCTCGGGCATCATGGATCACAACGTGGCAGGGTCATTCGCCTCCCGAGTATCCGGGGCACATCTAGGCATGGCGGCAGAAAACATCGCGGCCGGCACGAAGACCTGGGCCGAGGCAAGAAGCCTGGCCAGCGCGATGCCTCGCGAGCGGAAAGTCCGGAACGCGAGTGCTCGAAGTTGGCTGCGGTCATCCCGTTCATTGACGCGATTCTGCAGGCGGACCGCAGGTACCCCGAAAGCAACGGCACACAGCGCACCGGATATGGATGCGCCTACGCCGCGAGAAACCGGAAGCCGAGGTAGCAGAATCGACGGTTCGTCAGTATGTGCGCGCCAGCAGCCTCCATGGGCCTGCTGGGCATGAGATCTTTGTGCCGCAATCCTATCAGTTCGGTGGCGAGGCGCAGGTGGATTGGTACGAAGGCTGGGTCGAGTTCGACGGCGAGGCCCGCAAAACCTACGTTTTCTGCTTGCGCAGCATGGCCAGCGGTGGTGCCTTTCATCGGGCTTATCCGCACGCCACCCAGCAAGCATTTCTGGAAGCCCATGAGCTGGCTTTCGCCTATTTGGCGGCGTGTTTCGTGTTTCGGGTTACGACAACCTGAAGAGTGCCGTGAAGAAGATCCTGGCGAGGCCATCAGCGGGAAGAAACTGCGCGGTTCATCGGATTCCGCTCGCATTGGGGATTCGCATCGGAGTTCTGCACGCCAGGCGAGGGACACGAGAAAGGTGGCGTGGAAAGGCCCAGGGGGCCATTTCCGGCGGAACCATCTGGTGCCCGTGCCGACGGTCCTGACCTGGAGGAGCTGAACCTGCTGCTGGCGGCGGGATCACGGAGGACGAGAACCGGGTGATCGAGGGGCGTGCGCAACCTATCGGCGCCGCGATGATCGCCGAACGGAACATCTTTTGCCGCTGGCCGAGGATGGTTTTGATCTGGCCTCGCTACATTTTCCAGACGATCAACGGCAGCGGCTGCGCGAAGGCGCTGACCAACTTCTACTCGGTGCCTCTGCCGGTGGGCACCGCGGTCGAAGTAAAAGTCTACTCGGCTTACGTGGAGGTCTGGCACCAGGGCGAAGTGCGTAGCGCGGCACGAGCGCTGCTATGAGCGGCACAAGAAGGTGCTCGAGTTGGAGCATTACCTGGACGTGCTGATGAAGAAGCCCGGAGCGTTGGCCGGTTCGACGGCGCTGGAGCAGTGCCGCGCGCAAGGACGCTGGCCCGCCAGCTACGACCAGTTCTGGGGACTGCTGAAAGAGCGGGAGGGCAAGCAGGCCGGAACGCGAGCGATGATCGACGTGCTGCTGCTGGGCCGCGAGTATGGCGCGGCGACCAGCGCGCGGGCAAGCCGGTCGAAGAGGCGTTGGAACTGGGCTGTTCGAACGTAGGGGCTATCCGCTATCTGTTGAACGTCCCCAACCTGGAGCAGCGGCCGACGGCCGAACCGGTAGATATCGGGGTGCTGAGCCGGTATGACCGGCCGCAGCCGAGTCTGGACGACTACGAACGGTTACGGCCGAACTGGCCGGCGACGGAGGTGATCCAATGAGCGCCACCAAGCCGGTCCTGCAGGCGGCGATCCAGCAGTACGCCAAACAACTGCGATTGCCCGAAGCTGGGCGACCAGTTGGCGCGCCTGGCCGAAGAAGCGGTGAAAGAGAAGCAATCGCACCTGAGTTATCTGGAGGCGCTGCTGGAAGCGGAAGTAGAGGAACGCGATCACCGGGCGATGGCGCGGAGGATTCAGGAAGCGCGCTTCCCGGCGGTGAAGACGCTGGAGGAGTTCGACTTCCAGATTGTGCCGCACATTTCCGTGGCGGTGCTGAGGAATCTGAGCGAGGGCGGATACCTGACGCGCAAGGAGCCGGTCATTTTTCTGGGCGAAACGGGACCGGGAAGACGCACTTGGCAACTGCGTTGGCGGTGGCCGCCTGCCGGCAGCGCAAGCGGGTGCGGTTTACGACGGCGGCGGAAATGGTGACCGAACTGATCGAAGCCAAGAACCAGCTGGAGCTAACGCGCGTGCGGAATCGCTGGACGCGCTACGACCTGATCGTAATCGATGAGCTGGGTTACGTGGTCATGCCGGATGCCGCGGCGGAGTTGTTGTTTCAGGTCATCGCGGGACGCGCCGAGCGATCGGCGGTGATTGTGACAACGAACTTACCCTTCTCCGAATGGACCACGAAGTTTCCCAATGCGCGGTTATGCAAAGCGATGCTGGACCGGTTGACGGACCAGGCCAACATTATTGAGACCGGGGAGGAATCCTACCGGTTCCGGAGAACGCTGGCGAAGAAAGGCGGCAAGGCATGAACCGTCAGCAGTGGTACTACGCGCACCTTCGTTGGGCGGTGATGGTGGAGGGCAGAGAAGGGCTACGCCACTGGGAGGAGGCCGTGCACATCTTTCTGAGTGACGACCGGGATACGGCATTCCAGCGGGCGTTGGAGATTGGGCACCAGGCCGAGCACAGCCATGACGAAGGGCGGCGTTGGGTGGAAAGCAGGCTGGCCCAGGTTGTGAGGCTGGATTGTCTGGGCACCGAACGGACGGAGTTTCAGGTCGTCCTCGGATCGAGCAAGGCGACGGAGCGCCTGCCGTTTGAACATATGTTTGATCCGGAGGGAAGTGAGCCGGAGCCGCCATTTTAGCGACGGCGGCCTGCGGCGGTTTCTTTCCGTTGTGGTCCTAACTCCAGTCGCCCTACGGGCTCCTTCCGTCAGGCCACAACGGAAAGAAGAAGGTAAAACCACTCCCTGGTGATCAGCTGACTTATCGCTGATTACCGGGATTGACCGGAGAAGAGGTAGCGAAGCGGGGGGCCAAATCAGAGCATCAAAGTGGGCCAAATCAAGTTGACAAACGCACCAAGGTCGTCCACAACCCGCCCGCCACCTTTCCGGACAGATACCGCCGCAGACTACGGGTCCCCGACTGTCGGGATCGGCGCATATCGCACCAGAGAAGGTATTCGCGAGAATTAGCGTACCGTCCGGCGCCGTTGTGTAAGCATTGAACCGCGACGGTTTGTAGCCGCCGGCGGACGCGAAACAGGTATCTCCGCCTGATCGGCTGACCAACAACTCAGAAGTCAAAGGCTGCATTAGTTACCGCCTATCCCATGCACGATCACAGAATACTTGCGCAACATCGCCTATTGAAATCCCCTGTGCAGGGGGGATGCATTCGCCTCGGTATCGCCTCACTTATTGGTTGTGCAAAACAGCACACCTGGCCCAATCTCCGACGCGGTCTGTAGAGTCAATGGCCTGAATCTTATCGGTCGGACAATATCGTACAGCAGCAGTCGGGTCCTGGTAGAGCAGTCGAGGCTCTCCCAAACCGACCGACCTCCGTTCGAGTGTGGGGTGTGGTTAAGCAGTTGTATCGGGGACATAAAGAGAACTCAGCTTAGGTATTCCCCCGGTTATCGAGTGAGCTGATGAACGTGACTAGATCCTGCCAGGCGTCGAGTTCTCCCCGGACACACGCGGTTCCCCCGATCGTTAAGCGAATAGTGCCCTCGCCTACCATCTGGGGTCAGCTTCCACTCGGCATGAAGCCAGCCCTTCCGCCTTAACCGTCGAAGGGCCGGGTGAATGCTCCCTTGATTTATGAGGAGGTGTCCACTAGAAACCGAGAGCCATGCGCCCCACGCCGAATCCATGTGTCGTCCCGAAGCCTCAAGCACCATCATGATCACGAAATACTTAGACTACCTTGGAGAACTCGCCACTTTCCCTTTGTCATCGCCAGTCTCAGTTCGGAATCTGAAGCGCTCATCGTAGCCAGCTTTATCGCTCCTCTAAACTACTTTTCGGTTGCGAGAATCGGTGTTTTGACGGCGTGATTTCCTTATCAGCGAGTTTCGGCTGATTTGGAATCGGCGGGATTGACCCGTCCCACCCCACCCGCCGGTGGGGTGGTGGAATCTTACGTTCACGCGGGGGCCAAGCGTTTGCCGATGTTGATTTGGGTTGTCGGCGATTACTCCAATACCGACCGGCGCGCAGGAGACGTTGGATGGTCTTTCGCTGAATATGCAGCGTCAGACTCATGGCTTGCTGGCTCATTCCTTGGCGGTGGAGGCCAGCTATTTCGTTATACCGATGACCCGGTGCTGGCGACGGGCCTCGCGATCTTGATCGAGCCTGCTCCTGGCCTTCGGTGAACTGTCAGTTGGCAGCGGTGTCGGTTCCGGCGTTACAGGCACAATTGCCTCCGCCAGGGCGCTGCGCTTCTGCTCCAGAACCCGCTCGACGGCGGAGGTCAGGTTGCAAAGCAAATGGAAACGATCGCTACTTGAATCGGTTGCGGGGCTCCACGAGTGGCCACCGTCCGCGTAGATCCCGCTTCGATCACGGCTGATGACTTCCGCTCCGGGATGCGATCGCAGCCAAGTAGCCAGGCTATCGGCGCAGCGATCCGGCAACAGGTCAGTGGGGGCATGCGATTCGAGACTCCACGTTACAGTTGAAGTTTGAGCCCCGCGCCATGCCCAATCGTTGACGCCGAGAACCCTCGCGCCTCGGACCTCTATGGAGGGTCCTACTTTCAGTCTCCGCAGAACGGTATCGGGGCTGGTTGCCATACCGAGCCTATTCGGAGAGACGAGCACCGGCCCTACCGCCCAACACGTAGCCGATCAATCGGACCGCCTTCGTGATCCACCGGCGGGCCCGTCACCGTACTTCACAGCAACCGACGGCAGCGCCTCTACGAAGGTAATGCGAGGGCAGTCTCGTGGGATCGGCAACCAAATCGGCGAACCTCCAGACGGAGTTCGACAGTTGATCCCTGCCACGGCAGGTCATGCGAGGCTCGCGAATACCGGCTGTGGAGAGAATGTGAAGCGTGGTGACATGCCGGACAGCACGCAACGGAACCGATGGCGGCAGCCACAATTAGCACCCCCGGCCTGAGGCTCAACTGAGTTCAGCTTGAGACAGGAGGGGTCGGGAAGGAGGGCCTGAACATGGCTCGGGGGAGAGGTCATTTGCCATTAACCATAGAACATTTCTACCCTTCCATGTTTTAGGGCCATTTCGAGCAATCAGGCCTGCACGGAAATTGCGGGAGAACCGATTCTTGGCGAGCGCCGAGGAGGAGCTGTCCTTGTCAATGCTGGACTCGAGCTGCAACGTACCGTATCGCCCCTAATTTACTCAAACGCTGACACCAGTGCTATTCAGCAAACCCACTCTCGGCCCGGAACAACACTGCGGGGGAGTGTGAGTGTTGCCCAAACAAATCGCTTGGGGCCGCTGCTGGAGACCGCTATGGAGAAGGTGCGCCCCTCCAAGAGAGGGCGCACCTGTCGTATATCCTAACTGCAATCTTCGCCGCATTGATCGCCGCAGTCATCGTTCGTGCAGCCGTACCCACATTGCCCGCCGCAGTTCCCCTGCTCGTCCATGAGCAGCCCGAGTGGGTCCATGGCCATGTCGAAGCGAGAATCCAGTTCAATGATCTCAACGTCATCAGTCTACGCGTATAAAGCATATCGCCACCTTTCCGGTTTGTGTTCTAATAATTAATAACTCGTCGTCGCCGTAAAAAGCACACGATCTTAAGATAGTATTGCCGGGATATTATCCATTGAAATCCCCTGTGCAGGGGGGCCGTTGTCTCCATTGATGGTGTGGCCATAAATGTGGCGCGTGAGAGTACAAAACGGCAATCCCAAAAGCGCAGGATGAGTAGAGTCCAACGGATAACGTTTATTCTGTTAGAAGAAGACCGCACCAGCTTCGTGAAGTAGAGAATGTCAACTCGATTCGCGGCGGTTGTGCCAGTCGGGCCCTCCCAAGCCGACCTCGTTCGATTGCGGGGGCTGTTGAATAGCCTGTTTGATCATGAAGAGAATCTAGGATGGCTGATTCTAGTAGATGACAGCAGCCTAGATCGGAATTTCTCGCGTCTTGTCCATGTGTCGAAATCATGCGATGTCATCTGTATTAAGAACCCTCGCGCCGGCTATGGTATTGGCTATCTTGGTGGACTTGCTGTTGGTGTATTAGCAGGTCTTGAGTGGCTAAGCGAGAGAGCAGACCCTGCATTCACAATTAAACTCGATACTGATGCACTTGTTATAGGATCGTTCGCTCAATCGATCCGCACAACGTTTGACGCGAGGTCTGAGGTCGGCATCGTCGGCACGATCGGACGCACCGCGAATCGGCGGGAAGCCAGCTTTGGATTTGAACAGGCAGTTCCATCCCCGCTAGTGATGGCTAGACGGCGGTGGTGCGATGTGCACAGAAGGTGTAATGGCGATGAGGCACGCATGCGAGCGTGTTTTGGTGAAAAGACCGTCCCACGCGTTGGACGCAGGCCCAAAAAAGCTCGCTGACGCGAAACCTGTTCAAGCAGCGCCGCGCACAGCACCGGAAAAATGTCCGTTGGGCGGGCGTGTGGGAAGTGCAAATGCCGGCTCGTGATTTCTGCGCGCGGCAGAGGGATGAGTCGGTTCGGTGACACGTCGTGTCCATGCCGGCAAAGGTTCGCCGGCACTGATACGCGTCCGATGCGCGGCCTAGTACGTAGCGAGGGATCCTCATACCGCCGAGAAAAGCAGAAGAAGGTGAGTCAGCCGGGGCCGGTCGGCCCCGGCCGCGTTGGCTGGTATTTCTGGTAGCAGAGAGGTTTGTCATGACCGACTATGGCGCTCTGCTGCGGGATCACGTGACGCTGCGCTGCCGTTCCATCGACCGCATTTTCCTTCAGGCCTACGTGCCGAAGTTGCAGACCGTAGGACTGGTATGTACTTTCCTGCGGTGGCAACGGAAGTTCCCGATTCCTTCTTCGGCGGCCTTTGGCAAGATCGGGCGAGGAGTATGTGAAGGCGGTCTACCGTTTTGCGGAGGCTCACCATATTCCCGGTGCATTTCAAGAAGGGCCAGAACAAGGAGGAAGTGGCGCGCTCATATTTGGAAGCGGCGGCGAAGGAGGGCAAGGATCGCGTAGTGCTAATCGGGATCGCGCAAGAGAAGGCATCGGTTTGGAGATCTTGGCCCAGGAAAAGGACAGGAGAAGGCTCGCCACCCGCACATGGACTGGGGCCGCGAGATGGCCTTTATCAACCACTTCTATTTCTATCTCTGGGATGCGGAGTGGGGCGGCGCGTTCTGGAAAACCAACTCCTATGCGCCCTATCCGATCTGGCTCTGGCTGAACGGGCATGAGTGGGCCAAACGCCAGTTGGAGAAAGCCGGTATCGGTTATGAAGCCCTGGATAACGGATTCCGCACTTGCCAGAATGCCGCCGCGTTGCAGAAAACCTGTGAGCGGCTTGGTCCCGGCTGCGGTGCAAAGCTTTTTCGCGCGGTGGTGGCGGCGATTGCCATCCCCGTTTACCGCGGCCGACCGGCGGGCCGGATACGGGTATCAAATGGCGTTCCGGCAGTTCGAGATTTCCGACACCTGCGTGTTCGACCGGCCGCAAGCAGGCCGCATGTGGTTTGAAGGCGTGATTCGGGATCACCTGGACGTGGGCCGGCCGGATCAAATCGCGCTGATTTTTCATCGCCGGGTCAACTGCCGCACTCCCGGGAGCTTTCGTACCCGAGTCGTGACCCGGGGCGTGGATCCCACGCTGTGCTGTTACTACAAGTCTTCGCGGATCAAGCAGTACTTCAAAGAGGGACGGGCGCTGCGTACCGAGACGGTCATCTGTAACACGGAGTGACTTCGACATCGGCCGCCGCGTCTGCGCGCAGAACTGGAATGCCCTTCGGGCCGTTGGCGAATCCGCCAACCGGTGTCTATGTGACGCCGAAGCGGCAGACGCGCAGCCCGCCCCCGACGTGGCCACCTTTTGCCAGGTGACCCGACCGTCCACTACCGATGATGGTCTCTATGCCGCAGGACTTCGGTTTGGCGAACAACGGGTTATGGCGATTCTGTGTGCCTTGGTCGGGTTCTGTTATTTGATTGCGGGCTTTACCAACCGACAACTGGTGGAGCGCGCGAGTGCCCTTCTGGGGTCGGCGTATACCTGTCGGCAGGCGATCGTATGATCTTCGCCGTCTGAGGCGCAAGGGACTCATCGCCAAGATCGCCCATTCCCGCCGTTATGAGTTGACGGGCCTGGGCCGCCGTGTCGCCGTGCTTTTCACAAAAACATACGGCCGTGTGCTCGCACCTGGCTTGAGCGTGCTCGATCCCCGCTTACCCGAAGACGTTGCGGCACGAAGCGGGGTTGGCACGGCTTGGCGCTGCTTTGAGCGGGCTCTCGATGAATTCACCCAGGTGCAGTTGGCTGCTCCGTGAAACTTGACCGGTTTGTGAACTTTCTAGGGGCCAAGTGGATCTAGGGGCCAAGTGGATCTAGCTTAGCTAAGCTAGTGAGAAGCCCCAATACGAAGGCGACCGCAAGTTCAATTTCGCTGAGCCGCTCCGGGACCACTCCTCCGATTCTGTGGATCAGTTTGCGGCGATCAGCGCCGAATCTGATGGCACAGTGCAACAGAGTCGCGATCCCTGTCCGCCCTCGTTGGCGGGAATCAAAACGGTGTTTGCAGCACCTCGCGCGCTTCAATTGCGCCGTCAACGGAATAATTACCACCGTGCTCAAAGGCGACAAGTCATCGGTCTGAAAAATGACCGCCGGGCGTCGGCCCGCTTGCTCGTGGTCATCTTTTGGCACGCCGAGATCGACTAGCCAAACTTCGCCACGTTTGGCTGGATTCATGGCTGATCGTCTTGCGCAAGCGCCTCGGCGTAGCAGTCGAGACCGGCTTCAGCCAGGATTAGATCTTCCTCTTCGCTTTCGCCGACTCGCGCACCGGGCCGTCACGGGTCTTCAGAAGTCCAAGCACCTTGGCTAGATGGTATGCCTGTACCGCGTAACGCTTGCTCCAATGCGCCAGCATGGCAAGGTTCTCCAACTTGGCTGCGGCTGTGCGTCCGGCCTCAAGCGCCGTCAAAGCAGACAGAAGTGCAGAAAACGCCATAACGTAGGCGACGATCGAATTGGCCCACGGCTCCGCGTGAGACTCATTTGGATGAAAATCCGCAACTCTTTCTTTATCGACGAGCATCGTGGCCGCTTTGCGATCCGGGTGACGGTTGTGAGCCCCTGCAAGGCGTTCAGCGAGGCCTCCTGGCCAATCCAATGCGGGCCACGTGCCCGTATCAAGTATTCCGCTTCTTGAAAGCTTCGAATGGTTAGAGCCGAAAAGCGCTGCGGATCTTCCTGCAAAAAACCCCACAAGATGAAAATCGTCGAGGCGTAGTAGTCTCTGAACTGTGGGAACACTCGTTCGAAAGCTTTCGCCAACTGCTCGAAGGAGTTAGCGCCGAGAAGAGGATCGAGGATTTCGACTTCAATCTGGCTTCCGATGTTGTCCAACGCGTCGATAATCGCAGGAGGCAAACTTTGGCGTAGCTCCCGTCCGAAAGCGGCGGTCGCCGGAACCGGTGGCCCCACGGCGGCAGCGCTGTTCGACCTCCCGGGTAGGACGGGCAGGATCATCGCGATAGACACGGTGGCACCAACCCCCATCGTACCAGGAACCTGATCTCCAGTATCCGTGACTTTGTGTCTTGGACGGGGACATGTTCCGCCGACCGCATGGGCGGGCTTTCTGGGCAACGATCCCAATAGCATTGACATGGAGTTCAACTGGCTTACGCTCAACTGCAAGGCATGACGGCTTCGGCATAGTACCAGGTGATTTGTGCAAGGGTGTAGTTCAGATAGTTCAGATTTATGAGGTAAAGTCACGCGGTGGCCGCAAGGTGCTGTGAGCGACGTTCCCAGAAATCCTCGAAACGTCCACTGAGTTTGGCGCAGCGTAGAGCGATGATGGCGTTGGCACCAGAAACGCTCCAGTGCATGCCGGCGCGTTTGAGTCGGGTGCCGATCGCCACCTTGCATCCGGCCTCCAGGACGCCGGTGGAGGTACACAAACCCTGTGCGTGGAACTTTGGATAGCGCATGCGACGGCGGTTGCGAATAATGTAGGTGGCACATTTTGCCGCTTCGTTGGAGGAGCCGATATGGGGTCGGAGCGCGTATGATGATGGCCTGCAACTTTCCGTCATCCAGTTCGGCACAGCGCGCAGTGGCCCATGGTTTGGCTTCCGCGTTGGTTGCGCCAAAGATCGATTGAGCGGTTCGGTGCAGAGCTTCTTTGGCATGGTACCGATCGAGAATCTGGATGGCTTGAGGAAACAGTTCCGTGGTGGTGTTCCAGATCCAGCTGGAACCATCCCCCAGCGCCGCGCATCTGGGCGCCTCGGTGAACCCTCGCCGCGTGGCTTCTCGCAACACGCGTTCGGCGAGGTCGGATCGTTTGAGGCTGGTGTCTGGGGCGGCGGCGCTTTCGATGGCGGCCGAATAAGTGATCGATCCTGGATCACGTACCGGCTTACCGTCCTCATCCCGCGATTCCGCAGTCCACACCGTGACGATCTTGGCCTCGCGGGTTTTGGCAGAGCCGTCCGGCTGCTTGCCGACCGGTCGGCGACTTCCGCGCGGGGGCGCATCGGTACGCCGGTGCCATCCATCCCCAGGTACATGGTCGGAGCGATTTCGCCCATTCTATCCACGCAGACGCGTTCGTCGGCAACGATGTCGTCGCCCAGCGACTCGGCGGCTCGTTGCACTTGGCTGATGCTGACCTTCACTCCCGCCAACTCGTGCAGCAAGCTGCTACTCTCCTCGAAGCTCACCAGTGCTGCGGTGCTGCCGGTCATGCGCAGAACCCCGGGGGTGAGCGAAGGCAGTTCCACTCCGGCATGATCGGACGTGTCGGCGTTCAGCCGTTGTTCCAGGGCGCGTGCAGCCAACCGCAGGGCCTGTCGCCGCGCCGCCATCTCAACGGCTTCGAAATCCAGAGCGGCAACTGCCTGGGAACCTAAGACGGCTTCGATCTCCTGGGCGATTTCGCTTTGGAGATCCCGTTTGGAGCCCCCTTTTTCAGCCTCCTCTGGGGAGGCTGACGTATCCGCTAATTGACCGTCGGCCCATTGTTCGCATGCCTCCCAAAGTGCATCCACGTGGCTACGAAACTGGCGGCCAGCATCGATCTGCTGTTGAGCCAAATCGGCCTGTTCGTCGGTGAGGAAGCGTGACCGTGTCTTGCCTTCTACGGCATGGGTGAGACTGTGACACGGGCCGTGACGAGCCTTGGGGTCTCTGCGCGCACGCGCACCCCGGTTTGCCGCACTTGATCGTACGATCGGACAGGGAGCCGCGGCGCATCGGTTTGTCATCGGCCAACTGGGAGGCGAGTTGCCCTACCTGGGGCGGAACACCGGGCGGAGTAGAAGTGGCCATGCCCTGATCTTACGGCGATATAAGCCGTAAGACCAAGATCAAATATTGGGCCTTTCCGGAAAGCACCATTCTGGTGAGATGCACCCTTTGTGCATTTGTGCAAGGATCGCTTGCGCAAATGCTTCGCCATGTGCCAACGCCTCAGCGAACGCCCCGCATTTCCAGGTTGCGGGGGCTGAAGAAGCACTTCATATCTGGGGAACGCTTCGCTTGAGGTCCGGCCGCGCGGGACGGGTCGATCATTGGTGCCCAGCTTTCGCGTTCCCTGCGCCCCGCCCCGCGGTCGAGGACATCGCGGCCGATCTTCCAGTTCCCGGTTGACCCGCCAGCGATGCAATGGAGCTGCGCAACTCTGAATCCGGCGGCGAGGAATTGTGCGTAGCTGTCGGGAGCGAGTAGGTTCCGTCATGGGCTCGGCGTCCCTTCACATTGTCGCCGAACCTCTCGACCGTTCAAGGTGGGGCCCGCCTGGCTTGGAGGCGGAAGAATCTGCGCCACTTGCCGCCCAGGACCGGAGCATTTTGCTTTGCCCATTTCTTTGCCCACACTGCCTAAAAATGGGTCGCAATCCCTCGCACCGCCGCTCGCCACCATATGGCAAGAGGCACCGCAGAAGATCTCGCTAAGTACCGGAAAAAGAGCCACATATCGCATTCGATCACTCTGCGTAGCAACCGCTCGTAGAACGCCTGAAAGGCAGAATTCCGGGGCTGTTAACCGAAGGGTTGTAGGTTCGAAGTCCTACCTGAGGAGCCAAAATAAGTCCTTTATTTTCAACGTATCCCCTACTGAAAACGCTACTTGCCGCGCCGCGCCCAAGGCACGGCTGTTTTAAGTCTCTACCCATCCTTACCCGAATTTACCCAAACGTGGACGCCTGAGTTCCCCCAGTTTCCCCCCAGTGGGGCAAATGGTCAGTTGAGGATCTGGCCCAGGAACGGCGCGCGGACCTGGGAAACTCCTGCGTCGCGCCGTGACAAGCCAGGCTAAAGTTGGACTGAACCGGCTGTTGGCAGTTGCCGCGCCACGCCCAAGTCGGGCGCGCCCGTTGCGCCGTGGCCCCGGCCTGGTAGGACGCCAGCCGTCTGGCCACGCCGGGGCGCAACGTGGGCCAAGTGTGCGCCAACGGTGGCGCAACGAACGCGAAACACGGGAATGGTGGAGGTCAATTCAGCCGATATGAGTGAGTGTGGCACCTGCGCGACTCGCCCGTTCTCCGGCTGTACGCCGCATGATATGATCTCAGCACTGGTTTCCGCACAAGAGCGGTGTTTGTTCATCGCTGGCGGTTCCTCGTGCGTCTATATGGTAGGAAGACGATGGAACAGACGGTCGTAGACAACCTGATCCCGGCAATCGTCACCTGGATCGCGGATCACGACAGCTACGCCACCAAGACCAAGCTATTGAAATTGCTGTACTTATTTGACGTGGAGTACTACCGCCAGCACCGATGCACGTTCACCGGATTCGGGTGGAAGTTTTTCCACCTTGGGCCGTGGGCTGCGGAATACGATCCTACTTTGAACGGACTGTTGGCTCACGGGGTTCTTTCCGAACAGCGTTCCAACTCGTCGGAGTACGACACGGCGTTCTACAAGCCTGGCGAGCGCGTGGAAACGCGCCGCGCGTTCGTGAACGTGAAGGATGAATCCATCCTGCTTGAGGTTTTGAAGCGGTGGGGCACGCGCACAACCGGCGAAATCCTGAATTACGTTTACTTCCAAACCGAACCGATGGAGGCAGCAATCCGAAACCAGCCCCTTGATTTCTCCTTGATCGCAACAGAGCGCCCCGCCGTGTATTCGCGCTCGTCCTCCGGCAAATCGCCCGCCGACATCCGCAAGCTCCGCGCGAAGTTCGAGCACCAGCAGGCGGAGAAAAAGGCGAAAGAGCAGCGCCCCTTCACGTTCACGCCCCCCCAGTACGATGAGGAGTACTTCGAGGCCATGGGCAAGCTCCAGACCGCCTAACCGGAATGTTCATCGACGAGTGGTTCGGCGACAACTTCTACAAGAAGCTCCCGCTCGGCTATCACAATCCCGCTAATTTCTGTTTCGGCCAGGTGTTCTGGACCCACGCCTACTACCCACACGAGAACCTCGAACTCTGGCGCCCGGTACCGGACCCCGCTGAACCCACCAAGACCATCGCAACGCAGTTCCGAATCACGGCGGCCGGGAAGGACGCTTTTAGCCGGAGTTTGCCGCTGCACGTCCCGCGACTCGAAACGAACGAAGAGTTCATCGTCGTGCGAGCAAAAGTGCGCCCGGTGATCCTGATTCAGACTGAACTCCCGCTCGCGGGCGTGGACAACAAAGGCTACCGTGGCAGGATTCAAAGGCACCGGACGCTGATCGCGCAGGTATTCGGGCTTGCCGATTCTGCAACAAAGGAACCACAGTTCAACCCGACGTTCATTGATCGCGTGCGAAGAATGGAGTTTCCTCAACTCATGTTCCTGCCCGAGAAGGCAGGCGTCTTTGCAGTAGACAGCATGCTCCGGCTTGACGAGACACAGTCCGTTTTCGTGCCGCACCTGGATGCAAAGCAGTTCTGCCTCGGCGACGAAGCTGCCACCGTCCTCCGGCACCAACTGGCATTCCTTCAGACCGGAATCGGGCCGAACGAATACACGGACCTGCGCGAGTTCCTACTGAACGAATAGGCGCGTCGGGAGTGAGCCCCGTGCGTCTGTACCAAGCGGCAGGTGCGCCATAAGCGCGAAAAGCGGCGATAAGTCTTCGCTACTCCCTCAACCTTCCGCGCTTTTCAACAAGTCGCCGGCAAGAGACCCCCTTTTCTGTTGACGAATGAAATCGCGTAGTGCTAACAAGAGGATGAACGCTCGCGAAGCGTTCCCTGAGCGACGGGACGCTCGTTAATCCCTTTCCCTTCGATCCAAACAACCAAAGTGTCTTCCAAGCGCGAACAGATCCCGATCTACGCTGCGGACGGCACCTCCCTGGGCTTTCGCACGCTCGAGGCGGCAAAGCGACTTATCGAAAGTGGCTATGTGAAACCTGCCTACGGCCGGAAGGGTCACCTGAAGGCGATCTGGCTACTCCAGGAAGACGGCGGCAACCCCGTTGAGACACACGCGCGCGGTGGCACTCGGTACAGCTTCCTGGAGACCATCGAGACGGGCCGCTGCTGGAGCCTTCGGCGATTGGACCGGCGCGACGAGGATGGCGTGCCCGTGATCACGCGCGGCGTCTTCCTGCAGGTCGTAGCAGAGTGCCGCGTCGGATGAAAGCCAGACGCCAGATCGGTGGGCGCTACATCGCCCGTGCTCGCGGGGCGGTTGTTCGGAACCCCAAGCCGCCCGTTAAAGCCATAGGTACTTCCGGGCGCGCGGCGGCGGCGCGTTGAAGAGTAGCGCAATTTCGCTAGCGTCAGGCGCAAAAAGGGGCGGTCAGGTGGTCAGCGGTCAGTGGCGGCCAGGGCGCGCCCGAGGCGGCGGGTGGACCAACCAGCCAACCCGGAGCCAGACGGCGCGACACGGGGCACCGGGGCGCGAAAGGGTGGCCGATTCCGGCGCAAGCCAGGGCGAATGTCCAACGTTGGACTTCCTGGCCGATTGACACGCCTCTTCTGTAGTTGTTCGTAAACCAATGGCGACAATTCCGGCGACCATAACGCCCGCGATGGCGCGGCGCATCGAAATCTGGCCGACCGACCGGCTGGTGCCGTACGCCAGGAACGCGCGCACGCACTCTGCCGAACAGATAGCGCAGATCGCGGCGTCCATCTTGGAGTTCGGCTTCACCAATCCGATCCTGGTTGACTCGATGGATGGGATCATTGCCGGCCACGGTCGTCTGCTGGCTGCTCGCAAGTTGGGCCTCGCGGAGGTGCCGGTGGTGGTGCTGGACCACCTCAGCGAGACGCAGCGGCGGGCATACATCCTCGCGGACAACAAGCTCGCGATGAATGCCGGATGGGACGAGAAAATGCTCGCCAGCGAACTGCGCGAACTCGAAACAGACGGCACGGACCTCGCGCTCATTGGCTTCAGCGACGAGGAACTGGAGGCGCTGCTCGAAGACGGCGACGCGCCGCCGGAGGATGTGACCGACGAGGTTCCCGAACCGCCAGCCCAGCCGGTAACCCAGCCCGGCGACGTGTGGTTGATCGGAGCCCACCGCCTGATCTGCGGCGACTGCCGCGACGGTGGAACGATTCGCGTTCTGTTCGGCGATGCGCTGGCCAACGTGGTCGTGACCTCGCCACCCTACGCAACGCAGCGCGAGTACGACGCCATCGAGCGGCTTCAAGCCGGTTCGTCCGGATGAGTACGTCGCGTGGTTCGGCGCGGTCGCGGCCGGAGTCGAGTCGATTCTGGCGCCCGATGGCTCCTACTTCCTCAACATCAAAGAGCACGCCGACGACGGCGAGCGCGACCTGTACGTGATGGATCTCGTCATCGCGCACCGGCGGCAGTGGGGCTGGCGATTCGTAGACACGTTCTGCTGGCGCAAGACCGATAACGGCGTGCCGGGCGGCTGGGGAAACCGATTCAAGAACGCATGGGAACCGGTGTTTCACTTCTGCCGCCAGCAGCAGATCAAGTTTCGGCCGCAGGCCGTGAGCCACGAGTCGGAGGACTGCTTCGACTACTCCCCGAACAATCCGAAATCAAACTCCGGGAGCGGGCTCCTGGGGACCGGCGCGCGGGGCGCGGCCGCGGACGGGGGGAAGAACCAGAGTGCGTGGCAGCGCAGCAGGAACAGTCTGTCCGACGATTCGGATGGCCGGCACACCGGACTGGCGCGCCCGAGCAACGTGATCGAAGTCAAGATCGGAATCCGCGCAGGGCTCGCACTCCGCTCCGTTCCCGCGCGCGCTGGTGGAGTTCTTCTTGCTGGCGTACTCCGATGCCGGCGACGTGGTCTTCGATCCGTTCATGGGGAGCGGAACGACGATGGCCGCGGCGGCGTTGCTCGACAGGACCGGTTACGGCTGCGAGATCAGCCCGGCCTACTGCGATGTGATTGTGCGCCGGATCATGAACCTGACCGGCGAGACGCCGATCCTCGCAGCCACCGGCGAGACGTTCGCCGCCGTCGCGGAGTCTCGCGGCGTCCCGGCAGACCAGGCGATGAATCCGAAGCAGAGCGACGCGCGGCGCATCCAGCACCACGGACCCAATCCGCACTACGGACCGAAGAGGAAAGCCCAGGCATGACGGCGAAATCGCGCACTACGAATCGGGAAGTCGCCGGCATGGGTGCAGCGTCTCCGCGCTTCCGCGACCTCGCCGTACAGATTTGGCCCATCGACAAGCTGATCCCGTACGCCCGGAACGCCCGGACGCACACGGACGAACAGGTGGCGCAGGTTGCCGCCAGCATCATCGAATTCGGGTGGACGAACCCGATCCTTGTCGGTGCCGACTGCGTAGTGATCGCCGGGCACGCGCGCCTGGCGGCTGCTCGACGCCTGCGCATGGACGAGGTGCCGGTCATCGTGCTGGATCACCTCTCGGAAACGCAGAGGCGCGCGCTCATTCTCGCGGACAACCGCCTGGCCATGAGCGCCGGATGGGACGAGGAGATGCTGCGCGTCGAACTCGAATCGCTGAAGGAGGACGCGTTCGATCTCGATCTGGTCGGCTTCACGGACGAGGAAGTCGAGGAGTTGCTCCGCGAACCGGAGACCACGCAGGACGGGCTGACCGATCCGGACGCGGTTCCGGCTGAGCAGGAGGCCATCGTCACGGTGCGCGGCGACGTATGGGTTCTCGACCAGCACCGGTTGCTCTGCGGCGACGCCACGCAGCATGGCCGACATCGAAAAGGTCCTGGCTGGCGGGCTGGCCGACATGACGTTCACCGATCCGCCGTACAACGTCGCGTACGAAGGCAAGACGGCGAAGAAGCTCACCATCGACAACGATGCTCTCGGCGGCAAGTTCTATGAGTTCCTGCGGGACGCCTCGGCCAACATGCTCGCGATGACGAAGGGCGCGATCTACATGTGCATGTCCTCGTCGGAGTTGCACACGCTCTACCGGGCGTTCACCGACGCCGGAGGTCACTGGTCCACCTTCGTGATCTGGGCCAAGCACCATTTCACTTTGGGCCGGTCGGACTACCAGCGGATGTACGAGCCGATCCTGTATGGCTGGCGCGACGGGACGCAGCACTTCTGGTGCGGCGACCGGAACCAGGGCGACGTGTGGTTCATCAAGCGGCCCATGGCGAACCTGGAGCACCCGACCATGAAGCCGGTGGAACTCGTCGAGCGTGCGCTCCGCAACAGCAGCAAGACCCGCGACACGATCCTCGATCCGTTCGGCGGGTCGGGGACGACGCTGATCGCGTGCGAGCGCGCCAACCGGCAGGCGCGCGTCGTCGAACTGGACCCGAAGTACTGCGACGTGATCGTGCGCCGTTGGCAGGATTACACGGGCGGCAAGGCGGTTCTCGATGGCGGCGGGACTTTCGATGATGTTGCGCCGGAGCGACTAAAGAATGCGGTTTGAATCGAACGGTGCCACAAGGAGATTGCGGCAATCGAAGCGGAGATCCGCGCCGGGAATCCCGACCTTCAAGGCCTGTGCCTGGCTCTCTCGGACTGGTCGGCGGAGTTGCGGATCATTAAAGACGAGCAACGCCGCCTGCGGCGAGGCGGCGATTGGCAAGCTCTGCGGAACTGCGGGGAGGGTCCTACTTCAGGAGGCGGCGTGCCGTAAAAAAGCCGCCCGTTTCCAGGCGGCTGATTGGGAGGCAAGCGTGCCTACTTGGCAACGCGGTATGTCCGCTCGCCGGCTTCGTTCTTCGTGGACTCGACCGTGAGGCCCATTTTCTTGGTGAGGTTTCCGCTGATGAAGCCCCGGATGCTGTGGTTCTGCCAGTCGGTGGCCTTGGCGATCTCGGCCATCGTCGCGCCCTTGGGGCGGCGCAGGAGGTCCAGGATGATGTTCTTTTTCGAGAACTCGCGCGGCACTTTGGCCTCCTTCACTTTGGCGGCCTTCTTGCTGGCGACCTTCTCCTTGGCCTGCTTCTTCGGCGCGGCCTTGGCTTGCTTGGCGGCTTTCTTCGCGCCCTTGCTGGCCTTGGGCGCGCCCTTCTTCTGGCTGGCAGCCTTCTTCGAGGCGGCCTTCTCCGGCGCGACCTGCGCGCCCTGTTCCGCAACGGCGGCGGTTTCGGTGGTGTTGGTAGCTTCTGCGTTCTTCATGGTGGTGTTTATCCTTTTGGCGGTTGATCCGCGCATGACGATTCATCACTCCGGTGGCCCCGGAAGGCAAGGGCTTATTTCGGGAATAAACACATGCCAGTAATGAGCCAGCGGGCGTACTCCCGACAGCGCGGAGTCTCGGCGAGCACCGTCCAGAAGGCAATCGCGTCTGGTCGCATCCACACCTTGCCCAACGGCCAGATCGATTCCGAGATTGCCGACGCCGAGTGGGCGCGCAACACCCAAACCCAAGCGCCACCCGTGGACCGGCGCGGCCAGCAACCAGAAGACGACGCGGAGGTCTTTGGCGCGTCGCAGTACACGAAGGCGCGGGCGGTGCGAGAACACTACCAGGCGCGCCTCGCCAAGATCGATTACGAGGAACGGATCGCGAAGCTCGTCTCGGGCGAAGAGGTCCAGGTCGCCGCCTTCAATAAGTTCCGGCAGTTCCGCGACGCGATGATCAACCTCCCCGACCGCCTGGCGGCGATGCTTGCCGCCGAGACCGTAGAGACCACGGTGCATGCGCTCCTCACGAATGAGATCCGGAAGGCCCTGAATGATTTTGCCGACGAATCTAACGGCTGAAGAGATCTACGGTGCAGCGGCGGCGGCTGGCGCGCGGCCGGACCCGCTGCTCACGATCTCGCAGTGGGCCGACCGCTACCGCTGGCTCTCGCAACGCGCGTCCGCTGAGCACGGGCGCTGGCGCACGGAGCGAACGCCCTACCTGCGCGAGATCATGGACTGCCTTTCGCCCATGTCGCCCATCGAGCGTACGGTGTTCATGAAGGGCGCGCAGATCGGCGGCACGGAGTGCGGCAACAACTGGATGGGCTACATCATCCACCAGGCGCCGGGGCCGATGATGGCGGTGCAGCCCACCGTCGAGATGGCCAAGCGCAACTCGAAGCAGCGCATCGACCCGCTGATCGAAGAGTCGGAAGTCCTGCGGAAGCTCGTCCGCGATCCGAGGTCGCGCGATTCCGGCAACACGGTTCTGTCGAAGGATTTTCCGGGCGGCGTGCTGGTGATGACCGGCGCGAACAGCGCGGTCGGCCTGCGGTCGATGGCGGCGCGGTACCTGTTCCTGGACGAGGTGGACGCTTACCCGGTGATGTGGAGGGCGAGGGCGACCCGATCACGCTGGCGATGGCGCGCACGCGGACGTTCGCGCGCCGCAAGGTGTTTCTGGTATCGACGCCGAAGATCACCGGCATGAGCCGGATCGAGTCGGCGTATGAGGAGAGCGACCAGCGGAAGTACTGGGTGCCGTGTCCGACGTGCCGCGAGTTCCAGATCCTGAAGTTCGCGCAACTGCGGTGGCCAAAGGGCGATCCGCAGAGTGCGGTTTACGTCTGCGAGCACTGCGGCCAGGAGATTCGCAACCACCAGAAGCACTCCATGCTGGCGCGCGGCGAGTGGCGGCGCCGGCGCGAAAGGCGACGGTAGGACGGCGGGCTTCCACATCTCCAGCCTGTACAGTCCGGTCGGTTGGTTCTCGTGGGGCGACGCCGCCAAGCAGTTCGAGCAGGCGCAGAAAAACCCGGCGCTGCTTCAGGTCTTCGTCAACACCGTGCTGGGCGAGACGTGGACGCTGCTCGGCGAAGCGCCGGAGTGGCAGAAGCTCTACGACCGGCGCGAGTCGTACAAGATCGGCACTGTGCCGCCTGGCGGGCTGTTCCTTACGGCTGGCGCGGATGTCCAGAAGGACCGCATCGAGGTCGAGATTACCGCGTGGGGCCGGGGCAAGGAGTCGTGGTCGGTCGATTATCGGGTGTTCGAAGGCGACACCTCGCGCGCGGCAGGTGTGGGAGAAGCTCACCGGCTTGCTGAACGAATCCTTCACAACCGAGTCCGGTCTGGAGTTGCCCATCCTGCAACTCGCCGTGGATTCCGGCTTCGCCACCATCGAGGTGTACCAGTGGGCGCGGCGGCAGGGCGGGCGCGTGCTGGTGATCAAAGGCGATTCGCGGACGCCCGCGCTCATTGGATCGGCGTCTCCGGTGGAAGTCGGGCCGATGGGCGCGAAGCTGAAGCGCGGCGTCCGGGTGTGGCCGGTCAATTCCGGCATGGCCAAGGAAGAATTGTACCGGTGGCTGCGACAGGATCGGCCCACCGACGAGGATCGTGGCGAAGGGGATTCCTTTCCCGTCGGGGTATTGCCACTTCCCGCGCTACAGCGAAGAGTACTTCAAGCAGATCACCGCCGAACAGTTGGTGACGAAGATCGTCAAAGGCTATCGCCGGCACGAGTGGCAGAAGATGCGCGAGCGCAATGAGGCGCTCGATTGCCGCGTGTATGCGCGCGCGGCGGCTGGACGGGTCGGCATCGACCGTTTCCAGGAGAAGCACTGGGCCGACCTCGAACGCCGGGTGGGCGCGCCTCCAGTGAAGGACGTGAAACAAGCCGCAGCAACAGCAGCGCACGGATGGCAGGCAGACCGCGCGTAACCGCGTGCGCTTCAGGATGGATCTCTAATGGCATTCACTCAGACCGACCTCGATGCTCTCGACGCCGCGCGCAAGCAGGGCGCGAGGCGAGTCCGCTTTCAGGATCGCGAGTTCGAATTCGATTCCGTGGATGACTACTTGAAACTCCGGAATCTGATCCTGAACGACATCGCCCAGCAGTCCGGGCCGCAGCAAGTGCGCCAGGTGCGCATCTACACGACCAACGGTTGGGGCCACTAAAGCGCCGTGCCAATTGAAACGTTGATGACGCTCGCGCGCCAGGCCGGGCACGAGCCGATGCCGATCCCGCGCGTCCCGCGCACCCGCGCGATGGGGACGTTCCCGTTCGATGCCGCCGGTCGCGGGCGTCGCGGCATCGGCTGGAATCCGCCGTTCCTCGGCCTCAACACGCTCCTGTTTTCGCACGGCCTGGAGTTGCAGGCGCGCAACCGGGACGCGGTTCGAAACAGCGCGTGGGCGGCGGCGGCCGTGGATTCCTACGTCGCCAACGCGATCGGTCGCGGCATTCGCCTGGTGCCGCACCATCCGGACGATAAGATCCGCGACCTGATCACCAGGAAGTGGAATCGATGGACTCGGGAGTGCGACGTCGAGTACGACCCGCGGAATCCTGCATCTGGCCAGACGGATTTCTACGGCCAGCAGATGGTGATCGCGCGCGAAGTCATGGAGGCGGGCGAGTGCTTCGTCCGGTTCCGGCCGCGTTCTGTGAAGGAAGGGCTTACGGTTCCGCTGCAACTCCAGTTGATCGAGGCCGAGCAGTTACCGTTGTGGCGCACGGCTATCGAGCGGATGCCGCCGAACAACTCAGTCCGGTGCGGCATCGAGTTTCAGACCGATGGGCGGCGCGCGGCGTACCACTTCTGGAAGGCGCATCCGGGCGAAACGATGTTCTTCCCGATGGACGCGCTCTCGGTGGAGCGGGTGCCAGCCACCGAGGTGCTGCACGTCTACAAGCCGATTCGCGCGGGCCAGTTCCGGGGCCAGCCGTGGCTGACATCGGTGATCGCGAAGCTCTACGAATTGGAGCAGTACACGGACGCCGAGATCGTCCGCAAGAAACTCGCGGCGATGATCACCGGGTTCATCACGCAGGCCAGCCCGGACAATCCGATCATCCCTCCGGACCAATACCAGAACGGGCCGACCCAGACAGAGCCGGGGACGCAGATCAGCAAGCTCGAACCCGGCACGTTCCAGGTGCTGAACTTCGGCGAAGAGGTGTCGTTCGCCGAGGCCAAGGACAGCGGCGATTTCAAATCGTTCATCCGGACGTGCCTGCAAGCTTTTTCGAGTGGCGCCGGGCTTGCCGAGTATCAGATCAGCGGCGACCTGTCGGGGATCAACTATTCTTCGATCCGCGCCGGCCTGCTGGAGTTCCGCCGCAAGTGCGAGCAGTATCAGCATTCGGTTTTCATCTTCCAGGTCTGCCACCCGGTTTATAAGCGCTGGCTGCGCGAGGCGATGCTGGCGCTGGTGTTCGGCATTGACCTGCTGAACGCCTACAGCAAAGATCCCGAGCCATTCGAGGAAGTGCAGTGGGTCACGCCCGGCTGGCCGTGGGTTGACCCCGAGAAGGACATCAAGGCTTCCAACGACGCCATCCGCAGCGGCCTATCCACGCGTTCCACCGAGGTGGCGGCGCAAGGGCGCGATGCCGGTGCCGTGGATGCGGAGCAGGCAGCGGACAACGAGCGCGCCGACAAGCTTGGGCTGTCCTACGACAGCGATGGCCGGAAGGTCCTGACCGGGCGCAACGCCGGATTGACGGAAGCCGAGATCCAGCAGGACGCGAGCAAGGGCGAGGTGGACGTGAAGCCATGACGAATCTGACTCGTGTTGCATCGCGGTTTGTGAACACGCCGCTCATGATTCATCCGCCCAAGCTGGACGTGATCGTCCAGGCGCTGGGGCCGCGGCTGGGGATCATTCCGGTGGCCGGCGTGAAGCCCGCGGAACCGTTCGCCGCGGCGTACATGGAGCAGGCCGACGACAGCGGCTACCAGGTGATCGACGGCGTCGCGATCATTCCGATCCAGGGCGTGCTGACGAAAGCGGAATCCTGGGTTTCGGCGCTGAGTGGTTGCAGCTCCTACGCGCAGATCGGGGGCTACCTTCAGGACGCGGTGAACGACGCCGGAGTGCGGGCGATCCTCCTGCAGGTTGATTCGCCGGGCGGCGAGACCACGGGATGCCTGGAACTGTCCGACTACATCTACTCGCTTCGCGGCGCGAAGCCGATCTTCGCGGTCGCCGACGACTTCGCATTCTCGGCGGCCTACGCTCTCACCAGCGCCGCCGACAAGATCTTCGTCACGCGCATGGGAGCGGTCGGGTCCGTTGGCGTCGTCGTGCTCCACACGGAGGATTCGAAGTTCAACGACGAGCAGGGGTTCAAGTACACCTACATCTTCAAAGGCGACAGGAAGGTCGATGGGAACCCGCATGAACCGCTGTCGGAGCGGGCCGAGAAAGACATCCAGTCCGAGATTGACCGGCAGTACGACCAGTTCGTAGCAACGGTCGCGCGAAACCGGAAGGCCGACGCAGAAAAGATCATCGCGACACAGGCCGGCGTGCTACTGGGCCGAGAATGCCATTCCGCTCCTGGCCGACGAAGTCGGAACGCTGGGCGATGCCATGAACGCGCTTCGTCAACTGCTCGGCGAGCCTGTCCAGAGTTCAACGGCGGCGATTGCCGCAAGATCCACAACCAAGGAGGTAACAGCAAGTATGCCCAACGAAACGCTCACAATCGCCGCCGAGGGTAAGAAGCCGGGCGACGGTGGCGGCGACGAGAAGACCAACACCGAACCGAAGTACTGCCACGCGTGCGGAACCAAGCTCCACGCAGACGCAACGTTCTGCCATGCCTGCGGCACGAAGGCCGAAGGCGAGGCGTCCGGTAAGTTCTGCCACGCCTGCGGTGCCGAGCTGCGCAAAGGCGCGGAGTACTGCCACGCCTGCGGCGAGGGCGCAAAGAGCGACGCCAAGAAACCCGAGGGCATGGCTCCGCTCGCCAGCGTCGCTGCCTTGGCCGGCGTGCCGCTCAGGATGCGTCCGGAAGGCGACATCGAAGCCATCGGCGCGCTGTGCAAGATGGCCGGGTGCCCCGACAAAGCCGCGGAGTTCCTCACCAAGAAGAAACCCAACGGCCAATATTTCAGCGTGGCGGACATCAGCGAAGAGTTGACCGCCGCCCGCGTGATCGAAAGCGAGAGAAGCATGATTACATCGCACGTCAATCCCAACCAGGGCGCGGTTGGCTCGCTTCAAGAGATTGAAGCCCAAGCCACGACTTACGCCCGGCAGAATCGCGGCAAAGAGACTCCGAATCTTTACGCCGAAAGCGGTACCACCAAGCTGACCAAGGAGCGCGCCTACGCCCTCATGCTCGAAGAGCATCCCGAGGTTTACGGCGCGTTCGTGGCGCAGCACAACGCGAAGGGCTTGATCGCCACGCTCGAGCGGGCTGGCGTTCGCCTTGCCCGGTAGGGCGAAAGGAGACCAACAGACATGGCATTCGAACAGACATTACGCACAGTAGGGCTTCCGGCGGCGGCAGACCTCACCAGCGGTGGAACTGTGAATCCGCAGTTCTACCTCGTGACCGTCAACTCGTCCGGGCAGATCAACTTCACGGGCGCTGGAGCCGTCGCCGATGGCGTGGTCCAGGACAAGCCCAACGCGCAGGGAGTCGAGGGCGAGGTCGCCATCCTCGGCATCACCAAGCTGGTGACCGGCGCTGCCGTCAACAACGGTGACCCGCTCATGGCCAACGCCAGTGGTCAGGCCATCACGGCGACCTCCGGCAATTTCGTGCGGGCGCGCGCACTGGCAGCATCGGGGGGCGCTGGCGTCATCATTCCCGCGCTGCTTCTGGGCCCGTACAAGATGTAGCCGTTCACAAACAAGGAGAAATCACAAATGCCTCAGCCAACACTACAAGACGTTCACGTCAACCGACCGCTGACTAACATCTCCGTGGCCTACCTTCAGGAAGCCGCCGGAGTCGAATTCGTCGCGGACAAGGCCTTTCCGGCGGTCCCGGTCGAAAACAAAAGCGACCTGTACTACACCTACGCGCGGGCGGATTTCAACCGCGACGAGATGCAGAAGCGCGCGCTTTCCGCTGAATCCGCCGGGACGGGTTACAACCTGAACTCCACCGGCACGTACAACTGCGACGTCTGGTCGCTGCACAAGGACGTGGATGACCAGATCCGCTCCAACAGCGACTCGCCGCTCGCCCCCGACCGCGACGCCACCATCTTCCTCACCCAGAAGGCACTGATCCGGCGTGAAAACCAGTGGGTCTCGAAGTTCTTCGGCACCGGGATCTGGACCAATCAGGCCAGTGGCCAGGCGACCGCGGACTCCACGCACGTCGTCTACTGGGACTCCGGGAACTATCCGAACGGCAACCCCATCACGGACATTCGCCACGCGAAGACCCAGATGCGGCTGTCGAGCGGCGGCTTCGCGCCGAACATCTTCGTGGTGAGCCGCCCGGTGTTCGACAAGCTCGTCGATCACCCCGACTTCATCGACCGCACCAAGTACGGCCAGACCGCGCCGAACCCGGCAGTGGCCACCCGTCAGATCATGGCCGAGATTCTCGAACTCGAAGAGGTCCTGGTCATTGACGCCGTCTACAACACGGCGGCGGAAGGCGCGGCTGAATCCAACTCGTTCATCGGCGGCCTGAGCGCAGCGCTGTTCTATCGTCCGAAGAACGCGGGCTTGATGACTCCCAGCGCGGGGTACGTCTTCAACTGGACCGGCCTGATCGGAACCACCGGTGGCGCTGGCGTCCGCATCAAGACTTTCCGCATGGAGCACCTGGCCTCGGATCGCGTGGAGATCGACTCGGCGTTCGATATGCGCCTGGTCTCTGCGGATCTCGGGTTCTACTTCAACAACGTGATCTCGGCGGTGTAGTCATGATGCTCCGTCGTGAATCGTGGGCGCGGCTGACCAGAAGTCTGGTTCCGCCGCTTTACGTCCTGCGCCCGTTGCAGGGCTTTACCCCGTCTGACATCGGCGATGAGTATCCCGCTCCCGATGCCACAAACAAGGTCCAGTTGACGCGCGCGCGGCAGCTTTACGAGCAACGCCGGATCGGGACGCAGGCAGAAGCGGAGCGGGCGTTCTCCAAGCTTCCCAAACAAGAACCGGCTAAACCCGGAAAGGAGAAGAGGCATGGCAACCAAAGTGGAAAAAACGCCCATTAACGCTCCGGAGTTTCAGAGCGCGGGCCCGCAGCCCAACTT
Source organism: uncultured Acidobacteriaceae bacterium (assembly GCA_963797885.1). Taxonomy (GTDB): domain Bacteria; phylum Acidobacteriota; class Terriglobia; order Terriglobales; family Acidobacteriaceae; genus Acidiflorens. The sequence goes on along the minus strand of CAWCRQ010000015.1, from coordinate 3,232 downwards.
CAAAGGCAGCTACCCGTCGAAGCAGAAGCAGTTCCTGTCGGCGGTGCAAACGGGCAACGGCGCGCAGCAGAGCGTCGCGCACGGACTGGGGGCGGTGCCCGCAGGCGTGTTGGTCTCCTGCGCCGACAACAGCGGGAGTGCCAACGTCTTCACGGTGACCGAGGGAACGCACGACTCGACCAACGTGAAGGTGACCGTGACCACGGGCGCCAAGTACAAGATCCTAGCCTGGCTCTGATTCCGATGAAAGCAAAATCGTTCGGCAAAATCCCCGTTCCCACGCCGGGTACGCCCGTTCCCGTCACCAGTGACACGAATCTGCGCGTGGAGCGGATGCGCTTCGCCGCAGTGATCGGCGAGACGGGGCGCGTGTTTCTCGGCGTCTCCGGCATGAACAAAGCGAACGGCACGGGCGTGGTCAAGGAGTTCTGGCCCACGGGTGCTGGTGGCGGCGTCGCAGATGCTTACGAGATCTGGGCGGAAGACGCCCGCCATTTGCTGTTGCCGTCCGATTACTACGTCGACGCCAACAACGCGGGCGAAGGACTGATCGTCGCCTACTGGACGTGAGATGCCGAACTGGCCCAGCATTGAAGCGTTCGTGGACGGCGTCATTTCGCAGACGTTCGGCGAGCCGGTTGTGTACCAACCGGTGCAGGCGGGCGCAGCGCAGGGAAGCGCGTTCACGGTGACGGCGGTGCGCCATCTGCGCGTGCGCGAGGAGTCCGGCGCGATGGCGAACTTCGAAGAGATCTCTGTCAATCCGTCCAACTTTGCAAACCCGCCGGCAAAGGGCGATTGGGTGACCGCGTGGGGTGCGCAGTACGTGGTGACGACGGTGCGGCAGCCGGATGCTTACGGCATGCTCAACCTGGCACTGCTGCAGCGCGCGAGTTGACGGTTCCGTGATCAATCCGAAAACAATACTTGGCGAGTGGGTGACTGCGCTCCAGTCCTGCCCGGACTTGGTCGATGCGCTGGGCGGCGACGGCGACAACATCCGCGCATTCATGGAAGGGCTGGCTACCGACAACAATCTTCGGCTGGCCATCCTACAGATGCCGCCCGGCTCGATTCTGGTTGCCTGGAATGGCACCACGCCGCGGCGTCTCTCTGGCGGATCACTGCACTTCGCGCATCGCTTCTCGATCTACTTGCGGGCGCCGGAACAGAATTCCACCGCCACGTATGCCGATCTGTTCTGGCTGCTGGTGAGCGCAATACCAACGGGCGCTCCATCGTGGGCGTCGCTTCTGCATTTCCAGATCGATCCCGATTGCTACCCGATGGACATGGATCTGCCCGCCGCGCAGCGAAACACGGTTGTGGTGAGCGCGGACGGGGCGACCCTCGATTATTTCGAGGTGCAAGCAACGCTCGTGGAGCAAGGCAATCCCGGCGGGGAATGAGGACAACATGGAAACGGTTTTTATGAGATCGCCGGATGGCGAAGTGAAGGAAGTCGAGGCGACCACCGAAGCTCTGACGCCCCGCATGGCGTCCGGTTGGCATCAGGTTCCCGCGCCGGCGGCGGCGCAAAAGCCGGTAGTTGTGGCTGAGGAGGAGAAGTAGCATGGCAATTAAGCGGCCAATCTTTCCTCACTTTTCGGGTGGATTGAAGCGTTCGAGTTCGGCGGCGATAGTGAGGAGGCGTTCGTCCAGGCGTTGCAGCTTGCGGCAGGCTTTTTGATCGCTCAATTGGCCGGCGGTACATCTCCAGAAGATGGCGGGCGGCGGCGAGTACCTGGCGGACACCGGGGAGATCAGCGATGACGGAGGAGGAACTGGCGGGCAGTGCGAGTTTGGGAATGAGGTGATGCTGTGCATTTTGGCGAGCGGTACGAAACTCGCGCTGCAAGTCCTGCTGCGTGACCTGCACATAACGTAAAGTCATCCTGAGATCCTTGTGTCCCAGCAGTTGCATGACGGCAGGCAGACTCACGTGCAAGCGGACCATTTCGGTGGCAAAGGTATGCCTGAGCTGGTGCGGGGTCACGCGCTGGGAGCAACCGGCCCGCTCGGCGGCGTGAATGAGATACAGGCACAGTGCGTCTTCCAGGACGATGAAGTCTCCGCAGGGGCGCCTGGAGCGATAGCGGATGGGACAACGCGGCAGGAGAAGCCACCCGGCGGACCTGGCTAACAGGCGAGCGGGGGCCTGTGCGCGCAGAGTGCAGAATCCGGTCCACCAGGCGGCGCACTTCCTCATCGGCGGGAACCAGTCGTTCGGTGTGCGTCTTACCGAGAGGGACATGCAGCGCCCACTGGTCACGGTCCAGTTGCCGAAGACAGTCCAAAGTGAGGCGGGTACATTCGGAGCGGCGGATCCCAGTGGCACGTATGAGCAGGAGCGCGTTCGGCATAGAGGTCGTCGGCGCGGCGGAGTTCCTGCTGCAACCGTTGGTCGTCATCCGGACCCAAAGCTCGGGGCAACTGCTTGGGCACCCGTGGGAGGTCCGCCAAGCGAATCATATCGCGCTGAATGCGATGGCCATTGGCGGCCAGATCATCGAACAAACGCCGGAGATTTACGAGATAGTGCAGGCGAGTTTGATTGCACAAGGTGGGGCGCTGCTCATGCAGCCAACGGAACCAGCCCAGTACGTGGGGATCGCGGCGCAGTTGTGAGAGGCGGCGGACGCGCGGGAAGTCGGAGCGGAGATAGTAAACAAACAGTTTGGCGGTGCTGCGATAGCGGGCGATGCTGTTGGGCTGCAGTGTGATGGCAAGAGTTTCGATGTGAGTTTCGAAGATCTCGTCGATATTGAATTTGGGCAGGCTCATCGATTCGGGGTGGTGGCCAGGCGTTTGCGGTTTTGGATGGCCCGCGCATACTCCCGCCAGACATCTTGCGGGGCGAGTTCGATGTAGATCATGGTAGTGCGGAACTGGGAATGTCCCATCAGATGCTGGAGCGCGGGAGCGATATGCCGGCGCGGACCATGTCGGTTCCGAAGGTGTGCCGCAAGCGATGCGGATTGGCACGGGGAGTTTCACTGATCAGGCGATGGTAGCGGAACAGGCGGCGGAGCCCCGGCCCGGGTCATGGGGCGTCCGCGCTCGGGCCCTTTGAGGGAGACGAACAGATAGGGCGAGTTGGTGAGCGGACGTTCCAGCCGGAGATAGTTCTGGAGAACCTCGATGAGTTCGCCGGCCAGGGGCAGGACGCGCCTCTTGTTGCCTTTACCCAAGACCGAGATCTGGGCGTCCGCCAGGTGCAGATCTTCCAGAT
>CAWCRQ010000014.1:0-4930 GCA_963797885.1 uncultured Acidobacteriaceae bacterium | reverse complement strand
TGCGCAAGGCGGCGACGCTTCATCTTTGGCGCCAGTTGCCGTAGCGTCGCCAAAATCGCTTCGAGGACCGCAGCATTGACGCGCACGACCGGCAACGCACCGCTGCGCTCTACCGTGAGATTGGCTTGGACCGATCCGCGCGTCAGCGCCTCTACTGGCCCGCGCGCGCGCCGGCACTTCGATTGCGTCCCAACCGGGCGGCATGCGCAGCCGCAGATCGAGCCCCTTGCCGTTGACCGATTTGACCTCCCAGGCCCACGCATAGGAGCCGCACACGCCATGGCGACCAGCGAATCCGGATGCATGATCGAAAGCGCCATGGACTGCGATCCCCCGGCAACATTTACGGGAATAAGCGCGCCGAATCCGAGTCAGCAACATAGCGAAACCCGCTGATCTGACCGATTGAGACCGGCACACCGCCGCCCAGCCTAAGCCGACGTGCAATCGCGCCAGAAGCCGCCCTCTTGGGGACGGTTTCCGGGTCTTGTCAGCCGTGCCAGTCGGAGCAGTACAATTAAAGTGTACCAAATTAGTACTATTTTAATCTGCTCATGTATGGCGGTTCGGAAACCTCTGAGACAGGGGCATTGACGGATGATCCGACTAGGCAAATTGACGGACTACGGGTTAGTCCTGATGACTCACATGGCGCAGAACCACGATCGGTTGCTGCACACAGCGCGCGACTTGGCCGTCGAGGCACGGCTGCCCCTGCCAACAGTGAGCAAGCTGCTGAAGGAGCTTCTGCAGGGTGGGCTACTGGTTTCGCACCGTGGCCTCAAGGGTGGGTACAGTCTGGCCAGGAAGCCGCGAGAGATCTCGGTGGCAGAAATCATTGCTGTATTCGAAGGTCCTATCGCACTCACTGAATGCAGCACTGACATCTCCGGGCTATGTGACCTGGAGCCCTGCTGTCCCATCAAGGACAATCAGCGGATCATCAGCCAGGCGGTGCGCGGGGCACTGGAGAAGGTGATGCTTTCCGATCTCAGTCAACCCTTACACCTGACCACCATCAGGAACGCGCGCGGAAACCTAGTGCCCACTATTGGTTTTGTATCCGGGAGAATGCAATGAGCACCAACGTGAACACCATCCAGGATCTTGCCGACCGGGAGTACAAGTGGGGCTTCGTTACCGAAGTGGAGGAAGAAAGGGTCCCCAAGGGGTTGAACGAAGACATCATTCGTGTGATCTCGGCCAAGAAAAATGAACCGGAGTTCATGCTCCAGTGGAGGCTCAGGGCCTATCGCCACTGGGTGTCGCTGGAGAAGGCGCAGGCCGAACCGAAGTGGGCCAATGTCAAGTACGGGCCAATCGACTACCAGGACATCGTTTATTACTCGGCACCCAAACAGAAGCCCGGCCTCACGAGCCTGGAGGAACTGGATCCGGAGATCCTGCGCACCTACGAAAAACTGGGTATTCCGCTTGCGGAGCAGAAGCACCTGGCTGGTGTGGCTGTGGATGCGGTGTTCGACAGCGTCTCCGTGGCTACGACCTTCAAGGAGAAGCTGGCTGAGCTGGGCATTATCTTCTGCTCCTTCTCGGAAGCTGTGCAGAAACATCCTGACCTGGTCCAGAAGTACCTGGGCTCGGTGGTGCCCTATACCGACAACTTCTTCGCCGCCCTGAACGCGGCCGTGTTCACTGACGGGTCTTTCGTCTATGTGCCAAAGGGGGTTCGCTGCCCGATGGAACTTTCCACCTACTTCCGTATTAACGCGGCGAACACCGGCCAGTTCGAACGCACGTTGATCGTCGCCGACGAGGGCTCCTACGTCAGTTACCTCGAAGGCTGCACTGCGCCCATCCGCGACGAAAACCAGTTGCACGCCGCGGTGGTCGAGTTGATCGCGCTCGACAACGCGCAGATCAAGTACTCGACGGTGCAGAACTGGTACCCGGGCGACAAAGAAGGCAAAGGCGGGATCTACAACTTCGTGACCAAGCGGGGCAAGTGCCTGGGCGTGAACTCGAAGATCTCCTGGACACAAGTGGAGACCGGTTCGGCCATCACCTGGAAGTATCCGAGCTGCATCCTGCAGGGTGAGAACTCGGTGGGTGAGTTCTACTCGGTTGCCCTCACCAATAACTACCAGCAGGCCGACACCGGGACCAAGATGATCCACATCGGCAAGAACACGCGCAGCACCATCGTCGCCAAGGGCATCTCTGCCGGCCACGGCCAGAACACCTATCGAGGGCCAGGTGAAGATCATGAAGGGTGCCACCGGGGCGCGCAACTACACGCAGTGCGACTCGCTCCTGATCGGCGACAAGTGCGGCGCCCACACCTTCCCGTACATCGAGGTGAGGAACTCCACCGCCCGCATGGAGCATGAGGCTTCCACCTCGAAGATCGGCGAAGACCAGCTCTTCTACCTGCGGCAGCGCGGGCTGAAGGCGGAAGATGCCGTCTCCATGATCGTGAACGGCTTCTGCAAGCGTGTGTTCCGCGAGCTGCCCATGGAGTTTGCGGTGGAGGCGCAGAAACTGCTGGGCGTGAGCCTGGAAGGCAGCGTCGGATAAGGCTGAGGTCATGCAGGTAGCAACGACGGAGCCAATGAGAGGAAAGGGAATGAGCTTGCTGGAAATCAAGAATCTGCACGTCAAAGTGGACAACCACGAAATCCTCAAGGGCATTGACCTGAAGGTGAACGCCGGCGAAGTGCACTCCATCATGGGCCCGAACGGCTCGGGCAAGAGCACGCTGGCGCAGGTGTTGGCCCGCCGCGAGACCTACAACGGTCACCTCGGGCGAGGTGTCCTACAACGGCAAGAACCTTCTGGCCATGAAACCAGAGGAAGCCGCCTGTGAAGGGATATTCATGGCCTTCCAGTATCCGGTGGAGATTCCCGGTATCAGCAACGCGTACTTCCTCCGGTCTGCGCTCAATGCCATCCGCAAGTACCGTGGGCTGGATGAGATAGATGCCATGGACTTCCTGCCCATGTTCCGGGAGAAGCTGAAGCTGCTGGACATGGACGAGAAGCTGATGAACCGCTCCGTGAACGAAGGCTTCTCCGGCGGCGAGAAGAAGCGCAACGAGATCCTGCAGATGGCGGTGCTGGAGCCGAAGCTCGCCATCCTGGACGAGACCGATTCCGGTCTGGACATTGACGCGCTGAGGATCGTGGCCCAGGGCGTCGATGCCATGCGCAACCCGGAGCGTGCCATCATCGTGGTAACTCACTACCAGCGCCTGCTGAACTACATCGTTCCTGACTTCGTCCACGTGCTGGTGGATGGACGCATCGTGCGTTCGGGCGGCCCGGAACTGGCGCTGGAACTGGAAGAGAAGGGCTATGGCGCGATGGAAGCCGAGGCGCGGCATGCTACACCCGCCTAATGAGAACGAGGGAAGAACAACGTGATCACGGCAACTCAGCAGTTGGAAAATTACCTGGAAAGCTTCAGCGAGTTCGAGAAGCTTGCCGCCGGCCATGCCCTGCCATGGTTGCGGAAGCTGCGCCAGGATGCGTTTGCCCGCTTTTGCGAAGTCGGGTTCCCAACCACTCACGACGAAGACTGGCGGTTCACCAACGTCTCTGCGATCGCGCAAACTCCTTTCCGGCTTATCCGCAACGACCGCACCCGCCTGTCCCAACGGGAACTGGAGCCGTACCGGGTTGCGGGTGTTGCCTGTCAACTCGTGTTTGTGAACGGACGCTTTGCGCGCGAACTCTCGTTGCTGGGCAAACTGCCTGCTGGGTGAAGGTCAGCAGTCTCGCCGGGGAGATTGCCAGCAATCCGGGGCGATTGAACCGCACCTCGGCCGCTACCTTGATATCCGCCGCGATGCCTTCTGTGCACTGAACACGGCTTTCGTGGAAGACGGAGCGTATGTACACATTCCCAGGGGCACGCTACTGGAGGAGCCCATCTACCTGCTGTTTGTCTCGACCGGGGACGACGCCCCGTCCATGAGCCATCCGCGCAACCTCATTGTGGCGGAGGAAGACAGCCAGGCCACGTTCGTCGAGGACTATGTGTCGCTCGACGGCGGCGCGGTGTTCTGCAACACGGTCACGGAACTGGTCGCCGGCGACCACACTGTGCTTTCGCACTACATGATCGAGCGCGAGCACAAGGAGGCTTTCAACATCTCCACGCTGCGTATCCAGCAGGGAAGAAGCGCCAACGTCGTGTCGCACTCAGTGCTGCTGGGCGGGGCACTGGTGCGCAACAACGTGCACCCGGTGCTGGCAGGCGAAGGGGGCGAGTGTCTGATTAACGGCCTCTTCATCGGCAATGGCCACCAGCACCTGGACAACTACATGCTGGTGGAACATGCCAGCCCGCGCTGCGGCAGCCGGCAGTTCTACAACGGGATCCTCGATGGCCACGCACACGGCGTTTTTCACGGCCGGATCATCGTGCACAAAGATGCGCAGAAAACCGACGCCAAGCAGACCAACCGCAACCTGCTGCTTTCCGACGACGCGCAAATCGACACCAAGCCGCAACTGGAGATCTACGCCGACGACGTGAAGTGCACGCACGGGGCCACCATCGGCCAGATCGAGGGAGACGCCCTGTTCTACCTGCGCTCTCGCGGAATCGACGAGGTGTCCGCGCGCAAGCTCTTGCTCTTCGCCTTCGCCAGCGAGTGCCTCGACCGCATGAAGCAGGGACCCGTCCGGGAGCACGTGGAAGGGCTGATCAACCGCTGTCTGTTCCAGATGGCCAACTCTGCGCCTGGTGCGTCGACAGAGAACCGCCGCGAGGACACCGCGAGAAACTGGGAGGAAATCGGATGACCACCGCGGCCAACAGATTGCCCACAGAGTCCCATCCACCTCAGGTGGGCAACGCCAATGCGGAGCTCGATGTGCAGAAGGCCCGCAGTGACTTTCCTATCCTCCGACAGAGGGTTCGCGACAGGACGCTGGTTTACCTGGACAATGCAGCCACGTCCCAGAA
>CAWCRQ010000013.1:0-19556 GCA_963797885.1 uncultured Acidobacteriaceae bacterium | reverse complement strand
GCGGACCGCCATCCATCGTTTCTCGCCTCGCCCCAAGTCGCCGTCGCCCCCGTAGCCGTCACCACCGACGATTGGCCGTATCTCTACCACCAGGGACACTGGATCCCGGGCATCTTCTACCTGCTCAGCGCGCTCGTCATCTTGCTTGCGGCCGTGCTTTATTTTCAGATTCCCGAAGCCCGCAGCCGCGTTCCATCGCTGTTCTTCTTCAGCATGGGCGCCGGCTTCCTGCTGCTCGAAACGCAAGTCGTCAGCCGGCTCGCTCTGTATTTTGGGACGACCTGGCAAGTTAACGGCATCGTCATCGCCGCCATTCTCTCGGCGCTTCTGCTCGCTAACTTCGTCATTGAACGACAAAATAAAGAACGACAAAGTAAAGAACAACAGCGCGCGTGGCCGCGCGCCTGGACTCTGATCGGGATCCTCGCCGGCATCGCCTGCGCCTACTTCGTCCCCTTCAACCGCATTCCCGGCTCGGCGGCCGTGGTCGGCTCCGTCGCCGCCCTTATCTTCGCCATCCCGGTTTTCTTTGCCGGCTTATTGTTCGCCTCTGAATTCCGCTCGGCGGACTCTCCCGCCGCCGCCCTCGGCGCCAACATGCTCGGCGCGGTCGTAGGTGGCCTGCTGGAAAACCTGTCGCTGATCACCGGAATGAAGGCGCTGCTGCTGATCGCCGCTCTCTTGTATTGCCTGGCCGCCGTGGGCTTCCTCGGACTCCCATCGGCGAGGGCCCGCCACCAGGAACTGAGAGCTGACAGCTGACAGCTAAATCTTCACCAGCGCAGCCCGACCGTGATGGGGATAACAATCGTCTGGCCGTCGCTATGATAGGCGCGATGGTAGCGCCATTCGCCGTAGAGCTTGGCCTTGTGGAGATGGTACAGAGGATAGGTCAATCCGCCGCCGAAGTTGAAGCCGCCCGCGTCCTTGGAGTACGAAGACAGCCATTGCTCGCCCTGAAGAACGCCGTTGTAGCAGTTGATACCCCACCAGCGGGTCCAAGTGGGTTGGCAAATCGGAAGGCCCGTGAGCAATTCTCTGTTCGCCGAAACGCTGCGCCGGTAGAAACCTATGCCGAAAATTCCGTATGCGCCAAGTTTGACGAAATGGCGGGGCACGCTGACGATGCCGTCCAGACTTATCGACTGCATATGTGCGCTGGAGTTGTTCAAGCTCTGACTCTGGCTCACGGTGGATTTTAAGTTCAGGTCGTAGTACATGTATTCGGCATCCACGCCGAACAGGCGGCTGAAGTTCCTGCCGCCTCCGAGCACTCCTTGGAAAGAGTTCCCGACAAAAGAGGCAACCTCTCCGCGGCCCAGGCCAAGCCCGGCGCCAGCGGTAAAGTTATAGCGATTGAAATCCGATTGTGCCGAAGCCGATGCGATGAGCCCGCAAAAGGCAAGTAAGAAGAGTATCCGATTCCTCAATCTCGATCTCCTGTTTCCTGGACCCAAGGTCGTAAAGCAAAAGCCGTAGAGCTACGCTGGTCAAGCCATAGTTCGGCCACGATAGTTTCGGCCGTGATAGTTTCCGTCATGATCGCTGTTCTTCACTTAGATGCGCACGCAGAAACGAAACCCAGCCTTTTTCCCGACCGTCAGTTGCCCCCGGCAGCCGGCCGGGGCGGGTGGCTCATCTTCTTTAACAGCACCGGCCAGAACTCGCGGAGCAGGTTGCCACTGGCACGGCTGGCCAAATCCAGACCATAACGCTCAAACGTATTGCCGACGGTGCGGTTCTGGTCCGGCCAATAGACGGTCGCCAGTCCCTCACCCAACGCCGGCCCGCCAAACCTTGACCAGGCAACGACGTTGCGACCGTCATCGTTTTTCATCATGAAGACCTGTTGCAGAGAGTACTTGATGGCGTGAAAAAATGTTGGATGAATCTCCGCATAAAAACGCGGATCTTCGTGCAACGCGGTTGCAATCACAAACGTCCCAAAAAATTGGCCGGACGCCTTGCGGGTCATATCAGTCCCGAAGCGCTTGCCATATCCCTCCCAACCCTGATGGAAGCCGGTGGGCGAATCAGCCGCCTGGCCGACGGCCGAACCGAGCATGGACCAGGTGAACGCGTCCACGGAAACACTGTTGTCCACGAACAGCTCAAATTTTTGCCCTGCCGAAAGCCGTTCGGTACTGTAGGCAATGTCGGGGAAAACGTAGGACTTGTTCTCGATCAGATTGTACAAGGCCACGGGCTTGGGTGGCACCAGAGCAGTCGGAGCCTGATCGGGAGGAGGTTGCGCCGCCGGTGAAGGGCTGGGCTGGGTCTGAAGCGGCGGCTTCGGCGTTTCTTGGGCGGATACCACAGTTGTCAAACCGAACGCGATCACTCCGAAAATAATCAACGCGCACAGCGGCGGTTGCAAGAAGAACGCCTTGTTGGACGGCGCGAAGGGCATCCTTCCTGGGATGTTGATTTCCCGGCGAGACAGCATCGCTAGAGATTACCCAATCATAAGGCCGGCGGCAAACGGTTAAGAGCCAGGTTTCAAAGTTTCAAGGTTGCAAGGTTTCAAGGTCTGAACCAGCATCTGGCATTGGCGGAAACTTTGAATTTGAAACCTTGAAACCTGGCTCCACTAGGCAACCTCTCCAGTGCGAGCCACCAGATACTCCAACAGTTCGCCGACGGTCAGGCCTGCCTTCAGCAACTCAATCATCTCATCCGCGTTGACCCCTGTTTGTTCGCCCAACGCGACAATCTTGGCAACTGCGCGCTGCAGCGCGTCTTTCTGCGCAGGGGTGAGCGACTCGGCTAGATCATGGCTTATGGCTGCGGTCAGATGCCGTTCTGTGCTCATTCGAGTACTCCACGGTCTCGCACGGCGGATGGTTTGAGTTCCATGCCGTCACATCGTTCCGGCACCAGAATCCGGCCACGTGGCAGGATTGTAGCACCGACCTTTGGATATGATCCGCCAATCCAGCCGGTCCGCGCTGTGATCCAGCTTACTTAGACTTGTGACGGACTGGCCGGGCCGGGCTCAGATGGTCTTGATCTTTCTTGTGTGGGGACGGGGCTCTGCCCCGTCCAATCGTGGCGCAACCCCGCTTCCACACGGTCGTCGAAGAAGAACGTCGGGCTTACGTGATTCTGGAACGGGGCATTGCAATCGATTCGCAATCGCGATTCGAAATGTAGCTCCGTTCTCAATATGCCTGCCGAGGCAGACATGAGATGCTCAACTCGATATACAGGGAAATTAGCACTCATGACGATTCAGGAGAACGTTCCGCTGGCGCCATTGACCACCTTGCAGGTGGGCGGGGCAGCACGCTTCTTCGCGGAGTTGCGGAGAGAAGACGAGGCTCGGGAGGCCGTGCAGTTCGCGAAACGCCGCGAGTTGCCGCTGTTCGTGCTGGGCGGCGGAAGCAACCTGGTGGTCGCCGACTCGGGTTGGCCGGGGCTGGTGCTGAGAATCGCGATCGGCGGCATCGCCAGTCCACGTGCAACCAGCCCAAGCGCAACCGACGCCACGGGTAACGCCGTGCTCTTCAGCGTGGGCGCGGGCGTCAACTGGGATGACTTTGTGGCGCAGGCGGTCGCGCAGAATTGCGCGGGCGTCGAGTGCCTGAGCGGGATTCCGGGCAGCGTCGGGGGCACGCCCGTGCAAAACGTTGGCGCTTATGGGCAGGAGGTCGCCGACACCATCGAATCGGTGCGTGCCCTCGATTTGAAACAGGATCGCATTGTGGTTTTGCCCAAGCCGGCCTGCGGATTCCGTTATCGCGCCAGCATCTTTAACAGCACGGAACGTGGACGCTACATTATCTTGAGGGTGAATTACCGGTTGCACCGGGGTGGGGCTCCGAGTTTGAAATATGCCGATCTGCAACGGCATTTTGCAGGACGTGTTCAGGAAAGCTTTTCCGCACGCCCCAACGAAAAAAAGACGCCACCATCGCTCGCCGAAACGCGCGCGGCGGTGCGCGAAATACGTCGAAGCAAAGGCATGCTGATTGTTCCCGGAGATGAGGATTGCCGCAGCGCCGGATCGTTCTTCAAGAATCCCGTGCTCAGCGAAGCGCAATTCCAAGAGTTGGCCGCTCGCGCCGCATCGAAAGGACTCGAGATTCCTAGCTACCCCGCTCTCGATGCGCAAAAAAAAGTTTCGGCGGCATGGCTGGTGGAACACGCGGGGTTCTTTAAGGGATATGCCGCGGGAGCGGCCGCGATCTCGAACAAGCATGCCCTGGCGCTGATCAACCGCGGAAACGCGAAAGCGAGCGATATTGTCGAGCTGAAAGATGAAATCCAGCGCGGCGTACAGGAAGCGTGGGGCATTCTGCTGGAGCCGGAGCCTGTGTTCGTAGGATTTTGAGCGAGCTTCGGTCTGGAATCAAAACGAATGGGCCGCGAAATATAGACCGATAGCAATACCGGCCACGATGATGCAGGGTATGACAAGCCACCATTTGCTTCCTTGCTGCGCGGCAAGCAGGCCAAGGACCCCGGATACTCCAACAGAAGCAAGACTAACTGGCTCTCGCCAATTCGGGAATGGTGGGACGAAGATGCTTCCGAGCAGAATCGTGCTAACAATGCCTAGCTTTCCAGATCGCGTCATGTTGCTACCCTAGCGGTTTAACGTTCTAATAATCCCACCAGCTCCTCCAAACTCCAAACGTGATCTGCAAGCCCCGCTTCCGATTTCCAATGCAATGAAATAAGGGCGGCTCATCCCGCGGCGACGGAGCCCCCATGCCGGCCCAGAGGTATCCGCTACCGCGGGATCCGCCCAGTTGATTCATCGGCCAGTTCACGCGCTCGCGTGAAAATCTTTCGGAACATCTCTTTGGTCAGCTTCCCCGTCTGGGTGTTCTGGTTGGAGGGGTGGTAGGAAGCGAAAAGGACGCGCCCATCGGGCAGGGCGTATTCGCCGCCGTGGCGGAATTCATACTCCCGCTTGCCAGCGATCAACTTTCTTCGCTGCAGATAGTTGAGATAGGCGTCGAATCCGATTCTTCCCAAAGCAACGATGACGCGCAGATCTTTAAGTCCCTCGATTTCGCGCTCCAGAAACGGAGCGCAGTTGGCCAGTTCCTCGGGCAGCGGCTTGTTATCGGGCGGCGCGCAGCGGGCGGCAGCGGTTATGTAAAGATCGCGCAGAACAAGCCCATCGCTTCGGTCAGTGGCCGTGGGCTGATTCGCAAATCCGGTTTCGTACAACACCGGGTACATGAATTTGCCGGAGGCGTCTCCGGTAAAAGGGCGGCCGGTGCGATTGGAACCGTGGGCGCCGGGAGCGAGTCCGAGCACCAGGACGCGGGCATGGGGATCGCCGAAGCCGGGAACGGGCTTGCCCCAGTATTCGCAGTCGCGGTAAGCGCGGCGCTTCTCGCGGGCAATGCGCTCGCGATACGCGACCAGACGCGGACAGCGCGTGCAGGCGATGACTTCCGCGTTCAGAACCTTGAGCCAGGTTGGGACGGGCATTTTGTAATTTTGTGATCGGGTAATTTTGTAATTTGAAACCGTTGAGGCTGAAATTGCAAAATTACAAATTGCCAACTTACAAAATCTCCAGACGCCGCATTGCTCTATTGTAGTGGCGGCAAACTCTGCGCCTATAATTTGAAAAGTTCTGAGGCCAGCCCACTCTTGGATCGTCGACGATTTCTTGGTCAGGTTTTATTCGGGGCGGTGGGGTTAGGCGCCGTCGCCGCAGTGGATGGTTTCCTGATCGAACCGCATGCCCCTGTCGTTGACGAGATCAGCATTCGCCTGCGCCGTTTGCCGGAAGCATTCCATGGATTTCGCATCGTCGTTATGGGCGACATGCACTTTGGACCGTACGCAGGGAAGCCTCAGGTTGAACGCGCCGTTCGACTTGCTCTCTCGCTAAAACCGGATCTCACCATTCTTACCGGCGATTTCGTTTCGCACCCGCTTGCTCTGCCCAATGGACCGGAGGGCGCCCGCCACGCCGAGCCCTGCGCCGAAGTCCTTCAGCAAATGACAGGAGCTTTGTCAGGAACTTTGCCAGGAACTTCGCCAACAACTCGGGTGGTCTCGATTCTCGGTAACCACGACCATTGGAACGGTCCCGATCTAGTCGCCGATGCTCTCGATAGCCATGGTCTTAAGGTTTTGCGCAATCAGTCCATGCCGCTGGAACGAGATGGGCAGCGCATCTGGATCGTGGGCGTAGACGACGTTTATGAACACGCGAATGACCTGAATAAAGCGCTGCAGGGAGTTCCGCCAACCGAGACCACGATTGTCGCCGTGCATGAACCCGATTTCGCGGATCGGACCGCCAACCATCCTGTCGATCTTCAGGTATCCGGGCACTCCCATGGCGGGCAGGTTCGCATTCCCGGTTACGGCGCTCCCATCCTGCCGCATCTCGGGAGGAAGTACCCCTTCGGTCTGAACCGGGTCCGCGACCTTCAGGTTTACACGAACCGCGGGATTGGCGTTGTGTTTCCTCCGGTGCGTCTGAACTGCTCTCCCGAAGTCACACTGATTACTTTGGTGGGCAGGATATAACCCTCCGCCGTTTGACGTTGCTCTTCGGGAGTCTTTACACTCAAGCTTACGGCACAAGGCGTCGCCGCGGAGCCCCTTCCCTCCCGACTCTGCCGCCGCACGGGAAAGGTAATTGTGAGCCCTGCTGAGATCAAAGACGGCACGACCAAGGAAAGCACGACCCACAGGAAAGTACGACGAAAGCCAGCGCCACCAAGCGCGAGATTGCGGTTGAGATTCCGGTCGAGGATGTCAACCGGCAGACCGATTCGCTGATCCAGAAATATCAGAAGGTGGCGCGCATTCCCGGCTTCCGGCGCGGCCATGTTCCGGCGTCGATTATTCGCCAGCGTTTTTCGGAAGAGATCAAGACCGACATGGTCGAGGCGCTCGTCCCGCGGTTCTTCCGGCAGGAGGCCGAGAGGCTGAGCCTGCATCCGGTATCGCAGCCGCGGGTGACGGACCTGCACCTGCACGAGGGCGAGCCGCTGCGCTTCAAAGCCGCCTTTGAGGTGCTGCCGGAAATCAAGCTGGAAGGCTACAAAGAGCTGCGCGCCGATAAACCGGAGATCGCGGTTTCCGAGGCTGATGTGGAGCAGGCGCTCGCCGATCTGCGCGAGCGTCATGCCAGTTTCAATCCGGTGGAGGGCCGCGCCCTCGCCGATGGCGATTTCGCTCAGGTCTCGCTCGATGGCAATCCCGAAGGCTGAACAAAAGTCCGGCGAAGGAAAGTCTGGCGAACAAAAGTCCGGCGAAGGCCAGCCCGTTCACATGGATGAAGTGCTGGTCGAAATCGCCGGCAAGAACACCATGCCGGAATTCACCGAACACCTGCGCGGCTCGATCGCCGGAGATGAGCGGACCTTCGACGTGAACTATCCGGAAGATACCGAGGACAAGCGCCTGGCGGGGAAGACGTTCAGTTACGCGGTAAAGGTACAGTCGATCAAACAGAAGAGCCTGCCGGAACTGAACGACGAGTTCGCCAAGCAACTGGGCGAATTCCAGACGATGGACGATGTGCGGAAGACGATCCGGGAGCAAATGGAATCCGAGCGCAAGCGTGAAGCCGAACATGCCGCCAAGGACAAGCTCGTCCGAGAACTGATTCAGCGCAACGATTTTGAGGTTCCCGATTCGCTGATCGAACAACAGATTGACATCCGGCTGGAGCGGGGACTGCGCGCGCTGGCGGCGCAGGGCCTGACCGCCGAGCAGATGAAGAAAATGGATTTGCAGCGTCTGCGCGCGGGACAACGCGAGCAGGCGATTCACGATGTAAAAGCTGCGCTGCTCCTTGAAAGAGTGGCCGAGGAAGAAAATATCCAGGTCGGCGATGAAGAGTTCGATCGCGAACTCGAAGCGCTGGCCAAACAATCAAAACAGACGTCCGAAGCAGTACGCGCTCGTTTGACACGGGATGGGGGCCTCGATAGAATCCGGACAAGAATCCGCAACGAAAAGACCCTCGATTTTCTGTATCATCAGTCCGCGTAATAAAGACGCGGACCATTTCGATCCTCCCCTGAGCCGCTGTGAGACCGACTTCCGGGCAGGAGTGTGGAAAGGGTGAACGTGAACACGAAAGACCCACAAATGATGCTCGTACCGATGGTGATCGAGCAGACCGGCCGGGGCGAACGGGCGTATGACATTTATTCCCGTCTGCTCCGCGACAACATCATCTTTATTGGCACGCCGATTGATGACAATATCGCCAACCTGGTGATCGCCCAGATGCTGTTCCTGGCGCAGGAAGACCCGGAGAAAGACATTCAGCTCTACATCAACTCGCCGGGCGGGTCGATCACGGCGGGCATGGCGATCTACGACACCATGCAGTACGTAAAGAACGACGTAACCACGATCTGCATCGGTCAGGCCGCTTCCATGGCGGCGCTGCTGCTTTCGGCGGGCGAAGCCAAGAAGCGGCTGGCGCTGCCGAATTCGCGCATCCTGATCCACCAACCCTCGATGGGCGGGCTCTCCGGACAGGCGACCGACATTGACATTCATGCCCGCGAAATTCTCCGCATGCGGGAGATTACTAATCAGTTACTGGCCAAGCACACCGGCCAGAAGCTGGATAAAGTGGAGAAGGACGTGGAGCGCGACTTCATCATGAATTCCGCAGCAGGCTAAGGAATATGGAATCATTGACGATATCATCTATAAGACGAGATAGCGGGCTGGTCCTAATATATGATCGTCAGTTCGTGACGCCGTTCGTAGAGACGCGGCTTGCCGCGTCTTCGCCTGGAGCGGGAGCCAGACAGCGGCCGGGCGCCAGAAAAGGAGTAAGGCCGAGTGAAAACCAGATCGGGTTCGGATGAGATGCTGCGCTGTTCGTTCTGCCACAAGGCGCAGGACGCGGTAGCCAAGCTGATCTCATCGCCGAGCGACTATCCCCGGGCATACATCTGCGACGAGTGCGTACAGGTCTGCAACTCGATCCTCGAAGACGACCGCACCGCGACTCCCGCGGCTGCGGTCCCGAACCAACTGCCGAAGCCGCAGGAAGTAAAAACGTTCCTCGACGAGTACGTCATCGGACAGGAGCAGACCAAGAAGAAGCTGGCCGTCGCCGTCTATAATCATTACAAGCGCATCTACATGAACCGCCAGCGCACCGGCGATGGCGTGGAGCTGACCAAGTCGAACATTCTGCTGATCGGGCCGACCGGAACCGGCAAGACGCTGCTGGCGCAAACCCTCGCCCGCATGCTCGATGTGCCCTTCGCGATCGTGGACGCGACAACCCTGACCGAGGCCGGTTACGTGGGCGAGGACGTCGAGAACATCATCCTTAAGCTCCTGCAGTCGGCCGAAGGCGACGTCAGCCGCACTCAGACCGGCATCATCTATATCGACGAAATCGACAAGATCGGGCGCAAGGACGAAAACCCCTCGATCACGCGCGACGTATCCGGCGAAGGCGTGCAACAGGCGCTGCTCAAGATTCTGGAAGGAACGATTGCGAACGTGCCGCCGCAGGGTGGACGCAAGCATCCGCACCAGGAATTCACGCCCGTCGATACCACGAACATCCTCTTCATTTGCGGCGGCGCCTTCGTGGGCCTGGAAAAAATTATCGGGCGGCGCATCGGCAAGAAAGCCCTGGGCTTTCGCATCGGTGAAGATACGGAGACCGAGGCGGGCGTGGCCGCGCTCCGCAACTTTGAGCTGGTCTCGGAAGCGCAGCCCGAGGATTTGATCAAGTTCGGGCTGATCCCCGAGTTTGTCGGGCGCCTGCCGGTGATGGGAGTTCTGCAGCAACTGGATGAAAACGCGCTGGTCGAAATCCTGACGCGCCCAAAGAACGCGATTGTGAAACAATATCAGCGCCTGTTCGAGTTTGAAAACGTGCGGCTGAAGTTCAGCGATGACGCCAACCGGGCGATTGCGCGCCAGGCAATGGCGCGTAAAGTTGGAGCTCGCGGCTTGCGCATGATTCTCGAAGAGCTCATGCTGGAACTGATGTATAGTCTGCCCAGCCAGAAGAAGGTTAAGGAATTTGAAGTGACCCGCGAGATGGTGGAGAAGCGGAACGTCTCGCTGGCGATGATCGAGAAAGCGGCAAGCTAAACCAGTCGTTGGTCGTCAGTCGCTAGTCGTTCGCGGACTGAAATGGCGAACGATTGGGGGCCAACGACTAAAGACCAACGACTAACGACCTAATAAGACCAGAGACGGGAGAGCAAGTTGCCGAACCCTAAGGAAAAGTTCGAGAGCAAGAAACTGCCCATGATGCCCATTCGGGACGTGGTCATCTTTCCGTACATGATGACTCCCTTCGTGGTGGGCCGGGAGTCGAGCGTACGCGCGCTAGAAGAGGCTCTGGCCAGTGATAAGAAGATTTTTCTCGCGACGCAACACGATGCCGGCATCGACGAACCCAAGGCCGGAGACATCTTCCAGGTCGGCACCATCGTCAACATCGTGCAGAGCCTGAAACTTCCCGATGGCAACATCAAGGTTCTGGTCGAAGGCATCGAGCGCGGCAAAATCTTGCAGGTCGTCGAAACCGAAGGCTATTTGCAAGCCACCGTGCGCGTCGCCCGTTATGCCACCGAAACGACGGCGCAGATTGAAGCCGGCATGCAGCGCGTCACCGGTATGTTCGAGCAATATGTAAAGCTCTGCCAGTCGCTCAATTACGAAACCATGATCGCGGCCGTGCGCATGGAAGATCCGGCGAAGCTGACCGACACCATCGCCGCCAACCTGCAGCTCTCGATCGAAGAAAAGCAGGGATTGCTCGAAATCTTCGATCCCGCTGAAAGATTGAACCGCATCGGCGACGTGCTCGACGTCGAGATCGAAAAGCTCAACATGGACCGCACCATCCAGTCGCGGGTGAAGCGGCAGATGGAAAAGGCGCAGAAAGAGTATTACCTCAACGAGAAAATCAAGGCCATCCAGAAGGAACTGGGACGGGGCGAAAAGAGCGAATTCGACGAACTGAAGAAGAAGGTCGAATCCGCGGGCATGCCAAAGGACGTTCGCGATAAGGCCATTCAGGAACTGAAAAAGCTGGAAGCCATGCCGCCCATGTCGGCGGAGTCGACAGTCTCGCGCAATTATCTGGATTGGCTGCTGGCGGTGCCGTGGAAGAAGCGGTCGAAGGAAATCCGCAACATCACGCGTGCCGAGAAAACTCTGAACGAAGATCATTATGGCCTGGAGAAAATCAAGGAACGCATCCTCGAATTTCTCGCCGTCCGCCAGTTGGTGAAAAATCCCAAAGGCTCGATTCTGTGCTTCGTTGGACCTCCAGGCGTAGGCAAGACTTCGCTCGGAATGTCGATCGCCAAAGCCACCGGCCGCAAGTTCGTGCGCATGTCGCTAGGCGGCGTGCGTGATGAAGCCGAAATCCGCGGCCATCGCCGCACTTACATCGGCGCCCTACCCGGCCAGATCATCCAAATGATGAAAAAAGCCGGCACCAAGAACCCGGTGTTCATGCTCGACGAAGTCGACAAAATGTCGATGGACTTCCGCGGCGATCCCTCGGCGGCGCTGCTCGAAGTGCTTGATCCCGAACAGAACTTCATGTTCGTCGATCATTACCTCGATGTCGAGTACGACCTCTCGCAGGTCTTCTTCATCGCCACCGCAAACGTAATTCACACGGTTCCGCCCGCGCTGCAGGATCGCATGGAAGTGCTGCGCCTCCACGGCTACACGGAACCGGAAAAAGTCGAGATCGCGAAACAATTCCTGATCAAGAAGCAGATGTTGCAGGCGGGCTTGACGGAGAAGAACGTGCAGTTCTCCGACGACGCCATCCGGCAGATCATTCGCGGCTTTACCCGCGAAGCCGGAGTACGAAACTTGGAGCGCGAAATTGGCAACATCTGCCGCAAAATTGCGCGCAAGGTGGTGAAAGAAGGCGCGGGCTTCACGGCCGCGATCCAGCCGGAAAAAATTGGAGACTGGCTCGGCGTTCTGAAGTTCCGCGACACGCTGGCCCACGAGAAGAGCGAAATCGGCCTGGTGACCGGCCTGGCCTGGACCGAGGTGGGAGGGTCGATCCTCAGCACGGAGGCTGCGGTGGTCAACGGCAAAGGCAAGCTCACCTTAACCGGCCAACTGGGCGACGTAATGCAGGAATCGGCGCAGGCGGCCATGTCATACATTCGCTCGCGAGCGGCGCGCCTGGGACTGCCCCGCGATTTCTACCGCAACCAGGATATTCACGTGCACGTGCCCGAAGGAGCGATTCCAAAAGATGGCCCCTCCGCCGGCATCACCATCGCCACCGCTCTAGCTAGCGCGCTCAGCAAGATTCCCGTGCGCCGCGATATCGCCATGACCGGAGAGATCACGCTGCGCGGCAAGGTTCTTCCCATCGGCGGATTGAAAGAAAAGCTTCTGGCCGCCCATCGCGCCGGATTGTTCGAAGTAATTCTGCCGCAGGAAAACGAAAAAGATGTAGCCGAGGTCCCGGAGAATCTGCGCACCGCCATGAAGTTGCACTTCGTCGACAACATGGACCAGGTGCTGGCCGTAGCCCTCGAAGGCCCGCTGCCGCAAATGCCATCGGAAGCCGAGACCATGGCTCCGATCGCGACCCCGCCCGCTGCGGAAATTCCTACCGCTCGGCAGTAGACGACGCCGCAGTGGAATTCCAATCCATCGCAAAGCGAGCGGTGGGTGGGGCATCCGGCGACACACTCCCAACAACCTCGCTCCGCTCCGGGCTGGCCCGCTCAGCCGGGGGACATGTAAGCGCTAGCTTCAGCGCTCCCGCTTCTATCCTTTGCGACGCAGCAGGAACATCGTATCGACGTTGCTGTCCGTCAGATACGGCAGCCGTTCTTCCCGGATCAGTTCCAAATCCGCGAAGTTCTTCAGGTACATCCCAACATAGTCTGTTTTCCACAGCAGGTTCCGATGACCTCGGTAGGGTACCTCCGTCATCTCAGGCGCGTAGTACTCTAAACCCCAGACCCAGGTCCTAGAACAGCGCTGAATCTCGCTCATCGCAGTCACGAGATCCTCAGGAGCAATGTGAATGAGCAACGAGGATGTGAAGACCAGATCGAAATTCCCATCTGGATAAGGAATTTGCAGGGCGGAGCCTTCCACCAGTCTGGCGGAAGGCAAACGCACTTGGGACTCTTTTACGATTTCGCTCCGAACATCAATTCCGTGCAGGTTGGTGAATCCTATCTGCTGCAGAGCCAACAGTTGGTTCCCCAAATTACTGCCGACCTCCAGTACACTTGCATCCCGCGGTACGCCTGCCAGGAAGCGCCCATTGAGTGCGGTTCGAGTAGTCCCGTATTTGCGTTCATAGAGGGCATCCAGACTCGCAGGGGTGAACTGATTCCGCTCGCTATACTCTTTGCCGAAACATCCCCGCCATTCTTGTTCCTGGGCGGTTTCAGAGAGACTCGTCATTTTGGGTTCTGCCACGGTAACATTCCTCTCTTTTCGATCACTATTCTACATTTTCAGCGAGGAGACCAAAACCGAAGGGTAGACCACCCGCCATGTTTACTCTCTAGATATTAATGCGTGTTTATCACTACCCCTCCCGCCTGCCTATCGGAGGGTGGCCTGTCCTACGCGAGCGCTGAAAGCGGCGCTAGAATAAAGTTATGGAGCCGGAATCTGGCAGCCGCTCTGGATTCAGCCTGAAGGGATCGGCGGGTCTCATCATCGCGATCGTTGTAGTAGCGATTCTGCTGATCGCGCTGCCTGCATATCGCTGGTTCTTTCTGATCAGCGTTCTCGTCGGACTGGTCATCGCGGGCGGCCTGGCGCTCTGGCACAAATTGCATCCGATCAAGGAGCAGGACGTCCGTCCCAAGCGTCCCCTTGGGCTTTAGCGAACTTCTTTTCTGCGAACTTTTTTTCTGCGGCGCTTGCCATGTGCAACCCAAACACTGGAAACTGTCCGTATGCGGGTTCTGGCGCGATTTATGCTGTCGGCGAGTGACTTGACGCACTTCCCTGCCCCCACCGTGCCGGAGATCGCTTTTCTGGGCAGGTCCAACGTCGGCAAATCGAGCCTGATCAATTCGCTGGTGGGCAAGAAGCTGGCCCGCACCAGCAATACTCCGGGGCGCACGCGCAGCATTAATTTTTTTGAGGTCCGCAGGGCGGGGCAACCCGCGCCTGCGTTGCTTTTCGCCGACCTGCCGGGATACGGCTACGCTAAAGTCTCCCGCGAAATCTCCGAAGACTGGGCCCGTTTTGTAGATCCGTACCTTCACCAACGCCCCAGCCTGGCGCTGTGCCTGGCGTTGGTGGATTCGAACGTTCCTCCCCAGGAAAGCGACCGCCAGTTGCTGGAATTCCTGACATCCAAAGGACGGCCGCATGTAATTGTGGCCACCAAGTGTGACCGGCTGTCTGGTAACCAGTTACGGCAGTCGATGCACACGCTCGGGCAAGCATATGCCGGGGTGCCTATTGTGGCGTTTTCGACCAAAACCGGAGCCGGCAAAGAGGAACTGTGGCGCCAGATTCAAGCTGCTTTGCCCAAATTCCCGGCGGCCTAAAGTTTTCCCGCAATCCGCCGATCCTAGCAACAGCGGCATAGTGCCGGAGGCGCTCGTGGATCCTAATCTCCATCCCGGACAACCTGGCGGGACACCAGACTCCAGCACCGGCGAAGACCTCGAGACCCATCTGCGCCGTCTAAGAGGAGAAAAAACGGGAGGCGCACCCGCCGCTGCAGTTGCAAAGGTCGCCGCCAGAACTCCAGCAGATGCGACCGCTATCGATTGGGAAGAGCGGCGGAGAAGCCCTCGGCTTCGTTGTTCGGGCAGCGTGGAGCTTCGAGTGGAGGGCAGCGACAAATGCATGTGGGGGACCCTTACCAACATCAGCTTGCACGGATGCTATGTGGAAATGAACACCACGTTTCCCGTCGGCACGAAAGTGGGTGTTGTGCTCAAATCGTTCGGCATCCGGATTCAGGCTCCGGGCACGGTTCGCGCGCCGGGCGCGGTCCGCGCCACGTACCCCTCTTTGGGCATGGGCATTGGCTTCATGGAACTCGAACCAGACCAACAGGCGAATCTGAGGGAGCTCCTCGACGCACTCAGTGGGCGCATCACTGTCTCCAGCGACGTAGTGGTTGAGGAGTATGGCATTAGGGATATCCCGGCGTCCGCCGACCAGCGGGCCTTTCTCGAGGAGATTACGAAGTTCTTCCAGCAGAACCAACTGCTCAACCGCGAGGAGTTTTACCAGATCGCCAAACGGGTTCGCCGGTCCTGAATCCTTCCTCCAGGGATTTTCAGCGACTGGCGGCCGTTTGGCGGACTCCGGAAACAAAAGTTACTCTGGTGCCGGCGCTGCTCTGCGCGACGCAAGTTCATCCGTTATCATCGAGAGGCATATGGCTAAATATCTTGTGACCGGCGCTGCCGGTTTCATCGGGTCCTCGCTGGTGCGCGCCCTGTTGGAACGCGGCGAACAGGTCCGGGGCATCGATAACTTTGCCACTGGCAAACGCGAAAACCTCACCGAGGTGCTGCATCGGATCGACTTCCGCGAAGCTGACATTCTCGATCTCGATGCCATGCACAGGGCTTGCGCAGGCGTCGATTACGTGCTGCACGAGGCCGCGATCCCATCGGTCCCGAAATCGGTGATCGACCCTCTCGCTAGCAATCGCGCCAATGTCGACGGCACGCTCAATGTTCTGGTCGCAGCGCGCGACGCGAAAGTGAAGCGAGTTGTGTATGCCGCCTCATCTTCGGCGTATGGCGATACGCCGACGCTTCCCAAGCATGAAGCCATGACCCCCAACCCGATCTCACCCTACGCCGTGGCCAAGCTGGCCAGCGAGCTTTACATGGTGTCGTTCTACCGTTGCTATGGCCTCGAAACCGTCTGCCTGCGCTACTTCAACATCTTCGGGCCGCGGCAGGATCCTTCTTCGCCATACTCGGGCGTACTCGCCAAATTCAGTATGCAGATGTTGCGTGGAGAACAGCCCACGATTTTTGGCGATGGCACAACCAGCCGTGATTTCACCTACATCGACAACGCGGTCTCGGCCAATCTGCTGGCCTGCTCGGCCCCGGCGGCGGAGTGTGCCGGGCGCGTTTTCAACTGCGCCACCAGCCAGCGGACAACGCTGAATCAAACTTTCGATGCTTTGAAACAACTGACTGGCTACAAGGGCAGCGTCAAGTACGCTCCGGAGCGTGGTGGGGACATCAAACATTCGCTGGCGGACATCACGCAGGCGCAAAAGCATTTGGGATACAAGGTTCTGGTGAACTTTGAGGACGGCCTGCGCGCTACAGTGGAGTGGTACATGAACCAGGGCCGGCCGGTCGGAGCCTGAGAAGGGGTGCAAGGTTTCAAAGTTTCAATGTCTCAAATTCCAGGAGTGTCATAAAGGTATTGCGGGCCCAAGGTCCTTGAGTCGAAAACAAAATCGTCCGCCGAGGCGAGCGCGCGTAAACCTTGAGACTCTGAGACCTTGCAACATTGCAACCTTGCCCTTTACGCCTTCGTGGATTTTTCCCAAGCCATGAGTTCGTTCAGATCATAGCGGAACGGGCCAAATGCGCTGAAGCTTTTCTCGTCGAAAAGCCGCATGGCGCCGCAGCCCAGGCAAACCTGGTACGAATATCCCTGCACGCCAGCCGGCCAGCTCATCTTGCGGTGCCAGCAGCCTCGGAACGCCACCACGGCCATGCCACCCAGGCTGGTGGCCAAGGCTCCGGCGGGCCACCACCAGCTGGATTTCTTGAGTTTTTCTGGTTCGGCTGCGTCGGTCATCCCATCTCCGGGCCCTTTTTGCTGCTTTCTAACCATAGGACGAATAACCGCGGGGGGCAAAATCTGCAGGGTCGTAGCTCGGGCATCCGACTGCGGCGGCGTCGCTTGCAGCATGGCAAATGCGCGGTCGGACGTGTACCACTGGACATTGCAGTACCCCTCAGGAGACTATTAGCCTGAAAATTGGACTTGTGGCTGTCGTTCCCGGTTGAACAAAAGTGGTGTTGCGCCTTCCGACGAGCCCCGGATACGATGAATACAGACTTTTTGTGGTCCTGACCGCGCCAGTATGAGTGCCAATCCAACCCGAGTTGACTGGGCGGCGTCGGTTGACCCTGACTTTCCGCTGCAGGAGGGCAACCGCGTCCTCGAATCGCTTGCCCTCCAGGAAGCCCTGCCCGCCCTGCTCGCCTTCTCGGAACTCCACGAGCAGATACGGAACCGGCGCGCAGCCACCGGATGCGCCGGCGATCGCGACTTGTTCGAGACTGAACGCTACATCCTGGACGAAGTACTGCAATTGATCTGCGACCGCGCCCGGGCCATCACACAAGCCGAGGGCATCGTGGTCGCGCTCGCGGCCGGATTGCAGGCGGAAGGATCGAAGTCGGACGGATCGAAGCCGGAAAGATCGAAGTCGGAAAGACCGGCGATGGTGTGCCGCGCCGCCTCCGGACCGCTCGCCGTCCCGCGCGGCGTTCAACTGATCGCCGCGTCCGAGTTTCTGCAGGACTGCCTGGATTCGGGAAGCATTCTTCGTTGCGACGATTGTGAAATCGACGCTCGCGTCGAACTGGATTTCGCACGCGCGCTAGAAGCTCGCTCCACCGTGCTGGTTCCGTTGCGTGGCCGCCATGAGCAACTGGGCGTGCTGCAGGCGTTTTCAACAACGGTTCGCGCTTTCAGCGATCAAGATATTCGCTGTTTCGATCTGTTCGCGGAACTGGTTCTCTCGGCGCTCAAACCCGACGATCAGGATCGGCGCATCCACTGGCTGTCTGACGTGGCTACCGAAGTCCTGCAGGCAAAACCGGCTGCGGCCGTGCCAGTTATTGCCGAAGCGGCAGCCGAGATTCCTGAAATCGAGCCCCGCCCAACCGTCGTAGAGACGGGGCTTTCCCCGTCTCCCGTCCCCGCGACGCGGCAAGTTTCAAACGCAGCGCCTCCGTTTCCAGAAGTGGTTCCAGGCCTGGCCGCGCTGGTGCAGCCGCTTGTCATTCCCACGGCTCTAGTCGAGCTTCCCGAGCCCGTGGTCGAGTTACCTGAGCCGGGCATCGAGGATGAACTGTTTGCGATCGAAGAGCCGACGACTCTTATCGAACCGCCGCACGCCTTACCATTCCTGCGCCGCCTTTCTCTTCCCGGCAGTTCGCGGCCGGGTTTGAGTGTGGTGATGGGTCTGGTGGCCGTGGCCGCGTTATTTTCGGCCGGAGCGTGGTGGGGGATGCAGGATCATGGGAAGACGGCGGTCACCAAGGTCGCAGCTGCCAATACCGCAATCTCGCCGCACTCGGCGACGACGCCGTCAGCGCCCCTGGAGGTTCTATCTCTCGAGTTCTCCGACAATCTGATGAATCCGGAGAAGCTCGGCTCGGATGCGGCGCCGCTCACCGCCGTGGCCGCAGATAAGTTGGCGGTGCTGCCGAAGGTCACGGGCGTGCGTCACTGGTCTTCGGACATGGGAAGCACGGTGGTCATCGACATGGAAGACCAGGTTCCCTACGAAGTGCATCGTTTGATGTCGCCGGAGCGGATCTACTTCGATTTGCACGACACGGTTCTGCCGCCCGAACTGGCCGGAAAGACGATGGACGTCGGCGACTTTTCGCTGACTCGTGTGCGGGTCGCTCAGCCCGTCGCCGGCGTAACGCGAGTCGTGCTCGACACCAAAGGCGGATCGAACTTCTCCGTCAGCATGGAGTCGAACCCCTATCGCCTGGTGGTTGAGCTGCGCGGCAGCGAGAAAGCTTTGGCTGCGAACCAATTCGCTCCCAAAGGCACAACTCCGAAATTGACGAACGCCTCCGTTGACCGAGCGCCGTCCCCGCTGAACGCGGCTCCCGTGGCCGCCTTGGCGGTGAAGCCATCCGGCCAGCCTTTGCTCGCGAGGGCCGGAAAATTTCGCATCGTGCTCGACGCCGGACACGGCGGCTGGGACCAGGGCACGGTTGGACGGCTGGGATTGACGGAAAAGGATCTCGGTGCTCGACGTGACCCAGCGTCTGGGCAAATTGCTGCAAGCGCGATTGGGATCGGAAGTGCTGTTCACGCGAACCGGCGACACCTACCTGTCCCTCGATCAGCGCGCTGACATCGCTAACCAGGCACAGGCCGATCTGTTCGTCTCCGTTCATGCCAACTACAGCAACTCGACGGCGGCGCGCGGCGTTGAAACTTACTACAGCGATCTGTTTTCGGCTCCGGGCTCGCGTGAAGTCGAAAAGCATGAGGATGGAACCTTCTCCAAGCCAACGCCGGTCTCGCTATCGATCGAACAGTTACACGACAAAATCGAGGAGTCGCGCCGTCTCGCGACAAGCGTCCAGCGTTCTCTCTACGCCACGCTGGCCGTGAACAGCCCAGACATTCGCAACCGGGGCATCAAGGACTCCACTTTTGTCGTGCTGACCGGCACCACCATGCCCGCCATTCTTACCGAGATTTCCTTTGTCAGCAGTCCCGACGACGAGCGCAACCTGCAGAGCCCGACTTACCGCCAGCAAATCGCAGAAGCGCTTTACAAGGGCATCGCCCGCTACCAGGAAACTTCCCCGCGCGCAAAAGTCGCCCAACTGCAGACAACCGGCGCGCGCCGGTAG
>CAWCRQ010000012.1:0-5669 GCA_963797885.1 uncultured Acidobacteriaceae bacterium | reverse complement strand
GCAGCCGGAAGCGGGGCCCCTCCTCCTGAAGAGAAAAATCCCAACTGGAGAAGAATAACGCTTCTCAGCTACAGCGCTTGGAGCTGTGATCAGGAAGATTGGTTGAATGTATAGGTGCGAGGTCCTCCCGATGGCGGTGCAATAATGCGGCTGAGACCAGTGGAGCTGGCTCAGACACCAACTCAGGAGGACCCTATGAACAGTATTGACTATATCGGATTTGACATCCACAAGAAGACGATTTGCTTCTGTGCGAAGGCACAGGACGGACGGATCCTGGATGAAGGAACCATCCCGGCGCGGCGCACGGACTTGAGCGCGTGGGCCAAGCAGCGCCGCAGACCGTGGTGGGGCGCGATGGAAGCGACGTTGTTTACGGGATGGGTTTACGATCACCTGAAACCTCTGGCGCAGGAGTTGAAGGTGGCGCACCCGGCGATGCTCAAAGCGATCGCGGCATCCAAGAAGAAGAACGACAAGGTGGACGCGCGCAAGATCGCCGATCTGCTGCGCTGTGATCTGCTGCCGGAGTGCTATATGGCGCCAAGCGCGGTTCGCGAGTTGCGGCGAATACTGCGCTACCGCAATCTGGTGGTGCGGCAGGCGACGCGGATGAAGAACCGCATCGCTGGTTTGTTGATGGAAACCGGGACGCTTTATAACAAGGAGCGACTGCATGGCAAGGCGTACTTCAGTGAACTGCTGGGGAGCCTGCGGGAGATACCAGCGTCGGTGATTGAACTGCTGAAGCTGAGCCGTGCCCAGTTAGAGTTTTTCGCAACCATTCAGAAGCGGCTGGTGAAGGGATTGCGTGCTGATGCGGGACTCAGGGAGCGCGTGCAACGATTGCAGAGCATCCGGGGGGTGGGCGAGATCCTGGCGCTGACCTGGGCCCTGGAGATCGGAGAGGTGCAACGGTTTCCCTCCATCGCCGAGGCGGTGAGCTACTGCGGGTTGACTAGCGCGCAACACAATTCGGCGGGCCAGGAGCACCGCGGGCCGATCTCCAAGCAGCGTAACAAACACTTGCAGACGATCCTTATCGAGGCCGCCAAACTGGCGCCGCGATATAACCCGCAACTGGCGGCAGTGCACGAAGGGGGGCTGAAACGAGGCCACCGCAATCAGGCGACGCTGGCCGTGGCGCGCAAGCTGGTGGCTTACTTAATGGCCGTGGACAAGAGCGGGAAACCGTTTCAGGTTCGGGCAAGTGCTGGGGAGGAGGTGAGCAAAGATGAGCAGCCCGTGGGTTGATTTCTCTGCTCGCAAGGGGAGCGTGGACATTGAGCCGGTGCTGGCACACTACCGTGTGCGGTTGAAACGCGTGCGGAAGGACTATCTCCGTGGCTTCTGTCCCCTGCCGACACACGGCTCCGAACAGAGCCGGGAAAGCTTTGGCGTGGACACCGGCCGGAACTTGTGGGCTTGTCATTCGGCTTCCTGTTGTCAGGCCCGCAACGGAAAAGTGGGTGGGAATATTCTGGACCTGGTGGCGTGTATGGAGGCCTGCTCAATTCGCGAGGCGGCTCTGCGGCTGAGAGGCTGGAGCGACACGTCGAGGGAAACCGGACTTCCCGATCAACTGGTTTCAAAAGGAAAGAGGGTTGGCCGCAGCCAGGAGGAACTTCCCAGGTTGCCCTTTACTCTATGGCTGCGGTGGCATTCTTACTTGGAACAGCGAGGGATCCAGCGGACAAACCGCCGCCTGGTTCGGAGCCGGCTACTATGGCGGATCGGGATTCCTGCGGGGACGAATGGTTTTTCCGATTCACGATGAACGCGGCGAACTGGTGGCGTATGCGGGACGTGTGAGGGATGGCCGAGAGCCGCGCTATCTGTTTCCGCCAGGATTCCGCAAATCGCAGGTAGTTTTTAATCTCCATCGCGCGGTCAAGTCGGCGGCCCGGCAAGGGGGTGTAGCGATCGTGGTGGAAGGATTCTTCGACTGCCTGAAAGTGCATCAAGCCGGCTACGGCAACGTGGTGGCTTTGATGAGAGCGAGCGGATCAGACCGGCAGGCGGAGTTGCTGGACACATATTTTCGAGAGTGGGTGGTGATGCTGGACGGCGACGAGGCCGCGTGACGAGCCAGTCGGGTGTTGGCCGTGCGGTGGCCGGCCGCATACATGGCTTGGGCGCCGGCGGGCTGGCAGCCAGACCAACTGTCGAGCGAGGAAATCGAAGGGATTCTGCGCGGGGCGAACGGCGCTCCCGGAGCATGAAGATGGCATGGCAGTTTCGATTCGGCTAATGCGAGTTCCCGCCGGTCCTTGCCGTAACCGGCCTGTGCGACAGAGGTTCTCCTCCCGATGCACCTGGACAGATTGTTTCAAGGCCGGCGGGTTACCCAAACTCAATCTTCCGTGAAGGCCTTCTCCCAAGGCTGGATACGTGCAAATGAATGACTGGTCACGCTTGGCCGTTGACCCTAAAACGAGGCAAAAACTCGGGGCCGAAAAAACGAACTGCACAAATACAAATACGCTCTCGATAAGGTACAGGGCGCGCCTATCAGGAGCTGTGGGGTTTTACGAAAGGCTTCGTCGAGAGGAGCGAGAGGACAACTCCGTCTGTCCTTGACAAATACCTATCATGAATGGCCGGTTAATTTCGACGACGTGGCCGCCTATTACGATCAGATCGAAAAGCTCATCGGAGTTTCGGGGATTTCCGACGGTGTTTACAACTCACCCTGCGGCAGGAATCTCCTCCCCGGTTTTCGTCCCCGCTGCGGAGAGTGGCTGATCCAGCGCGGGGCGGAGAAACTCGGCATCAAGGTGCTGCCTCTGCAACTGGCCGTGATCAGCCAGGATTATGATGGCCGGCCCGTCTGTCATTACTGCGGTGCATGCAACAATGGTTGCGATACGGCGTCGCGCTTCAGTTCCCCCGATGTGTTGGTACCGAAACTCGGGAGGCTCAAGAACTTCACCCTGCGAACCCATGCCGTGGTGCACACCGTGCTTATGGATAAGAACTCGGGAAAGGCTCGCGGCGTGACCTATATTGACGCGAACACTCGCCAGGAATACGAAGCCTACGGGAAGACGGTGGTTCTGGGCGCTTCGATGGTTGAGTCGCTTCGCATCCTGTTCAACTCCCGCAGCCGTCAGTTTCCTGAGGGGCTGGCAAATTCCAGTGGGGTGCTGGGGAAATATTTATCGGAGCACGTGGCGTTCAACAGCATTTCCGGTTTCTTGCCCCAACTCACTGGGCGGCCCACCACGAACGACGACGGACCGGGCGAAGCCAGCCTCTATATCCCGCGCTACAACTACGGCCACGGAGACCAGAAGAAATTCCTGCGCGGCTTTCGCCTGATGTTCCATGCCGGATGCGGCGCGGGGCCCGGTGTCGGCGCTTCGCTCCCAGGGTTCGGCTCCTCTTACAAGACGCGCATTAAGGACCTTTATCCCGCGAACGTCTCGATTGGCGGAATGGGCGAAGGTCTGGCGTTCCCGTGGAATTATGTCGAGATCGATCCTGACGGGTTGACGGATCGCTACGGCATTCCTCAGGTGCGTTTCCACACTACCGGGGAGTATGACCACGCCTTCGCCATTCGGGATGAAATGTATGAGGAGATGGAGGGAATCCTAAAAGCTTCCGGCGCGGAAATCCTGCCTTATAAGAAAGTGGTCCCCTATCCACTCGGTAGCGTTACGCACGAGGCCGGCGGGGCACGCATGGGTGATGATCCGAAAACTTCAGTACTCGATAAATGGAACCGCTGCCACGACGTTAAGAATCTGCTCGTGGTGGATGCAGCGTGCTTCGTTTCGCATCCCGAAAGACTCCCACCCTCACGATTATGGCGCTTGCCTACCGCGCCGCTGATCACCTGGCCGAGCAAATCGAACCGGGAAATGCCTAGGTGGTGATGCAAATCCAGTGTTAAGCGCGCATAGCGCAGACTTCCGACGGTGAGGTCTGTCAGTTAGCCGAAGTTCGTCACAAGAAAGGTTAGGACGAGCCTAAGTGCTTTGGAATCAGTTTAGGCTATGGCCGAGTTTTCACTACATTTCAGTTCGAATTCGTGGCGCTCAGGCGGCGTGATCTTCAGTTGTTCCAGGAGCTGTTTCTGTTCTGGGCTGGGTTCGGTGATACGACGCAAGCGCAGCTCACGCCCGTCGGTGGTCGGCAAAACGATGTCGGCACTCTGCAGCGTGCAAAGCAGCGCCAGGGCTCGGGCCGGGACAGATCGGAAGGGCTCTGCCGCAACAGATGTTTCAGTGTCACCCAGAGCGCGTAACCGAGAAATGCCGCCAGGAGGTGCGCCTTCACCCGAGGTTCGAGTTGATGAAACAAGGGCCGGATCGACAACTCGCTCTTCAGCGCCCGAAAGGCGGACTCGGCTTCGGTGAGCTGGATGTACTTGGTCCAAAGCTCTTCGGCCGATTCGCCCTGGAGATTGGTACGCAGCAAATAGGTGCCCGCGCGCGCCTCGCGCCACGCCCGGCGTTCTTCGAGGAGTTTCCACTCGACCGCCAGGTGACCGTCGTGTTCTGTGATGCCCATCGTATAGAGGTCCGTCACTTGCGGGTGACGCGCCTGAATTCTCCCCAGTCGCCGTTCGATTTTCTGCCGGTCCTTAAGTGGGCCTTTCTCCACGCGCTGGGCCAGATGCTTCAGTGCCCGCTCCATCCGAGCCGAAAAACGGCCGCGAATCGCCTGCTCTTTTTCCCGTCGCGCCGTCGAGCGGCACAACACGTAAGTCTCCGTTCCAGTGGGCATCGGGACCAACTTGGCTTCCACCTCGTCGCGCACCCGGACCCCGCCGCCTTCGAGTCGTTCCCGCTCTACCCCTCTCAGTTTCGAGCGCGGCGTGCCGACCAGGTACTGCCCACCCCGCTTGCGCAGCGAGGCCAGATTCTCTTCGCTGATGATGCCCCGGTCAAACACCCACACCCGCCGCGCCCGCCCGTACTTGCGCTCCACCATCCGCATCACCGCTTCCAACGTGGTCACGTCGGCGCGGTTGCCATCGAAGGTTTCCTAGCTCACGGGAAAGCCTTCGGCCTTGACGATCACCGCGATGACCCCCTGCTTGCAGTCGGGCCGGTGGTCGCGCGAATAACCGCGCTGCATCATCGGATTCCTCTCCGCCTGACCCTCCACATAGCTGCTCGTCAGGTCGTAGAGCAGAACGTCAAACTCCGCGGCGAACAGTTCTCCCTAGCGCTGCTTCAGGTGCTGCTCCAGTTTCGCTTTGTGCGGCAGCAGACGGTCCAGGCAGCGATACAAGCGCGTGTCATTGATGGCACCCGCTGGAAAACCCAGCAGGTCGTCCAGTGCTGTCGCCGGATACCCGCGCTCTTCGATGCCCAACTCGCTCGACGGCGCGCACCAGCGGTTGATCGCCAACAGCGCCGCCACGCGCGACCACGGCACATCGGCTGGCTCGTCATCCAGCAGGGCTTCGAAAAATCGATCCAGCCCCAGCCGCTTCCACAGTTCCAAGCCCAGCCAACAGTTCCCGAACTGCCGCACCCGCTCCAGGCGGATCTTCTTCACCCAAACGCGAGCCACGTCGGGATCGTTCTCGGGGGGCGGGACATCGGAAGGAAACAGTTTCAACTGCTGGCGTTCGCCCTGCTCATTGAAAACCTCCACCGCCTTTAGCCATAGAGTATATGCTGCTAGCCGCTCAAGTAATAGGCAACATAACA
>CAWCRQ010000011.1:0-9683 GCA_963797885.1 uncultured Acidobacteriaceae bacterium | reverse complement strand
GCAAGAAACGCGTGCTGAGCGGAATGCGCCCGACGGGCAAACTTCACCTGGGCAACTACGTTGGCGCGCTCGAAAACTGGGTCCGCATGCAGGAGCAGTATGACTGCTTTTTCGTTATCGTTGACTGGCACGCGCTCACTACCGACTACGCCGACACATCGCATGTGAAAGAAAACGTGGTTGACGTGCTGCTCGATTGGCTGGCTGCGGGACTTGATCCCGCGAAATGTGTGATGTTCCTCCAGTCGCATGTGCCGACGCATGCGGAATTGCACCTGCTGCTTTCGATGATTACTCCTCTCGGCTGGCTGGAACGCGTCCCGACCTACAAGGAGCAGCGGGAAAACATCAAGGAGAAAGATCTGGGCACGTACGGGTTTCTTGGTTATCCCGTCCTGCAGTCGGCGGATATTCTGATCTATAAGGCGGACGTCGTCCCGGTCGGCGAAGACCAGGTGGCGCACGTTGAACTGACCCGCGAAATTGCGCGGCGGTTCAATGCATTCTACGCATACGCGCAGCCGGTGGTGATCGAGACCAACAGCTTGACACAAAATCAAAGGGACTTTCTGATTTCCAGTGGAACCAAAATAACGCCGAATACGGATTACATTTTCCCCAGAGTCGTTTTCCCGGAACCGCAGGCGCTGCTCACGCCCGCTCCCCGCCTGCCCGGCACCGACGGCCGCAAGATGTCGAAGTCCTACGGCAACGCGCTGCTGCTGACAGATCCCGAGCCAGTGGTGCGGCAGAAGCTGAAGACGATGGTCACCGATCCCAGGCGCATCAAGCGCACCGATCGCGGCGACCCAGATGTTTGTCCCGTCGGCGACCTGCACAAAATATTCAGCAGCAAAGAAACGATGGCGAAAGTGTACGAAGGCTGCCGCTCGGCTGGAATCGGCTGCATCGAGTGCAAGAGCTGGGTCGCCGATGCCCTGATAAAGATTCTCAACCCCATGCAGGAGCGCCGAAAAAAATACGAGGACAATCCGCGCCTCGCCTGGGATATTCTGGAAGCGGGATCGGCACGCGCTCGTGAGGTTGCGGGCGCCACGATGGACGAAGTCCGGAAGGCGATGGGCCTCGACTATAGTTCGAACGATAATCCGAACGATAGTCCGAAAGACAGCCTGAGCGATCGTCCGAACGATAGTCTGAACTCTGAGCCGGCGAAGGATTCCACGAAGTGACGGATTTGTCTCAACCCATATCAGAACAGGCGCCAGTCGCGGCTTCTGGGCGCGGCGCGGCTCCGCCCGTGCCGGCCGCCAGGTCCGCGCAAGACGATGCCAGCGATTTTCCGTTCGCCATCGCGCTCGGCGAAATCTACGAAGGCCCGCTCGACCTGCTGCTCGACCTGATCCGCAAGCAGGACATCAACATCTACGACATTCCCATTGCCAGGATCACGGCGCAGTACCTCACTTACGTCGAGCGCATACGCGAGCTCGACGTAAACGTCGCCTCCGAGTTCATCTACATGGCTGCGGTGCTGATTCACATCAAGTCGAAGATGTTGTTGCCGCGCGATCCGCTCGCTCCCGCCGACGCGCAGGACGACCCGCGCAACGAACTCGTCAACCGGCTGCTTGAGCACGAAAAGTTCAAATCCGCGGCACAAATGCTGCTGCAGAAACAGCAGATTGAAGACGCTGTGCTGAGCAATCCAGCGCTCCGAGAGTTCGTGGACGCCGAAGGCACCGAGCCCGAACTTGCCGCCGATGTGATCGACCTGGTCAAGACCTTCCAGCAGATCCTGGACCGGGCGCGCAACCGGCCCATCCTGGAAGTGGACGAAGAGACCGTAACCGTGGGGCAGATGATCCAGTACCTGCACCGCCGGCTCGCCCTCGAGGATCGTCCCATCCGCCTGAAGCAGATACTTCGCAATGTGCCGTCGCGGCCGGCGCTGGTCTGCATGTTTCTGGCGCTGCTCGAACTGGTGCGGTTGCAGGCGATCCAAGTGCGGCAGGACCACGTCTTCGGCGAAGTGCTGGTGCGTAAGCATTCCCACTTCGAAGAAGTGATGACGGAGCAAGCTGCGGTGCGCGATGATTGGAAGTAGGAAGGGTCGTTAGTCGTCAGTCGTCAGTCGTTCGCAAAACACTGCTGCGAGCTACGATCAATCACCGAACGACAAACGACCAACGACGATTTATGAGTCTTAAACCCCAACTCGAAGCCATCATTTACGCGGCGGAGACGCCCATTTCGCTCGACCAGATTTATTCGCTCGTGAAAGAATCGCTGCTTGCGGAAGCTCCGGGAATCGAACCGGCGGAGATCAAATCGCGCATCCGCGCCACGCTCGAAGAGCTCATCGCGGAGTATTCCGGCGCAGAGCACGGAATCGAAATCCGCCAAGTTGCCGGCGGATACCGCATGTCCACCAAGCCCGAACAGCACGACGTGGTGCGCGCCTTCGCCAAGAGCCTGAAACCGCCTTTCCGGCTGTCGCTCCCGGCACTCGAAACTCTGGCCGTCGTCGCCTACAAGCAACCGGTCACGGTGCCCGAGATCAGCGAAATCCGCGGCGTCGATTCCGGCGGAGTCATCGCCACGCTGCTCGACCGCAAACTGATCACGACGGCGGGCAGAAAAGCCGTAATCGGCCGCCCAATTCTCTACAAGAGCAGCAAGGAGTTTCTGCTGCGCTTCGGGCTTAAGGACATCAACGAACTGCCCAGCATGGAGGAATTCGAGAAGCTGCTGGCGGAGTCGTTCCAGAGCGACCTGCTTCCGAGCGAGAGCACGGCTGTGGAGGCGTCTTCAAGTTCGCCGTCAACATTGGATGATTCTTCCGAAACAGTGTCCGAACCGGAAACTGCGGCTGAAATTGCCGAGGCGGCCGAGTTTGAGCTCGCCACCAAAGAAGAGGAAGCCGAAGCGCCAGCCAGCACCAAACCGGAGTAGCCATCCATGCCAGCCGAGCGTCTGCAAAAGATTATCGCTGCTGCCGGAGTTGCTTCCCGCCGCAAAGCCGAAACCCTGATCGTCTCCGGCCGCGTCGTCGTCAATGGGCAGGTGGTCACCGAACTTGGCACCAAGGCCGATCCCGAACAAGACCACATCCGCGTGGATGGCAAACTGCTGCAGGGGCCCGAACGTTACACCTACGTCGCGCTGAACAAGCCCAAAGGATACGTGACCACAGTCAGCGATGAGAAAAAGCGCCCCACCGTCATGGACCTGCTTCAAAATGTGAAAGGGCAGAAGGTGAAAGGGCGCGTGTATCCCGTGGGGCGTCTGGACTGGGCCAGCGAAGGCTTGCTGCTGATGACCAACGACGGCGCGCTGGCCAACGCGCTGATGAAGGCGTCTTCCAATGTCGCGAAGACTTACGTGGTGAAAGTCGCGGGCCAGCCCGACGAGGCCAAGCTCGACAAGCTGCGCCGCGGAGTTTCCATCGCCGAAAAAGGCGGGCGCCGCGTGCGCACGGCTCCGGCAAAAATTCGCCTGATCCGCGAAGGCGATAACCCGTGGCTCGAAGTGACGATCATTGAAGGCAGAAACCGCCAGGTCCGAAAAATGTTTGAAGAAGTAGGGCACCACGTGGAGAAAATCCGGCGGGTGCAGTACGGTCCCCTCGCCCTCGACGTGCCGCCGGGAGATTGGCGCAACCTTACTCTGCTGGAAGTGGCAAAGCTGAAAACCGCTGCGACGGTAACGCCGCCGTCCCTTCGACAAGCTCAGGGCAGGCTCTTGGCGGCTGTCCGGCGGGCGTCCTCGCCCTCCGCGCCGAGGGCGAGACGCCCTTTCGGCAAGCTCAGGGCAGGCTCTCGGAACAGCCGGCAAGATGCCGGCGCTACAAATCACTCCCCGCGGAAATAGTCACTAAACTAACGCTTTGCTTCCGCAACCATGGGCAGGCGGGCCGCGCCGTACAAGCCGGCATCGCTCCCCAACAGGGCGCGTGTGACGATGGTCTTGTGGCCGGGGCCAGCCACCACGTGCGCGGAAGCGCCCTCTTTGCGGGCCGAAGGATCAGGCGGCGCGGTGGCGGCGTACACGATGGAGCGTCGTCGCAACTCCTCGAAGATCGAGGGCGAAAAAGCCTCCCACGCGCTCGAAACTCCTCCGCCAATCACGTAAATCGGCAGGTTGAGGGAATTCACGAGCGACGAAAGCACAATGCCCAAACAACGGCCTACGTACCGGAAAATGCGTCGCGCATCCTCATCGCCTTGGATCGCGAGATTGTAAATCGATTTCGCGCTGAACTCCGGGTCGGAGTGGGCAGTACGCGCCAGCGCCGACGCGCCGTCGTTCGCGATCGCTTCCCGCGCCATTCGGACCACTGCCGTCGCCGAAGCGTATTGTTCCAGGCATCCTCGATTCCCGCACCCGCAAGGGTGCCCGTCCGGTTCAACGGTCGTGTGCCCAAACTCCCCGGCCATACCATTCGCGCCGCGCCAGATCGCACCGCCCATGACCAATCCGCCGCCCACGCCGGTACCGAGGGTCAGTATGGCCACGTCGGAATAATCCTTGGCCGCACCCAGCCATTTTTCTCCGAGCGCCGCAACGTTAGCGTCATTTTCGAGGATCACAACCGTCTTCAGGCGCTCCTCAATCGCGGCGCGAGCGGGATAGTCAACCCAGTCCGGCAGGTTGGGCGATTCGCGCACTACGCCAGTCTGCATATCGATGATGCCGGGCACACCGATGCCGATCCCCAACAGGGGGGCGGAGTTCCTGTATTTCTCCTCCAGGCGCTGGATGGCGTCGCACATGTCATCGATGACGTGATCGCGTCCCAGGCGAACCTTGGTGCCGAGCGTGACTTTTTCGATGAGCGCGCCTTGCTCGTCCACGGCTGCGATGCGCAAGTTCGTGCCGCCGAGGTCCACTCCAATTGAGATTTTATTCATGATGAATGACTCGGTAGTCTGTTCCAATTTAAATCGTTCTATTATGTCTATTTTTGACAATTTGAACAGTAGTGACTGCTGCGTCCGGCCAGGACAACACGCCGGATCTTGGTCCTGCACACCAGACACGGCTCCCCCTCACGGCCATAAACTCTATGCTGGAGTTGGAAGAGCCCTTCTTCTCCATCGGCGTCCACGTAATCGGAAATCGAAGATCCGCCCAGGGCGATCGCCTCGCGCAGCACTTCCTGCACCGCTCGGTGCAGCTTTCCCAAGTTCTCCCGTGTGATGGACGCTGCCCGCCGGCGCGGACGGATGCCTGCCCGAAACAACGACTCGTCGGCATAAATATTGCCCACGCCGCGCAGCAACTTCTGATTCAGAAGCGCGCTCTTGATCGGAGTCTTGCGCCCGCGAAAGAGCGCGACGAACTGCTCTTCGCTCACCTCCAGCGGCTCCACTCCGCCAGGATCGAAGTCTCCAGCATGAACGCTGAGCTTGCCAAACATCCGCGGATCGATAAACCGCAGTTCACGCCCCGAAGCCAGCTTCGCGATCAGGTGGGTGTGCTTTGCGATCTCCGCCGCGGGTTCCGAAACCACCATGCGTCCGGTCATGCCGAGATGGACGACCCACTGCGCATGAGCATCCGAGTGATGTAGAGACGCGGCTTGCCGCGTCTGGCCGCGAACTGCGGTTTTACTTTTTGTGTGGGATGCTCGCGCTTCCCCTTCTAGATCGAACACGATGTGCTTGCCCGCACGGTGTACGCGCACGATCCGCTTGCCCTCCAGGGTCGAAGCGATGACGCTAGCTGGTGACTTGAGCGGCTGCTTTTTGGAGCCGATCCAGATCGATTCGACGGTGTCCCCGGCGACGCGCTTGTCGAGGCCTCGCGCGATGGTTTCGACCTCGGGAAGTTCGGGCATGCTGTCAGGATAAACGCTTTGCAGACCATCCGTCGGTCGCTAGTTAGTTAGACGGTGCGGTTGTTTGAACAACTGCGGTGCTGGGGCGCTTGGCGAGGAAGTCGGGTGACTTTAGCCTCTTTGGGAGAATGAGTGCAGCCGGAACCGCCATGACCAGTATTAGGACATAGAGGT
Organism: uncultured Acidobacteriaceae bacterium; assembly: GCA_963797885.1. Classification (GTDB taxonomy): domain Bacteria; phylum Acidobacteriota; class Terriglobia; order Terriglobales; family Acidobacteriaceae; genus Acidiflorens. The sequence continues at coordinate 3,706 of CAWCRQ010000011.1, read as the reverse complement.
TTGTGCGGAGAACGGGTCCGAAAAACCCTGCTCCCTCGGGGCGCGAGCTGAGCCGCCAGATGACCCATTCCTCCCAGACTGTGGTGAGCGTGACGCTCGCGAGCAGAGCGAGAAAGATGGCTACTAGCTTGATGACCCAGTAAACAATGAGTTGATGAATTTCTATCGCGACTTGGCCCACCATGAACAGAATGCAACTTGCCAATAGGGCGGTGGTCATAATCCCGGCGAGGGCTGCGGGGGACGTTCGCGCCAACCATGCCAGAGGAGCCACCTTGACGAGCCTTCGTGATGGCAGCCAGCACAGAAGACAGACCAGTGGCACTCCGATAAGCCAAGCACCGGCGCCACTTGCGATCATCACTCCAACGAGCAGTCCCACAAAACTCGTTAGTACATTACCGAGGAACATCCGCCACGCGGCACGAAGACGTGGGAGCCGTCGCTCGAAAACCGCGAACAGCGCCGATTTCACGAGGACGGCCAGTGCCAGAACGAGGATCGATCCGGAAAGGGCGAGAGCCGGCACCATGACCTGCATGAACGGAACGACGGGTTCGCACGCCAGAGCTGGTCTTGCGACAATCAGCGGGACGGCTAGTAGGAGGAAACGGTAACCTCTTTGCATGTTTGTGGGCTCTCCTGCCCAATCTACTCTTTTATGGCATCTGCCTGGCTATCAACATTTCTCGGAACGATTACAGGAGCGCGTCTTGCAGCACTTTGCTGGTGAGGAAAGACGTTTGCTCCTCCACCGCCCGATTCGGTATGCTAGGGCGTACACACCAAGCTCCGCCGATCTTCCCAGTTTCCCAGAGTTATTCAGCAGCAGCGGCGCAAGCAGTGTGTGCGACCCAGGGGCGGGCTTCGGTTTGCGGCCGCGCAATATTCCAAGTGGAGTTCGCATTGAGTAGCGGCAGAACGAACAGAGGTAGAACTGCGGTCATTGTCGGAGCCCAGTGGGGCGACGAGGGCAAGGGCAAGATCGTCAACGTACTCACTCAAACTTTTTCGGTGGTGGCTCGCTATGCCGGCGGGCATAATGCCGGACACACCGTCATCATCAACGGAAAGAAATTCATTCTGCAGCTCGTTCCCGGCGGCATTCTGCGGCCCGAGTGCACCAGCGTCGTCGGCAATGGCGTGGTGATCGATCCCTTGGCCTTCCTGAAGGAAGTCGATTCCCTGCGCGCTGCCGGCGTGAAAGTGGATGGCAACCTCTTCGTCTCGAATCGCGCGCAGGTCATTCTTCCCTACCATCGCATGATGGAGCTGGGTTCGGAAAACGCTCCCGGCCGCGTGAAAATCGGAACCACCTCACGGGGCATCGGCCCGGCTTACGAAGACAAAATGGGACGGCGCGGATTGCGCGTCGCCGACCTGCTCGACAGCCAATTGCTGCGCACGCACATCGAGAACGCATGCCGCGAAAAGAACATGATCGCGCACGCGCTGTTCAACTCCGACCCGCTCGATGCCGACAAAATGTTTCGCGAATACGCGAACGCCGCCGAGCAGATCGCTCCCTTTGTCTGCGACACGGCACTCCTGCTGAACCGCGCTCTGGCCGAAGGCAAGTCGATCGTCTTCGAAGGCGCGCAGGGCACCATGCTTGACATCGATCACGGCACCTATCCGTTCGTGACCTCTTCGAGCTCCACTTCCGGTGGCGCCGCCGCCGGAACCGGCGTGCCGCCAACCTCGATTGACACGGTTATCGGCATCACGAAAGCCTATTGCACCCGCGTCGGCAGCGGTCCGTTCCCGAGCGAACTTGTCGGTGCGTTGGGCGGGGCGCAAGGCGACGACCTGCGCAAGCGCGGCAACGAATTCGGCGCCGTCACGGGACGTCCCCGCCGCACCGGCTGGCTCGATTGCCTCTGCTCCGTTACGCTGGCATGATTAACGGTATCTCCTGGTTGGTGGTTACTAAGTTGGATGTGCTCGACCACTCGACGGAGATTCCAGTCTGCGCTCGGTCAAAGGTGGACGGCAAGGAGACGGACGAAGTGCCGGCTGATTCATGCGGTTATGAAAAACTCGAGTGAATCTACCGCAACATGCCGGGCTGGGCCAGCCCAACGCAGGCCATCCGGACGGTCGAAGCATTACCGAAGGCCGCCCGCGAATACTTGGCCTTCATCGAAAAGGAAACCGGAGCGCGGGTGGGAATGATCGACCGGCCCCATCGTGAGCAGACGATTTTGGTTCCCGACTTCATAAGCGAGTTGGGCCTGAAGAGCGGCTAGGAGATTTCGAGGGTATGGCGAATGCCAGCCCCTAAAGGGGCATCACATTTCGAATGCTTTACGGTATCGCTAAAGCGATACCCTGATACGAATCCTTAACGCAGTAATAGAACGGAGCGACGAATGGTGGTGTTGGCCGTAACTTGGATGGCAAAAATCGGACGCGAGTCCGAAGTGACCGCGATCTTTGAAAAACTCTCAGTCGAATCGCGTAAAGAACCGGGCTGCCTCATGTATCAGGTACACAAGCACAAGACCGATCCGCGCCGGTTCTTTATCTACGAACAATACAAAGATGACGCCGCCCGGAAGAGGCGCATCGCGCCGCGCCGCACTTCCTGCAGTTCGGCAAAAAGGATCTGCCCAAAATCGCCGCCCGCACCGAGGGGCATTTGTTTGAACCGCTGGGATAACTGTGGAGTTTTCAGTTCCCGGTTCTCAGTTCTCAGAGATCAATCTCGCTGGCAACTGAGAACCGGGAACTGTTCTTACCGCGGATACCCCATATTTGCGGGTGCCCCACTCATTTTCCGCACTTTGTGAATGAATGGGTTCTAGCCCCGCCAAAACTCGGACAGAACGACGCTTGATTTCCAGCAGCACACAAATGATCGTGTTTCCCACTCTGCACGCGGATCATTTCCCGGCGGGCGTCTCACTTTTTGGCGGCACAACTGGAGTGATTTGGCGCAGCACGACCACCCACCGGCCGTCGCGCTTCACGCAGACATAGGTGTTGCGTGCCTGTCCGACCCACTCGCGCGGCCGCCAATCTGCGCGCTTGTCCTCTCCACGGTGGTCAACACGGCTGTGTTCCCATAGACGTGGATCGTGCTGTCCGACGCCTCGATGGACTCAAACTTCGTCTTTCCGCTTTCCACGTCCTTTACCGCCTCCGCCTTGCCGACCGCAGTTCCATTCGGACGAATGATGGTAAATTCATCGGCAAAAATCTTGTTGAGCGTCGGAACATCGGCCTTGATCAGAGCCTGATTCAGTGAGTTGCACAATTCGCGGACTTGCTGCTCTGCCTTGTCCGCGTGTCCCAGGCGTCGGGACCCGCGGCCGAGCGCAGGATCGCCGCAATGACAAGCTGAGGGGGAGTCGCCTCATATCCAATCCTTCCTTTCCAAAGAGAGCGAAAATCGCACGCAAGGTGCATCACTACGCTGCGAGACACTCATCGAAGCCGACGAGCGAAGCCGCCATTTTGGCCCGCGGGTTGCCGCGCGGCAGCAGCAGGCCAACGCGGTTCACCCTCATTTGGCCGTTCCCTTCATTTCGGTCTGCACCAGGTGCACCTCCGCAGTGCCCGCGTTTTCTACGGCGTGGGTCACCGGCGCGTTCCAGACAGCTGTTCCAGCTTTGACCTCGTGTACTGCGGTTTTCCCGTCGGGCAACGTGACTCTGATCTTGCCATCGGTGACGTAATAGACGATGTTCGCCGGATGCGAATG
>CAWCRQ010000010.1:0-16746 GCA_963797885.1 uncultured Acidobacteriaceae bacterium | reverse complement strand
TCAATGGCTCAATGATTCAATGCTCTCTCCATTTGCCTTCACCATCCCGACGGGATTACTATTTCTCAAGTCCATTTCGCCGCAACGTACCTCTCACTCAATCTCGTTCTAAGGAGGATGTATGGGCATTGCAATTTCCCCAATCCAGATTGATGCACGCGTCAGCGACTTCATTGAGAAGCCGCACAAAATGCTGATCGACGGCAGGTGGGTGAATGCCGCGTCGGGCAAGACTTTCCCAACCTATAACCCTGCCACTGGCGAAGTCCTGACGCAGGTCGCGGAAGGCGATCGGCAGGACATTGATGCGGCCGTGAAGGCCGCGCGCAAGGCGTTCGATAGCGGTCCCTGGTCGCGCCTCACGGCTTCCGAGCGCGGCAAGCTGGTGTGGAAGCTGGCCGACCTGCTCGAAGAGCACACCGAAGAATTCGCCACGTTAGAGACACTGGATAACGGCAAGCCGCTCACCATTGCCCGGGGCGCCGATGTTCCGCTCGCCGTCGATATGTTCCGCTACATGGCGGGATGGGCGACCAAGCTCGAAGGCACAACCATTCCGCTCTCGGTGCCGTATACGCCCGGCGCCAACTATCACGCCTACACGCTGCGCGAGCCGGTCGGGGTCGTGGGCCAGATTATTCCGTGGAATTTCCCGCTGCTGATGGCGGCGTGGAAACTGGCGCCGGCGCTGGCCTCGGGATGCACGGTGGTATTGAAACCGGCCGAGCAGACGCCGCTCTCCGCGCTGCTTCTGGGCGAGCTGATTATGGAAGCCGGATTCCCCGAGGGCGTGGTCAACATCGTTCCGGGATACGGCGAGACGGCGGGCGCGGCTCTGGCAGCGCACGATCTGGTCGATAAAATTGCGTTTACCGGATCGACCGAAGTGGGCAAGCTGATCGTTCACGCGGCCACGGGAAATCTGAAAAAAGTTTCGCTCGAATTAGGCGGCAAGTCGCCGAACGTCGTCTTCCAGGACGCCGACATGGACGTGGCAATCGGCGGTGCCGCGAGCGCGATTTTCTTCAATCACGGACAATGCTGCTGCGCCGGTTCGCGTCTCTTCGTGGAGCGGCCGGTGTTCGATCAAGTGGTGGAAGGCGTGGCGGCGAAGGCCAAAAAGATTCGGGTTGGCTCGGGCCTGGCGCCGGACACGGCCATGGGACCGCTCGTCTCCGAGGAGCAGTTGCAGCGGGTGTGCAACTACCTGGAGATTGGCTTGTCGGAAGGCGCGACGGCGGTGACGGGCGGAAAGAAGCTCGGCGACAAGGGATACTTTGTCGAACCGACCGTGCTGGTGAACACGAAAGACAACATGCGGGTGGTGCAGGAAGAAATTTTCGGCCCGGTGGTGACGGCGATTCCGTTCGACAATCCGGAGGAACTCACGCCGCGCGCCAACGGCACGGTGTACGGCCTGGCGGCGGGCATCTGGACGAAGGACATTTCGAAAGCGCACCGGCTGGCGTCCGCACTGCGCGCCGGAACGGTCTGGATCAACTGCTACAACATTTTCGACGCCGCGCTGCCCTTTGGCGGCTACAAGCAATCCGGCTGGGGACGCGAGATGGGGAAAGACGTCCTCAACCTTTACACGCAGACCAAGGCAGTGTGCGCAAGGCTGTAGGCTGGCCTTGACCACAATCCCATCCGGCCGCACGAAATGTCGCGCCCGGATGGGATTTTTTTCAGAAACTGACGGCTGATGGCTGAGAGCTGACGGCTGGATTTTGGAGGCGCGGGTGAGAATCGAACTCACGATAGAGGTTTTGCAGACCTCGGCCTTACCACTTGGCTACCGCGCCGGATAGTTCTCTAAATAGGTCTCTAGAACGACACGCTGAAACGAAAAGCCCTCGCTGCAGCAGGGCTTCAAGAACTGGAGCGGGAGACGGGATTTGAACCCGCGACTTCGACCTTGGCAAGGTCGCACTCTACCACTGAGTTACTCCCGCCCGTTCTCTCATTCTACTGCACTTGCGCATTTGCTGCCAAATCACTGCACCCGCACTGGCACCCGCTCGTCGTCACGCTGTTCTTCCGCATCGGCCACAGGCTATCCTTCAGCAGGAATCGCACCCACGACAGAAATACTTTTCGCTGGTAATGAAAAGTGTTTCACATGAAAAGTGTTTCACATTGACACGAACAGGCATTGGGGGGAGAATGGCAGCCGTTTTTGGGGTCAAGAATTCTCGTCTAGATAGTTAGAGGAGTTTTTTCAACTGATTCCGAAAGGGAGGAAAAAGTGTACCGCAAATTCTGCAGGCTCTCAGTAGCGTTCATCATCCTGTTGGCGATTGCCTCCGGCGTGGTGGCTCAGGAGGTTTCCCAAAAAGTTCAAGTCCAGTCTTCCCCACTTAATTTACGCAAGATCGGCGAGGCAAGCATCGCCAGCACCAGAGCTGCCAATGCTGAGCCCTCCGTGCCAAGAGGACTCACAGCGACTGGAGAACAGTCACCCCTCGTGAAGATGCATTCGATTGCTCACCAATGGGGCAGGGTCTTAGCTCAGAAGCAGCTCGGGTCAGCAGCCTTGCAGCCAAAAATCCTACCTTCAGTCACGCCCCTGCCGGTAATCGCACCTGACCCGGGTTTCAGCGGCTTTGCGGCACTCACGGGGGCAGAGCAGGCCTCAGTCGCGGGCTTCGACACCGAACCGCCCGATCAGGGGCTCTGTACCGACGGAAAGGTCGTGCTGGAGGCGATCAATGTGGCAGCGTCAGTCTACGACGCAACCTCGCACAAGGTGCTGGCCGGACCAGTCTATTTGAACAATTTTTTTGGCGTGGCCGCAACAGACTTCACCAGCGATCCGAGGTGCTACTACGACCCCTCCACCCAACGCTGGTTTTTGACTCTTACAGACCTTGGTTCCTTCTTACAATCCGTGCCTGGCCCGACAACTGATCTTCTGCTCGCCGTCAGCGAAACCAGTGACCCCACCGGCGCTTTTCTTGTGTACGCGATCAGCACGATCAACGACGGTTATTTTAGCGTGTGTCCGTGTTTTGGCGACCAACCACTGCTTGGGTCGGATAACAACGGCTTCTACATCTCAACCAATTCGTATGGTGCGCTGTACTTCGGAGGAGCGCAGATTTATGCGCTCTCGAAATTCGCGATCGAGCTCGGGATCGCCCCGTTCGGGGTGCACCTGGCCCTACTCGCTCCGGGACCCGGACTCCCATTCCCTTACAGCTTGCAACCCTCGATTTCGCCCGACGGCCATGGCGCCCCTGAAAATGGAGGCACCGAGTACTTCGTGAGCTCGTATGACATCGGCTCAAGCACGAATAGCAAGGTGTCCGTCTGGGCCATGACTGACACCGATACCCTCGACGCGGTACCCGGGGCGCCCGGATTCACTACTGTGGCGGTCAGCACCGAGACTTATGTCTTACCCGTCGTTGCCTCCCAGAAAGCCGGGCCCATCCCTTTGGGCAAGAGCCTGGGCCAACCCGAGGGGACGCTCAACCCCGATGATCAGCGCATGCAACAGGTGATTTATGAGAATGGCAATCTGTGGTCCTCGGTGACCACCGCCCTTCAGGTCGGCAAGAACACACTAGATGGAGCCGCCTATTTGTCATCAAGCCTTCGTGGCACGCCGGCGCATTGAAAGCGTCGGTGACGCTGCAGGGATATGTGGCGACGGCGAACGACAACCTGATCTATCCTGCCATTGGCGTCTCGGAGAATGGGAACGGAGCGATGGTGTTCACGCTAACCGGTCCCGACTACTTCCCCAGTGCAGCCTACATTCCTATCACGCTTAGCAGCGGAGTCGCTGCAAGCGGCATTCGCCTTGCGGCCGCCGGCACCAAACCCGACGACGGATTCACCTGCTATCCGTCCGGCCTCGGTCCTCCGGGGCGCTGGGGCGATTATTCCGCAGCCGTGGCCGTGGGGGACGACGCGGTCTGGATTGCGACGGAGTATATCGGACCGAAGAAACGCGACAAGAACACCAACTGGGGCACGTTCATCGGCGTGCTACCGCTTTCCGACGGCGACTAGCCCACTAACCCTGATGCAACCCTCAAGGGGCGATGACCGTGGTGTCACCGCCCCTTTCTTTTTGCCTATCGACTGCGGAAAGCGGGTCTCAAATCTACGCGCACGATGGGTACTTGACATCCTTAGCTCGCCGCCGCAAAATATCGCCAATTCAGGGGAAAAACCACACTCCTTCTCAAGAGTTGAACAGTTGACACGTTTATGACGCCCAGCCAGCCCTCGCCATCCTCCCAGAAGAAAGTCAGTCCCGAACAGTGCAAGCATCCGCAGGTGCAGATCGTCTCCCGCGACGAAGAATCCGAATATGTGGAATGCCAGGAATGTGGGGACGTTTTCGAGTCCAGTGAATTGAAGGACATGGCAATCGAGGAAAAGAAAGCGCCAGACGAAGAGTGAGCTGCGTTCGAGCGCGCTTAGCCGATCGCAGTCACCTGATCCTATTACCTGATCTTAATGGCTCTAGCCGCTGCGGTCAGACTGCGCCCCAAAGAAACACTTTTTCCGCAAGCTGGGTAGCGGCTCCGCCTGTGCCCGAAACATAACCGCCTCCCCACGCGATGCCGTATTCTGAAGCAGTGAACGGGAGAGCGTGGAAGGCGTGGCTGGTTCCCGGCGGCTTGCTATTGGCGCTGGCGGCGGCGCTCGTCAACAGCTCTCTGTTCGTCCAGGTCGCACCCTCGCTGTCCTTCTACTACGTCGGAGGGTTCGCCGCCGGATTGCTTCTTGCCTGGCGTTTCAATTCCAGCCGCGTGCTGTTTTCCCTGCTGGTTCTGCTCGTCGCGCATCGCGCAGTCGGCTTCTTCGCCGCTGGCCAGTTTAACGCTGGCTCCGTTCACACCGGACCCGGGCGCACCGCCGTAGCCCTCGCCGCCCTGCTCGTCCCGCTGAACTTCATTGTCTTCGCCGCGATGCGCGAGCGCGGCCTGATCATTGCCGGAATCGCTCCCCGCTTTGCATTGCTCTTCCTCGAATCGGTTGTCTTCGCCGTGCTCTGCCGCCCGGAGAATAGCCCCGCCAATCCACATCATCCCGGCGCGGCCGCGATCCCGCTCTGGATTCTACTTCTCCTGACCTTCGTAGCGGCCATCGCCGTCTTCGTCCGGCGTTTTTTTCAAACCCGCAAGCCCATCGAGCCCGGCTTCGTCTGGTCCGTGGCAGCCGTTTTCATGTGGCTGGAATTCGCCCCAGTCGGCAAGGCGTCGGACGCCTACGTAGCCACCGCCGCTCTAATCCTAGCCGCGTCGCTGATCGAAACGTCCTACGTGCTCGCCTATCACGACGAGCTAACCGGCATCCGCGGACGCCGCGCCTTCAACGAGTCCCTGCTCTCGCTCGACCAGCAATACGCCATAGCCATAGTCGACATCGACCATTTCAAAAAGTTCAACGACACCTACGGACACGACGTAGGCGACCAGGTGCTGTGCCTGGTGGCCAAGCGTCTATCGCAGGCCGGAGGCGAAGGCCAAGCGTTCCGCTGCGGAGGCGAAGAGTTCGCCATAGTCTTCCGCAACGCCTCCGCCAAAGAAGCCTTCGACCATCTCGACGCCCTGCGCCAGATCATCGAAAAATCCACGTTCCATATGCGCGGCTCTGATAGAAGAGCCCAGAGAACTTCCGACACGAGCGCCGAGAAAAGCAGCAATCGCCGCGCAGGTGAGTTGGATCGCAGAAAGCCCGCAAAAAAGAAAGCGGCAGGTTTGCGTAGGGACGGACGCATTCGTCCGTCCAGCGGAGCACAGCCCCGCGCAAACCAGCAACCAGATCACCTATCAGTGACGGTCAGCATCGGAGTCGCCGAGCCCAGCACCCGCTATCGCCAGCCCGAGCAGGTAATCCAGGCAGCCGACCAGGCTCTCTATCGCGCCAAGAATAAAGGAAGGAACCGCGTAGAACTGGCCTCCACAGCCCCGCTTCGACTAGCCGAGAGCAAACGCGCGAAGGCGTCGCGGCTGTGAACCGCGGGTGCCCCACTCATTCGCGTTTTTTGCGAATGAGTGGGTTCGTCACATAGTAAATTCGTCACAATCGGACGGAGACCCAGGTCACTGCCAAGCCAGAACTCCCATGTCTACTCTAACGGGATGACCAAGGGCCTGCTCCGCTATTACGGCAACCATGATCTGCACTTCATCACTTGCAGCTGCTACCACCGTCAGCCGCAACTGGGCAAGCCCGAACGTCGCAACCTTCTCCTAACCATCCTAGAAGAAGCGCGCCAGAAGTACCGCTTCGTGGTCCACGGATACGTCATCATGCCCGAACACTTTCACTGCTAATGACCGAACCGGAAGTGGGCGATCCCTCGGTAGTAATGAAAGTCCTAAAAGAAAGGTTCACAAGGAAGCTAAGAACCGAGGGTGCCCCACTCATCGCGTCTTTTGCGATGAGTGGGCTCTCCCGTCCCGAACCCGCTCCCGTATGGCAGAAACGTTTTTACGATTTCAACGTGTGGACCGAACAGAAGGAAATCGAGAAGCTGCGTTACATGCATCGTAACCCAGTGAAGCGCGGACTAGTCGACCGCCCAGAGCAGTGGGAATGGAGCAGCTTCCGATCCTACCTTTTCGGAGAGACCGGCCCGGTACGGGTGAGATTTCAGGAGTGGCCGTTGGAGATCAAGGCTCGCCCAGTCGCGAGGTTTGGTGAGCCAAACGCTGCCAGCCTCCCCGTCATGCGCAGCGGCCCACTCATTCGCAAAGAACGCGAATGAGTGGGGCACCCGCGCCACAGTCTTCATGTTGCGCTCGCTCCATCCAGGGCTTTCCTCGCCACTAGATGACATCCCCGAAGATAACGTTGCGTATAGTCACAGCCGTCATAAAGAACGCGGGCAGCGAAAAGTAGAGCGTGATGAGTTGCGTCATAGTGTTCTCCTTATTTGATTAGTAGAGCGATGGCCGTGGCCCTGTCGGACACCGGGATGCGGTTCTGACAGGTCTTCGTCTGAACCGGGACACCGGCGGGTCGGGCATTCCGTTTGTACCGGGAACGAAAGTACATTGGTCGCCATGCCCGAATCCTACAGGAACGTGGGAATTTGGACAGGTACCATCAGGACAATTCCGCCAGTAATCGAAGTAACGTCACTAAAGAAACCCGCGCAGAGAGGCGCAAGCACAGTTGGGACACACGCAACCACCCTCGAAATCTACACGCGATCACGGAGAGACGGGATTCTCACAACCCGCTGCCGGGTGCCCCACACATTCGCGTACTTTGCGAATGTGTGGGCGTGCGCGCCGCCCCACTCTTCAGCGTGGCGGGTGGGCTCGTCCAAGCTCCGCTTGGGCGGGCTCGCTGATGTTGTAATCTCTCGAAGTACCCCGAAAATACCTCATCTTTTTTTTTCATCACAAACGCCCAGTGAGCACCATCACAGACTCCCAACCGCCCGCCGCCGACAATGGAGAGGTGTCACCGCCAACCAAGACGGCCCACGACGCTACCCCAGTTCTACAGAGTCAACGCCCTGAGCAGGCGAGAATGCGGCTTAAGTGCTTATTCCGGAATATTTTACAAGTAAGTCCTTATCCTTCAATATTTTGCGCGAAATTTGGGGGGGGGGGGGGGGGGGGGGGGGGGTAGTAAAACTAGAGATATTACACCAAGAGTAACCTATATAATATCTTGAGAGTAAACAGACGAAAATTACGCGAGAAATCAACAGCGGCGGGCGAGGGCGCCCGCGCCACACGAGATCGAGATAGCTTGTGGTTGCAGGGCGTTACCTCTGAATCACCACTCAAAAAGATGGATGAGAAACAGAATCACCGTAGCCCCCAGCGGCAGCAGCAGTCCGGCCCGCAGACTCCCCGTGGCATGAGAAACCACGCCCACCATCCAGGGAATAACCGCCGGCCCCACCGCCGCCAGAGAAAACATGAGCGCGCCAATGCTGCGAGCGGCAACTCCGAAGCGCTCGGAAAACCGGGCGACAGTGATCGGATACAACGTCGAGAAACTCAGTCCCGTAATCAGCGCCCCGACGATCACTCCCGACAGCGCCGGAGCCCAGAGCATCAGCGCGATGCCCGCCGCTCCCACGGCACAGCCTGCCCGCAAGACGCGGCGCTCCGAAAAGTGATGTAGAAATGCGGTTGCGAACGCCCGGCCCACCGTCAGCGCCGACCAAAAAAACGCCGGCATCATGGACGCCATCGCAGCGCCGCGCGATCCCAGCCGCGAGGCATAGGAGCCGATCCATCCTCCCACCGCCGTTTCCGCTCCCGGATAGAGAAAAAACACGGCGGCGAAAAACCAAATCGCCGGACTCTTGGCCAGCTCTCGCCATGAAGATGAAGGCGACGATTCCGCGGATTTTTCCGACGCGGATCTTGCCGACGACGATTTCGCCGGCGCCGGAAACGGCAGACGGCGCATGGCCAACGCCAGCAACACAAGGAACAGCGCCACCGCGCCGAGGAAAAATGGCAGTAAGCGGTGTGCCTCGGTCCACGCCACCATTACCGAGCACAACACCGCGCCGACGCCCCAGAAGAAATTCAGCAGGCTTACCGCGCTCGCGCTCGAACTTGCTCGCGAACTTGCTCTCGAACTATCACCCGAACTATCGCCCGAACTATCACCCGAACTCAGGCCCGAACCCGAACTGGATCCTATCTCTGCAATCAGCAAATTGTTCGTCGGGATCATCAGCCCCAGTCCCAAACCGTACGCGGCCACAGAGGCCAACCCGAGCGCGAGCGATCCCATATAGAGAGTCGCCACTCCACATGCCATCAACAGCAGCCCCAACAGAAACGCGGGACGGAATCCCCAGCGCGTCAGGAGAACTCCCGCGAGTTGCACGCCCACCAGCGACGCCAGGAATTGCACCAGAAACAGATTGCCGGCCTGAGTGTCATTCAGCGCCCAACGCGCAATCAGGATGGGCAGCATGGGGCCGAGCAGCGTGGTGAGAATGCCGGTGGGCAAAAAGGCAATCTGGCCGGCCAGGATTAGGTTCCGGTTCGATGATGACTGGGAGAACTCGGCTTGAGGGCTCGCCATGCGAAAGAGGATGTCTCGGTGTCAGAAACGTTCAGCATAACGCAATGTCGCGCACGGGTGCAGCGAAAGCGGCGCATAGGTACTGGGTGAACTCCGATTTCCAAACCGGAAGCCCCACCGGTGGTAAACTATAATTCCACAACGCCGGAGAGGTGGCCGAGAGGCTGAAGGCGGCGGTTGCTAATGCGATTTTCCAACCTTGCGTAATCATAGCCGTCCGCGACTGGCTGACAGCGCAGGGATGGCCGCAGCCGGTGATCTGCGACTCGGGCAACGGCTACCATTTGCTTTATCGCATCGACCTGCCCAACGACGACATCAGCCGGGACCTTGTCAAGGTCTGCCTTGAGGCGCTGGCGGCGAAGTTTGACACGCCCGCCGTGCATGTGGACCAGACCGTCTACAGCGCATCGCGCATCGTCAAGGCATACGAGACGGTGGCACGCAAGGGCGACAGCACAGATGAGCGACCGCACCGCACGGCGCGGATGTTCCAGCCGCCGGAGAAGATCGAGATCGTTTCGCTGACGCAGCTCGCCGAATTGTCCGACCTTGCGCCCGGCGCGAAGAAGCCCGCGAAAGTCGCGAAGGGCGATGGCGGCGGCTGGACGCCGGAGATGGTCGGTGACCTGTTCGTGAAGTTTGCGGAGAAGCAGGACTTCAGCTTTAGCGGTCCGACGCCAGAAGGCAATTCGCTCAAGTGGCAGCACGACTGCCTGAACGACGAAGAGCACCGCAAGCCCGACGCCTTCACCTACCTTGAGAATGGCTACGTTCATCACCATTGCTCCCACAACTCATGCGCCGGGCTCAAAGACAAAGACTGGCGTGCACTGTGGGAAGAGACGACCGGAGAGAAGTACCCATGGCCGAACAAGGGACATTTAGACTCAAGCGACCCGGGTATTAGCGTGAAGTGATTTTGCGACCAAAGACCCATAGTTTCCTGTTTGCTGACAAACCGGGAACTGACCGGGTTGGTGAACACTTGGGTGTCTATCGACGAAAAATGGATGGACGGCCTTATGGAATGGGAGGCCACCGAGAAGCAATGCCCGGCGTCCATCCTTAGGACGCCCGCTAACTGGCAATCTTCTAGCGGATTCGTCTGAAACCGCCAGGTCCGCGAGAAATGAGGCAGGTACTTACTGGCCCATCGAAGAGATAAGCTCCGCCCCTTTAGAATGGCTGTGGGACTGAAGATCACCATTCTGTGTGCAATCTCAGGCCCGTGCGCCTGAGTCCATGAAAACTAGAACCTATCCCGACCCTAAACCTTATCCCGAGAAGGTGCGGCTCGTTATCTTGGACCTGGATGCCTTTCTCTACCCTTACGATAAGGCATACCGCAACGCCGTTCTGCGAGCTTGGCGGGCGGTAGAAAAGGAATACGGCCTTCCCATATTCCGGAAGAAAATAGCGCAAAAATTGATTGAAGAGGCAAAGGAAGAAGCGAAGAAGAATCCAGATGACGCATTATGCCGGTACATCAGCGAGATGGCGGAACGCCTAGAAAGCACGGGCCACCCCGGCGCCTCCGTGATCGGCATGCTGGAAGCCTATCGTCGCAGCCGGAGGGTAGCGCGCTCGGGTGGGGCGGAAGAAGCTATGCAGCATGATCACTCCCTTGACCCACCTTACAAAGACATGATCGCCATGGCCTTTAATCTGAGGCTCCTTCAGGACGACATGAGCGAAAAGAAAGCAGGACTCACGCGCGACGAACTGCGAGGAAAAATCCTGGAGGGAGAAAAAGGGGTTACGCGGCTGTGGAATAGGCACATGGGCAGCGGGTTCATCCGGCCCGATGCCGGACTGGTAAGCAAGATACAGCGGCTAACTGACGCTGGGGTCGAGGTTGCTGTCCTCTCGCATTCGTTCAAGCAGGGCGAAGGACAGGCAATGGAAAAGTTGGAAAAGCTTGGCCTCAAAGGGGTGATTCCCGAGCACAGAATTTTTGGGCTAGAAGAGATTTCTCCCTATAAAAAAGGCAAGCACCCGGAGGTTTTTGAGAAAGCGCTTGCGGCCATTAACAACATGCGCGACCCGGCAGACCCGATTAAGCCGATCGAGACGATCATGGCAGAAGATACGATCGGCAACCTGCAGGGTGCTAAGAAAGCAGGCATGCAAACCGTGTGGGTGCCTCGCAGGGACAAAGACATGCCAGATCATCCCTCACGTAAGCTGCAGAAAAAGCTCGCTTCGGTCGATCATATCTACGCTACGCCGCACCAGTTTCTGGACGCGCTGATGCTGCGATCCGTGCTTCCAGAGAAGCCCTGTAAGGGCGGAGGCACCCAGGGGCCGGGAGTAACGTTTTCGGAATGTTCTCATTCCAGAAAACCGCGCTGACGTATTCCGCGACTCGCCATCACGGGCGCGCCCCTCGCGCTGTTGCGAGCCCGCCAGGCCACCAGTTCCAATCGCCCGCAATACGAAGGAGCGCGGGACCGATCACGATACGAACGAGTGTGGCGTCAATCAACACGGCGACCGCCAAGGTAAATCCGATCATCTTGACCACCAGGAAACTTCCGAAGGTGAATGCCGCAAATACCACGATCATGATCGCGGCAGCGCTCGTAATCAGGCCTGCGGTTCTAGCCAGACCCTCCGGGATCGCATCCATTTCACTTAGCCCGCTCCTTCTGGCTTCGAGAACGCGTGCAACCAGAAATACCTCGTAATCCATGCTTAATCCGAAAACGATTGCAAAGGCGACGATCGGAACAAGAGGAAACACGCTACCGGTTCCCCCAGGAACTCCCAGGAAGCTGCTTCCGCGCCCGTTTTGGAAAACGAAAACCAATGCTCCGAAGGACGCCGCGACCGAGAACAAGTTGAGTGCGATGGCCTTCAGGGCGACGAAGAGAGATCGGAATCCACAGAGTAGCGCAAGGAGCGTCCCCCCCACTATAAGCGCCGTCACCGACGGAAAGCGGTCTCTAATAATCGTTTCATAATCGGCGTTGAGTGCCGGGATGCCCCCAACGAGAAGCGTTGCGCCAGGAACTCCGGTGAGAACTAGCGCGCCGGTCTTCCGAAGCTCCCGCACCCAGTTGACCTGGTCGCGCAGGGAGACCGAACTCGCGGGTAACACCTCAAGCAGCGCCGCTTGTCCGTCACTACTCAGAAACGTTCGGCGCGTCTCCCGCGAGAGGTCACGGAGGGAAGACCGGTTGCTCTCCGCAATCGTAGTGATAGAAATCACGCGGCCACAGCGAGGGTCGCTCGCGAGGCGCTTGGTGACACGATCCAGCACATTCCACCCAGCGTCGGTTTGCGCGATGGAGTCGGTTGGAAGCTCGACAATGATGCGCAACGATTCAACAACGCCTTCCCGATCCATCTGTCTCAGGGTGTGGAGAGCATGGACTGATTCCGCCGCCTGCGGAAGCCAATCTCCACGGGGGACACTGGTATCCAGTCGTCTGACCTGCCAGGCGAGCAGAAGCAAAGGAGTGCCTGCCACAAAGAGGGCAAGCCAGGGATGCGCGACAATCACCTTTCCCCATTGCCGCCAGCGCTTTCCCGTACTCGCGGCCCGATGCGCATCCAACTTTGGAGTAAAGGGCAATCGGCCAAGATTAATCCGCGGACCGAGCAACGCCAGCACTGTCGGAACGAGGGTATTTGTAAGCAACACACTCATTCCCGCCACCAAGAATCCCGCGATACCGATGGAACGGATTTCGCTGATCGGAACCGTCAAGAGCGCTAGAAATCCGATGGCTACCGTTGAGGCTGAAATCAAGAGCGTGCGACCTGCTTGACGTGCCGCGATGACCGAGGCCGCGGGTGCGTCGTTCCCGGCGGAAATCGCTTCCCGGAAGCGGCTGACCATGAGGAGCGCGTAGTCGATGCCCAAGCCCAGGCCAAGCATGGTGGCCAAATTCTGAACCAGAATGGACAAGTGCCAGCGCTGCGCCAGGAATCCCGTAATCGCCAGAGTGGTCGCGATGGCAAGCTGGCCAACCGCCAATGGAATCAGGGCGGCGATCAGGCTTCCAAAAGCCACCAGCAGAAGTGCGAGGGTCGCGGGGATCACCAGACTTTCGCCGCGTTGCACGTCGTCGGCGCTCGCTTTCCGAATGTCGAAATTCAGTGGAATCTCGCCGGTGAGTTCGAGCTTCACCGCCGGATAACGGCCCCGCAGTTGATTTTCAAGCGAGCTTGCCAGCTGGTGAAGCTTCGGAACAAGCGACTCCACGGGACCGTCGGTCGACGTGAGTCCCACGAGAACAAACGTTCCCCCTCCCCGGCCCAGAAAGATCGGATCGCGCGAGTCGAGATAGGACACCACTCCCGAAACGCCGGGTTGGTCTCTCAGTCCCGTCACGATAGTTTCTAACGCTTGCCCGCCTTCCTCCGAAACCGCAGGCGGGAGTCCCTGGATCACCAGGACCACGCGGTCCACGAACGGCGACCGAAAACGACTGGCCAGCTCCTGCCGGACAGTTTCAGCTTGGCTCCCTTCGACGCGGGTTGCGGTCTCCAGGTGGCGCTCCGCGTGAAAAGAGAATGGAAGAAGGGCAATGGCTGCTGCGAGGACGATCCCTGACACCCAAAAACGGCGCACATGCATCACACTCATAATGTCATAAAAGATGGTCGTCACTAAAGCTCTCTTGCGGGACTTGCGCACCACTCGTAATAACAGGCGATGTGAATCTGCTAAACTTTCGACGTCGAAATGGGAGGATCAATTCGTACATTACTGTTGTTTGCACTGCTTGCCGCTGTCCAACCTGGAGCACCAGACCCTCGCGTTGGCGTCTGGACGCTCGTCTCTGCGCAGTCTAGCCTCGATCCTCCGAACCAGCTCTCCATTACACACCTGCAGGGCGGGGTGCACGTAGTCATGTCCGGCGAAAGGCATTTCGATTTCACTGCCAATCGGAACGAACACGATTCGCCCGCCCCCGGCAATCTCGGCTTCAATCAAATTGATCTGCGCAGGATCGACAAGCGGCAAAATGAGGTCATCGAGAAAAAAGACGGAACTCTTGTGGCCACGGTTCGCGATCAACTTTCGAAAGATGGTACGGAACTGACCGCCACCACGACCACCGCGGGCCATCCGGATCGGATCACCGTGTGGACGCGATCCGGAGGTGCGAAGCTCGCCAGTGACCTGTTTGTAGGCGAGTGGACGCAGGATCTCAGCAAGACCCGTTTGCGGCAAGGTTTGGTGCTCAAGATCGAGGCGGACGGAAGCGGTGGGGTCCGTTTTCTGGGCGACTTCAGCTATACCGCGCGTTTTGACGGAAAGCAATACGATCTAAAGAATTCGCGCAACGATACGGTGACGCTCGAACTTGTCGATCCTCACACGGTGGATGCGATTTACCGGCGGGACGAACAAGTCGCTCAAAAGGATAGGTGGCTGGTTTCCGCGGATGGGCAGCAGATGACGCTATCCACCACAGGCACGTTGGAATCGGGCCAGCGGCTAACGGAGAAGCTCGTGTTTAAGAAGTAGCAGCGCATAATGCGTCTGCGCAGTGCAGAGGCCGATCGTTTTGGGGTCGATGAGTGTAATCGCGATGCCTATCTGAATGATGCGGTTTCGGAAGGCCCGACCAGTAGGGAAATCTCACTGCCTGGTGTCAATGGTCGGCCATCCGCAAGGAAATTCCCTCATACTCAGTGCAGCTCACGCGGTTCTCTGAACCCATTGGCTTCGCCAGGCCGGGGCCTCGAAGGGGTCCGCGAAGTACTGTGTCTCGTGCACGACCTTGCCGTTGCGGAACTCCATAATACTCACTGTGTATGCCGGCCGCCCTTGGTAGGTAATTGTGTATTCCGTGATCCAGAGATCACCTTTCCCGAGAATTCGCCTAATGTTGAAGCCTGACGGCTTGCCAGGATGATGACTCCGCAGGGCCTGCAAATTGCTTCGCCCGAGGATTCGCTCGCCCGACTGGGGATAGTCACAAATGGCGTCGTCATCGTAAATATCGTGTTCCGCGTTTGCGTCGCCGACTGCCGACGCGTGCCAGTGCGCATTCAGGGCTTCACGTATTTGTTCCTCTTCCACGGGTTGCTCCAGCATGGACTGCTCCAGTTGTTGTTTGGCTCCCATATTCAACTGGCTCGTGCGATGAAACCCGGGACACCTGTTTTCACCACCTCATTGAGCCTCTGCCTGGTCTGAATGCGATTGATTTCGTTCAACGCGTCTTCCGGAAGGGCAGAGATGTCAAAATTCTCTCTGGCGCGAGCCGCGGATTTGGGCGTGGTAAGTAACGCCGTGCCGCGCTGCACCGCCCATGCCAGCAGCACCTGTGCCGGCGTCTTTCCCACTCGTGCGGCGATTGCCGAAATGACAGGATCTTCGAGCAGCCCCGGCTTCATTCCGTGACCCAATGGAGCGAAAGCCAAAAACACAACGCCCTTTTCTTTGCAGAATTCCAGAAGCTCCTTTTCCGGCAGATACGGATGTGATTCGACCTGGACGACGGCTGGCTTGATTCTGGCAGACTCGCAGATGGGCAACAATTCATTCAAGCTGATGTCCGACAGTCCGATGGCCCGGCACCTGCCGTGGTCCACGAGCCTTTCCATCGCTCTCCAGGTGTCGAGCAGAGTCACTCCGTTGTCATAGAGGACATTGCCGTTTTGATCCCGCGGGTCCTGGTCATCGCCCGGTTGAAATGCATACGGAGTGTGAATGAGGTAGAGATCCAGATACTTGAGCCTGAGTCTGTCGAGACTCGCCTCGAAAGCCGGTTCGACGCGTTCGGGCCGATGGTTGGAGTTCCACAACTTCGTGGTAACAAAAATGTTTTCGCGCGCGATCCCATTAGCGGCAAGCCCTGCCTGTAAGGCCTCCCCTATCTCGCGCTCGTTCCGGTATCGTTCCGCGCAATCGAAGTGTCGAAATCCGGCGTCCAGTGCATCTCGGGTCGCAGTTTTCGTCACGGCGGTGTCGGGAATGAGGGTGCCAAAGCCGAGTGCGGGCATGTGGCCTGCTCCGTTGTTGAGCGGCATTGTCGTCATCCGAAGATCAGAGGATTCAATCATGGTTACACCTCCAAGCTATTTTGCGTCCGGTATCAACGCCAAGACTCAAAAAATTAGATGCGCGGTGCGCAGCCTGGGTTCCGATTCCTGATTAGCAAAACGCAGAGTATAGGCGCAAACATCGTTGCATAATTCCTGATTAACGGGCAAACCGGAAGTTAACTGTTGTTAACAGGCGTGGCTGTTGAAAAAGGAACCAAAGCAGTAATTTCAGTGAATTTCAGCGCCTACGGCGAACGAACATTCAATAACTTACGAAGGAATTTCACCGTTGAAATTCCCTGAAAAGAGTTTTTCAACAGCCACAGGCCATTTCGCTCATTGACCCCGCGATCCCCTCACAGCTGCTCCGAGGCTTCGATCTTCGGAATCTCCGCGATGCACTCAGGTTCTCCTGCATCGGCCAAGCATTGCAGGCAATCCGGACCGCAATCCATACCTCTCCGATGGGTCGCGATGGTCAGTTCGCGCTCGCGGATCGGTGACACCGCCTTGACCTCACGAGCCGCGACCGAAATGATCCCCTTGCGATACATAAATTTAAGAATGCCGTTGACCGTGTCTTCCAGAGACGGGTCCGGTTTGCCCCACACGGAAGCATCGCGGGCCATTTGATAGCAAGAGCTGTCATACCGTTTGAACTCCATCGAGGAAATGTTGTTGACAGAGCCCACCAGAAAATCG
>CAWCRQ010000009.1:0-5440 GCA_963797885.1 uncultured Acidobacteriaceae bacterium | reverse complement strand
GCTCTCTTGCAGAGAGAGCCGCCAGCAAACCGACCGCCCCATCACCGACGACAACGACAGTCCCCCCCGGCTTCACACCTGCTGCTTCCGCCGCAAACCAGCCCGTGCCAAGAACGTCCGAAGTTGCAAGCAGGTGCGGAATCCTATCCTGCGATGGCATACCCGACGTTGCGATCAGGGTTCCGTCCGCCAGTGCGACACGAGCATACGGGGCTTGGGCTCCGGTCATGAACTCACGCTGCTCGCAGGCGGACTGATAGCCAAACTTACAGTGCGGGCAGGTGTTATCGGAAAAGGCAGAACGAACCGACCACAAACTGGCCCGCCTTCACGCTCTTCACTGCGCTTCCCACTTCTTCGACGACGCCGCAGTATTCGTGTCCCATATACAGGGGCTATTTCACTTCGTTAATGCCGCGGTAAGGCCAGAGGTCCGACCCGCAGACGCAAGTTGCGGCCAGCCGGATGATTGCATCGGTCGGCTTCAGGATCTTCGGCTCCGGCACTTCTTCGTAACGTACGTCCCGCGTTCCATAGAGAACGGTTCCGCGCATCTGTAATCTCCTTCGGTATCGTCAACGCTTTTGCAGGCCCGCGAGTAAACCTCAGGAATCGTACGAGCAATACTCCCGCCTCACCAACATAACGAACGTGGGGACTGCCCAGCATGCGAAACGCGCCAATGAACCGGCGGATCACGCCAAAGCCACCTATTCCAGATCGGATTGTGCTCTTAACTCTGATCTGCTTAGGCAATGAGGAAAGCCGTCAGATCCGCCGATGCACCTTGGCGGATAAGTCGCCGTCTCGTACTTTGGCCGGGTGAGAGACATTGCCCGCGAAACACGCGCAAACATTAGTTGAGAGTTGAGCGGGCAAGGTCCGCCGGCGGACCTCGCATTCACGTTGGCCGCCATCCAGTTGGCCGCCATCCACTCCTGTTGGGACGCATTTTGGGTTTTCCAAGAGTCGTCTCCGGAGCTCATTTTCCAGATAGTCCGCATCCCGGGACCGGGCAACTGCGGCGGCCTTCCGGATAGTCTCAGCAGAGCATTGCGAGAACGGATGAGCCAGTTCAGTCGTCGTTTGCCCGGCCGCGCAGCTGCTTGGAGGCGGATCGTTGCGATTTTGCCGTGAGCCGACGGACCTTGGAGCCGAGCGTGGGCCGGCTTGGGCGGCGGGTTTT
This sequence comes from uncultured Acidobacteriaceae bacterium, assembly GCA_963797885.1. Lineage (GTDB taxonomy): Bacteria > Acidobacteriota > Terriglobia > Terriglobales > Acidobacteriaceae > Acidiflorens. The sequence goes on along the minus strand of CAWCRQ010000009.1, from coordinate 4,254 downwards.
CGGTACGACTTGAGCGCGGGCGATCAGTTCGTCCAGTCTCGCCCGGGCCTCGGCTCGATTGGCCTCCTGCGTCCGGTGCACACGGGACGTGATGATCAACACGCCGTCTTGCGTGGCGCGATTGCCGGCTAACGCGAGGAGGCGCTGCCGTACGTCGGCGGGAAGCGAGCGAGATTGGCCGACATCGAAGCGCAGTTGGACGGCAGTGGAGACTTTGTTGACGTTCTGGCCGCCAGGACCGGAAGCGCGAACAAAGGTCATTGTAAGTTCGGAATCTGGAATGAATATGGGCAAATGCTATTTCCAGAATAGCCCGTAATGGGGTGGCCGTACGCGAAGAGAATCGCGGCGAGCGGCCTGGAAGGCGGCTGCGGAGAACGACAAGGCGCAGCTGATTCGCGACCCGACGAATCGACTCCTGCGCTTGCTGAGCAAGTCGCAGGGCCCAGTGTAACCATGCACCACTGTAGAACAATACAAACGCAAAAGACTATCCAAACAACCCAAACAACCCAAAACACCACAGCGCTTCAATCCAACACAAGCAACTTGCTGCTGCTCAAGGCTCGTCGCTCTCGCCCTTGACGAAGAAGGGCTCCATCTCCTTGTACTCCAGGATCTTCACGGTCGCCTCCTTGGGAGCGTTGCCCTGCGCGATCGCGAGGAACGCCTGCTCCGACTGCGCCACCATCGCGCGCGCGAGGTCGTTCTTGTGGATCGAGTGGTACTTGGACGGCATGGCCCAGTGCAGCAGTGGCATGACGTAGCCAAGGACGCCCGGCGTGTTGGAGTTGCCGAGAATGACGGCGGGACGGTACACTCCAAGGAAGTCGAACTTGACGGACTCGACAGCCTTCTCCTTCTCGCCGATGATCTTCGCGTACTTCATCCCGGCCTCGGGGTCCGCGCCCGCTGCTGTCATGACCCCGCACACACGAGCGCCTCCAGCCTTGGCGGCGCGGCAAAAGGCCTGCGGGTAGGCGATTTCGATCTTGCGCACCTCCTCCTCGGGCATCTTCGCGCTGCCCTTGCCGACGCCGAACGCGGCGAGCGCGACGTCGACTCCCTGGGCGTGCGGCGCAACCTCCTCCTCGAGTCGGTCCATGTTGACAACCACCTCGGAGACCTTGGGGTCGGCGAAGGCGTCCGTCTTGCGGCGCGTCACCACCACCACCTTCTTGCACAGCGGGTTCTTGATCAGAAGCTGCACGATGCGTCCGCCCACGTTCCCCGTCGCGCCCAGCACGATCGCCGAGTACTGCGCCTTCGCCTCTGCCGCTGCCATCGTCACGTCACACTTAACAGCGTTGCCAAAGGATTTGACTACCTCCTCCGCCTCCTTACTCGTTCTGGGGTCGCACTGCGCTCCGATGATGACTTCCTTGAGCACAAGCTTCGGTCCGAAATCGATCCAGTTGAGCCCCTTCGCATCCGGCGGGTCGTTCAGCCCTACGAACATCCGCACCTCCTGTTCATAGCTCCAGTTCTCGTGCTTGGTGTCCTTTCGGCAGGGGGCGTAAGGTCCGCAGAATCTCGGGAATGAGTTCGGCATGCCAGGCTCTAAACCGGGTTCGCTGTTTTCGCCAGCCTGCGGGAACGGAACTTCTTCTGGAGTCCTTGGTTCACCTGTGCGGGCGAGAATGTCTCCGGATCGAACGGACCTCGCCACTGCAGCATGTTTTGGTGCTCTTCGTGTTCGGCGTCGGCCAGCACCGTCAGATATTCTTCGTACCCATGAGGTCCGCCCACGTCCTCGGGAGGCGTGCGGCGTTCGCCGCTGATGCACGCCGGGTATGGCGTGGCCGTCTCCGGCAGCATGATGGCTTCCAGTAGCAGGTCATGCTCCCAGCTGTCACCAAAGTCATAAAGATATACGAACTGCGTCCCCACACGGGAAACGACCTCCCCGAGCAGCACGCGACGTTCATCGGTCACCTTGCGCTCGTACATGTCGTCGTCGGGGTCGGGCACGCTGTAAAGTCGGCGGCCGATTACGAACTGGTGAAGATGGTAGTCCTCCCATCCCATGACGATCTGCAATATGGTGTGCAGTTGGGCCAGGGTAGTGTCTTCCCACACCTGGATGCGCCGCCAGACGGGCGGCTGAATATCTCGCAACGTTACCTTTAACTGGTACAGGGCTCGATTTTTCGCCACGATTACATCTTACTCATCGCCAGAATGCGGCGGACGGAGGTGCGGCCAACGTCCAACCGGCGGGCGATTTCGGATTTGCTGGCACCGGCGCGATGCAGTTGCCGGATTGCAGAGGCTTGGAGTCCCGCTGTCATAGGCCGACCCAGCCGTTTCCCGTTCTCGCGCGCATAAGCCAGGCCAGCCCGAGTTCGTTCCCGAAGAATTTCCCTTTCGAACTCGGCGAAGATAGCCAGCAGTCCGGCCATCGCTCGGCCGGCCGGCGTGGTCAGATCCAGCGCCTCAGTCAGCGACACGAACCCGACGCCGAGATGTTCCAGTTCCTGAAGCGTTGCCCACAAGTCCGCGACTGACTGGCCCCAGCGGTCCAGTCGCCATACCAGCACGATATCGATCTCGCGGCGGCGGGCGGCCTCCAGAAGTTCCTCGCAGGCTTCTCGCTTGGCCGCACCAGAGCCGACTTCCCGAACCTGCATTGCAACGGTCCACCCCTGCGGGGCGGCATACTCCCGCATCGCCCGGCTCTGCATCGGCAAGGTCTGCTGGTCATTGGTGGACACGCGGGCGTACAGGCCGGCGCGGAACATTTTTGCCGGCTTTCGTCGCTGGCCAAAAACGTGTCCGGATTTTGCCTTTGGAAAGGCCCGTTTTATGGACATTTCGGAGTATCACCTAACCATGGCCGCCGTCGATCCTTTTCGACCAGGAACGTGACTGGGAGGAGTCACACTCCTTCAGGGTGTTTCCGGCCCAAGATCTCCGGCGCCGGAACCGTTTTCGGACCCGTGCCGGAGGCGCAGGATGTCCTGTAACGCGCTCAGAATGTGGTGCTCCATCGATTGGCCGGCCGCGGCAACGTCGTGAGCGGCAATGTGCTCGATCAGTCGCCGGTGTTCCTCGATTGCCCGGATGGGACGGCCGGTAATGCGAATCGTGCTTGCCATCAGCATCTCGCTGTGCAGCTGCAACTGCCTCATCGTCTTAAGGAGATAAGAGTTGCGGGCGGCTTTAATAATGGCCGTGTGCAGATCCCGGTTGTAATTGCTGTAGCCGTCGATATCTCCGCCACTGAGGGCGGATTCGCCGGTGCACTGGTGCTGGCGCAGCCACGCCAACTCCTCCTCGGTTATCCGCGTGCACGCCAGGCGGGCGCCAAAAGACTCCAGGTCGGCGCGCAATTCGTACAGATCGCGAACCTCCTGGTCGGTATACTCTCGGACAAACCAGCCCTGGTTGGCGACCTTGATCGCCAGCCCCTCCACCACCAGGCGGTGCATCGCTTCACGAACCGGCGTGGTGCTCACATCCAGTTGCCGCGCGATGCGGTCCGGCCGCAGCGGGGTTCCGGAATCGATTTCCCCGCCGATGATGCTCTTGACGAGCATCTGATAGACGCGCGCTCCCAGTTGAGGCGTTTCGCGCAGAGGCTGAAACATCGGCCAGCCTGGATTGGCGGGGTCCTTAGGATTTCCCATAGACGGCCTTTATGTTCGTGAAGAAATCTCTGGCCGTGGGACCTATCGAAAAAGCTCCCTGACCCGATTCTTTTCTTCCGCCGAAAGGCACGTGAGCTTGGCTAGCTGTCCCATGATTTATATGTACCATGCCGGTCTCGATGGTTGCGGCGAACCGGTTGGCCAAATCCATTCGCGATGTAAACACCGAGGCCGCCAGGCCATAGCGCGTCGCATTCGCGATCGCGATCGCCTCTTCCACGTTCCGAACGTGAATCAGGGGCAGCACGGGCCCAAATATCTCATCGGTGGCCAGAGGAGATTCCGGAGGCACGTCGTCGAACACGGTGGGCCCATAGTAGTAGCCTTCCTGATCGGGATCTTTGACCAGGGCCTTCCCTCCGGCCAGCAGTTTGCAACCAGATGACATGCCGATCCGGACGTAATCGTCGACGATTTGAAGCTGCGCCCGGCTGACGAGCGGCCCCATGGTGGTACCATCGGCAAGCCCATTCCCACCCGGATCTTCGAAACGTAGGCCAGGATCTTTTCGGCCAAGGCATCGGCCTGCGCTTCGCTCACGATGACGCGGCTGAGGGCGGTGCATCGCTGACCGCTGCAAAGGAACGCTGCGGATACGATCTCG
>CAWCRQ010000008.1:0-5875 GCA_963797885.1 uncultured Acidobacteriaceae bacterium | reverse complement strand
CCGGGCGGCAACGTCCCCGATCAAAGCACTCCACCCAAAGCTATCGGGCTGGCAAGAATGGCACAAGGCTTTGGCTTCGGTGCGGCCTACAACTTCACCAAGAATCTGGCGTTCGAAGGCACTTACGGCGAGAACTGGAAGGATGGCAGCGGCAATGACATCTTCGGCGGCCTCGGGCCAAAGGCCACTTGGCGCGGCGAGAATGTGGACGTTTTCATTCACACCCTGCTCGGATTCGACCGCATCAGGCCAGAAGGTATCCACCACAGCCTCGGCGTCGGAGCGCTTCTTGGCGGCGGTTTGGATCTCAAACTATTTAAGGGGGTCAAGTTCCGCCTGATTGAAGTCGACTACCAATGGGCGCACGAAGGCTATGCCAGTGTCGTGCCGCCTGACGATCCCTCGTTGCGCCGTCCGAACTACGACGGTCTACTGCTGCGCACCGGTCTGGTGTTCACCTTTGGCAGCGGAGCTCCCGAAGTTCCGGTAGCGGCGGCCTGCTCGGTGCAGCCCGCCGAAGTCATGGTGGGCGAGCCGGTGCACGCCACCGTCGTCGCGAGCAACTTCAACCCCAAGCACACGCTCACCTACGTCTGGGCGAGCAGCGGGGGCAAGATCGAAGGCAAGGATACCGGCGCCACCATCGACACCACTGGCATCGCCGGGGGCAGCTACACCACCACCGCCACCGTCACCGATCCCAAGGCCACGAAGAACAACGTGGCCAGTTGTACCGCGAACTTCACGGTGAAGGAACTGCCCAAGAACGCGCCGCAGATTTCCTGCTCGGCGAACCCGTCGATGGTCCAGGCCGGCACTCCGGCAACCATCACCTGCACTTGCACTAGTCCGGATAACGTTCCGGTAACGGTGGGTGGATGGACCGCAACCGGCGGCAGTATTTCCGGCATGGGAAACTCCGCCACTCTGAACACCACCGGGGCTGCGTCGGGCCCCATCACGATCCACGCTACTTGTACCGACTCGCGCGGCTTGACGGCTTCGACTTCGAGCTCGGTAACGGTTGAAAATCCGCCACCGCCGCCACCCCAGGCAGTCAAGGTGAACGAGTGCGCGTATCCGAACCTCAAGAAGCCGTGGCGCGTCGACAACACTTGCAAGGCTGAGCTGGACGATGTTGCACTCAAGTTGCAACAGGATCCAGACGCCAAGCTGGTGGTCGTCGGGAACGCCGATCCGAAGGAAAGGCGCAAGAATCTGGCGGGCGAGCGAGCGCTTAACGTGAAGGCCTACATCTCGGGAGGCGAGGCAAAACAGAACATCGACCCCAGCCGCATCGAGGCCCGCACCGGAAGCGCAGGCACGGCAACTTCGGAACAGTGGATCGTTCCGGCCGGCGCGACCTTCCCCGAGGCCGACACCACAACCCCGGTGAATGAGATGAAGGTAAAGGCGGTCCCGGATCATCCGAAACCGGTGGCCAAGAAGAAAGCGGCGAAAAAGGCCGAATAACTGAGGTAGAAAGAGCACGAAAGGCCGGTGGGGTTCAACCCTGCCGGCCTTCTTATTTTTTTGCCCTTACGTAACCTTGTCGCAGCCGTGCTAGCCTGTCTACAGTTGAGCGCAGGCGAATATCGTTCGCAGGGGTCAATCTACGTTCATGGATTTCACAGTGAAAGGGAAAGTTCTCCGCACCGGTCTACTGGTTCTTGCCGTCAGTCTCGCCGTCACTCTTTTGAGCACCGCACTGCTGGCCTCCGGGCCCTGGCTGGTGTTGGGTCCGGACGGCGGCGATGCGCGCAGTCTGGCTTACGACGCGCACAATCCGGATCGCATCCTGCTCGGCACCAGCACCGGCCAGATGTTTGCTTCGAACGATGGCGGACGCACCTGGTCGCGCCTGGCGCGCCTGGGCGGCGATGACTACGTGCTCGACCACATCACCATCGATCCGCGGGACTCCAACCGTATTTATGTGTCGGCATGGAGCGGATCGAGCCAGCAGATCGGCGAAGTTTTCCGCACGCTCGATGGCGGCCGCACCTGGGAGACGCTGCCCGCCATGCACGGCAAATCGATTCGCGCCCTGGCTATGCACAAGGGTGATTCCAAAGTAGTGGTCGTGGGCGCGCTCGATGGCGTCTATCGCAGCAGCGATGGCGGCGATACGTGGGATCGCCTCTCGCCCGCGAACTCCGCCGACATCAAGAATATTGAATCGATCGCGGTCGATCCTAGAGATCCCAACACCGTCTATGCCGGAACCTGGCACTTGGCCTGGAAAACTTCCGACGGCGGCGCCAATTGGCAGCATATTAATAAGGGTATGATCGACGACTCCGATGTCTTTTCGGTTATCGTCGACCATGACAACTCCTCGGTCGTTTTCGCCAGCGCCTGCTCGGGAATCTACAAGAGCGAGAACGGGGGCAACCTGTTCACTAAGATTCAGGGCATTCCGTTTTCGGCGCGCCGCACCCGCGTGCTCAAGCAGGATCCGACCAACGAAAATATCGTTTACGCCGGAACCACCGAGGGCCTGTGGAAGTCGACCGATCTGGGCAAGGTGTGGAAGCGTGTAAGCACTCCCGAGGTGGTCGTCAATGACGTACTCGTCGATCCGCGGGATTCCAATCGCGTGCTGCTCGCCACCGACCGCAGCGGCGTAATGGCCTCGACCGATGGCGCCGCCAGCTGGACCACTTCCAACCACGGCTACGCGCATCGTTATGTATCCTCGATCCTGGCCGAAAACAAGAATGCCACCACGCTCTACGTGGGCGTGGTCAACGACCGCGAATACGGTGGCGTCTTCTATTCCCATGACGCCGGGCAGCACTGGCAGCAGAAAGCGGCCGGGCTCGGCGGAAAAGACGTTTTCGCCCTCAAGCAGGCGCCGAGCGGAATGATGGTGGCCGGCACCAACCACGGCGTGTATTCGCTGGAGCGCAATGCCAGCGAATGGCATTCCATGAACGTCGTGGTGATCGAGCATACTTCGAAAGTCACGCGCAAAGGTTCGAACAAAGCGGTCACTAAAACAAGCATAGAGAAGAAGGAACTCGTATCGCGCGTCAACGATCTGGAACTCGGCGATCTGGAACTCGGCGATCTGGAACTCGGTTCCGGACGCTGGCTGGCGGCAACGACCAGCGGCGTCTACTCGAGCACGGACCAGGGCAAAACCTGGAAGGGCGGACCGGTTCTGGGAGAGCTGGATTTCGTTTCGGTGCGAGCTAAAGGTTCCACGGTGGTCGCGGCGACACGGTCCAGCGTGCTGGTCTCGAATGATAGCGGCGCGACCTGGAGACATGCCGGTCTGCCGTCGTATTTGGTCGGCATCCGCAACGCGGCAATTGCTTCCGAGGGCCAGATCATGATCGCCGCCCGCGAAGGCGCGTTTCGCAGCGGAGACGGTGGCGCGACCTGGGAGCATGTGGTCAACGGCCTGCCCGCCAAAGACATCACTTCCGTGAGCTTCGATTCCACCCACAAGCGCCTGCTGGCCACCAGCGACGCGAGCGGTGTGATCTTCGAAAGCCGCGACGGTGGACGTTCCTGGCAGCGCGGTCCGGACAGCGGATTCCCGTTGCGCCGGGTCAGCGTAATTGGCGGACGCTTCGTGGGCGCGACTCCATTTGATGGCGTCATACTGCAACCGGAAAACGAATCCATCACTGTCGTCACAGCAGTCGGCGGCACCGAGTAAGACTAAAGTTCAAGCTGAAACACGAGCCGGGGAAGCGGAAACGCTTCCCCGGCTTTTTCTTGGAGTAGGCCAAGCGGCGAGCTTGCGTTCTTTGTAAGGGTGGGAAACAATCTTTTTGGCACTGTTATGCGACTTGCCTGTGGACTGGCGATTGCGCTTTGGCTGAATTTCCCGGCTGCGGGAGTGGCTTCCGGTCAGCAGGACCCGGCGGGCTCCGCGAATTCCGCGGGACAAGCTCCGGCGGCGCCGGCGGCGCCAGCAGAAGCCGCGCCAGCAGCGGCGCAGAAAGCATCGGAGAGCGCTCCGAAGGAAAAGAGGGATGCTAGGTCGGCGAGCGGAACTTCGGCGAGCGGAACTTCGGCGAGTGGGGCTTCGGCGAGTGGAACCGTGAAACGCCGCAAGCGCGCGGCGCTGGCGCAGGATGGGAGCCCGCGAAAGATTGTGGTTCGTGAGGGCGGAGCGAGCGAACCGGCGGCGCAGATTGCGGCCGACTTAACTCCCGCGGAGGCCGCCCGCCAGCGCCAGGACGCGGAACGGTTGCTGGGCTCCGCCGACGACCAACTGAAACGGCTGGCAGAACGCACGCTCGACGCGCGACAGCAGGAGACGGTGGGACAGATCCGAAACTATGTGGGCGGCGCGCGTGCGGCGTTGCAGGAAGGCGATTTGCGGAGAGCGAATACGCTGGCCCAGAAGGCACATTTGCTGGCGGACGATTTGGTGAAGCATTAGGGGGAAAGGTGTCAGGTGTCAGTCTCAGGTGTCAGGAAAATCTCAAGGCATCGGGTCCCCGTGCGAGACCTGAGACCTGACACCTAAGACCTGAGACCTGCGACCTGAGACCTGCGACCTGAGACCTGAGACCTGCTCTACTCACTGGTGAAGTAGTCAATGGACACGGGGTTCTCAAACAGGGAGTAATCGCGCGTTACGACCGTGATGCCGCTGTCTGTCACGAAGTAGCGTTCGCGGTCGGCTTCGGCATCGTAGCCGACGGTGGTGCCTTCGGGAATGTGCACGTCGCGGTCGATGATGGCTTTGCGGATGCGGCAACTGCGCCCCACGTTCACGTGCGAGAACAGAATGCTGTGCTCGATTTCGGAGTAGGAGTTGACGCGGACATCCGGCGAGAGCACGCAATTCTGGACGGAGCCGCCGGAAATGATGCAGCCGGAAGAAACCAGGGAATCGAGGGCGTGGCCCATGCGCTCGTTTTCGGCAAACACAAATTTTGCCGGCGGATACTGGCGCTGGTGCGTGCGGATAGGCCATTGCTCATCGTAAAGATTGAAGACGGGAGACACTGAAACCAGGTCCATGTTGGCTTCGTAGTAGGCTTCGAGCGTGCCCACGTCGCGCCAGTAGAGGGCCTCTTTTTTGTTTTCGTCGACGAAATTGAAAGCGAAGACGCGGTAGTCGTCCAGCATTTTGGGCAGAATATCCTTGCCGAAATCGTGACTGGAATCGGGATCCTCGGCGTCTTTGAGGAGCACGGGAATGAGCACGTCGGTGTTGAAGATATAGATGCCCATCGATGCTGAAATTTTGGTTGGATCGTAGGGCGAGCGCAGCGCGGTCTGTTGCGGTTTTTCCAGGAATCCGGTGATGCGACTGTCGTGATCGATATCGACGACGCCGAAATGGCGGGATTCGGCCGGGTCGGTGACCAGCGTGGCGAGCGTGGCGTCGGCGTCGGCGTCCTGGTGCTGCTTGAGCATGCGCCCATAATTCATTTTGTAAATGTGGTCGCCGGAGAGGATGATCACGTACTTGGGCTGCTCGCTGCCGATGGAATAGATGTTTTGATAGACGGCGTCGGCCGTTCCCATGTACCAGTTCTCGCTCACCCGCTTCATGGGAGGCAGGATCTCGATGAACTCGCCGATTTCACGGCCGAAAATATTCCAGCCTTCGCGGATCTGACGATTCAGCGAGAGCGCCTTGTATTGCGTGAGGATGAAGACACGGCGCAAGCCGGAGTTGACGCAGTTGGAAAGCGTGATGTCGATGATGCGGTAGATGCCGCCGAAGATCACGGCGGGTTTGGCGCGATCGCGAGTGAGCGGATAGAGGCGCTCGCCGGCGCCTCCAGCGAGCAAGATTCCGAGCGTATCTTTCATTGACACACCGTCATCGGCACACCGTATAGATGCAGCGTGCAACGCGGACGCTGCTCTGAGTCAAGGCGAAATATTAGCATAGGGG
>CAWCRQ010000007.1:0-14251 GCA_963797885.1 uncultured Acidobacteriaceae bacterium | reverse complement strand
ACGCTTTATTTTTTCTTTTCGGCGGCAGTTCTTACCGCCGGCTCGGCGGGCTTGTCTGTTCTGGGAGATTCGCGCTCAGATAGTCGACAAACCTATCCTGATCGGCGGGGTCAACGAGTGCGCCCCACTTGACCATTTTGTCGACTTCCTGGCCCAGGCTACTTCTGCTGAAACGCTGCTGCAGAATGATGCGCGAGTCGTGGCACTCCGTGCATGCCGTGGTCACTTTGGCTTGTGCCGCGCCTGCGGGAAGGCCGGGCGACTGCGCCGCAGCGACGGATCCACAAAATACCGCAACCGCGAGACTCAATCCCCTATGCTTGAACATGGATTTTCACCCGATCGATGGCGTTGTAGAGATAGCCGCTGGGATTCCAGACCGCCGTTTGCGGCTGGGTGCGACCCTGACTGTCGGTGGCACGAGACATCACAACGTAGTCGCCCGCACGATTTGGTCTCCAGTCATAGCTCCACAAACGCCAGGCGTAGTGTGCCTGATCGTTGCCGAGCTGGGCCTGTTGCCAGGCTGCGCCGGAATCGGTCGAGATGTCGACGCGGGCGATATCCGTTTCTCCCGCCCAGGCTGCGCCATGAATCTGGATGGCATGCTGCTTAGGCGTCGCGCCGTCGCTTGGACTGGCAATGAGCGATTTCACTGCGAGCGCGGTTAAGGGATACGTCGCATCTGGATTGACGGACTCTCCTGGCTTCGCCGGTTCGTTCGGCATGCGGTAGGCGGGTTTCATGAAGTTGCCGTCGAATTCCTTGTCGAGCACCTTGATTTCGGTAAGCCATTTGCACGAAGCCGCTCCGACCCAGCCCGGTACCAGGGCGCGGGCCGGAAATCCATGATGCTTGGTCAGCGCGGCCCCGTTCATTTGCGTCGCCACCAGCGTGTCTGCGTCCATTGCTTTTTCAATGGGAATGCTGCGGATGAACGGCGGCACTTTTCCGGGGACTTCGTCGAGGCCATGGAACATTACATGTTTGCCAGTTGGCTTCAGTCCTGTCCGCTGCAACAAATCCTTTAGACGCGGACCCGCGAATCGGCCGGTGCCCACTGCTCCTTTTTGCCATTGAACCCCAGGGACGTGCGGTTGGTAGAGCCCTCTGCCATTGCCCGCACATTCAAGAGTATTGGTAACGGTGTGCGATTCGATTTTGCGCAGGTCCGCCAGGCTTAGGGTGAGTGGGTTTTCCACTTCCCCGCCAATGCTGAGTCGCCAGTCGCCCGCATCCAGCGTGCTGGGCTCGTGCATGTGATTGCGGACGAAGAAATGCTGCACGGGTGTGATCCAGGAGTTGGCATACTCGGGGGGCATTTCCAGGTCGAGAAAACGGTAGGACCGCAGGATCATTCCGTCTTTGCCCGGCACTGCCACGCTGTCGTCCGCGGCCCATGCGAGCCATGGAGAGATTGCCCCTGCGGCGACAATCGCTCCTGAAACTCCCTTGAGAAGATCGCGGCGTGAAATCATTTTTCCTCCGCTCTGAGATGAGTACTGTAGGAGTTTTGCCGTACCGCCACCACCAACCTTGCGCAGAACGCGGTAACGAGAAACCGTCTGCCTCACAGGTTGGGACGGCGTGGCCTTGCTGCGAATGTTAAGGCGAACTTTGTAAACGGTCAACCAAACCAAGGGTATCCGTTACGTTCTCCTCAGCAACCGCGCGGGATGCGTAGGAATCGTATCGGCGCGCGCTACTGATTGTGAGCGATTCAACCTGCAACCTGGAAGTTATGGAACGCGGCGTAGCACCTGATGGTCTCCCTCCTCATGATTTGCGCCAATCGTGAGTACTGCAGGAGTTTTGCCATACCGCCACCACCAATCTTGCGCAGAACGCGGTAACGAGAAACCGTCTGCCTCACAGGTCGGCGTGGCCTTGCTGCGAATGCGGCTTTCATTGACTTGCCGGGTTCACCGACGTAAGATTTGCCCCTGATGATCGGCCAGACCATCTCGCACTATCGCGTTATCGAAAAGCTCGGCGGGGGCGGGATGGGCGTTGTCTACAAGGCCGAGGACGTAACCCTCCATCGTTTTGTCGCCCTGAAGTTCCTGCCTGACGAGGTCGCCAGAGACTCCCAAGCATTGGCTCGTTTCCAGCGAGAAGCGCAAGCTGCTTCTGCGCTGAACCATCCCAATATCTGCACCATCCATGAGATCGGGCAGCAAGATGGCCAGCCCTTCATCGCCATGGAGTTTCTGGACGGGCTGACGCTGAAGCACCACATTGCTGGCCGACCGATGGAAACCGAGTTGATTCTGTCGCTGGCCATCGAGATCGCGGATGCACTGGATGCTGCTCACTCCGAAGGCATCGTCCACCGCGACATCAAACCTGCGAATATCTTTGTGACCAAGCGCGGACACGCCAAGATTCTCGATTTTGGACTGGCCAAGATCGCACCCACGACCAGTTCGTCAAGCAAAGTTGCGGCAGCCAACACGATGACGGGCACGATTGACGAGCAGCATCTCACCAGTCCCGGTTCTGCGCTCGGCACTGTCGCTTATATGTCGCCGGAACAAGTGCGAGCCAAGGAATTGGACGCACGCACAGATTTGTTCTCGTTCGGAGTTGTCTTATACGAAATGGCGACGGGCACGCTACCATTCCGGGGGGAAAGCTCGGGAGTTATCTTCAAAGCCATTCTCGACGCTGCTCCCACGCCTGCCGTGCGGCTGAATCCCGACGTGCCAGCCGAACTGGAACGCATCATCAACAAGGCGTTGGAGAAAGACCGTGAGCTCCGCTATCAAGGTGCGGCGGAAATGCGGGCCGACCTGAAGCGCCTGAAGCGGGAGACGGAATCGCGCCACGGCGTACCAGCTAGTTCGGGCACGGTGGCGGCAGCGCAGGAGGTTGGACTTCCGGCGGTAGCCGCTACACCACCGCCAGCCTCGGGGTCGGCTCCTGCTGTCAGTACCTCATCGTCATCGGCCACTGCGAAGGCCGTTGAAGTTCCTGAAGTTGGGAGAGGGAAGCTCGGGCGCGTGGTTGTTGCCGGCGTCGTGGTGCTGGTGGCTGCACTCATTGCCGGTGGCCTCTATTTGCGCTCGCGGTCTGCGACGCCGGTAACGAAGGCTGCACCGCTCACGGAGAAAGACACGGTCGTCCTCGCTGACTTCGTCAACTCCACCGGCGAGCCGGTCTTCGACGGCACCCTCAAACAAGCCCTCGCGGTCGATCTGGAGCAGTCTCCGTTCCTCAACATCCTTTCCGACCGCAAAGTCAGCGAGACGTTGAAGTTGATGGACCGCGCGCCCACCGAGCACGTCACCGCTGACGTGGCCCGGGAACTCTGCCTCCGCACCGGCAGCAAAGCCGTTCTGAGCGGATCGATCTCCAACCTTGGCAGCCAGTACATCGTCGGCCTCGATGCCGTTGCCTGCAATACCGGCGACAATCTGGCCAAAGAACGCGCCGAAGCCGCCAGCAAGGAAGGCGTGCTCAAGGCGCTCGACACAGCGGCCGCGGCCATCCGTCCGCGCCTGGGCGAATCGCTTGCGTCCGTGCAGAAATTTGACGTGCCCGTGGAAGCCACCACGCCCTCCCTCGAAGCCCTGAAGGCTTACAGCATGGGCATCATAACCGGCCGCACCAAGAGCGACGCCCAAGCGATTCCGTTCTTCAAGCGTGCGATTGAATTGGACCCCAATTTCGCCGTCGCCTACGCGAGTCTAGGGGTTCATTACAGTAATCTTGGACAGGCCAGCCTGGGTGCGCAGAACATTACCAAGGGCTACGAGCTGCGCGACCGAGTAAGCGAGCGGGAAAAATATCGGATCTCGGCCCTGTACTATCAAGACGTCACCGGGGAACTGGAGAAGGCTAGCCAGATTTACGAACTGTGGGCACAAACCTATCCCCGGGAAAGGATGGCCCACTCCAACTTGGGAGTCATTTACAGCGGTCTCGGGCAGCATGAGAAATCCGTGAAGGAGACTCACGAGGCCATACTGCTGGAGCCGAACGACTTGAATAGTTACGGCAATCTCGCAGCTTCTTACCTTGCCTTGAACCGTTTTGATGATGCGCAGAAAGCTCTTGCCCACGCCCAAGCACTCAGTCTCGATGGTGGATGGCTGCGCCAAGTCATGTACTTCGTGGCATTTCTGCGGAACGACACGACGCAAATGGAGCAGCAATTGGACTGGGGGGCAGGCAAGCCAGGGGATGAAGATGTTTTGCTCTCGGCGCAGTCCGACACCGAGGCTTATTGCGGGCGGCTGACGAAAGCCAGGGATTTCTCGCGACGCGCTGTGGACTCGGCAATCCGTGCCGACTCCAGGGAGACGGCTGCGGCATGGGAGGTAAATGCCGCCTTACGAGAGGCGGAGTTTGGCGATGCAGAAGCCGCGAAACAGGACGTCACCAAAGCGCTGTCCTTGGCTCCTGGCCGAGATGTCAAGATGCTAAGCGCCTTGACCCTAGTGCGCGCTGGCGATGCAGGACGGGCGAAAGCCCTGGTCGAGACGGTGGAAAAGGCCGACTCCTCGAATACTGTGCTCAAACTCTATTGGCTGCCGACGCTCAAAGGGGCCATTGAACTTAGCGCAGGTAATTCAGCCCAGGCTCTTTTGTCCCTTGAGGCCACCGCTCCCTATGAATTGGGCGAACCACCACAGTTCCAGATGGGAACGATGTACCCCGTTTATGTCCGAGGTCAAGCTTACCTGCTCGCCCACAACGGGACCGCTGCCGCCGCCGAGTTCCAAAAGTTCCGGGACCATCGCGGCGTCGTGTTGAACTTTCCGCTGGGTGCTCTGGCGCATCTAGGCCTCGCCCGCGCTTATTCCATGCAGGGCGACACTGCCAAAGCGAAGAGTGCATACCAAGATTTCCTCACCCTCTGGAAAGACGCCGATCCCGACATCCCGATCCTGAAGGAAGCCAAAGCGGAGTACGCGAAGCTGCAATAGTTCTCTGCGGAGCAGAAGGATGCATTGCGCTTGAATTCTACCCACAGTCCAACCCACAACGCCGTGCCCGTGCGGCTCGGGAAGAAGCACAAGCGTTGCTGCGGTGTTGCGACCAAGAACGAGTCTCGAAGGTGAATGGTTTCGTCTATGGCGATCGTCAGATTAAGGATTGACGTTTCCGGCACGGTGGGCGATGAAGCCTGGCGCAAACTGAAGCAGTTTGACCAGATCCAGAGTGCCGATTTCGGTCCTCAGTTCGGCAGTGGCGGGCGTTGCAATCATCCGCTCAACGGGCCCCACAACAAAGGGGAATGGATCGGCGCTGAGATCCGGCTCCAGACGCCGCTTCTAGCCCAATACGCCGTCTCCCACTATCTGGAGCAGGACCGCGTGCTGGATGCAGATGTGGTGGCGTAACGCCTGGAAAGACCCAAACCGGCGCAAACAGGCCACGCCTGAAGCCACATTCCGCCCGCGCCTGTCCTGCGTCCATCGGTGCGCGCCTGGTTGACTCGGCTTCCTTACATCCTTACTATTGCACCCTGAGTCCCAACGCCCATTCATGATCGGCCAAACGATCTCGCGCTACCGCATCGTCGAAAAGCTCGGGGGCGGTGGTATGGGCGTCGTTTACAAGGCCGAGGACACGGAGCTTGGTCGTTTCGTTGCGCTCAATCCCATCTGATAGCGTCGTTGACAATTGTTGTGCGAGCAGGTCAGTCATGGTTCGAAGATCGCCACGCTGCTATTGCAGCTTCGCGTATTCCGCCTTGGCTTCCTTCAGGATGGGGATGTCGGGGTCGGCATCGTTCCAAAGGGTGAAGAAATCCTGGTATTCGCTTTTCGCTTTGGCGGTGTCGCCGGACAGGGCATAGGCGTGGCCAAGTTGGAGACGGGCGAGCGAGCCGAGCAGGAAGTTCTGCACGACTCCGGTATGATCGAGGAACTTCTGGAATTCGGCGGCTGCAGCCGGACCGTTCCGCTGGGCCCCGTCGTGAGACCACGGCCGATGATTCGTTTCTTCTACGGACCTGAAACGTAGGTGTAAGCGTTGTTCAGCCACTGCCCTCCAACATACGAGTACAGCGTCACATAGATGGTGCTGCCATTTGCCGGCAGACTGTACACCGTCGTGCTCAGCACATTCCCCAGGTTCCCCGATTGAGAGTAATGGTTGCCTCCGGCAACATTACCCACGTCTAGCCAGTAAGCGCTCGCACCCGTCCCCGCCGTCCAGTTGAACGTCACGCTGCTGCCGCTCAGAGTCGAACCCGGAGTCGGCGACGTGATGACGCCTTTACCGGCAGTCCCGCTGAGCGATGTGTAGGTGTATGCGTTACTGAGCCATTGCCCACCCACCAGCGAGTACAGAGTCACGTAAACCGTGCTGCCATTGGTGGGCAGTCCGTTGACCGTCGTGGTCAACACATTGCCCAGGTTCCCCGATTGAGAGTACTGGTTGCCGCCGGCAACATTACCCGCGTCTAGCCAGTAAGCGCTCGCACCCGTCCTCGCCGTCCAGTTGAACGTCACGCTGCTGCCGCTCAGAGTCGAACCCGGAGTCGGCGACGTGATGACGCCTTTACCGGCAGTCCCGCTGAGCGATGTGTAGGTGTATGCGTTACTGAGCCATTGCCCACCCACCAGCGAGTACAGAGTCACGTAAACCGTGCTGCCATTGGTGGGCAGTCCGTTGACCGTCGTAGTCAACACGTTGCCCAGGTTCCCCGATTGAGAGTACTGGTTGCCTCCGGCAACATTGCCCACGTCCAGCCAGTAAGCACTTGCGCCCGTGCCCGCACTCCAGGTAAACGTCACGCTGCTGCCGCTCAGAGTTGAGCTCGGAGCCGGCGACGTGATCACACCTTTGCTGGAGCTCCCGCCAAACGCAGTGTAGGTGTATGCATTACCGAGCCACTGCCCACCTACCAGCGAGTACAGCGTCACGTAGACCGTGCTGCCGTTGGTGGGCAGTCCGTTGACCGTCGTGGTCACCACATTGCCCAGGTTCCCCGATTGAGAGTACTGATTCAAAATCTACTTGACATAGACCGGCATTCTCATGGAAGGCGTTAGCACTCAGAACCCCCGTCAATGAGCGATATCGGGATATTACGTCAACCATCGTCATAGCTTCCAGTTTGCCGACAATCCGTCCGGAGCTCTGAGTGCGGCATGTGAGTTGCGAATGCGAGCGTCCCTGTCTCGATCAGGACTCATATTTCCAGGTTCCCCCGACCATGGTTCGCTCCACTCTAATCTGCATCAGCTCTGATGGATCGGCCTTGAATGGATCCTGCGTAAGCACCACCAAGTCCGCCAGTTGTCCCGGCTGAATCGAGCCCTTCAGACTTTCCTCGAAGGCCGCATACGCCCCGTTGATCGTGCCGCAGCGAATACCTTCTTGCAGGGTGATTCGCTGATTTGCACCCCAAACGTTACCCTTCATGTCTGTGCGGGTGAGCTGCGACTGCAGCCACATCAAAGGATCTGCAGGACTGGCTGTGTAATCGGATGAATCCGTGGGACGCAGTCCCGCGTCGAGGAAACTGCGCATTGGGAACATATGTTCAGTCCGCTCCTGACCGTAGAAATGCAAAACGTCGCCATGAAAGTAAACGTAACCGGAAAACGGGGCGGGAATTACCTGGAGCGCGCGCATGCGCTGGATCAGCGTATCCGTGAGCAGGGTGCAATGCTCGATGCGGAAACGCGGGTCTTTTTTCGGCAGTTCCCTCTGGATTTGCTCGTAAACTCCGAGGATACGGTCTATCGCTAGGTCGCCATTGGCGTGGGTCGCCAGTTGCCAACCCACCGCGTGCGCTTTGCGGCCAGTTTCGTAAAGCTGCTCGCGACTGGAAAGCTGCAATCCGACGTAATTGTTCGGGAGGCCGAGGTAGGGTTTCGAGAGCCAAGCGGTTCGTTCCGAAATGGAGCCGTCCGCGTATTGCTTTACGCCGCCGATGCGTACCCATTCGTCGCCAAAACCGGTATGAAGCCCTGCAGCCATAAAATGATCCAGCGAAGCGGCGGAGACGTGACAATACACACGCATCGTGAGTTCGCCGGAATCGCGTGCGTCCTGGTAACCCTGTACGTCTTCGGGCGAGGTGTCCGCATCGCAGGCGGAGGTAATTCCCTTGCTCGTAAAAAGCTTGCAGATCAGTGCTGCACCTTGGCGATAGTCTGCGCGCGTGTTTTTGTTTGGAATGAGGTTGAAAAAGAGTTGCATCCCAGCATCGCCCACGAAACCGGTGAGGTGACCCGCGGCATCGTGCTCGAAGCGGCCACCGACAGGATCGGGCGTCTGGTCGTTGATGTGCGCCAACTGCAGCGCCAGCGAGTTCACGAAGGCGGTGTGGCCGCCGCGATGCTGCACGAGCACCGGTCGGTCGGACACCGCCGCATCGAGATCGTGGCGATTGAGAGGGCAGGGAGTTTTCCCGTCGTCGTACAAGAATCCGAGTACCCATTGCCCGGACGGAGTCTGCAGCGCGCGCTCGTGCAATGCGGCTTGTATTTTTTCTATGGAGTCTTTGTCGCAGGCCACTTTGCGCAGATGCTCTACGCCTGACTCTACCGGATGTGCGTGAGCGTCGTTGAATCCCGGAAGTACGGTCTTGAAGGCGAGATCAATCTTACGCGTGCGTGCGCTGGCCAAAGACAGTACGTCGGCGTTGGAGCCCACCGCCAAAAGTCGCCCACCGCTGATGGCCACAGCCTGAGCCCGCGGTTGGGCATCATCCACGGTCCAGATGTTTCCGTTATACAAAACGGTTTCCGGCTCTTCCGTGCGCAAGAGCGGCAACACCAGAAGACTACTCATACCTTGCATGAAATTACGTCGGGAAAGTGGTCGCGCTACGGCGCCTCCCTCAGAGCCAACCAGCAAAGTTTCGTGTGAATGTTCGGAGAAACATTATCGCTCAAAGAACCGATCCCTCCTATTTCGGAGCTCGTTTTCGCGTGCCGCTCGGTTTCTGGTTGGATAACGGGCAAACAGGAAGTAATCCCATAACGGGGAAAGCCAAGCTGGGAGATCGGTCTGGATGGTTTACGAAACCAGGCGTTTACACTCATTGAGAATTGGCCGACCTGGGTCAATGAGTGAAATCGCAATTTATCGTAAACTGACGCAATACTTCGAAGAATGGTCATCGTGTCGGGACTGGCTCATACATTTCGGAACTAGGCGATGGCGAGTCGCGCCTAATTACAGAGTTGAGGATCGGAGGGTCGTATGTCGCTCCAGGGGAAGCATGCGCTGATTACTGGAGGTTCACGTGGTATAGGAAGAGGTATTGCTTTGAAGCTGGCCGAGCAGGGTGTCAAGGTGGCCATCAACTATCGCCAGAATGAGGCTGCTGCTAACGATACGCTCATGAAAGTACGGGAACGAGGCTCCGGTGGTTTGATCATCCAGGCCGATGTCTCGCGCCCCGAGGATATCCGCCAGATGTTCAAAGAAGTTCAAGCCGCGTTCGGCAGCTTGGACATCTTTGTGAGCAATGCTCTTGGCGAGCTCTTCACCTACTATCGGCCTCCCCTGGACCTCACACCAGAACAGTGGGACAAGTCGGTCGATTCCCAGGCCAAGGCGTTTCTCGTGGGAGTCCAGGAGGCGGCCCACCTTATAGGCAACGGCGGCAGGATCGTCGCCATCTCCTACCGCCCCGGCGTTCTCACTGCTGGCTGGCAGCCAGACTGTCGCCCACTCCTCAGCCAAGGCAGCGCTGGAATCGCTGGTTCGCTACTTCGCGGTGGCTCTGGCCAGCCGAGGCATCACCGTCAATGCGATTAGTCCTGGCGTTACCGAGGACAGTATCTTGAACAGCCTCCCACAAGACGTGCAGGATCGGATGCGTGCCTGGCACGCAGCCGGATGGACGCCGATGGGTCGGCTGGGAACGCCCGCGGATATGGGCAACGCCGTGATCCTTCTCTGCTCGGAAGACGCTGGCTGGATTACTGGCCAGGTCATCGCCGTAGATGGTGGAGCATCGTTGATGAACCCTGATTTCCCGCTCGAGATTCAGCGTGGATAGCGGTCCTAGTAATTGGCGAACCCAGGCGTTAGCACTCCGTCGCCTATGGGTGGGCCGCAGGCCCATGGGAACTCAAAACCCATGTCAATGAGCGTAATCGAGATTTTTCAACAACAACCCTTTCTTGATGGTGCCAACTCCACCGCTTTCATTGACTTGCCCGTAGCGTAGGGGGGCGATTCGGGACGAAATTGTTTCACATGGACGAGAACAGGGGATTGGGGGTAATGTCACTCCCGTTTTTTGGGGTCAAAAACTTCAGCCGCTGAGGTCGCTCAAGGGCAGTTGCCAGGTGCAGCGTGGCCCGCAAACCGTGCCTTCATCCAACTGATCTGTTCTGCGACCGAAACTCCCATCACGCTGCTGGCATCGACATTCGGATACTTCAAAAAAAGGATTCGGCTTCCTTGCTTGCACATGCGGGCCACGGTTTTTTCCGACATATCCGCCGGTATGGCCGGGTCCGCCTCGCCACTGATCACGAGGAGCGGGCTGTGGGCCCGCTTTTGACCGGGAGTGTTCCTGCTGAAAAATTCCTTTAAAAACTGATTGCTTTCCCACCCCGGTTTGAGCATTTCGCTTGTGAACTCCGGCTCTGTTTCTCCTCCACAGGTCTGCGTGACGCCCTGGTACGCAGGCAGCGCCTCGTCTTTCAGCATGTCGCTCACCCGGAACTCCGGATAAAGCGCCTTAATGGTAGACGCCAGGACTAGAAGCATGCGATTGGAAGAACCCTGCGCGAAGCACTGGTAAGCCTCCTTCGCATCCGCCACCCCCGAAGTGGCGACGCTACCCAGATAGTTGGGATCGCGTACTTCGTTCTCCGCCACGGCCACCGCGGCCAGACCTCCCTGAAAAGGCCCCACAGCGATCCACTTAGGCCCGATCTGTGGTACAGCCGCGCGCGCCGCCAGAACCGAATACATGACGTCAAACGCGTTCGACACCATGTCCAGCACCGGCTTGCCGGAATCAGCGCCCAATCCGGAATAGTCGGTCGCAACCAACGCATAGCCGAGATTAGCGTACATAGCGAGAATCGGCCCCACGCCGAGATTTTTCATCACCGAGGGAGCACACTGTCGCGCCGCTCCTCTGAACTCGTGCGCCCAGGCAATCACCGGCCATCCGCTCGCGGGAGGCTTGCCATCCGGAATCAGCACCACAGCCGAGACGGCCACGTCTTCTCCGTTCGCGGTCCGGGAGTGATAAAGAATCCGCAATGCCGACAATTCATAAGGAAGGTTGTACTGGTCGATCGCTTCCGAGCGTATCAGTTCTCCAGGTTTGCCCGCGGGCAGCGGATGGGGCGTGCCATAAAAGCTCGTCAGGGGAAGTGTTGGGGGTGGCCGGAATCCTTTGGCCGGCGTTGCGGTTTGAGCTTGGGCTAACCCTGGGGTTCCAGGCAGCCCGGCCAAAATCAGAGAAACGGCGGTGATCGCCGCGAAAAACATTCGCGCATTGCGACCTGATGACTGGAACAAACGAAGCTTTGTCATGTTGTCACTAGGGGATCGTACCACCTGAAGATTCCGAGAGGGCACAACAGCGCGATTGGCGGCGTGACCTCAATGTGAGAGCGAACGGTGACACAAACCCCTCCATCCGCAGCGGCGGGAAGGAACTGATGAGAACCTCTCAGAATCAGGTCAAAATCCGTTCCGATTCAACTGACCAGGAAACAATCCTTCGCGGCGCCCTTCCTTCTTGCCGCCACTATCTTTTCCCCAAGTCCAGTACATGCCCACGTAAGCGTAGTTCTCCGTCTGTCCGGCGACGGAGTGACCGTAGCAGAACAGGAACTGCTCGCCGGGATGGTGCTTGAAGTGGTAGTAGCCGCCCATGTCGACCATGGTCGAGGCCTCGGTTTGCGGCACTGCGCTCCCCTCGCGGCTATGAGCGAAGACCTCCGCACCCAACTCGAGCCGCTCACCGAGTTCTTTCTTCACCATCCAACCCGTGTATGGAAAGTTGCGGTACCCGGCTTGCGGCACCACCTGATAGCCCGCACCGCCGTCAAACGTCCACTTGCCCACGTTCTTTTGTAGCCAGATCGGTAGCTTGTACCAGACCTTGCCCACGCCTAGTCCTTTGTTCGCGTTGCCAGTAGGGATTTCGAACATCGTGAACGTGCCGATCTGTGGGACGTGTTTACTCTCTTTGATGAAGGCGATCTTCGCGCCCAACTCCATGTCCGTCAGTCCGAACTCAGTCGGCCCCATCCCACTGGGCGCATACACCGATTATTAAGCGGCGCTACCACCCCAGACGGAAGTATCGCGTGGAGCTGTACGCGAGGCAATGCGCCCCAGTTAAACTCGAAGGCTGGCCCGACAGAGTCCATTTCCACCGGTGTTCCGTCCGCGGCGCCAAATACGTAGAACTCATAGTGATGTAGGTCGACGGGTACAGGATCGTCGGTCTGATACGGTGGCCCCTGCGCCCACGCCTTAGGTCCACTCAGAAAGACGATGACAAGAAGGGCTGTGACCGTAACCACACAATAAGAGCGAGTCTTCATCAGGGAATCCGATGACTGCCGCACAGCCAATGCTCAGGTTCCATTCCTTCCAAAGTATGGCGCTAAGCAGTGAGCGTGAAACGTTTTGCCGATGGCAGTATCCAGA
The DNA here is from genome assembly GCA_963797885.1 of uncultured Acidobacteriaceae bacterium. Lineage (GTDB taxonomy): Bacteria > Acidobacteriota > Terriglobia > Terriglobales > Acidobacteriaceae > Acidiflorens. The sequence goes on along the minus strand of CAWCRQ010000007.1, from coordinate 1,648 downwards.
ATCGCTGTCCAATGACTGCCACGACAATGTCGACTAAGAGAAGTCCGAAAAACTTGAGCGCACCTAGTATGGAGAAAACTTAGTGGTATAGCGTTTTGCGGTCAAGGCCATTGCGGGTAGCTGTTGTAAATAGGCGCTTACACGTTTTGACCGCTGGTCAATGAGCGCTATCGGGATGTTACGCCAATCACCGCAACCCATCCGCGACCCGCGATAACCGCCAATTCTCTACTCGGTTGCAACGTTGCTGTAGTAACCCTTGGGCGCTCGTAGTCTCAGTTTTGTTTTCGATGTGCTCTTGAGTTCGAGTGAGTGATATTGAACGCCTTGCTTGGGATCAGCAGCCACATATGACAGAACGTGAATGTTGTCAATCTGTTCTTTGATCGCAGCGAATGCTTTGGGCACCGATTCATGGTCAAGGTGGAGAAATGCGGTTCCTCCCGTTTGCTTGGCCAGTTCCCACAGGTTCACATTCCCCGGAAAGCCATCGTCGGGCGAGAAGCGGTAGTTGCTGGTGTCTACTGCAAATATCATTGCGCCCGCTGTCTGAGCGCTGGTGATTGCTCGCTTCAGATCGTTGTGGCTAGCATTGTCCTCGCCGTCGCTTAGCAACACTATGACTCGCAAGGAATCTCGCCCGGAGTCAGCCTTCATGCGCGTATCGCAAGCAAAGCGTAGCGCCTCGAATAGTGCGGTTCGACTCTTCCCAGGATTTAGGTCAATTTTCAGCGCCTGGAACTGATCCTTAGTCATCAGTTGTGTTGCTTCGGGAACCAAGGCGAACCGTTCAAGGAAAGCCTTGTCATCTCTGCCCGTCAGCGCCTGATTAGCGAATTCCGACGCAGCTTGGAGGGCAAGCGCGTGCACGCTGTTGCTACTCTGAGAGCCGCTAACGTCTACCAGTATTCCCAGCAAGAGGGGCACCTCACGCCTGTCTCTGATACCCAGCACTCGTTTGGGGGCCTTCTTGTTATCTAAGACCTCCAGGTCCGACTCCGCCACTTTCAGCACGGGCTTGCCGCGTTCGTCGTTTGCGAGAAATGCGACATCGACTTTTCGCTCTCCACCGTTAGATGGCTTGGATTGTCCGGCTGAATGATTGGATGAGACAAGTAGCCCGAGGGTGGCGGCGATCGAAAGAAGGCGCGCATTTTGTATAGCCAGCACCTTGTGTTGATTGTAGCCCTGGCCGTGTGTAACTGGCGAAACCAGATGGGATGAGAAGGCCGGTCTCCGACGGGATGCGATACGCTCCCAAGTTATCGACACGCTTTGAAGCGCAAGAGATAAAGGAGACCGGCAATGAAGAAGATTAGCACGGTAGCGGCCCATAAGGTCGAAAAAGTTGAAGGGCAGAAACTGACGATCGGTTTGGATCTGGGAGATCGATCAAGTTGGTACTGCGTGTTGGATGAACGGGGTGAACTGCTTCTGGAACAGAAGCTGGCGACGACGCCGAAGGCAATGAGAGAAGTCTTCGGCAAGATGCCGCGCAGCCGGATCGCGCTGGAAACCGGGATGCATTCACCGTGGGTGAGCCGGCTGTTGAGTGGGTTGGGGCACGAAGGGATCGTGGCCCATGCGCGGAACGTGCGCTTGATCGGAGAGAGTCGTCGGAAAGATGATCGCTTCGATGCCCGAACCC
>CAWCRQ010000006.1:0-19211 GCA_963797885.1 uncultured Acidobacteriaceae bacterium | reverse complement strand
GTCACCGAGCTTTATCGCTGCCTTTTGGATGACACAATGGCGCTAGCCCGCTCGGTGGGCACTGTGGAGGTTGCCATTATGTGCCCTGCTTCGGATGTAGAAGAGCTGGCGCGGATGGCGCGAGGTGTGGTCGATGTCGTGGGGCAGAAAGGTGAAGGCCTTGCGGCCGGCCTGACCTCGGTGTTTGCACACTTCGCAACACCTGGCCGCGAAGGTGTGGTTGCCTTCAACAGCGACAGCCCGCATCTGCCGGCTTCGGTTCTGCGGCGTGCGTTCGAGACACTCACCGGGCGCGACTTGGTTGTCGGACCGACAGATGACGGTGGCTACTATCTCGTAGGGGCCAAGGTTGCGCATCCAACGCTGTTCGATGGCGACGGCATGGGCACGAAGAGCGCGCTTGAGACGCTGCTGACGCGTGCCCGCGAATTGCAGCTTTCCGTTGGCTTCACAGATCCCTTCTACGACATTGACGTGGAGGGTGACTTAACTCGGCTTGCCACGGAACTGCGGCTCGCGCCAGCCAGAGCGCCACGAACGGCAGTCTGGCTGAAACAGTGGGGACAAACGGTGGCAAAATTGCGGACGGGCACGGGAGACTTGTGAAGGTCACGCCATCCCGCAGGCTTTACGGGCTCGGCGTCGTCTTGCTAGTGGCGCTGACCATCTGCTCACGCAAGCTTGGCAGTGTGGGCGAACCGTCATTCCTTATTTCGCTTGGGATTGCCGGCATTGCGTACCTCTTCGCCATTCGTGAATTCTTCTCAACTCCAAGAGTCCCGCGGCGCGTCATTGTCGTCGGGCTCGTAATGGCTGCACTGTGGCACCTTCCATTTCTCTTCATGGCGCCGGGCTCAGATGATGACATTCACCGATATGTTTGGGATGGCCGTATGCAGCGGCTCGGCTATAACCCTTATATTGTCGTTCCCAGCGACCCTGCCCTCGCCGGGCTGCACACACCCGAGACTCGCACGCTGAACAACCCGGATTTGCCGAGCCCATATCCAGCCGCCGCTCAGCTTTTTTTCCGCGCCGTGACAGCGATTCATGAATCTGTCTATGCGCTGAAAGTCGCATTTGTTGTTTGTGATTTGGCGATAGTTCTCGTTTTGCTCGATATCTTGCGTCGCAGTGGGCAAGGAGCGCACTGGGTTCTGGCGTATGCCTGGAACCCACTGCTGGCGATCGAGGTGGCGGGCAGCGGTCACATCGATATTGTCGGCGTGCTGCTGCTGTTGGTATCCGTCGCCGCGCTAGGACGGCGCTGGCGTGCGGTTGCAGCCGTGGCATTTGGACTGGCTGTTGCAGTGAAATTTCTCCCGATCGTACTGCTGCCACTCTACTGGAGGCGCGTTCGTGTGCGCGACGGCGCACTGGCGGCAGTCGTGGTCGGACTTCTATACGTGCCGTTTTTCAGCCACGGCCGGATTCCGATCGGTTCGCTCGGCACTTTTGTCCGGAGTTTCCGCTTTAATGATCCGGTGTTTGCAACGCTCGAGCGAGTAGCGGCACCGCAACTCGTAGCTGGCTTGGCAGTGCTCGTCGGCTTCCTAACCGCAATCTGGCAAAGAAGCAAGGCCCCGACATGGTCATCGGACGCATTTGCCTGGCCGATGGCAGCATCGCTTTTATGCGCGCCGGTCGTATATCCATGGTATCTGCTCTGGCTGCTGCCGTTCCTGCGGTCGGCCTCGACGGGGCCGATCATCGTCTGGACAGTCAGCATCATCCCAACTTACTACGTGTGGTATTTGCGCACGCTTGGTCGCCCGTGGTTGGTTCCTGGCTGGATCATGCTGCTCGAATACGGATCTGTGGCAGCGGCCGCCGCAATTATCGAATTGCGACGGCTCGCACGACCGGCGGCAACTCGAATATAATGCCGCGCCAACCGGACAAGGGGATGGTTGGCGCGGGTAAAGGATACTGCACCCACACGCAATTCCTGCATCCCGAAGCCTTTGACCGTCATCCTAGACAGCGTCCGTTGAATTCACCGAGGAGCGAACTCTATGACAAATGCGAGCCGTACAACGATGATCCGACTTCTGCCTTTCGCTGTGCTGGTCCTTGCTGCAAACTCCTGGGCGCAGAATCGCCCGCCCATTCTCGAACAGATCGCCAAAACCTATGGTCTCGATTCGTATGGGCAAATCGAGGCTATCCGCTATACCTGGAACGGGGAAATCACTGGACTTTTCAAAGCTGCTCACGCCTGGGAGTGGGAGCCCAAAACCGGCAAGGTCTCCTATGAGGGGACGGATAAAGACGGCAAGCCGGTGAAGGTTACCTACATGCGCTCCGAGCTCAGCAGCCAACCTGACGCCGTGAAAAACCAAATTGAGCCGGCTTTCGTCAACGATAATTATTGGCTTCTGTTCCCCCTCCACGCTTATTGGGACACCAGCGCCACCGTGACCGATCAAGGTATGCATAAACTGCCAGCGGGCAGCGGCTCGGCCAGGCTGGTCGCAGTGAAGTATCCCGCGGAAGCCGGCGGTTACACGCCCGGCGACACCTGGGAACTCTACGTCGGCAAGGACAACCGAGTCGAGTACCTTGTCTTCCACCACGGCGGGACCAAGAAGCCGAGTCTCGTCAACGCAACCTGGGCAGGCTACAAAAAGGCTGGTCCCTTACTCATCTCAACGGAGCACCGCGGGACAGCCGACGGCAAGCCCCTGCACATCTTCATTTCTGACCTGGCAGTTAAAGTGACGGGCTCGGATGCTTGGGTGAAAGCGCAATAAAGGACGCGTGGGCTCGTTCAATTTCGCGATGAACTTGGCGATTTGGGAGGCTACGTGGGAATCAGCAGCGTAAAGCCGGCGGTCGCGATGAGCGCCACGGCCCAGATCAGGTCCAAATTTACCCAGGTTTTTCGCAAAACGTCGAGACCCAGCTTCTTATAAACGACGAACGCGATCAGCCCGGTGACGAGAAGATATCCGAGCGTATGGACAAGCAAGGCGATGGACGCGGTCCATGGTCCGGCAAACCATGGTCTGCCAAACAACGGTCCGGCAAAACCGAGCGCGTGGAGATGATGAGCAGAATCGCCGACGTCGGCCGCCGCGTGGAGCGCTGACATTTTCAGCAAGATGGGCAGCAGCATGAAGCCGGCGCCGTGAGCGGAGGCCATCAGGAACGACCAAATGCACAGATCGCGAAAACCGATTTGCATTCCGCCCCAACGTGGATGACTTTTCCGTATTAGCCGGTGAAGTCCAAAGGCAAGAAGAACACAAGCGGCGGCGATCTTGACGTAACGCAAGGGCAGCACTGCGCCAGCAACGACCTCTGCGGCCACTACGAGCCCGATCGCAACAAAATGTCCGGCGGCAATCGGCACGAGCGATTGCCATACCGCAGCGGCACTCTTCTTCTGCATTCCAAGAGCGACAGCAAAAAGCCAGCCCATTCCTGGATTGACGCCATGGTAGGCCCCGAGAAGAAACAACGCAGCCCAGGGCCAGAGCGGAAAATGGTTCATGAGTAGCAGTAAGAGTCTGACGAGGCGTCGCCACCCTCCAAATGGACCTGATGGCCGCGGAGATTCCCGAATTCAAGAAAGAATTTCGGATCAACCTCCATGCCGCCCTCCGGCTTGGCGTCAAGCTTTACCATCCAGCTCTGAATTCCGTCCGGATAGAACTGCGCGTCCCACGACGCGTAAAGCGAGTTCGTGAAATAGACTCGACGTCCATCGCGGCTCACCTCCACCATTTGCGGACCGCCGTTCAAAGGTGCGCTGGGATTCTTCGGATGTCCAGCGCGGCGCACGATACCACCCAGATGTGCGGAACCTGTCCGCTTAGGATGAAAAGGGTCGGACACGTCGTATTGTAGAAATTCTCCGGTTCCCCAGCAGGAAATATAAAGAAAGCGGTCGTCGAGCGACAGATTGATGTCCGTGATAAGTGGTGGCACGGCCTTGAATCCCTTGAGCAGGGGCGGCAGCGTTTCGGGATCGGCGGGCTTGGCGGGAATGTCGATCACTTTCGTCACGCCCCATTTGCCATTGTCGCGATGCCAAACCCAAATGGAAGCGGACAAATCTTTCAGCGATACCACTACGCCTAGAAATCCGTACGCGCGGCTGGGATCGTGTGCCGGACGAAGCTCCAGAGCCATTTGGTACTCGGCACCCAAATCCAATGTTTGAAGGTGACGGCGCTTGCGCAGATCCCACACATGCAGCGAGTGGCCATAGCCGCCCTTCAAAAGAATTTCTGGGTTCACGCCTTTTTCCACCATGTTCGGCGTTCCCCACTCGCTGGAAATCATGGCGTCAAAGCCCAAATGCCACCAGAAGTCGTAGGCAAGAAATTGCGGCCCACGGTCGATTTCCCATTTCCCCAAAATCTCAAAGCTGTCCGGATCCATGACGAAAATTCCGCCCGGGCCATCTCCCGTAGCGGAGCCCAGCGCGCTGCAGAAAATTCCCTCAGGACCGCAATGCACCGTGTGTGGCCGGCTGTAGCCCGCACGTTCAGCGAGGACGCCCGGCTCAATCACCTTGATAATCTTCGGCTTTCGCGGGTCTGGCTTCGTATCCACAATATGGATTCGCGAAGACTTGATGCCCGGCACGATCAAGTAGCGCCGCTCGGTATGCGGATGCGGCATGTATGGGCAGAGGCAAGCGCTGCAAGCATTCCAACCGAAGTGGTGCAATTCGTCGCCGGAGTTGGGCATGTCCACGCGGCCCACAAGTCCACCGTAAGTCCGGGACGCCGGGTCCACATCGACGACACCCAGGGCGTCGGGACGCCCATTACTTTCCGCGTTGAGCAGGGCCACAAATGCCAGTTTTTCCGGGGGCGCCTTCATCGCCATTTTCGGGGAAGGGTAAAAAGTGGGATCAGGTTTCCAAAGTTCCACGTGTGGTCTCCTCTGAAAAGAATTCTCGTTTCGAATTCGTCGTTGGTCGATGGTCGTTTGCCAACGACTGACGACCGACGACTAACGACTATTTCGTGACCTCGGCATACGTCAATTCGCGCGTCCAATCCGCGGATTGTTTGCCGTCCACTTCGACGTAGATTTTCGTAAGCGCATTCACCGGCCCATCATTCTGTGGAGGCTGCAGGATCAGATCGCGCCCCATCGACCACGTTACGCGTCTCTCATCGAGGTTCCCGAAATAATAATCCACTTTGCTTCGATCGAGACCCTTGTAACCGGTCGCCGTCGTCAGCTCGACGAGTTTTTTATTTTTATCGGTGACTGGGAACTCCTTGCCGTAAATGTTCGCAAGGGAAACGTCGAGAGGGAGCCAGCCGTAGTTGGGCGCGAAGAACTGGATCCAGCAGTGATAGCTTCCGTCGATTTGGATGCCATTCAAGGTGGGCTTTAGCAGCGAACCGTAGACCATGCGGGTGGGAATACCGGCCGCCATCGACAGCGATGCAAAAAGCGAATGAAAATCCGTGCAGTTTCCGGTTTTTGTCCTCAGGCAATATTCCGTGCTGCCCACCGGGGAGGCCTTCAGGTGGTCGGGGTCCTTCACCCAGTAATCCACGTTTTCGAGCGTCCAGTTGTAAATCTTTCGAGCGGCGAGAATGGGGTTTGTCTCGCCCCCGACGATCGAAGCGGAAAGGGACTTAATCTGGTCGGTGATGATGACGTGGCTCGAAGGTTGCAGATACGCGAAGAGCGCAGCCCGTTCCTGATCCGTCAGCGGACGCGTCCTGGTTGGGTCGATGTCATTGCGAGTCTCGGTGCGCGTCAGTCCAAACGCTTCGCGGATGGTGATCGGGCCTTCGGTGGGCGCGTTCACTTCCGCATACCCTACGCGATTTCCCCAATCGTCCCGGTAATAGTGGACTGGAAAATCGGCGGCGACACTGAATTCACGAATCACAGACGCGGCGTCTTCCTGCGGAACGCTGAACCACATGCGCACCGTCCTGGCTCCCTTCGGTACTTGAACTTTGAATTCGTTTCTTATCTGGAACGACGCCTGCTTTGGCTGCGCCGCCTTCGAGACATCGCCGCTAAACGCGCGGACGGAGATTCCTGTAGCGACGCTGGCGGCCACGAAGCTCAAGAGCATGGGCTTGATTCGAATCTGCTGAGAATGCATGGCCTTCCTTCTTGGTGCAGAGAGGGTGCACCGATAATGAATGTGAGTAGTGTTGGAAGAGAGTAGCGCAAGGACCGAGCGACGTCGAGGAATCTACCGTCAAGTGAAGCCGCGATTGCAGGGGATAAGCATGCGCGTCCAGGCAGCTGGGGAACATCGTTATAGCCCATGGCCGCGGGCGCCGTCAAGCGAGCCATCGAATAGTGGGCCAGTTTGGGCCAAAGCCATCATTGATTTTCCGGCACTTATGGCGCGGCTGAAGCCGTGCCCTTTCAGAACAAATTCAAGCTAAGCTTCACGAGTCAATCACCTGGCAATCACCACGGTGGTGCAGGAACTGTTTAGTTTCGGCAGATCGCGGGCGGCGGCCATGCGGACCTCCAGGCGTGGACGTTCCCCGCGAATGATCGGACAATATGAGTCAGGTTCAAGCAGCGCGCCTTGCAGGCGTCGGCGTCCAGCACATCCTCCATGACAGGAGTCTCGGAACTCGCAAGGCTGGCAGGTTTTTGGAAGTGTCCGGGCTTGCTCGAAAGCTGGAGAGCTCAGAATGTCAGCTCCCACGAAGCTCAAATCAGATAGTGGTTCCCCTGGTCCCGGCCAGTAAACGCAGGGTTGCGTCGTGGCGCGCGGTGTAACCCGCACTGTGCTAACGCCACATCCCTCTCTGAGCGGCAGGAGACCTGCCATCGCTCGAACCAGAGGCTCGCCAATGGCGATCACGTCCGTTTCCGCAAAGAGACGCCGGAACCCCTCCCAGTACTCTTCGTACGTGAGCGCATATAGGTCTGACCGCACGGACTGGTACACATTGACGCGCAAAGGAGCATCGAATCGTTTGGCTACGCGCGCCACCTCCGCCAGACGCAGGTAGTTCGACTTCATCATGACCGCGACGATGGTTACAGGCAAGCCGAGCCTTACGCAACGTTCCGCTTGCCGGTGGATCAGCTCCCAATTGCCGTTTCCGCGTTGTGCATCCTGTTCCGCCTGCGTCGGGTAATCAAGCGAAAACTCGATATCGTGAAAGGCGCGCAACTCGTCGTCTTCCAACACAGCGACACTATGACCGTTGGAAGTGATCGTAAGTTTGATGGGTTTTGTGCGCAGGTACTCCAGAATCGCTTTAAAGTCCGGATGCATGCCGTTCTCGCCGGTGCCCAGATTCACCGAACGAATGGGCAGTCGTTCCATGACGGACTTCACCTGATCCAGAGAGAGGCGATCCGTGCGGGTTGGATCTCGGTAGCAGAAGGCGCAGGAGAGGTTGCACTCATTGGTGAGCCCGAGCCCGAGCGCAATGCCGGCGTCAGGCGTCTTCGCGCGGGTCGGGGGGTACAAAGATTCCGCTCTGACGTCGTTCACTCGCGATCCTCCATCACCGGATCCAGTTGACGAGCCAGGTAGTGTGTATAGCGCGCGACTGCAGCAAACTCTGGCCGGATACCCAGCTTGCGTTCCAGCTCCAGAATCCGCTCATACTCGGCGCTGCGAGATACCGCAGGCGGCAAATAATCCGCAACGACGCGTACACCCCGTTCCGCAATCATTGCCAGGGATGCTGCTTTCAGCATGCGTTGCAGGCTATCCGCCTTGAAGAGTCGCACCCTCCCTCCGTACAGAGACTCTTGTCCCCACTCAGCCGTAAGACTATTTTCCGCCGCACCCAGATCGCCCGCTCGGATAGCGGCCTTTAATACCTCGCCTGCCTGGCTGCGCACGAGGACCGACAGTATCGCTGATGAATCTCGCAAGGCGCGAGCCGCATCGCGCAACACAACTCCCGGATCGTCGATGTATTCCAGAATGTTGTGGCAGAGAATTACATCGAACGATCGAGCGGGAAATAAGTTGGCCAGCTGTGTTGCCTCACCGTGTTTCAGCACGATCTTCTCCGAGATCCCTGCTTCGCGGGCGGCGCGCTGCGTAATATCCAGCATCGCCGGAGAATAATCCAGCACCGTGACATGAATGCCAAGTCGCGCCAGGCGAACCGCCGTCGCTCCCGTGCCACACCCGAGATCCAATGCGCGCAACGACTCTTTGGCCTGCAGGGGAAGAAAATCGTGCAGGTTGGCAAAGGCCAAGTCAGAGCGCAACCGACCCTCGGGCGTCTCGAGGTAGGCAGCATATTTGTTCGCGCCGCGCTGGAAGCGTTCGCTATCGGCACTGGCAGACATGTTCATGCGATCCCCAAGCGAAATCGTTTCAACCATCGATTCAATACATCGCCAATGCCCTCTACGTTAATCATGAAATTGACTGAAGCGCTTCCGGAATCGTTGACACCGGGCAGTTTGGGGTAGCTTCGATTTTCAATAGATTTTAACTCTGATTTGGATGCGTTAGAGTTCGGCGCAAATTAGTACCGACAAGTCGGCTTGTGGGAAGTGATTGCGCCTGACATTCCAACAGCCAGCAAACTCGGCCGACCCGCTCCAACACTGCTCTTTTCCAAAATAAGCGTGCCAAAGATTTGCTCAAAACTCCGCACATCTGACTGGGTCATGCATCAATAGAGTCCCACAAGTGGTCGTTGAACTGGTAACTGCACATCGGCGCGAGAGCAATGTAACCGCCCCCGCACCGTAGTTTATCTGTGACTCCACAATGCGATGCCGATAGGCCCGAGTCGCGCAGGCTACTGAGACCTACGCGACATAACAAGGGGCACATCGCTAGCCTTGACCGTGGCTGAGAGATCAACGATGTCTTGTAGTCGGTTATCTCTTGCTTGGCCATCTCCGGCGATAGATTGTGAATTCGTCGGGATCCATTTCTGACTCTCTCTCCTCATCGAAATCATCCCGTTCTTCGACGCGGTCATTCAGATAAAGCAGAGAAAGTGCACTCTTGTAAAAAGGAAGGTATAACGACTGCTCAAGGATCTTGGCGTTTGCTCGAAGGTTAGAGTTGTACAGCCATGCTCCGCCGCACCGCTTCCAGCTGCGGCGGAACGCGCTGATCCTGGAAGCAGTCGTATGCATAAGTTGCAGGACTCAAGGGCCCCAGCTCAATTGCACGACCGAATTCTTCCGAAGCCTTATACTCGATTGAGCGACCGCCGGTGCTCCACACCATTGCGACTCGGAAGCTCGAAAGCTCCACGTAGCGATACATCGCCGCCGTGAGCGTCGTACCACATTTCTCCGCAATCCCTTCGACTAAGTCGTAATCCGGCTCGTGCTTAACCGTGTCCCCGATCTTTGCCTCCGGCATCAGTATTTCGGCCGCGAAGCGATTTGCCTGAAGCTCTGGAACTGGCATCCGCGTTGACCACTGTCCGATGTCATTCCGGCCACATGGACCGGCCTGCTCTTGTTGATCAGGAAGCAGGTAATGCCCAATCTCATGCGCAACTGTAAAAAGCTTCCGGCCATGTTCTCGTACATTTTTGTTCAACACCACGGTGCCCCTGGGTAGGCCAGAAATTCTGAGCAGGGCCCCGTCAAATTTGTCAGCGTCAACTTCCTCGACCGATAGACCTGCTTCGCCCGAACGCGGTGAAAGGCGGAGGTAGTCTCTTGCACCTGGCGCTCTCCGTACGTGGAAGCGCGCTCCACTAAATGGCTGAAAGTGAAAGTTCACCAGGAAGATGAGTTCGTGATCGCCGGATTCACGAAGCCCGCCGGCTCACGCCAATATTTTGGCGCCCTTCTTTTGGGAGCTTATGACAAGCACGGACTGCGCTATGTCGGCAAAGTCGGAACGGGGTTCGATCAGAAAACCCTCGCCGCGTTATACCGGAAATTTCGACCATTCGTACGATCTCGACCTGCGCTGTGGGATCCTCCGCGCGAGAAGGGCGTGGTTGTTCTGGCTCCGCGGCTAGTCGCCCAGATCTCGTTCCAAGAATGGACGGCTGACAGAAAACTCCGCCAGCCGGTTTTTCTGGGCCTACGGGACGACAAACGTCCTCTGGAAGTGCGATCACCGGAGTTGCCAGGATGAAGAATACTAAGAGGGCCGAATCCATGCGCGCGAAATTGGCGATCACCGTATCGCATCCGGACATGGCAAACTCATTCTAGGTACGTGGCACCAAATCTTTCATCTGGAATGCGATGTGCGCGGGCGTGAGCGCACCATCGTAGTGACCGTGATCGGTGACGAGAGACAATCCACCCACAACTAGAATAGAGTCTCTGCCATGGTCAAGCGTGCACCAGCCCGGAGGCGTCCTCGCAAAGCCAAACCCGGAACGAAGGGCTTCGGCCCAGCAGAATGCCGACTCGAACAGCCGACAGGAGCAGCCGCGGAGGTTGCAGAGGCGATCGAAAAAGCCGGGGCTGTGTTGTGGGATCGTACAAGGAGCCGCTCGGCGGACACCCGCTCTTGCTTTCGATTCTGCCGATCGATGCCGTCGAGCCCACGCCCTTCCAGCGAGATCTCTCCGATGCTCACCATAAACGGCTCGCCGACGTCATCAACAAAACCGGGCGTTTTCTCGACCCGATCATCGCGGTTCTCGCCCCACGGGGCGGGTTCTGGACTCCCAATGGCCGGCATCGCTTGGAAGCCATGCGCCGCCTTGGGGCGAAATCAATCACGGCGCTCGTCGTGGCTGACGGCGAGGTAGCCTGGCAGATCCTCGCGCTGAATACGGAGAAGGCTCACAATCTCAAGGAACGCTCGCTGGAGGTCATACGCATATACCGTGGTCTGGTGGACGAAGATGCCACGCGCCCCGAGTCCCCAGTTCGCGTTCTACTTAGACGAACCCGCCCTAGTCACTCTCGGCGTTTGCTATGAACGCTTCCCGCGCTTCGGCGGTGGTGCTTACCATCCGATTCTCCGGCGACTGGAGAGCTTTAACGATGAACCGCTCCGCGCCGCCGTCAAGGATCACGAGAAACGGGCCACGATGGTGCTCGACCTTGAGGACAAAGTTGCGACGGCGGTAAAGAAGCTTAAAGAACGCGGTCTCGTCAGCCCCTACCTGCGCTCGTTCGTGGTGGCGCGCATCAACCCGCTGCGTTGGATTAAGGGCGAACCGCCTCCACTCGAAGAGGTGCTCAAGACGATGCGAGAGCGCGCGGCAAAATTCAATGTCGAGAAGATCAAGCCGCAGGATCTGGCCGGAGCTGAAGGACCACCAGACGAAGAGGGCTAAGGGCCCAATGCTACAACCTCGGATCGCTGGTCCTCGTTTCCGTGGAACCCTGCACACACCTGGCATGCGAGACCCGGGTGAGAGCCAGCAAACTGAAGATTTCTTGGGGTCCGACAGTCAGTCGGCATACTCTGCCAGGCTCTTTCGGTGTCCAGGGAATACCAATGCGAAGGGAGTTTTGTCAGATCATGGATATCGACGCTAAGCAGTGCACCGGGCAGTCTTGTCGCGGCGCGACGGGCATCCACATTGCAGCATGGGGCAGATCCATCCTTAGCGGAGTGAGCCAGAGGTGCTGCCGCTCTGGTGTGTACGGTTGCCCAAGAGCGTCACGCAATAATCGAACTGTCATCGCGAGTCCGGCCCAGAACGATAGAAACGATACGGTGGGAATGTGCCGTGCTGCTCCGTCGTCGTCAACCGGATGCAGGCATCCACAGCAGGGGCTTCCTGGCGTGTGAACTGAAGAAGAAACGTTGTAGTGGCTGGTCCCACCCACCGCGATCCAGTTGGGCGCCTTTTCTTGTACTTTCCATCTGCTGGGGATATCGTCAACACCCACCACAACTCGTCCGGAGAGCCGGATGTCAGAACTGTGGTCTGGAAAGCGCCCCACGACAGGCTGGAGGTGCACGCCGGTGCTGCAAAGCCGAGAACTGATCTGCACCTTCGGTTGCCCAAGATCGCTCGCCAAAGTCAGCATATTTCGGTTTAGGTTGGATGCCTCTGTATAGTCATCATCGAAAATTCGTCCCGACATTTCTACTCTAGGAATCCGGTTCAGAGCGAACAGCGCAGCCTGGGAAATGGCTCCGGCGCTGATGAAATCAACGGAACCCAGGTCGATACTTTCGCCTAAAGGAACAGCAATTGGATCGAAGTTCCAACTAAGAGAAATTGATGGCGCAAAGAATACCGCGTCGGATGGATTGCGGAGCGGTAGGCGCCGCATAACGAACTTGAAAGCCTCACTTGCCGATAGGGCTGCGCTGACCATGGCGCTAATCGGCAACGGCGCGCTCCACGCCTCGGGCTTTGCTATTCCTCTCATGGCTACGGAGCCGAACCAATCACTCCCGGTCAGATACCAACAGGGAGCGTCGTGGGTCTTGCCAGCAACATCTCCCACTACAAAGATGACGTCGGCCTTGAAATCCGAGTCACATTGAATGGTCGCTTCAGTGACAAGCTTTCGGCTGGAGCCAAGGAGAGCTTCGTGGAGCGAGGAATCAAGAAAAGGTGGTTGGGACGACAGCACGGCCGTGTCGGGGAGGTTCAGTCCTACCTGCATGCCCATGCGACTCAGGAGAGCCACCAGCGTGAAAAGACAGTTTTGCCCGCTATGGGAAGCGAGACTGTGTAGGTCGGAAATGCACAGGACGTTGAGTGACTAAAAGTGTTGGCAAATCTCCTTGTTGCTCAGTGTGGGGGCGACATGGTCCCTGCACAACAAGATCATGCGATCCAGTTCTGCAAGAGCGGTCATGCGAGAATAAGCGCCTCACGCGCGGATGCGAGCTTTTGCCATTCCCCATTGATGTGCAGCCGTCCAATCCAAGCGTTTTCGAGTGATGGTTGGCCGAGGGCAAAATCAGGGATCACGATTGAGACAAAGCCGGCCTGTGAGACGATCGGCCACTCATCGTCGGTGGCCGAGTGGAATGCTTCGCCGGGATGCGTGTGAATCTGTGCTTTGATGCTGCGCTTGGACGCTCCGAGCTGCTTTCCAGAACGTCGTCAGCCAGCCGTGGTCGATTTGGTAGCCGAGTGCCGACCGCACGTGAACTGGGTGCTCAAGGCCGTCAATCAGATTCTCATGCGCCGGTCCAGTCCAATAAACGACACACTCGCATTCCCCGCGGCCGCATTCACGAAAGGTGTGAAACGTGTTGCGGACGATACTTCGAGGAAAGATTTTTCGCGACCAATCCTTCGTATCCTCGACGTTTTTCAATGCGGAAAGCCTCGAGACCATCGGTTGCGAGTCTGTGAGATGGCAATAGCACTTTGCTCGACGACCCGATGGATTTCTCCATCACATCCCGTCGCTTGGACAGCGGTTGGCGCCGCAGATCTTTGCCTTCGTGAAAAAGGCAATCAAAGACGGCGTACACCGGTTCGCCCTTATCCTGCTGCAGAAGTTGGAATCTGGAAACACGCTTCTTGTCAAAGACAACGACCTCACCATCGAGAAGCAGAGTGACGGGTTGAAGAATCCGGATTGCGGCTGCAATTCGAGGGAAGTTTTCCGTTCGGTCTTTCTCATTTCTGGAGAGCAGCCGGACCCGGCCCTCTTCTTTTTTATATGCAAGGATCCTGACGCCGTCGTACTTCTCCTCGTAGGCCCACCCAGGCCTGTCGAATGGCTCGGGAACGAGCGTAGCAAGCATGGGCTGAACGCGAAATGGGATCCTGTGCTTCACGGCGACCGCTTTCTTAGCTCGATTGCCCCGACACTCAGTTGACACTAACAGGATGTTGCAGCATTCGACATGCAACGATGAACCACACCCAATCCGCGGAAATCCCGCCACCACTGCAAAGTCAAGAATCGGTTCCTCCTATAACGGGTTTGTGGGGTTATGTCGTCCGCGGTGAATCGGTGGCCTTTTTCTCCCCGTCCTTTAAAAGACCCAGGACCGCGAGGATTGTGTTCCAGTTGCGTGTCGTGGCCGGCACCCCAAATAGCTTATCGATCTGGCCAGGTTTCCGAACGATAAACGTGCCTGCAGCACCCACGTTGACCACATCATAGTCACTCAACTCTCTCGCCAGCATGCTTGGGCGAAATGTCCTGTGGCCGCCAACGTTAACACCCCTCAGGAAAACAATCAGAGCCATACCTGTTACCGAGTCGCCATGGTTACGTTCAAACTTGCCGCTAAAACTAATTGGACTTCTCGCCTTGCCGGCTTCAGTTGAGCGACCTTCCGCGGTCATGCGGGAACCTAGGCCGCCTTTGCGGAATTTTCTTCTCCGGGGAACACGCGCACCTGGCGCCGCTTGGTCAAAAACGCAATTCCCCACTGCAGTATGACGAAGAAACGATTCGCGAATCCGATCAGGAAATAAATATGCACAGCCGCCCAGACAATCCAGGCTGAAAATCCCGTGAAGCGTAAGAAACGAAGATCCGCGAGGGCATAGGTGCGGCCCACAATCGCCAGATCGCCCTTGTCCCAATACCAGAAGGGCGCCAGTGGCCCCTGTCCTTGCACGCGGCGCCGAATCAAGCCGGCCACGTACTTGCCCTCTTGAATGGCCGGCTGCGCTACTCCAGGCATGACCATTGGCTCTTTCGCCTTCATGCCCAGCAAATTCCGCGCCTGCGCCACCACGTGCGCCGTGTCGCCAATCGCAAAAATCTCAGGGTGCCCCGGCACGGAAAGGTCTGAGTTCACGATAATCTTTCCCGACTTGTCCATGGGTGCTCCCAGCCATCGGCCTGCGGGAGACGCCAGCACGCCCGCGCTCCACAACACCGTGCCGGCCAGAACGCGCTCGCCATTGGCGACGATCCCAGCGGCGTCCACATTCGTGACGCGCGTGTTCGTATACACCTTCACGCCCAGGCTCTCCAGATGGCGCTGCGCCTTGGCCGAAAGGACCTCCGGAAAAGTGGGAAGCACCCGCGGGGCCGCCTCGTACAGGAGGATCCCCGCCGAGCGAGGATCGATGTGGCGAAAATCGTGCGCCAAGGCCATGCGCGACATTTCCGCCAGAGTGCTCGCCATTTCCACGCCCACCGTCCCCGCGCCGACCAGGACAAACGTGAGCAGTTGGCGTATTTTCTCCGTGTCCGCGTGGTCGAGCGCCGCAATCTCCTCGGCCCGCTCGAAGGCGAGCAGGACCTTGCCGCGAATCAGGTCGGCGTCGTCCAGAGATTCCAAGCCCGGCGCCGTTCGTCGCCAGTCCTCGTGACCAAAGTAGTTGTATTGAATTCCGGTTGCGAGCACGAGGAAGTCGTACGGCACCACGTGCTGTTTCAAATGAACCAGCCTCTTTTCCGTGTCGATGCCGCTGACTTCGTCGAGCAACACCTCAACATTTTGCTGGTGGTTCAGGATCGAGCGGAGCGGCCCGGCAATTTGGTCGGCGGACAACAGCCCCGTGGCCACCTGGTAGAGCATGGGACGGAAGAGATGGTAGTTCCGCTTGTCGATGAGCGTCACGCTGACGGGAGCCCCGGCCAACTCGCGCGTTGCGAAGAGTCCGCCGAAACCGCCGCCAACGATCACCACGTGCGGCTGAGTTGCGTTCAAGATTGCCTCCAGATTACCCGATTCTAACAGCGCAATCGAAGCACATGAGAACCTTAGATTCACAGGATTCGAGTCCCCCGGTGATCCGACTCACCAGGCGGTTGCAGACTCTATACTCGCGTCTTTAGGAGTGAAGTTGCCTGGCACTTAAGTGGCGTCGTTTTTGAAACGGTCGAGGGCCATTTGAGTATATTGGCCGACCTCGATGAGGTAGCCGTCGGGATCACGCATGTAGCAGCGCCATTCCCAGCCGTGATTGTCTAGCGGTTCGGTAAGAAAGTTTGCTCCTTTGTCGCCCCATTGTTTGTAGCAGGCCCAGATGTCGGCGACACGCAAGTTAAGGAAGCTATTTACTCTGTTGAGATCGGACGGTGTTTCAAGGACGACCTCTGGCTTGTCGGGAGTCGGGCCACCGCCAGAGTTGAGAATGATCCAGGTATTAGCCAGCTTTATGTAGCAGGGATTTTCCGGCTTAATCACTTTCCCGCCAAGAATCCGGACATAGAAGTCCTTCGATTTTTCCTGGTCCCTAACAGTGAAGAAGTGCGTGGCGAAGAAACCTTCATGTGCAATCGGCGCATCGGGTAGATTCATGCGTTGCCTCCCGTTGTCGATAAATAGGATGCGGCCGGAATGGCCTGCGGTCTAAAGGAAGCCATTCGTCGGCTGGCCACCCTACCTTCAGCCGATCCGAGCCAAGTCCTGGTAAATGCGCTTGCGGTTGTTGGCGGGTCGACTGCCGGCGGTATCAGCGTTCGGGCCCACCGGTTGACTGACTGCCAATCGGTCGGAATCTGCAGCTTTCCGCGACGTGCGTGGAAATCCGGTGTGCCAGCTGCGTGCCAGACATAGAATTCATTCGGCGAGCCGGCTGTACATTTTTCCGCGTTTGCGGACAGCCGAACTGGCCAGACGATCGGCATCTTTGTTAATCGTCACCGACGATAATGACCCTCGATCGCGTGCTGATGGACCCTCCCGAGTGTCGCTTTTCTTGGGTTGACATAAGACCACAATCGATCTTGGAGCCAGTAGGTATTTCGTCCGCTCTAAAGGGATTCCGTCGTCCGAGAAATCATCTGGACTGGGCAAAGCGGTATCCACGATTTTTTTCCACTCCTGTGCTGTTCCCTCTTGCACATTGAACTCCAACTCTTCCCAGTACGCATTGATCATCGCGTAGATGTCGTCATCACCTTGAGAAGCCCCGTGCAGGCAGAATGCCAGGCTGTGCGAGTCGTGGGACAAATCGACCGTGGGGCCGACGCCGTACCAGGAAACGTCCTCCCGCCAGAACCTGCTCCGGCTCAGCGAGGGATGATTTCTTCGGAACGCAATCATCTTCTTGAAGAACTGGAAAATGTCCTGATTGGATCGGAGTTGACTCCAATCCAGCCATCCAATTTCGTTGTCTTTGTTGTAGGGATTGTTGTTGCCAAATTGTGTGTTCAGGAACTCGTCCCCGGCCCGAAACATCGGCGTACCGTTAGATAAGAAGAGCAGACAGCAGAGATTCTTTACTTGCTTCCGGCGCAACGCGCGGAGCGGGGGGGAGAGAGCTTCATCCCCTTCTTGTCCACAATTCCAACTGTAGTTCGCGTCGGTACCGTCCTGATCATTATTTCCGTTTTGCCAATTGTGCCTGCGGTCATAAGAGACAAGATCGTAGAGCGTGAAGCCGTCGTGGGACGTTACATAATTCACACTCTGATATGCGTGATAAGCGTCGGCGCGGCTGTCTGGAAACAAATCATCGCTGCCATAGACACGTCGCATCACCTCGGGAACCATCCCTGTGTCGCCCTTAACAAAACTACGAACGTCATCGCGAAACCGGCCGTTCCACTGCAGCCAGGTCAATCCGGGGAATCCTCGCCCGAGCTGATAAGCGGCTGTGTCCCAAGGCTCCGCGATCAAACGCACCCGCCCTAATTCCGGGTCCGCGGCAATTTCACTGAAGATGGGCGCTTCACCCCAGTTGAGCGATCCATCCGCGTTGCGGCTGAATACCGACGCCAGATCAAAGCGGAATCCGTTAACGTGCATACCTCGCTTCCAATAGCGCAAGCTGTCTATCACCACCTTGCGCACGTGCGCCTGGCCGAAATTCAATGTATTACCTGTACCCGAGTAGTTGAGGTAAGGGTTTGCCTGATCGGAGGAAAGCATGTAATAGCCAGCGCTGTCGAGAGCCTTGAAGCTGTAGATCGGTCCTTTGTAGTCGCCCCCGCAAGTGTGGTTGTATACGACGTCCAGCACCACGCCGATATCAGCCTGATGAAAAGCCTTCACCATATTCTTGAATTCAAGATGCTGCTCATCAGCACAGTGTGTGCTCGCGTACTGAGCATGCGGCGCGAAGAAATTCAAAGGCATGTAGCCCCAGTAGTCGCGTTCTTGTGGATCACGCTGAAAAGCCGGTGGAGTGAAGGGAGAAAGAAACTGTTGAGTTGCCAAAGAGAAAACGTCGATGTGGTTGCCCGCTGATAAATAAAGCTGATTCCGTTTGCGATCCAGCAAGACCGCTTGAAACGTGTCGGACGATTTGAAGTCCGTGACATTCTGGGCGTAGTGGTAGGCTTTCGAAAGCGTAGCGGAACCAGCCGAGCTCGTAATTTGAAGGTCCTGATCGCCGGTTCCAGGCGGCAGAGTGATTCTCACGTTGACCGCCGGGTATGGATAAAGATTCGGAAAATATGGTCCTTGAATGGTAACCGGGATCGCGCTAACGATACTGGCACTCGCGCCACCGATGGTGACCTGGATCTGGCTTGGATTGGTGGGCAGTCCGAGTCCAATGATATCCGACGTTACTCCGCCGGCCGGAGTTGCGGTGTCGCCGTTGACAAACATCGGGGCGGGACCGTAGCTGAATACCAGAGGATTAAAAATTGGAGTGCCATCCGGTTCTATAACCTTGACGTTTACTGGCCCCGGTTGCGCGGACGGCGGTGTGGTGACAGTCAGAACACCAGCTTGACCAAGCGCAGCCCCGGTACCGCGCACGCCCCCGAACCAGACATCTGGAAGAGAGCCGAATCCTTCTCCCTCCGGGAAGCTCACAGGCGTTGCCACATTCAGGGGACCGAAACCCGGTGTGACGATTTTGTCAAACTGCGGCGTTGCGTTGAACCCGAGAATGTAGTTAACCGAATAGGTCGAATCATCAAATGCAATCCCATGATCCGCCGAGCCGAAAATGATGCCTGTGGGCATCTACCGCAAAGGGTGTCTCCACGAAAGGCGACGGGAAAATATATACGCCGGTCTCAGGCGGGATGGTTCCAAGGGCAGGCGCGGTATTGATCAGCGCCCCGGTGCTTCCATCGGAAACGAAAATTACTGGGACTCCATCGGCTGCGGTTAAATATATGTAAGAACCATCTGGGCTGAAAATGAAACCGCTGATATCTCCAGCTGCGGGTATTGGCGCAGTCTGTTGAAGCTGGCTGTTATAGAGGTTGATCCCGTATGTATCGTCGAGGATTATGAACTCGGAACCGTCCGGGCTGGCTGCGACATCTAAGACAAAACCTGGAAACTGGAGCGGATTCGAAAAAGTTTGAGTGGCGGTGCTATAGATAACGGCCTTGCTGGACGAGTTGCATTGGGCCACGAGGATGTTGGTCCCCATCGCGCCCGCAGCAACGAAGCAAGCACTATTTTCGAGGGCGGTGGGCAACGGTACGACTGATGTTGTATTGTTTGCCGGGTTCCAAATCGCAAGCTGCCCGGAAAGAACACC
>CAWCRQ010000005.1:0-29841 GCA_963797885.1 uncultured Acidobacteriaceae bacterium | reverse complement strand
CCCGTACTGGTTTGGCGCAAATCGCTGCGTTTTGACGATTACGAATGGCGTGCCGAGCTGCCATATCTCCCGATGAAAAAGAACGTGAGCAAAAGACGCTGCAAAAAATTGTGGGCAACCATTTTGAGCGAAGGGCACGGGGTTGTTATAATTCCTAGTTCCGCACGGTCCCAACGCATCGGCTGTTTTGCTTCGCGGCATCCCGCCCAGTGAGAGCGCCCAGAGAACGGCCAAATTAGCCGTCAGTATATGTGCGGACAGGAAGTGGCCAGGTAGCTCAGGTGGTAGAGCGCAGCCCTGAAAAGGCTGGCGTCGGCGGTTCAACTCCGTCCCTGGCCACCATGTTTTCAATGACTTAGCAAACCAGCCTGAAATTTCACACCTGTGGTCGCTTACGTCCCTAAGAAAACGGCTTTCGAACCGGGCTGGTTACTTCCGCATTGCCAACAAACCGCTCGCTATCCGTATGCTTAAGGACGGCTGAGTTCAGCTCCGGTTACTTGTCGAAAAAGAGATAAAGGGCGGCAATCCGGCCATCGCGGGCAATGATGAAATCAGTCCCGGCGTAAGCTGGCGCCTCACCAGGGCGGCCTTCTTCCATCGGACCCGCCCGCCGTTGCCCGCTTCCTCCGGCTCGGCAATTGGCTGATACCGAAAGTCACGGTGGGTAGCCCTGATCTCGCCCGCGATGCGGGCGATCTCGTCACGGCCACGAAATATACCGCCTTTGGGGTCATAGAATACTGCTTCTTCGTGAAAGATCTCATTGATTGCAGCGCGACGACGCACGGGGTCATTTTCGCCAAATACGTCACTCAGATTACGAAGCAGCAAGGTCGATATGCTGTTGGACATGTTTCGCTGATCCCCCGTTCTTATATCAGGGCTCGCGCCGGGCTGTGCGGAGCAATTCACAAAGGGTCTTGCCAAACCGAAGAGTCCGAAAAGAATAGCGATGAGTACAACGCGTATCGTTTGCATTTTCTCCCCTCCAAGCCCCCTACTGTAAAGCTACAGTCGCCGATCCAGTCGATTTGCGGCATTCCCCCGGCGCATAAAACGCGGATTGGCATGGAGCCGCTCAACTCTCCTCCATCAGCGCGGCAGCGCGCTTGCCGACTTCTTGAGCTTCACTTCAAGGGCACGAAGCTCCTCCGGGCTTAGTTCGGAGAACACTTTTCATCTGCCCGGAATGCTTTCGAAAGGCGGAAACAATGAGACCCTTGCCGCGTGGGGTGAGGGCAACGATCCGAACGCGTCGGTCTTCGGCGCTCTCGACCCGGCTGACCAGGCCCTTCGCGACGAGGCGATCGACAGCGATACTGATCGAGCCTGGGGTCAGATCGACGATTGGGCCTATCGTATTGACGGGCAAAGGCCCTTTGTGGAGCAGGACTTCCAGCACGCCGAAATCCGAGAGGCCGAGTCCGCTCTCTTCAATACCAGCGGCTGCGTACCTTGTCAGGGCGCGCATCGCCTTCATCATTACTAGCCAGACGTGGTCCGTCACTTGAATGCCTCGGGTCATAAAAAACCTGAATCTCCCAGAAGTATATCATCATCAATTGTCTTGATGTCAATCTACATGACGCCAAGGCAATGGCGCCGGTCGAAAAGGAGAACCGGGTTATGAGAACCACTTCCGTAATCGCCCGATATCTGGCGGGCGTGATCTTTCTTGTTATGGGGCTGAACGGCTTCCTGCACTTCATTCCCTTTCCCCGCCAGCGGGTGTTGCTGGTCAGTTCATGGGCGCCCTTTATGTCTCGCATTACCTGTGGGTGATCTTCGCGTTTCAGGTCGTCGCAGGTGTGCTTCTGCTGCTCAACCGCTATGTACCGTTGGCGGTGGCAATGCTGGCAACCGGTGATTGTCAACATCCTTACTTTCCACGCCTTGATGGCCCCGAGCGGGCTTCCGCTGGCGCTCTTTGTGGCTGTACTGTGGGCCGTGATCTTCATCGACGTGCGACCCGGCCTTTTCCGGGTTGTTCCAGTCGCGCTTGCAGTCGCGGGCCTGACCGCAGGAGACCTGACCGCAGCAGAAAGGAACTAAAAATCGCACGAAAAGGTCACTGTTTATTTGTGGTTTACTCATGGCGATTAGTTTGCTAGGAAGCTTACACGGAAACGACGAATGTCAAGACCAGTCATCGAATCGACCGCTCACCAGCAAGGCCGTCACGTACAAGGCTCTAGGCGGCCCCGAGGTCATCCAATTCGTGGAACGCACGGTTCGGGCACCTGCGGCCGGTGAGGTCCGTATCGAGGTGAAGGCGGCAGCGGTCAATCCAGCCGACATCCTTTCCGCGATCCAGGCTGGCCCAATATGACCTCAAATATCGTGCCGGGTATGGATGCCGCAGGAGTTATTGAATCGGTCGGGCCCGGCGTATCGCGCCTACATCCCGGCCAGAAGGTGATTGCGGCAGTCAATCCAGTGCGCCCTGAAGGCGGCGCGCAGGCGCAGCACATCGTGGTGCCCGCTGCCTCGGTCGTTCCGGTACCTGAGGGTGTTTCTTTGGCGCAGGCTTCTATCCTGTTGATGACCGGGCTGACTGCGCTCAACGCGCTGCAAATTGCTGCGCTAAAGAAGGGTCAGATCTTAGCCGTGAGCGGTGGCGCTGGGCTTCTGGCTCAATACGCGATCGCGGCCGCGAAACGGCAGGGAATAAAGGTCATCGCCGACGCCAACCCAGCAGATTCCGAGCTGGTACGCGGCTACGGCGCGGATATCGTGGTCGAGCGCGGACCAGGCTTCGCCGAAGCGATCCGCCGGGAGTTGCCCAATGGCGTCAACGCGTTGCTCGATACGGCGAGCCTTGGGGAAAAGTCCTTTGGCGCCATCCGTGACGGGGGCATCTACATTCCAGTTCGCAGCTGGGGAGACAAGCCCGCCGAACGGGGAATCAAGATCAAGCCGATGAGGGTATCCGGTGTCCTCGAACGTACCGAATGGCTCGAACTGCTCCGCAACATGGTTGCAGCCGGGGAGATAAAGCTGCGCGTTGTTGAGGAATACGCGCCCACGAAAGCCGCAGATGCACAGCGCGCGCTCGTGGCCGGTAGCCCTCGGGGGCGGCCAGTAATCCATTGGTAATTGTCGCAACCAGGCGATAGCGCTCATAACCCCCTCAATGAGCGTAATTGATTCCATGACAATGTCGGCTCCTGTACCCGAGTAAACTTTGGTGGCTACGAACCAACCAACAGCGCTGGGGAGAGAGGAGCCGAACAATGATCATTATAGGATGCGATTACCACCCGAGCTTTCAGCAGATTGCTTTCGTAGATACCGAAACAGGGGAACTGCAAGAAAGGCGACTGCAGCACCGCGAGGAAGCGGAGAAGTTCTACCGTGATCTGGCGGCACGGGCAATGACGGTTCGTGTGGGGATGGAAGCGAGCGGGCATGCCCGCTGGTTTGAACGATTGCTTGCAGAACTGCGGTTTGAGTTGCGGATCGGGGACGCCGCCAAAGATCAGTGCGAAGCGGGTACGCAAACAGAAGACAGATCGGCAGGATGCGCAGCTGATCCTGCGATTGATGTTGAAAGATGACTTTCCGCAGATCTGGGTACCGAGCTGGGAGCATCGCGATCTGCGGCAACTGCTGTGGCAGCGGCACGGGATGGTGCAAGCGCGCACACGGATCATGAATCAGTTGCAAGCCGCGGCGCTCAATGAAGGCCTACGCTGCAAGAAGAAGTTGTGGCGGGACGCGGGACGGGGACAACTGGGGGCGTTCCAGTTAGCCCCGTGGGCCAGCCAGCGACGGGACGATCTGCTGGAGTTGCTGGATCGACTGCACCCGACGATCGGCAAGCTGACGCAGGCGATCGATTGGGAAGTGGAGAAGTGTCCCGCGGCGCGACGCCTGAAGACGCATCCTGGGGTGGGTTCACTGACGGCATTGGCCTTCGTGCTGATCATCGGGAAAGTGGATCGGTTTGAGTGTGGCAAGCAGATCGCGAGTTATCTGGGACTGGTGCCGTTGGAGAAGTCGAGCGGAAACCAGCGCCGGCTGGGCCCTATCACGAAACAAGGCAACTCACGGTTACGCTTCCTGTTAGTGGAAGCGGCGCAAGTGACGGTGCGGAGCCTCCCGGAATGGCGGAGTAAGTACTGTCACTTGACGATGAAGAGAGGACGGAAGATCGCCAAGGTCGCCATGGCGCGCAAGCTGGCGGTTCGTTTGTACTGGAGGCTACGGAAGGAATGGGATTACGAGCAGTTGAGAAAGTTCGGTTCGTACGCGGGAAAGCCCGGAAATCGCGATGGTGTGAAGTAAAACATCGAGCTATTGAGTGGGTATCCCGCTCCCCTTCACGGGAGAGTTCGAAATAGTAATCATGATCGAACGTGTGACCGAAGAGATGCATGGGTCGGACTGAGTTTCTGACCTGAAACGGATTACGAGCGAGCCTTGGTTGGTATGGCAGAACCTTCAACGAGAGCGAAATGGCGCGCTCTTCGGAGTGCCCGGAGCAGCACGCTCAAAAAGTGATTGACAGCGCCGGCATTGTCAGAGAGGCGATTTTTCAACAATAACCCTCTCGACTCGATGCCAACTCCACAGCTTTCATTGACTTGAACGTTTCACCCACGTAAGATTTGCCCCTGATGCTCGGCCAGACCATCTCGCATTACCGAATCGTTGAGAAGCTCGGTGGCGGCGGTATGGGTGTCGTTTACCGAGCCGAAGACATCAAACTGGGCCGATTCGTTGCGCTAAAGTTTCTGCCCGAAGATCTGGCTAAGGATCGCCAAGCCCTGGATCGCTTTCAGCGGGAAGCGCGCGCCGCGTCGGCGCTGAACCATCCCAACATCTGCACCATCCACGAGATTGACGAGGAAAACGGCCAGGCTTTCATCGTCATGGAGTTCCTCGAGGGACAGACCCTGAAACACCGCATTGCCGGCCGTCCGATGGACACCGAAACGCTTCTGAGTCTGGCGATTGAAATTGCCGATGCTTTGGATGCCGCGCATTCCAAAGGAATCATTCATCGCGACATCAAGCCGGCGAACATTTTCGTGAGCAAAAGAGGGCAGGCCAAGTTACTGGACTTCGGTCTGGCGAAGCTGGCTCCGGCAAACCGACTGGACAATTCGGAAACTGCAATGCGAACGGCTACCGATGGGGCAATGATGACCACTCCCGGGTCCACGGTTGGAACAGTGGCCTATATGTCGCCGGAGCAGGTTCGGGCCGAAGAACTTGACCCGCGCACCGATTTGTTTGCTTTCGGGTCGGTGCTGTACGAAATGTCCACCGGATGCCTGGCGTTTCCGGGAAACAGCAGTGGCGTAGTCTCAGAAGCCATTCTGAACCGCACTCCACCGCTTCCGTCGATCGCGAATCCAGCCATACCTCCTAAGCTCGAGGAAGTGATTTTCAAGGCGCTCGAGAAGGAGCGAGAGTTTCGCTATCAGACAGCCGCCGAGCTGCGGGGAGACTTGAAGCGAATCAAGCGCGCACTCGACACGTCACGCGTGCGGGCAGGGAGTGCAGCTGCCGCCCCACCGGGGACGGCTCCGACCCCGGCCGTTGAGACTGCGGTGTCGCGAAGACGCGTGCTGGTCACAATATTGGCGGCCGCTGCCATCGCGCTGATCGCCGGCCTCGCCGCTGGAAAGTTCTTATGGCAACGCCCGGTGCAGGCCGCACTGCCGATCTACCATCCGCTCACATTCCGCCGAGGCATGGTTCACGCGGCACGTTTTGCTCCCGATGGCAAGACCATCATCTACAGTGCGGCGTGGGAAGGCAAGTCTTTACAGCTGTTCACCACGCGTCCGGAAAGCCCGGAGTCGCATGAGTTGGAGCCGGCCGGAGCCGACGTCCTCGCCGTCTCGTCGTCCGGCGAAATGGCGCTTTCGCTGGGAAGCCGCCCGGTCGCCCAATTCCTCTATTCCGGCATACTCGCGCGCGTGCCTTTGGTCGGCGGCGCGCCGCGGGAGATTCTGGAGAATGTGGAATGGGCTGATTGGTCTCCGGATGGAAGCGCTCTGGCAATTGTGCGGCAAGAGCAAGGCCGGCACCGCCTAGAGTTCCCCCCGGGTAAGGTGCTCTATGAAGCCGATGGATGGATTGGTCATCTTCGCATTTCCCAGAAAGCAGACACCATCGCCTTTATTGACCACCCCCAACTGGGCGACGACGGTGGGGCGGTTGCCCTGGTTGATCTGGCCGGGAAAAAGACAACTCTTTCTACCGGCTGGGACAGCATTCAGGGAATTGCATGGTCGCCCACCGGCGATGAGATATGGTTTACGGCCACACGAACTGGTGGCGACCGGTCTCTATATGCCGTCAACCTCGCGGGAACCGTCCGGCTGCTCGCGCGCGTTCCCGGAGAATTGACGTTGCTCGATGTTGGCCGGGACGGGAATGTGCTGCTGACCCGCGGCAACGACCGGGCCGGAATGGTCGGACTGGCTCCCGGCGAGGCCAAGGAACGCGACTTGTCCTGGCTCGACTGGTCCACGCCAGGCGATCTGTCAGCCGACGGCCGAACCGTCCTTTTTGCCGAAACCGGGGAGGGTGGAGGGCCTAAGTATGCGGTCTACCTGCGCAAAACGGATGGTTCGCCGGCCATTCGTCTGAGTGAAGGAATTGGAACTGCATTATCGCCGGACGGAAAATGGGCGCTGGCGCGACCCAATATCACTCCGTCACCGCTGGTCCTGCTGCCGACCGGGGTCGGCGAAGCGAAGCCCCTCACCCACGATTCGATCAATCACCTCCTGGGGCGTTGGCTTCCCGACGGGAAACAACTGGTGTTCTCGGGCAACGAGGCGGGACACGGATTTCGTCTCTATGTGGAGTCTCCCGGGGAAGGCAAGCCGCGCCCGATCAGTCCGGAAGGTGTGAACCCGTCAGTTGTGGTCTCTCCGAAGGGCGACTTTGCTGCCAGCGTCGGTCCGGATCACAAAGTTTACCTTTATCCCATCGCCGGTGGGGAACCCGTGCTCGTCTCCGGCACAGAGCCAGATGAGGCGCCGACAGGGTTCTCCGCGGATGGACGATCCCTTTACCTCTTCCGTTTTGGAGAGATTCCAGCCAGAGTGTTTGAGCTGGAGTTGTCAACCGGAAAAAGAAAACTGTGGAAACAACTGGTACCTGCCGATGCAGCGGGAATCGACACGATTCGGGGAATCACAATAACCCCGGACGCCAAGGCTTACATATACGGCTATATCCGGACCCTCTCAGATCTCTACCTCGTCGAAGGCTTGAAGTGACAGCAGATGGTAAAGCATTGCTCTGCGTCTGCCTCGGGCTTCGCATCAGGCTTTGATAGCCATCAATAGCATTCATTAATATTCATTCCAGCGCACAGGTATCATACCGTCCATTTACCGCCTTCACCCCGCAAATGGTCCATCGCCAACCTATGAACTCAGTCGAAATAATTTGAAAGACTCTGAACAAGCCAAGTCGCCCGATGTCTGGGCGGTTTTTTTTTGCAACATGCCGACCGTGATTGCGCTGTAACTGACGTTATCAGATGGGATGAGAATGCCGGTCTCCGGCGGGATGCGATACGCTCCCAAGTTATCGACGCGCTCGAAGCGCAAGAGATAAAGGAGACCGGCAATGAAAAAGATTAGCACCGCAGCGGCAAAGCAGACGAGAAATTTTCAGGATCAGAAGCTGACGGACCAGGGCGATCGCACGAGCTGGTATTGCATTCTGGACGGAGCGGGGGAAGTGGTGCTGGAACAAAAGCTGAGCACAACCCCGAAGGCCATGAAGGAGGGGTTCGGGGGGATGCTGCAGAGTCGGATCGCACTGGAGACGGGGATACATTCGCCGTGGGTCAGCCGGTTATTGAGCGAGTTGGGACACGAAGTGATCGTAGCGCATGCCCGGAACGTGCGCTTGATCGGGGAAAGTCGGAAGAAAGATGATCGGCTGGATGCCCGAACGCTGGCCCGGTTGGTGCGGATCGATCCGCAGTTGCTGGCGCCGGTGAAGCATCGCAGTGCCCAAGCGCAAGCGCATCGGATGGTGATCCGGGCACGAGCGGGTCTGGTACGGGCGCGGACGTCGTTGATCAATACGGCGCGGGGACTGACGAAGTCCTACGGAGAGCGGCTGCGGGGCTGCAATCCGCGGAACCTGAACCCGGAAAAAGCTCAGGAGCTGAGTCCGGAGCTGCGCGCGGCGCTGGAACCCGCTACTGGGAGAGATCGAATCGCTGAGTGAACGGATCGACGAATACAACGAGCAGATCGAGCGCATGGGCCAGGAGAGTTATCCCGAGGTGGCGCGGCTGAAACAAGTGAAGGGAGTGGGAACCCTGATCACGTTTGACCTATGTGCTGACGCTGGAAGATGCGCGTCGTTTTGGCAAGAGCCGGGATAATCAGGTGGCAGCACCGGCTGAAACGAGAACACCCAACTGGCACCGAGCGACGAAACGCTCATCGAGAGTGCGGAGGGAAGGGTGGCGACAGCGGTAGCGCGAAAAGGGCTTTGGGAAACAGCGTCGGATCGGACAAAACCATCCAGCGCACGTCGGCCCACCTTCCTTCCTAGCGGAAGTGTGGCCGAGCGGTCCTCGCCGTCAAGGGTTCGCTGACGCCGCACACAACGCGCCCTTGACGGCTCCGGGCCGCTCTGAAAACCCTCCGCTAGGAAGGAAGGTGGGTTTTAGGAAGGCAATTCAAAATCTACTTGACATAGACCGGCATTCTCATGGAAGGCGATAGCGCTCATTGACCCTGCGACCGGAGATTTTAAGTATAATCGAGATTTAACGTCAACTACGAGCCAGGTTCCCAGTTTCCGAGTTGCCGACAAGCTACCCGCGACCTTTGCCTTTCACACCCCAGAATGGCACGAGGGCCACAGCGGGGGCACACATGACTCATCGCGGTGGGGAATATGGAACGCGCAGAGCTCGTCGCCGGGCGGCTTCGTTCAACGCGCAAACCGGACCTTCTGGGGATGCAGCGGCCTGCTGGGAAAACCTTGGAGGAGCCCCACCGGTCTCCTTGACGGCACGCCCTCCGCCGGATACCATCGACCGGCCAATATGAACCAGGATCCCCTCATCGGCCAGTCTCTCTTGCATTACAAGATTCTCCGCAAACTGGGCTCGGGTGGCATGGGTGTGGTGTACGAAGCCCAGGACTCCCAACTCGTCCGCCGGGTTGCCCTGAAGTTTCTTCCTCCTGAAATGGCCCAAGACAGCCACTTGCTTGAGCGCTTCCAGCGAGAGGCGCGCGCCGCTTCCTCCCTCAATCACCCGAACATCTGCACCATCCACGCGATTGAGCAGCACGAACGCCGGCACTTCATCGTCATGGAACTGCTAGAGGGGGAGACCCTGGCGCAGAAGATGAGCCGGCAGCCCATGGAAATGGACAAGCTGCTACCCTTGGCCATTCAGATCGCCGACGCCCTCGAATCGGCCCACGCCAAGGGTATCGTACACCGGGACATTAAGCCGGCGAATCTCTTTCTTACCGAGCGCGGACAGGTGAAGATTCTGGACTTCGGCCTAGCGAAGATGAGCCATGGCGAGATCGCGCAGCAAGCTTCGGTCGAGCAGGGGGAGACCGCCTTCAACAACGAACTCACTTCACCGGGCGCGGCCATCGGCACGGTCTCCTACATGTCGCCGGAGCAGAGCCGCGGGCAGCTCGTGGATGCCCGGACGGACCTCTTTTCCACCGGCACGGTACTCTACCAGATGGCCACCGGAACGCTCCCTTTTCAGGGAGACACCTCGGCTGTGATCTTCGACGCCATCCTGAACCGCGACCCCAGGCCGGCTGCCGAGTTGAATCCCATCCTACCCGTCGATTTTGTGCGTATCCTGGAGAAGACTCTTGAGAAGGACCGAAATCTGCGCTGCCAGACGGCCACCGAGCTGAAAACTGATCTCAGCCGCCTCAAGCGTGACCTCGAATCCAGCACACGGCGCGCTAGGGAGAAGACCGATTCGGATCACGGCGCCCAGAAGCAAACGGGAAAATCCGTGGCCGTTCTCTACTTTGAAAACCTAAGCGGCGCGAAGGAAGACGAATACCTGCGCGACGGCATCACCGAGGATGTCATTACCGAGCTCTCCAAGATTCGGGGACTGAACATCTTTTCGCGCCCTACCGTTCTTGCTTTTCGGGACAAGCCGGTGACCCCGGCGCAGGTCGGCCAGCAGCTTGGTGCGGCCTATGTCCTCACCGGCACCTTGCGCCGCGCCGGCGCCCGCCTTCGCATCAACGTCCAACTCGTTGACACGCACACCGATTTTCCGCTCTGGTCGGATCGTTTCGACCGAGAGATGAAGGACGTTTTCGAAGTTCAGGACGAAATGGCCCGCAAGATCGCCGAGGCCCTGCGCGTGACGCTTTCTCCGGAGGAACTCGAGGCCTTGGCCGTCAAGCCCACGGAAAACCTGCAGGCCTATGACCTCTACCTGCGAGGCAAGCGCTACGCGCGGCGCCAGACCCGCCAGGACCTCGAGTTCGCCCTGCAGATGTTCGAAAACGCGGTGGCCATTGACCCTAACTTCGCCCTCGCCTACGCCGCCAGCGCCAATGCTTGCGCCATGTTCTACTGCAATTACAGCCGCGACCAGGTGTGGGTGGAACGCGCGCGAGAGGCCTCCGGCAAAGCCGTGGCTCTGCGCTGGGACCTGCCCGAAGTGCAGGTCAGCCAGGCTTGGGTGCTCTATGCCGCCGAACTGCATGACGAAGCCGTGCGCATGGTCAAAAAGGCCATCGAACGCAAGCGCGACTGCGAGGGCGCCTATTATCTCCTCTGCCGCGCCCTGTTCGCCGCGGGACGCTACCAGGAAATTCTGGACGTTGCCGAACCCGCCATCGAAGCTAGCGGCGAAGACTACAACGTTTATGTGCCCATCGTGAACTGCCTGGGCTCCATGGGCAAAGACGAAATAGTTCGCAACATGCGCCAGCGCAGGATAGCGGCGCTCGAAAACCACTTGAAACAAGTGCCCGAAGACGCGCGGGCGCGCATCCTGCTGGGAGACGACTACGCTTATTTGGGAAGGTCGGACGACGCCTTGCGCGAACTCAACCTGGCAGTTACCTTACGCGCCAATGAGGCCTCGATTCTTTACAACGCGGCTTGTCTGTATTGCAGCCTGAAAAGAAGGCCGGAAGCTCTGGATGCCCTTCGTAAAGCCTGGGAAGCAGGGTTCAAGGACTCGGTGTGGGCACGCCGCGACCCGGACCTCGTCACTCTTCATGACGACCCGGAGTTTGACCGCCTGTACCCGGAGAAGCCCAAGTCATCGCCTGTCTCCGGTTCCCACTAGTTCGACGTATTCGAAATCCATACCCAATCAACCTCTCGTCCTCGAAAAGTGAACTCATCGGTACTTGGGACTTCCAGACCATTGTTCGGCGAACGCAGATTGGTGATTATCGTAAACCGGACAGGACCCCGAACCGGTGTTTGCGCGATTGCGGGCGGATGACGGGCAACTCGAAAGTAATCCACACCTAGAGCCAGGCTGGGAGAGAAGTCTCGATAGTTTACGAAACCAGGCGATTTCACTTATTGACCCCGGCCAGTCCAAGGAAGGGGTTTTGAGTTTCGCATGGGCCTCTGGCCCACCCATGGGGATGAAAGCGCACTGCTAAGGTTCATTGATTCCAAACGGGTTACGCTGCGACTTTCGACGGAGTGTAATTGATTCCATGACATGACAATGTCGGCTCCCATTCCCAGGTAAAGTTGGTGGTGCGGCCGGAGTTCCCCAATATGCGATCCATCCAGGTGTTGGGAAAGAAGGTGACGGGCTGGCAGGTCCTTCCGGCCGATGCGGGGGATTTCGAGGAGGCGGCGCTGCGCGCCTGCGAACTCGTTCTCGCAGGGGATCCTCGAATCGGGAAGGTGCCGGGGGCGCGGCGGGCCTCCGGATCGGGGCCCAAGAAGGCAGCGAAATTCTAGAAGCGAGCGAAAGCGCCCAAGAGGGGCGCGAAAGCTCGCGCCAGGTCGTGACGAGCAGCGTCCAGGCCTCAAGGTCGTTCCGCTGTCCGATATTGCCCAACGCTTCAGCTCACTCTCCACTCCCAAGAACTGTCAGAGCGGCTGCGCGATCACTGAGAGCCCGACCGCTCATCTGAGGCTTACTGATCACCGACATATCTCTGGCGCCGGCAGGCCACGCGGTCACACAGCCAGAAATCGGGTTCGTCAATTCCGTAGTGCAGAAACATCTCGTTTCCGCATTTCGGGCAGACTGGCTGCTGTTTCCGCTTGTCTTGAGCTTCCTCATCCGTGACTGCGCCTCCCGTGGAGCGACGGAGCCGATCTATGGCCTGCGTGACGATGATTAGCTCAGGACCGTCCACGTAGAGCTCCGGCCAGCAGAAATCGAAAAGCAGTTGGCCGATCTGGCGATCGCTCAATCCATTCAGGCGATCATTCAATGCGCCACCCAGAACCACTGCTCTTAGTCGATCAAGGGGGCGCGGTGACTCGCCCAGTTTCCGTTGACGCTCGATCAAGTAGCGGGTGCTCATCGGTTTATCGTCGAACTCATCGTCTAATTCCACAGCCACACCCCAAGGCCAGAATTTCACCTCTGTCGAAACGCTTCTCGGGCCGATAGCTAAGAGCGGCACCTTCAACCGTGCCCATCACTTTCTATATACGAAATCGGCGCGAAAAATAGCTAGGATTTGTGCAAGTATCTATCTGCAAAGGCATGAGTCACCTTCTTTACCGAAATTTCTGCGCTGTTCCGTAGTACGAATTCGAGTATGCGAGCTGCAATCTACGCCCGAGTGAGCACAGTCAACGGACAGAGTCCAGAAATGCAGCTGGCCGAGCTGCGCGAATACGCGTCCCGGCGCGGCTGGGAAATCTTTCGCGAATACGTGGACTTGGGTGTGTCCGGCTCGAAGGAGTCCCGCCCAGAGTTGAACCAACTAATGTCGGACGCCCATAGGCGGCACTTTGATGTAGTGCTGTGCTGGAAGGTCAACCGATTCGGGCGCTCGCTCAAGCACCTCGTTAACGCGCTCGCTGATCTTGACTCTTACGGCGTGGCCTTTGTCAGCCTCCGTGACAATCTGGACCTATCGACCCCGTCCGGACGGCTCATGTCTCAGATCATTGGTGCGATGGCAGAGTTTGAACGCTCACTCATTCAGGAACGTGTTCGAGCGGGGCTGCGGAATGCGAAGCTCAAGGGGAAGACGCTGGGAAGGCCGCGCCGCGTAGTGAGCGGCGACCAGATGGCTAGGTTGCGAGAACAGGGGGCGAGCTTTCGCGAGATTGCAAAGGCTGTGGGTGCGTCCCCCGGCACGGTCCGTACACGGCTAATGCAGGGCGATTAAAAAACCCCACCGCCGCGAGCCTCATTCCGGCACTGAAAATCCAGAACTTCAGGTGCGATCCGGAGCGGTTAACAAACTGATATTTTTCGTACGCCTCTGCGCATGGCTGATGCATTAGGATTGATGGCGCGAGCGAGAGTGCCCCGTCGTGAAAATTGTAACCAATCAGAATCGTCCGAGGCATACTGACGTAATCCGCAATCTGCTGAAGACTGCTACCAAAGTCTGGATTTTCGTCGCGTACCTCGACCCCGACATTCCCATCCTGAAGGAAGCGAAAGCCGAGTACGCGAAGCTGCAATAGCTAAGCGGTGATGCGGCTGATGAGATCGTGCGAGTCTCTAAATGCGATTTCCACTGCGAAGTCTGGCTTTACTTGTGGCTCTTGGCGATCACCTCACATCAAGATGTGTGCCAGGCTGGCGACTCTCAGCGCCAAGGAGACGTGCATACCCGGCCAAATTGCCAACCAGGCAAAGGGTGTCCCCCTCAGCGGTGAGCAATCCCACTCACGCTTGGTCCAAGAAATGATTTTTGTTTTTCTTATAGGTCAAGTTTGTGACCGCCAACACGGCACGGCGTTCGCCATCGCGACACCGCCGCAAGCCCGTCTGATTCTGGTTGGCTTCCGAGCAATCCGAGAGCGACAGACCTTATATTGCTACGATAGGCATTGACGTTGGGGAGAGGAACCGTGACCGTCGCATCCACTACGAGCGTTAACGTCAAGCAGGCGGTGCCCTTTTTCGGCGTGACCAACATGGAAGCCTCGCTGCGGTTCTATGTTGACGGGCTTGGCTTCAAAATGAAGCACTGGTGGATTCCGAATTGTGAGGGGGACAAGCCAGACGGTAGGATTCGTTGGTGCTGGCTTGAGCTTGGGGATGCCGCCATCATGCTTCAGGAGTTCTTGCCGGAGCGCCAACCGAAGGAGACGCTGGGCACTGGAGCATCGGTCTCTTTCATGTGCGAAGATGCGCTGGCGCCCTATCCGAGTTCAAATCACGTGGGATTCAGACGCGGAAACGCCCATTCGTTGGCAATCGTCTTTGGGTAGTGCCGCTCACCACGGTACGCACGACCCTCTCTCTCAAACGAAGGTAACAAGAAAAGTAGTCACGATCACACCGGACGGAAAAAACAGCCGATATGTTCAATGTGATGTACGCGATCAAAAGAGACGAGAGCGGCGTGATCCTTGTCTGTCTTCATTGCCCACATACCGAGCACGTCAACGAGTTCGATGACGGGCTCGGTAGCCGTCGCACGCAGGCTGCGGGTGCAATGTTGAAACACGTGCTTATCGCGCACGGCAAAAAGCCGATTGGGAGGGCCAACTCTCAGGTCATGGAACGATGGCATTGAACTTAGTGCGAAGGAATCGACCCGACCCAGAGAGAACCTGCTCTGGGTTGCTTCTCTTCTACACCCACATCATCGGAATCGGCTCGGCGACCTCACACTGGGCGGAAAAGGGTAGCGGTTAAAGGGGGCTTAACCCATGACGGCAAAAGTTCTTTTGGTTGACGACAGTCGGTTTCTGAGGATGACAAGCAGGCACATCCTGTCCGAAGCCGGGTTTAGTGTCGTGGAGGCGGGCGACGGAGAAGAGGCTCTACGGCAGGTTTGGGAGAGTCATCCCGACCTCATCATTCTGGACATGCTGTTGCCCAAGTTGGGCGGCGAACACGTGCTGCAAGCTCTCCGGCAAGACCCGGCGACAACCCGCATTCCGGTGATCGTGGTGAGCAGTCTCCCCCAGAGTAACGCTGACAAGCTGAAAGAAGCGGGCGCGATGGCGTATATCGAGAAATCGAAACTCGACATTATCAGGCACGGTGAAAACTTAGTGCGGCTGGTAAATGCTGCGCTTCACAGGGCAAAGACCGATCACGCCTTCAGCTTTGAAGGACCGTAAGATCGGAGATGAGCTTCTACAAGACGTTGCTCGCGATCAGCAGCACCCCTGCATTGTCATGCTTCCCCGCTGCCACTCGTGGAGTTTCAGTTTTGTCGGGCTTGCAGGCATACCGCATCGTTTTCAATACGGGCGTTGGTGAGGGGCGCTGCGACCTCTTGCGTCGGCGCAGGAACAGCAAGCAACTCTTGCAGCCGTCTCATAATCTGAGCCCCTTCTTCAAGAGATTGCTGGGCTGAGCGGCGACGGCGCTCTCTTATCGATGCGAACAATGTTCCTAGTGACATGGGGGGAGGAGCCTTTCTTCTTACGAGGAATTGCGAAAGTGCTAGCTGGAGCGTAGTTCCTTGGTATCCCCTCGTCAAAATCACTAGTTCTTCAGATGGCGATCCAGCGTGGTTATAAACTAAAGACGGCGCGACAGGATCAGGAACGACGCCGATTCCCGACATCCCCAGAGTCCACCCGCACCACGGAAATGTTTACGAGGGTGGCTCAGTAGAGATGATCCCCAACCCGGTGGCCGTCGCCGAGCTGGCGGTCGAGAAAGGCACGCGCCTCAACTTCTCATGCCAATCTCAGCGCGACGGCAACTTCTCGACCTACCGAACGAAATGGCCACCAAGGTGAATATCGTGTTTTACGCGGACCCGGCGGACGCATTTATGAAGGCAATTCTCGAATGAGTTCGCTATTACGCGATCGCCGCGCGGTTGAGTTTGCTAGTTGGATTTTCCCTCATTGTTTCGACACCTTACCTTGTGCCGGGTTCAACTGGCCGGTACTTCTGGTCGCGGCACCAGAGCCATTCGGTGGAGCGCCAGAAGCCGTTAAGGATGCCTGGATTTCCAAGTCTTTCCCGTAGCCCTTCCTTGTCGCGCAATCCCCGCTGTGTTCTCCGAATCGTGCGGCGCTGGGGATCATCGGAGTATTCATGCAAGCGTCGTTCCTCCCCGCCTTCCCTTGCTGCGGTTTCACTGGGCCGCCGGTGTCCTTCACGCCCTTCCTGGACAATATGGAGCATCGGTTGACCAGCCAGTACTTCTTGACGTTTACCGCCAAGCCGCAGAAAAAGAGCGGGCTGCAGCGAGTAAAGCTAAGGACTGAAGTACCAAATGCAGAGCTGGTTTCGGCGGAACGAGTTTACGTCGCCGCCGGGGCACCCTAACCGTCAGGAGAAACAACGACAACGTGGTGACTGAAGATGGACGGAGGAAACCAAAAAATCAGGTAACCAAAATCGTCGTACGATCATCTCTATACGTAAGGTGGGGCAGATGTCGCTGCAGCGGCATAGCTGGAGTGGGAGTCACCGCAGGATCTGGATTCGAGCTGTGCTTGCTTCCGTCGCGCTCTTTGCCCTCCTAGCGACGCGAAATGTCGCTCCCGATTTCACCAAGGCGCCATGTGCTGACTCCAGCATCAGCGCCGACTCTCGCCACGATCAAAGACCTCGGTTTGACGATAGCGGCTCGAAGTGGAATGCTCCTACCGGCACATTTGAATTACTTCCGCCTACTGCCGAATCGGCACACTTAATACCGACGCCACTGCTATTCTCAACGCCTCAAGCCAAGGGCTTTCACTACAATCGTCCGCCTCCGATTAGCTAACCCGTCGCCCAATAGCGCTTTCCGGAAGTGCCTTGCACGAAACCAAACCGCTTCCAGAAGGTCAGGAGTTCCGGACTCGATTTTCGTCGTCTGCAAGTCCCAAGGATCATGCAAGAGAGAGCGACGAATCTAATGTGAGTTTCTTAATGGGAGAACGAAATGAGCGGAATGAAGATTCTGTGCGTCGAAGACCAGCCCGAGGACATGGCAATTCTGACGGCTGCGCTCGAAGGGATTGGTTACGAAGTGATGCCTGCCAGCAACGGAGGGCAGGCGATCGATCTGTTTACCAAGCAAGCGGTCGATGGAGTGCTCCTGGAAGACAACTTGCCAGGTGCAACCGGGACTACATTACGCACGAAACTGAAGGAGATACATCCCGACATCCCCGTCCTGTTGTTTGCCGGAGTCGGCAGGCAGACAAAATTCATGTTGCGCTTCTTTGACGCCTATTTGCGAAATACGGAGCGGGTTGAATATGGCTTAGGAGATTTGGAGGTGTAACCGCAGAACATTCGCGGAGAACGGCAGATGGAAAAAGCTCGCCAATCAGCAAGTCAATTTGAGAAGAACGGGATGAGCATCGCTTCTTCTCAACCGAATCACGAAAAGGAGTATGACAATGACAACTATCAATCGAACAACGCGCGTTGCAGTCGCGATCTTGGCACTGGGCACACTTTTTCTGACGATTTGCTCTTACGCATCGCCTGGTGATTTCTATCCGTCTCATACAGACGCGAAGGTGATCGCCCACTTGGCGCTGTCCGGCGCATCGCCGCGACAAATGTTCCTCCAACAAGCTGGCAGGAAGCAGTATTTGTACTTGCAGCAGCCTGCCCAGGAAACTCTCACGCTTGTCGATGTAACCAAGCCGACAAAACCAAAAATAGTCAGTCACGTGCTGGGGGAAAACTTAACCCTGGTGAGTTCCGGGCTTGCAATCGCTGAAAAGCCTAACAACTCTGCAGCCGTGGATGCTTCTCGCACAACTGGAGGCGCAGAAGGCGCTCGCGGCGGCGGTAGTGTCCAGGAGTCGGTTCGCGTGCTCGACGTAAGCGATCCGGCGCATCCGCGGACGGTTCAGACCTTCAGCGGAGTCACGAGTGTTTTGCCGGATGATGCGCGCGGTTTGATCTATGTGGCGAACGGCGAGGGCATCTGGATCCTGTCGCACCAGCAAGTGTTGCGGAGGCATTTGTGCGGTTCGTCGGATGCCATATCGTCGGCCATTCCGAACTGCGATTAGCGGCTCGCATGAGTTCGCATTGCGGGGTGGTTGCGGACTTCAGACGGCGGCGACCAGCGGTGACACAATTGGGACGCACTCCCCAGCCGGGTTAAGACAGTTCGCAGAGGATACGGCCGACGTCCTCGGCTGGGGAGGAGGCATGGTGCTCACGACTGCATCACCCCAGCCGCGTCGATGGACGCCGTGGAGGAGCGCGCGCTTTGCTCTACATACTCCGTTTTCCTGCGGCCACCTCCCTCTGAACAAACTACTCCATTTCAAACGCCAGCCACTTCAATCCTCCTCCGCGCTCCACCTGCAGGACGACCGGATCGTGCGGCTTGATCTGATTCAGAGCCGTACGGAGAGAGCGCAAAGAATCGATCGGTGTCTGGTTCACGCTGTGGATAACATCTCCAGTCTGCAGACCAGTCGCAGAACTCATGAAATCCGCGACTCGCGCCACGACGACGACGCCGGCGGGATTGCGCAGCGTGTCGAACATGGAACGCAACTGATCGTTCACGGTAAGCGCCAGTATCCCCAGCCGAGAAACCAAGTTGTCGCGTGAATTGGCGAGATCAGGCAGCGCGTCGATTGGGTCTTTCATCTCCAGCGCAGCGATGAAAAGTGTTTTCCGTTCGCTCCCGCGGAGGACGTCGAGCTTAAGCACTTCATCCAAAGGATGGAGATAGAGAGCGCCGGTGAAGGCCGGCAACGTACCGACGAGGCGCCCATCCGCTCTTACTACAATGTCGCCAATCTTCAGGCCAGCTGCGTCCGCGGGACCTCCCGGCGTCACGTCGTCGATCACTACGCCCCAGTTCTGCGCCAGTCCCAATCCTTTGGCTAGGCTCTCCGTGATCGTTTGAGCGCCTGCCTTGACCTCGATGCGATGCACGTGCCCATACTTGCGCAGGCTCTCGTATACGAAACGCACGATTCGTGCTGGGATGGCAAACCCTAGCCCTTCGCTCCCACCCGCTGCGGTGAGAATAAAAGTATTAATCCCGACTACATAGCCCTCGGTATCAACCAACGGGCCGCCGCTATTGCCTGGGTTGATCGGAGCATCTGTCTGAATGTAAACCATGGGACGACTCGGATCTGCCTGCCGAGCAACGGAACTCACTACGCCCATGGTCACAGAGTTCTCCAGTCCCTCGGGACTGCCCAGGGCAAATACCAATTGCCCTTGGTGGACCGGCCTGTGGCTGCCCAGCGAAAGTGTGGGCAAGCCAGTCTGCTCAACCTTGAGCAAGGCCAAGTCAGTCTCCCGGTGGAGGCCGATAAGCCGAGCCTCAACAATTCGCTGCTTGCCCGCTGGCGCCATCCGCTCGGGATAGTCCACCGAAGGCATGGGGAGAGCGACGTGTATGCGTTGCGCCCCCTCGACCACGTGGGCATTGGTCATGATGTAGCCGTCCGAGTCCAGGACCACTCCGGACCCAATCGCCTGCTCGCGGGTTATGAGCGCCGTTTGACCGTAATTGTTCTCTTCCAGAGCTCCATAGCCGGTGACCACAATTTGAACCACGGCGGGAGAAATCCTGGCCGTAAGCTGCTCGATCGCGGAATTGAGCTGCTGCAACACCGCTGGCGGTTCTGCCGGCCGGGTACCTATTGCCTTTGCGTTGTCAATATCAGATTTCAGGTTTTCACCGCCGGCGACGGCCGGGGTCGGCGGCGCCACCTGCTGGCCAACGCTTGGCGTCGCAAACCACAGGGAGCAAAAGCACGCAGCAAGAGTGAAAAGCGCAACGCGAAATCGACCTTTTGAACCGCACGTTAGAAAGAGCATAACGACACACTCCTTTGGACACAGAAATCTATCGGGTTACGACCCAGAATCATGATTACTCCGGAATGTAATAAAAGCGAACTTCTATTTTAGATTCGTAAAGTTGTGACTAAGTTGAAATGCCTGTCGCTAAACGAGACTCGATGCCAGGCATCGAACCGCAGTGCCAGACCATCCAATGTAGTAAGGGAATTGGAGGATACGAAAATGGCGATAATCAAGCTTAGAACTATCGCCAATGTGTTCCTGGTCGCGATTCTTTCCCTGCCTGCATTTGCAAGCAATGCGGGCGCGAATGCAGCGGTGCCAGGGTCTCTCAATTATGTTGAAGGCCAGGTGTCAATGGGCACGAAGACCCTCGACTCGAAATCGATCGGAACTGCCGAGTTGCAGATGGGGCAGTCGCTAACCACAGAAAAAGGCAAAGCCGAGATTTTGCTGACGCCAGGCGTTTTCTTGCGCGTCGGAAACAACAGTTCCATAAGAATGATTTCGCCAAGTCTCACAGACACAGAAGTCGCTGTCGATAAAGGGCACACCATGGTCGAAGTTGCGGAGATTCATCCGGAAAATGATATTCGCATCAACGAAGACGGCGCCACAGCCAGGCTGTTGAAGACGGGCTTGTACGACTTCGACTTGAAGCAAAATCGATTACGTGTATTTGACGGTAAGGCCTCCGTGGAGGATGGCGGCAAAAGTGTCACCATCAAGAGCGGACGCGAATTGAACTTGGCTGCGGGCAGCTCGCTGAAGTCCCGCCGGTTCGACAAGACTTCGTATGAAGAAGGCGACTTGTATCGTTGGAGCAGCCTGCGCTCCGCCTATTTGGCGGAGGCCAACGTGGACGCGGCCAGCATGTATACCGGGGGCGGCTGGGGTCCTTGGGGCTGGGCCGATTGGTACTGGGATCCGTGGTTCGACGCTTACACTTTTCTTCCAGGAGACGGGATATGGTATAGCCCCTTCGGTTGGGGCTTCTATTCGCCCTGGTGGGTCTATGACGCTCCGTTCTTCGGGTATGGTTTGGGGTACGGTTACGGCTACGGCGGTGGGCGCTACTTCCATCACTTCAGCAATTACCGTGAGTGGGAATCGCGTTCACCCTACATCGCAAGTAACAGCTACTCGCATGGCATCTACCGTGGTCCGGGTTCGGCGGGGGGTGGATTTCACTCCGGGCCTAGAAT
The DNA here is from genome assembly GCA_963797885.1 of uncultured Acidobacteriaceae bacterium. Taxonomy (GTDB): domain Bacteria; phylum Acidobacteriota; class Terriglobia; order Terriglobales; family Acidobacteriaceae; genus Acidiflorens. The sequence goes on along the minus strand of CAWCRQ010000005.1, from coordinate 8,760 downwards.
GGCCGGCGCTCGAGGCTTCGGAGGATCTAGAGGCGGCGGCGGCTTCCACGGAGGCGGCGGCTTTCACGGCGGTGGGGGCGGCGGTTTTCACGGCGGTGGAGGAGGCGGTGGCGGCCACGGCGGTCGCTAACGCCAAACGGTTTTAAGACTTGTGGGGCTGCGGCAGCCGGTCAAGAAAATTCGTTACAACAAGAACGGCGGTAGAATCATCTAATCATAGTGGGGTGTGCACATGTCGCTTGTCCGGCCTCTCCGGAAAAGCATCTGCGGATTGGTTTCGTACCGCGTCGCGATCATGTGTGTGGCGGCTCTCAGCCTGTTGTTGGCGCGTAGCGCGCCGCCAAGTCTCCCGCACATTTACCTTAGCTCAGCCGCCCACTCTCTCACCGAACACGATCATAGACAATGTTTTGATCACGAGGGTTTCCAGTGGGGAACTTCTCCTAGTGCTGCTGCGCTGATTACTCCTCCGCCGGTTGAGTTACCTTACCTGGTCCCACCTCCTGCGCCTGTTGTCCAAATCGTGAGAGATGGCTAGCATTACAACCGCCCCCCTCCGATCAGCTAACCCTCCTGGTTCTGCTTAGCGGCACATCTGGTTTGCGGTTCCGCCTGCTGCAGCCAATGTCATTGCAGTCTCACGCGACCGCGAACGGCGATTTCCCTACAGAAGTCCGAATCTCGGAGGAAATACATCATGGCTGAAGGAGACAGCAAAAACTGGAGAGCGTTGTGTAACGCCGCCCTGCAAGCAAAAGATCCCGATGAGTTACTGCAGATCGTTCAGGAACTCAACAAGGTCTTGAAATGTGAAGAGAAGGTCCGTCGTGATTTTAGGGAGGCTGATAGAGCTAACAAGTCTCCCGGGGAGCTCCGATGTCAATGACTCGATCTAACACACAGACACTCACGCCCCGGTCCACGAACCGCCCCTGGCCATTGTCTGATCGTGGAAGTTCGCGGATGGAACCGAACTCGAGGCGCTTTGTCCTGGGAGTCGCGCTCGGAGTCGGTCTCGTGTCCTTTCTCGCCACCGAGCTCATGCACTATTGGCTGGTGCCAGATCTTGGACGCCATCAGGAAAGATTGCTGGCGGAAGGCTTGTCGGCTTTGGTCGTGAGTTGCCTGGTCGCGAAGCTGGCCAGCGTTACCCGACAGCGACATCGGCTCACGGTCGCCAGGATGCAGGTGATTGCCGAGATGAATCATCATATCCGAAACGCTTTAACCCCTATCTCGCTTTCAGTGGACATAACCGAAAATCATCAACTTATTCATGCGATCTCCGAAGGAGTTGAGCGTATTGACTGGGCTCTTCGAGAAATACTGCCCCGCGAAATGCCGCTACGAGAAGAGCAGCGGGATAAGCTCGGGTATTTTCAAACAAGAAAACGGAGGAGCGGATAAAAATAGCGACATCAGAGTTCTGTGGGTTGAGACCATCCTGAGTACATGGGCGCACTGAAATACATGCTGGAATCAGCAGGCTACGAGGTCATGCCGGCGACCACTAGCGGCTAGGCCTTGCACCTGCTGACAACTCTGCCGGTAGACGGCGTTCTCCTGGAATACGATCTGCCAGACGCCACTGGCATTGCGGTGCGGGCGGAGATGAAGCGGATCAAGCCGGACGTTCCAGTGCTGTTATTTACAGTCGTAGGGAGCCAGACACCGTTTCTGCTTCGCTTTTTTGATTCGTATCTAAGGAACTGGGAACGACCACAAGAGGTTTTCGAGGATCTGGACGCATAAGTTCAGGAATAGGAGGAGTCGTGAAAACCCTGAAGAAATCAGAGGCTCAGCCGCACCAATGGACGCTTACTTCCCGCCAGATGAGAACCACATTGCTGGTGGGTCTGTTGGCGCTGACTGCGGGGTCTTTCGGACAGAATGCGATCCCGGCTGGAACCATATTGCCGCTGCAACTGAATTCTTCGCTGAACTCAAGGAAGAGCAAGCCCGGACAGGTTTTCACTGCACGCCTCATGCAGGATGTCCCGCTCCCATCAGGTGCGAAGATTCATGCCGGCGCCAGGGTAGTCGGCCACATAATTGAAGTTGTTGACGCAAGAGACGGCAGCGGAGCGAAACTCTCTTTGGAGTTCGACACACTCGAAGTTTCAAAGCGAAGGATTCCCATAACCACGAACCTGAGAGCGTTGGCATCCATGATGGAAGTAGAGGACGCGCAGGTTCCGAAGACCGGTCCAGACCGGGGAACTTCGGAGAATGCCTGGACTACAACGCAAATTGGCGGAGATGTTGTCTACCGGGGTGGTGGACCGGTGGCCAACGGATTGCGAGTGGTGGGAGCGCCAACCACGAATGGCGTGTTGGTTCGGGTTGCGTCCAAACGCGGCACAAAGTGCCGCGGTGACCTCGGCGGCAATGACCTCCCACAAGCGCTATGGCTGTTCTCTGCCGATGCATGCGGAACCTATGGCTTCGCTGATTTGACGATTGCGCACGCGGGCCGGAGCCACCCGGTTGGACAGATTACACTTGCTTCGGAGAAACGCAATTTTGACGTACGGAGCGGCAGCGGACTCCTTCTGCGTGTGAAATAAGCCTATGAATGACGGTCCCATGGCAGCCACCTAACCTGGCGGAGACGCAGCTCTAATGACAACCTATTTGAATACGACGGACCCTGCAGGACGAAAGCCACCCTCGTTCGGAATTGGACAGTTCCTGTTTGTGGTCGTCTTGGCAGTCATCCTTTTTCTGCTTGGCCAAAGCATGGTGCGTCACCGCTTCCATGAAGGCGGCCGGGTCCACCGGAACGGCTCCAACGGACAATAGCAAGCACTGAGGGAAGTCTTGATCGCGGCCCGAATGATGCGAAGCTACACGTTTCTTGATGTGAAGAACTCATGCGGACCGAGTCATCTTCGTCAGGTTGCTCAAATGTGCTGCAAAAGAGGCTTCGCGGACAGGTTGATCGGGTTGATCTCGCGTGGAATGTCAGGGCACGTGCATTTTCTTTCCGACAGTGTGCAATAAGAAACAGTTTTCCTGGTAGTGCGGTGTCACAGTTCCGGTTGAGAGTTAGCTTGATGGTCGGAGAAATAACGGAAAGTGGCCGAGGAGACGAGGAAATGTCCAAAGAGAATTCAGTTGTCGCGGTGTATCACACTCATACAGAAGCGGATCAAGCAGTGAAGGAGCTTCAACGCGGCGGGGTTGACCTGCACAAGTTGTCGATCGTTGGGAAAGGCTACCACATAGATGAGCAGGTGGTGGGCTACTACAATACCGGCGACCGCATGAAGTATTGGGGCAAAGTCGGTGCGTTCTGGGGAGGTTTCTGGGGACTCTTGTTCGGCTCTGCTCTTCTCATCATTCCGGGCTCGGACCAATCTTAGCGGCGGGACCGGTAGTGGCATGGATCGTGGCAGGGCTGGAAGGTGCGGTGGAGGTAGGAGCGTTGGGTGTTCTGGGAGTTGGCCTCTACAGCATAGGAATCCCTAAGGACAGCATTGTGAAGTACGAAACCGCACTCAAGACAGACCAGTTTCTGCTGATCGTCCATGGACGGCTGCAGAGGTGGCGAAGGCGAAGGACATCATCGAAACTACGCATCCCGTCCAATTCTCGCAGCACTCAGGGGAAGAGGTAGCGGCAGCCGCTTAGTGTTCCTGCGGAGTAGCGTGGGCAAGGCTTTCTCGAAAGCCTTGCCCATAGATGTGTATTTTCGCCGAATCGTGCTGACAATCCCATATGGATCTAAATCGGAAATTCCGGTTTAAGCCACAAACTAAAAGAGAGCCAATCATGAATTCAGGAACATCCCGTCGCGTCTTAACAGTTGCTATTGTCGGCATTTCACTTTTCAGTTTTGCAGGTATCCTCGGGGCAACAGAAAAGACGGCCTCTGTCGAGGGCGTTGTCACAAAAATTGATCGTACAGCGAAAACCGTGATGGTAAAGGCCTCTGACGGAACAGAACACACGATGCATCTCGTGGGGCGAACCGTGGTGCATGGCGGAAAAGAGGCCTACAAGGGAGCTAAGGAGGCAGGGCGCGATCTTCAGGAAGGCTCCCAGGTTGTGGTGCACTATACAAAACAGGGCACAGACGAAACCGCTGAGGAGATCGATCAGATCGGCAAGGATGGGCTGAAGACGAGCGAGGGCACCATTATTACCAAGTTTGACCGCGCCGCCCGGACGATGACCATCAAAATTGCCGATGAAACCGAGGAGACCTACCGGTTAACCGAACATGCAACCGAAGATGCCGGGATGCGCTATTCAGGCTTTCGGCAGCCTCTTTCAAGTGGCCCCGTTAGCCGTCCTCGAAGGCAGTCCGTACCTCAGCGTATTTAAGGTGGACCAGTTGCAGGCCGTGGCGCTGATGTTTATCAAGTTGAATGATCAAGCCACCTACACCTACTTGGTATTTTTCGGACTGTTTAACCTCCTAATCGGCTCCCTCATTTTCAAGTTGACCTTCCTGCCTCGAATTCTTGGCGTGCTGATGGCGCTTTCCGGTTTGGGTTGGCTGACGTTTCTGTCACCGTCGCTCGCAAACCATCTGCTCGCCTACATTGAGGTTCTGGGCATCATCGCCGAAGCAGCACTGATGCTATGGCTCCTTGTGATCGGCGTGAACGTTCAACTTTGGAAGGAGGAGGCAAGCGCTGCATAGAAAGCTAACGCCTATCTCCGCAACGGTGCGGCTACGCATAGGGAGGAAAGAATATGAGCGCAGCAATGATGAAACGGATTGCAGAAGCGTCACCGCGTTTCAAGGCGCGGATTGCAGGTCTGCTTTATTTTTTCAGTCTCCTGACGGCAGGACTCACCGAGACATTTGTTCACGGCAGGTTGAATTACGCAGGGGGCTACATCGCGATCTTGGGCATGGCCGCCATGACGCTAGTCTCCTATGACATCTTTAAGCCTGTGAACCGGAGCCTCTCTTTGCTCGCGGTGTTCTTCGCCTTCGTGGGACTCACCTTTGAGGCTCTTCGATTGCAGCCTCAGGGCCTAAACATTGCCCTCGTATTTCACGGATTCTATTGCATCCTAATCGGCTACCTCATCTTCAGGTCGACCTTTCTGCCTCGAATTCTGGGCGTGCTGATGGCGTTTGCCGGGTTGGGTTGGCTGACCTATCTGTCGAACCCGCTCGTAAACCATCTGTCCCCCTATAATCTGGCCTCCGGCCTTCTCGGAGACGTATCGGTGTTCCTGTGGCTGCTCGTGATGGGTGTGAACGTTCAACGATGGAAGGAGCGGGACAGCGCAGCAGGGGAATCGTGAGCGCATCTGGAAAGACGCCGACCCCGACACCCCATCCTGAAGCAAGCCAAAGCGGAATACGCGAAGTTGCAATAGCCCGTCAGGTACGCGATAACTTGTACCCGGCACGCACTCCCGTAATTTGAAAGTGTGCCCACGTGGTAGTCAAATCGATTCACCCGCGACTTTCAGAACAGATCACGCCACCGAGTTCTGACCCGTTCCGAAGCGAAGGGCAGACATGAAATTCTTGCAGCGACTCCTCGGGGAATTTTGCTCACAATCAAAGAAGTCCTCAACAGTGCGGGCGTGCTGGAGCTAGTCCAAAGAGATTTGGATGTCGAGAAGTACACGGGGCCGGGAGACCCATTTCGAGTTGATTTCGGATACCGGACTAAGGGCGGGGTGGTGAAGATGTTCCATGCGGTCTCGGTAGCCTCGAATGTGGATCAGGCGCTGGCGCTGTTGTATCGTTACTCACTTGTTGCGACAGGGATGCGACAGGAAGGCCTTGAGGCTGCCTTGACGGCTGTGGTTGAGAAGAGGAGTGCGCTGGCGGAAGAGAAGGCGCGATTCGCCATTGGGCGGCTGAAGCAGCATTCCGTAAGGGTCGAACCTGTGGAGAAGGCGGCGGAGGTCGCAGATGAGGTGCGGCGGGATGTTGAGAGCGGGAGATTAGCGGGGATTCCGTAGCATCACGGCTACGGTTCGAGTTGGCGCGGCGACCTCTCCCACGGCATCTCCCCACTCCCGGAGCAACGGGACAACATGTCGCGTTGCTCGCAAGGGCTTGGCAGCCACATCCCTGATTTGTTTGGAGGGCACCATGTCGCCGCGTACACTTTTTCTCAGCAGGCTGATTGGGCTGTACTGCATTGTCATCGCGCTCTCGATGATGACTCGCAGGCAAGCTACCGTGGAGACGCTGACCGCCCTTCTTCAGAATCCGTCGATGATGCTGATCGTCGGCATGCCATTCCGTTGACTGGGTGCCACCGCAGGCGATCTGGTCATTGCCGTAGACGCTGCCCGAAATCAGTCCGGTCAACGGATTGGCCGCGAGGCTGACCTGGGATTGGACGACCGCCGCCGCGGCCCCTATTACCTGGGGGATGTTGTTTCCACAGTTCCACAACTCGCGGCGTTTCAATAGCGGCCAGGATTTTTGTTCGATCACGTATCCCTGTGACACAGGGACCACGATGGTGGCGCACTTCCTGAGTTCGGAAGGTTCGCTATTCTTCGAAAAGCACATCAAGAAGTCGCGCCAGCTCGGCCTTCTCCTGAGTTCGACTGGTGTTGTCGGGAGTGTCCTCGGTGAGCTGTGCAAGTTCGTGTGCCAGGATGCGCTCGGCGGTATGCTGAGGAAGGTAGATTGCGTTGCGCGAAGGAGTCAGCTTCCAACTCTTGTTGTCGTCGCGGCGCCTCAGAGACCATCGTTGCTGTTCCGACCGCCTGTGCAATCCCGCCTTACCTGCCGTGAGTGAAACCAGTTCATCGATCTTAACCTCGACCCATCCCTGGTTTCCTGTGATATGCACCTTCTCTACTTCGAAATGGTCGAACACAAGCAAGGGCTGAGCCGACTTGAAGAGGTCACGCCCGCGAAGCATCTCCTCCGAATCGTTACATGCTTGCAAGAAGGCCGTGCTCACCTGATAGGGTTTGGGCCGGACGTAATTCACGACCGTAACATGAGATATCTCCGTGTTCACTGGCTGATGCTCTGCTGGCTTCGCGGAGAATCCGGTGTCAGTCGAGGACTCCTCCGATATATCAGGCACTGGGGACTCAGCTGGCGTTTCGTGCGGTTCCGTTTTGCCCAAGGGCGTGGGCTTCCAGCTCGCAGTCCGTATCGAGGTGGAGAGAGCGCGTCGCGGAGCCGGCTTGACGTAACGAAAGAAACGAGGCCGTCCCCGCTGTTTCCAATACGGCGTATCGTACGAATCGACACCGGGGCCGGAACGCAGCAGGCTGAAAAAGGAATGCTGAACGGGATTGACCACAATCCCAGCATGTCCGTGCCAGACGGCCAAGTCGCCCGGCTGCGGACTTGCGACCTGTCGAAATTCGTCGATCCCCGCGTAGAGGTCCAAAGAGCTCGCGTATTCGTAAGGGAAACCGGCGCGCTCATAGAGTCCGTGGACGAAATGGGAGCAATCGGCGGAGAAATCTTCATGGTGATGGCGCGAATCCAGTGCGGCGCCCAAAATCACCAAACCTTCATTCGGAGTCAGCAGCCGGGACACGGCCAGCTTCTGGTGCGGGCCCGGATCTTTGCGTGTGACTCGGTCAGACCCATCCGTCCTTACCCGCTTTTCTTGCGCCTGCTCTTGCTCTAGCTTTTGCGCCAGCCCGGGGCGGACAACGACCGGGTAGAGCAGAAGGAAAAACAGGGCGCCTTTGGTGTGGAACCGCATAGTCCATCTTTATATAACGAACGTCCACAGGCAGCACAGGTCACAGGGGTGCCCCCCGGTCCGCGAAAAGTGTCCTGACCTCAGATGCACCTTAGGGTCCAAGAAGTTTCCTTCTTTGGCCGCGGACGCGCAAACCAGCGCGCCTGTCCACTAGCTTCCATCCCCACCCGCACCTTTATTCCCTGGGCCGCGAGATCACGGTAGAACTTCTCCGCTTCCTCGCGGTGCTGCAGTCGCCGCTCTTGCAGTTCCCCGGTGTCGGTATCCACAAAAGCAATTTGTTGGAAGCCCGGGTGGTAATCGCATCCTATAATCATCATGTTCGGCTCCTTTCTCCCGAGCCTTTTGGTTGGTTCGCACCACCAAAGCTTACTCGGCCGTGAAGCCGACATTGTTATGGAATCAATTACACTCGTTGACCCTGTCGTGAGCATAAACCCGATCGGTTCGTGTGAATCTGGCGTTCGGAAATCACCTGATTTTCGAACGCTACCCACTCGGCGAACTCACAATGAGTGAAATCGCGGTGTTGTGACAGTTGTGGCAGCCTAGCCAAGTTTGCCCACAGGTCGTTGGGGTCTTTCCTCCAGAGCCACGCGAATGCCTTCCCTTGGTCGCAGAGTGAAGCTCGGCAGAGGTACGACCGGATGTCCCGCCACCGGATGCAACTGAAATCTCCTTGCGATCATGGCGAGTAAGAGTACGGCTTCCATCATCGCGAATGACGCTCCGATGCACTGCCTGGGACCACCACCGAATGGAAAGTATGCGAACTTCGGCAGCTTCTGACATTGTTCAGTAATCCACCGGGGATGCGTTCGCTGAGCGATTCGATTTCATCCAGCAAGGGCTGCAGAGCACTCTGTTACTCCGGGCTCAACCCCTCGGCCAGTTTTCGGTTCACCTTCCGTGGGCTGCAGCCGCGCAGTCGTTCGCCATGCGACTTCGTCAATCCGCGCGCCGTATTGATCAGCGATGTCCGCGCTCGCACCAGTCCCGCCCGCGCCCGAATGACCGTCAGATCCGCTTGCGCTTTTCGACTGCGGTGTTGCACTGGCCCCAGCAACTCTGGGTCGATTCTTGCCAGCCGGGC
>CAWCRQ010000004.1:0-24365 GCA_963797885.1 uncultured Acidobacteriaceae bacterium | reverse complement strand
CGGAAGGAATTCGGAAATCCGGCCCGGAATTTGACATCACCGCACGCTGACCTCCAATCCGATAAAAAAGGGCGGAGTGCGAATTCGCTCCCGCCAGAAGTCAAAGATGGCTTGATTACCTCGGTTACCTGTTGCCGTGACCGCAAGCGGCCGAGAATAAAACCCATGAAACTCTGGCGCCTCCTGCTTGCGTTGGTGTGGGTGGCCGCGGCCGCGGGGACCGCCCACGCGAAGCAGCTTGCGATCGTAGCGGATACCGCAAACTCCACCACCAATCTTACGAGCGCCGAACTGGTGAAGATCTTCAACGCGCACACTCGCATCTGGCCGGACGGGAAGCCCATCATGATCGTGCTGCGCGATCCGTCGTCCGCGGACATGCAGCTCATCTTGAGGAGAGTCTTCAATATGACAGCTGACGAGGCGCGCACCTTCATTCACACGCACGCGGGGACCATTGTGGTAGTGGATTCTGATGATGCCGTCCAACGTTTTGTCGCCAACACTCGAGGAGCAATTGGGGTGGTGGATCTCTACTCGCTTACCAAGGATGTACGGGTGGTGAAAATTGACGGCAAGTTACCGGTCGAGCAGGGCTACTTACTGAGGGGAAACTAGTCATGATTCGAGGAGCGACAATTTCCAGAATGATCCGCATGCTGTTCGCCGTCAGTTTGTTGCTTTCCGCCGGAACTGTGGCTGCTCAAACCAGTCGGCGAGCGGACGTACTACCCTTGACGACCAAGTCCGAAGAGGTTCGGCGCCTGGTGGAGAAGGCTTGGGACCTCGACCTCGACCAGGTGGAGCAGGAACAGGCGATTGAGGTTTTGCGCAAAGCGCTCAAGATCGACCCCAATTTCGCCATGGGGCACGAGCTTTTGTCGCAGATCAGCTTGGACCCTGCGGAGCAGGTGCGCGAGCAGCAGAAAGCATTTGCTACCCGCAGTCACGCCAGTGCGGCCGAGCGATTGGTCATCGAATGGCTGCAGGAGGCGGCCGATCACAAGCTGATTCCGGCCATCACCAAAATGAACGATGTGCTCAGCCGCTATCCCCACGACAAATGGGTTGTCTTTCTGGCGAACTGGTGGCTGACGCAGCAAACGCAGTATGACCGGGCCATTGCGGTCTTTGAGAATTCGGGGCTCGACTCTCCCGGCCTCATGAACAACGTTGCCTACACCTACGCCTACACCCGGCAGTTCGAGAAATCATTTGTGTTGATGGACAAGTACGTCGCAGCGTTGCCCAAGGACCCGAACCCGCAGGATTCCTACGCTGAAATTCTGCGTATGGCGGGACAGTTCGATCAAGCGATCGAGCACTACCGCGCCGCGCTGACCCTCGATCCCGACTTCTATTCATCACAATTCGGAATCGCGGACACCTATTCACTGATGGGAGACCAGGTGCGGGCGCGCCAGGAGTACGAAATTGGCTTCAAGAAATTTTCTCTGCCTGAACTGCTCCTTATTCAATGGCAGACCCGAGAGGCCATCAGCTTTGTCCGCGGCGGCGATGATGCCGCAGCTGACCGCGCCTTCCAGGCCATTGCCGACCACGCGCATGCCAAGCACATGAGCCAGCTGGAAGCTGACGCCTGGCGCCAAATGGCGATGTACCAGCAGCATCCCAAGCAGGCGATCGCGCTCCTGGCCAAAGCCCAGGCGGCCGTGCAACAAGGCAAGAATGCGATGGCGGCCGCAATCCAACAGGAATTGGCCCAGATCCTGCGCGCCCGCGTCGAAGTCGCGCTTGAGGCAGGCAACAAGGAAATGATGGCTTCCACTCTGGCGCACCTGGCGCGGATGTCGGAGAATTCAAACGACAAGATTATCGACTCCGCTTACCACGGAGCCGCGGGCGCGGTATTGTTCTCCGGCCACAAGTACACGGATGCCATCGCGCATCTGGAAGAAGACACCAACAATCCATTTTCGTTGCAACTGTTGGCTGAAGCTTACCAAGAGACCGGGGACAGCTCCGAAGCACACCGCACCACCGAGACGCTGGCGAACTTTAATGATCCGACAGTGGAGCAGGCGCTGGTGGTACCGGCATTCCGCAAGTGCTACCAGGACCCCTCCTGCAACAGCAATCTCAAGGGTGTGTCGCTGAAGAAGTCATTCCCGAGAACGTTCTAAATCGTACGCTAAGACGGATAGCCGTGCGCTAGGGGGAGGGATGCGCGGCTGCGGCAATGTCCTGGAGCAGGTCCGAGGCCCGCCAGTCGGCGCCGTGATACCACCTGAAGATCTTTCCGTCGGGAGAGATGACTGCGGTGCTGAGCGAATGCGTGATCAGACCGCCTTCTTCCTTGTATGTCAGAGCAAAATAATCGGCAAATTTAGGTAACTCGGCTGGCGGAATCGTAGAGAACTCCCAATGCGAAAAGAGCGCGGAGTCTTTGCTTCCGGCGCAGGAGAAGCCGTATGCGCGCAGAACCTTGGGCGTGTCGTGGGCGGGGTCGAAGCTAATGCTGAGCAGGTGCGTTCTGCCGTAGCGTGCCGGATCGGCGCGGACCTGGGCGTCGATCGCGGCGAACTCATGGCTGACGCGCGGGCAGAAGTCGGGGAACGGGCACCGCGTATAGATGAGCGTGAGCAACAGGGTCTGGCCACGATATTGATGCAGCGAGATACGCTTGCCGTTCTGGTTGATGAGCTTGAAGTCCGGCACTAGGTCGCCCGGATTCGGGATATGCACGGTCGCGGTGGGCGTGCCAGCGGGAGCTTTCGAGTGTCCGGTGACTTTGACGTTCTCCAGCCAGTACTTGTCGGGCTCGACGACGACATCGGCGGTGATAGAGTCGCCGGGCTGCAGTTGATCCAGCGTGGAAGGAGGCTTGATGGTGTAGGGCATGATCATCGCGTCCATGAAGCCGGCGATGGGTTCGTTATCGATGTTGGCTGTGGCGGCGTTCTTGTCCACGGAGATGACCCTGCCCTTGAGGTAATAGCGCTTGGCAGCGGGTTGGCCGTTGGCGGCGCCGGGCTGCGATGGTCCCCGGTTGCAGGCGGCAGAGAACGCGAGCAGGGCGCACAGGCAGAACAGGGCAAGACGTAGCGACGACGAATTGAGTGGGCTGTTCATATTCGGTCTTCATTTTATTATCTCCGATCATTGTCTCCGACTTCAGTAGTGGAATCCAATCGGATCCGCAAAACACTTCTTCATCATTAAGGATGAGATAACCGTCGTCCAACTGATTGATGTTCAACGGAACGCGGCACCCAGCTTTGGAGTTGTAAGGAACTCCCAGGAACTGTTATTGGACTCTAGTTGGACCTTTGAAGCGCGTTTTGGATTACTTCCGGATTGCTCGTCACTCGGGAACAATCCCGAGAGGCGTCCCCGCCCGGCGAGACGGGCGAGACGCCCGTCCTCCATCGTTCATTGGCTACTTGACGTCATTGACCAGATACAGATCGGAAAGCGTACGGCCGTATTCGTAGACGTAGTTATTTCCATCGGGAGTGATCAGAATCGCGCTGATAAAAGTGACCCCGGAAACATCGGGTGGCACGAGTTGCTTCCAGGGTTGTCTGCGTCCCGTGGCCAAATCCAGCTCATCGACTTTGGCTGGCACTTCTCCGAGTCGATACACGAATAGTGAGCGGCCGTCGCTAGTCCAGGCGATGGGAGCGTCTCCGACATCAAGGCCGGGGATTGCCCGAACTTCACCGCCGTCGACCTGCAACAGCGCGGGTTTCCGATCCGGTCCGACCATGGCTACCTGCCTGCCGTCGGGAGAGATGGCAAACAGGCTCGAACTCACCCCCTCGCCGGTGATGGCCTTCGGCGGGTTGCCGTCAATATCCTGCACATACAGACGCACGCCTTTGCCGGGCTCATCGCCGGAGAACAGCAACCGCTTGCCATCGGGAAACCAACGGGTCCACATGTGATTGATATTGTCATGCGTAAGCGGCTTGGCTTCTCCCGCCCCAGTGGGAAGCAGATAAAATTGCACCGGAGGCTTGGGCAAGCCACCTACTACCCATTTCTTGTCCGGAGAAAGAGCGAAACAAATACCTTCACCCAGTCGGACCGCAGGAGAACCGTCGGTCTGGCGAAGATAAGCCGCGTAATTTTCGCCTCCGGCCTCGCCCGACTCCGTAAACAAGAGAGTCTTCCCATCGACGGACAAGTCTCTCGGTGCCGACCAATCCATCCAGGAAAGGTCGCGCTCTCTGTTATTGCCCGCCGTCATTCCCACCATTCCTATGCGGGGCACGTCGCGTGTAAGCAGCACCCGGCCGTCCCGAGCTACATCCTGTAGAGTCAAAGTGCCAGGTTCACGCGCCAGCAGGCGTTCTTTCCCTGAAAGGTTCACGGCAGAAAGGTAACGGCCGTATCCAACCTTCGTGCTGGAAAACCAGATTTCCGTTCCCTTCGGCGCCCAGCCCAGACCCCAGATCGTCGCCCAGCCAGCGGAAAGAGTTTTCTTCTTTCCCGACAGATCGACTACCGCAACGGAGCCGGCATCGTCCCGGCGGACGGGGTGCTCAATGAAGGCCACCATGTCGCTATTCGGCGAGACCCGTGGGTGGCTGATCCAACCCCCAGTCTGATACAGAACTTTTCCGATGGGATATTCCAGCCGGCTTTGGCCCCCGAATTCGCGCACCACAGCAAAGTTGTTCCCGTCCGGTGACCAATCTGCCCACTGCACATTCTCAAGGACCTCGCGTGGAGCGCCACCGCCCAGCGGCACTCTGCCCAAGGTGCCGGCATTGATGTACGGATCCACATTGTAACTGTGAAGCAAAACCGCCATCTCTCCTTCACCTGAGATGGATAGAACTTCTGCCTGCGACAGACCAATCGTACGAGACTCGGGACTCTCCGGGCGGGTGGTATACAGTTCGGTCGGATTGCCCTCCCAGGCCGCGCTGTAGACAATGGTTTTCCCATCCGGCGCGAAACGCGCCATGCGAATGGTTCCACCACGGAAGGTAAGCTGCCGATACGTGGGCGGGGTGATACTGGAAGCCAGCCCCTCGCGTTTTCCTTCCCAATATGCACCCGCGATAAGGGCGAGGGCGATCACAGCACCCAGAGCGGCAGAAGCCCAAAGCCTGGCTGCGCTCTTTGCTGGGGTTGGAGCGGAACCAACCGCAACCGCGGGTCCGGCCACGTCGGGCACGACTTCCGGCTGACCTTCGGCGCCTCTTGTGGACGAATGGGAATCTGCTTCCCGCTTGAGCCGCTGCAGATCAACCCGAAAGTCGGAGGCAGCCTGATAACGCAGTTTGGGATCTTTTTCCAGCGCCTTGTCGAGAATCTCTTGCAGCCGTGCAGGGAGCTCGGAATTGAGTTTCAGCGCTGCAGCTGGTTGGCGGTGCAGAATCGCGTCGAACACAGCGGCTGTCGTCGACCCCGAGAAGGCCTGCCTCCCGGTCGCCATTTCATAAAGGACAATGCCCAGGGAAAACAGATCGGTGCGGCCGTCCAACTCGTCGCCCATGGCCTGCTCGGGCGACATGTAAGCCACCGTTCCGACTGCTGTGCCGGGACTGGTCAGCAGCTGAGGGTTGGCGGCTGTCGGCATAGAACCGGTCACGGAGGCGTCCCGCACCAATTGCTGCTCGGCCGTGTATTTCGCAAGGCCAAAATCCAGCACCTTGGTTTGCCCACTGCGACTGATAAAGACATTCGCCGGCTTGATATCGCGGTGCACGATGCCCCGGGCATGGGCGGCTGCGAGGGCGTCGGCAATCGCGATGGCCACATCCAGCAGTTCGGCCAGCCTCATCGGCTTGCCTTCAATCCGGTGTTTCAGCGTCTGCCCATCGATAAACTCCATCGCGATGTAGGCAGATCCGCCTTCTTCGCCAATGTCGTAGATGGTGCAAATGTTGGGGTGGTTCAGCCCAGAGGCAGTCTGGGCTTCCCGTCGAAAACGCTCCAGAGCGGCGGGGTCTTTGGCCGTATCTTCGGAGAGGAACTTCAGCGCAACCGTACGCTGAAGGCGGGTGTCCTCAGCTTTATAGACCACACCCATGCCGCCGCCACCGAGTTTCTCGACAATGCGGTAGTGCGAGATGGTCTGGCCGATCATTAGAAGATGCGTGGCTTTCGGGTCGCTTCATTCTACGGACGTGGCTGCGGACAGTCAACGAATGGCGGTTCTGACACGAGAGTGTCGAACCCAAGCTGTGACCTTCGGACCGTCTGGGTGCAGGGAAGGCTACTTGCGGACACGAGTCCAGTTGACGATTGAGCAACTCGGTAATTTCTTCGGCGGTGCTCGGTTTCCTGATCGTATTCAGCGCTCGTGAAATGTGCGCGTCGAGACGACGACTCGAACTCGGAAGTTGCCTCATTCCCGCTTCCCGCTCTCAATGAACCTTATCCCTGAGACCGTCCTGATTTCAGCATTGGCGCTATGGAATTCAACCCGATCATCGCGTGCTCGTCAAGATCTTGGCAGAAAAACTACCCTCGGCCCACGGGAATGTGAGAATCGCTGCATTCCGCCAATTACCGGACATCCCCCATAAAGTTGAGAGGGCGCATTGCGCTTGAAACGGTCGTTGACAATTCCTGATGAAAAGGGCAAGCCTGGGAAGAATGCTTTTCTGGGAGACCAGCTTTGCGGCAGAGAGAACACTGGAGAAAGGTAAAGGCTGTGACATTGGCTATGCTCTAGCCATCAGCTTCTGCGAGGAAGCCAACAGCGTGGAGACATGCGCCGTCACAGCCCTTGATGCGATCACCACTTTCGCGGTCCCAAACCCCAACTCCTCCTCGCAGAGCCGTCGGTTTTTTCAGGTTTGGCTGCTCAACGGGTTGCCCCGCCGCGCTGATCACTCAGCCTACTTCGGACTGGCAAAAGTTTAATTAAGCCAACCCTTTCAGCCGTCAACGGAAGCCACCTTAGAGAGTTGCTTGAAAATTGTCAATGCCCGTTTTCAGTGCAATCGGCCTACTACGATGGATCTAAACCCAAAACCGCAACCCATTGAATCGTTGTTGTTTAATGAATGGGAGATTAAAGTCTTTCCATTTTTCCACAGGAACATTCACAGGTGCTCGAATGCGTGAGCAACTACTGAGGATAAGCACCTTGACGCCGGAAGATTGGTCACGTATGGTTTTCTCCAGCTCACCAACGCAATGTCAGACCTCGTGGCCTACATCGATGGAGGCTCTCTCGGGAATCCTGGCCCGTCTGGTATT
Organism: uncultured Acidobacteriaceae bacterium; assembly: GCA_963797885.1. Taxonomy (GTDB): domain Bacteria; phylum Acidobacteriota; class Terriglobia; order Terriglobales; family Acidobacteriaceae; genus Acidiflorens. The sequence goes on along the minus strand of CAWCRQ010000004.1, from coordinate 17,180 downwards.
GGAGTGGTAATCGACGGCTCGACCGACGGCACAATCAGAATCGCAAAATGGATAGGACACCAGGACAATAATGTCGCCGAGTACATTGCTCTGCTTGAAGCACTGCAATGTGCCCTGGGGCTTAAGGCCAAGACGCTTCACGTGTTTTCAGATTCCGAAGTAATGGTCAAGCAGATGAGTGGCGAGTACAGCTGCCGCAGCCCGCGGCTTTATTCCCTGAACTGGATCTGTCGGAAATTGGCGCGGTCGCTCGATTTCTCTATATCTCACGTTCGCCGTGAGAACAACACCGAGGCCAATAGCTTGGCCGGTTCGGCTGCCCGCCAGAGGCTTTACTCAGATCAGTTTTACCTCTCTTAACTCACTAAGAACCTAAACAGTCTTACAGCCCATCTAAGATTGCCGTCCCGGAGGGACGACCGAAGTTCTCACGTAACCAGAAGGGCAAGTACCAAGGTGTCCCGTCAACGCCTGCACGTTACCCTATAATCAGAGGTTAGAAGGTTACGCCCTTCTCCCCCCAAAGAGGTCTACCTCGGAGTACGCATGAAGGAGCACGGTTGGATTGAACCCATTGTGGAACGGGTGGTGGGCCAGGTGCTGGATAGCCATGCGGCCCAACTACGCACCGAGATTGTCCGCCGGGTGATGGAGGAGATCGTTGCCGAACCAACCACCCACAACGCTGCCTCCGCCTCCGGCGCGGCAGAACTGGCGCGCGCCGTCGCCGAAATTCAGTTGGGCGCCTCACAACGGGAGATTCTGCGCGCGTTGCTCGATACCAGCGCCCGCTACGCCGCCCGAGTCGCGCTCTTTGTCGTAAAGGGCAGCCATGCCACCGGATGGCAGGCACGTGGCTTTGCCAACAACGAAGCGATGAAAGATTTCGCGCTCGACGAAAACGCTCCCGCCGTCGTTAGTGTGATCGGCCGTGCCAACGGTGATCGCGCCCTGGCGAGCGTGCCGGTTGCCGACCTCGACCCGCGTTTCCTCGAGGTATTCGGAACGCCAGCCAGCGGAGAAGTCTGGATTCTCCCCTTGATGTTGAAAGACAAAGTTGCCGCGCTGGTCTACGTCGACAGCGGAACCGCTGCGGCGGGTTTGCTCGATGCCGGCTCGCTCGAACTGCTCGTGCTTTCTACCAGCGCATGGCTTGAGGTCAATTCGCTGCGCAAGCAAGCGCAGAAGGAACCGTCCGCGCCGCACGCCGACAGTCATCATTTGGACAGTCATGGCGCCCCGGCGGCCGCGGCGCCGTCATACCCGGCTGCGAACCCTGTGCCGCCTTGCCACGATCCCTTCGCCTCGCATGCTCCTGGCTATGCCATGGCGGCCGCAGCGTCAGCGTCAGCGGGCGAAGCCTCGGCGTCAGCCGCCACCGCCGTAGTTGAGGCTCCAATTCCAATTTCAATTTCCATTCCATCGACGGCCGCCAAGGACGTAACCGCCGAAGCCCAAAGCGCGATCGCCGAAGTCCAGACCGGAGTCCAGAACGAAGTCCAGGCCGAAGTCCAGTCTGCGGTTGCCGAAATGGAGCCTACGCTGGCCGAGCCGCTGCCGGTCGGTCATGCGGAGACCGAGACAACTCCCGACCCGTCGCCGGTTTCCTCGATCGCGCCCGACGATCAGGGCGTCCACCGCAAGGCCGAGCGTTTCGCCCGCCTTCTGGTCGACGAGATCAAACTCTATAATCAGGTCAAGGTCGCTGAAGGCCGGAAAAATAAAGACCTCTACGACCGTCTGAAAGAAGCGATCGAGAAAAGCCGTGGCACGTACCAGAAGCGTTACGGCAATACCGCTGCCGCTTCCGGCAATTACTTTCAACATGAAATAATAAGAAGTCTCGCAGAAGACGACCTTTCCGTCATGGGTGCCAACTTTCGGCAGTAGGTAGGTTTGAGTGCGCCGTTTTGCAGTCCTGGTTCTTGCTGAAATTTTCTACCTGATCTGGCTCGGCTTTTTGCCGCCCGCAGCTGCCCAGTCCCAGCCGTCTACTCCAACGGACAGCGCTCCAGCCCAGAGCGCGCCCGCTCAGCGCGCGCCGGCAAAAAACACGCCGGCAAAAAACGCGCTGGCAAAGAAGAAGCCCGCCGGGTCCACCAGCACCCGCACTAACACGACTAAGAAAAAGCGTAAGACTATCTCTCCGCGCGTGCGCCGCGTGCGCCGCGCTTTTGTCGCCTCCGCCAGTCTTCGTCTCATGGCGCAGCAGTTGTTGCAGGACCGCACTCCCAGCGCCTATGCCGGAGTCGAAGCCTACGCGCGCCGTCACGCCAAGGAGGCTGCCGATGCCGATGCCGGAGCGCTAGCCTGGCTCGTTGTCGGCTACGCGCGCACCCTCGATCGCGACTACGCCAAAGCCATCGACCCGCTCAACCGGGCCAAGGCCGGAGCCAGCGAACTCGGAGACTACGTTGCCTACTACCTCGGCGACGCTTACCTGAAAACCGCGCACAATGCCGAGGCGCTCTCCACGCTCGCCGATTTCAGCAACAACTTTCCCGATTCACTTCTCATCCGCGATGCCCACCTCGTCTATGCGACCGCGTTGCTGGAGGAAGGCCGAGCGCCGGAGGCAGCGGCTCTGCTCGCAAAAGACCGTGCTCCGGTGCGCAGCGATATTGAGCTGGCGATAGGGCGCGCCTACGAGGCGGCGGGCGATAATCGGAAGGCGGAGAGCGCCTTCCGCAATCTTTACTTCAACCTTCCCACCAGTTTCGAGGCGGATGTGGCGGGAACGGAATTGCGCAAGCTCGGAATCTCCGGCTCCATCGCCGAGCGCCGCACCCGCGCCGATCTGCTGTTCAAAGCCAGGCATTACAGCGACGCGGCCCACGATTACCGCGAACTCATTAATGATGACCAAGTCAGTCCCGAGGAGCGTCCGCAAGTGCAACTGGCGCTGGCGGGAGCGCTGGAAAAAAGCGGCGGCAGCCACGATGCGCGCCAGATTCTGCTGGCCATGGGAGTGCAGACCGCCGACACCGAAGCCGAGCGCCTTTACCTGCTGAGTGAGACCGCGCGTTCCACCAGCGATGAAGAAGCCGTGCAGCGAACCCTCAACGAATTGCGGCAGTTTGGTCCGGCCAGTCCGTGGCTCGAGCAAGCGCTGCTTTCGGCCGGCAATATGTACCTGCTGAAGCGCGACTATGACCGCGCCATCGATTACTTTCGCGAGTTGCAGCAGCGCTTTCCGAATGGGGCGCGCGCATCCTACGCGCACTGGAAGGCTACTTGGCTGGCTTTCCGTCAAAGCCGAAACGATGAGGCGCGGCAAGGTTTCGAAAATCAAATCGCGCTCTATCCCAATTCCGCGGAAATTCCCGCCGCGCTCTATTGGCGTGGGCGTCTCGCCGAAGAAGAAGGCAACCCGGCGATGGCGCGGGCCTTTTATCAGAAACTCTCCGACCGCTTTCACAACTACTACTACGCGGAATTCGGCCGGCAGCGCCTAAAAGGCTTGCCGGCCGGAGGCGCCGTGTCGCAAGCAAGTCCAACCGAACCTCGACCGCACTACGCGCTGCTCGATCGCGTTCCTTCGCTGTCAACCGCCGGCAAAATTACCGCCACCGACCCTCCCGACGACAACCTGTGCGTCGCCCGAGCGCGTCTGCTCTCAAACGGCGGCCTCGCGGATATGGCAGTGCGGGAGTTGCAGGCCGCCGCCAGCCAGGAGGGCGGAAGCTGGGCGCCCCCCGAAATGGCCCGCGTCTATCAGGACGGCGGCCGCTACGATCGCGGCATCGAAATCATGAAGCGCTCGACCCCCAACTATTTCGCCGTTGACATTCCCGATCTGCCGCGCCCCTACTGGGAAGCGCTTTTTCCCAAGGCCTACTGGCCCGATCTGCGAAAATATTCCGTGCTCAACGGACTCGATCCCTATCTGGTAGCATCGCTAATCCGCCAGGAATCCGAATTTAATGCGCTGGCTCTCTCCCGCGCTAATGCAGTCGGCCTGATGCAGCTTCTGCCGAAGACGGGCAAAACCGTAGCCAAGCAAGTCAAGCTCAAGGGATACAGCGCGCCGCAACTGTACACGCCAGCCATAAATCTCGAACTCGGCACCCGCTACTTCAAAGATATGGTCGACAAGTACAACGGACAGTTCGAGTACGCGCTAGCCGCCTACAACGCCGGCAGCGACCGCGTAGGAGACTGGTTGGGACAGGGCCACTACCGCGATCCGCAAGAGTTCGTCGAGTCCATCCCCTTCACCGAAACCCGAGAATACGTGCAAGCCATCCTGCGAAACGCAAATGTGTATCGGCAGCTTTACGGGACGCCGTAGCCGATCAGCTCTCAGTCATCAGTTTTCAGTTGAAGCTGGCTCTTTTCGAGTGCGTTTTGCCTTGTTTTTCGCGTTTGACCACGGCAAGCAAATCGCTACAATTGGTCATAGAGAAAGGAAAGTAGCCATGATGATTGAACTTCCAGAGAAGCTTGAAGCGGCCCTGAAGGTCCAGGCCAACGCCCATGGCGTTTCGCCCGCCGGTTATGTGTGTGAGGTTCTTGAACGTGATCTCGCGTCCTCACTCGAAGGCCAATCATCGGGGATTCCGTTCAAAACGGGGCGCGGCATGTTTGCCAAATACGGGCAGGCTCCATCTGCCGAGGAAATCGACGCCAACCGCGCCGATATGTTCCGGAACTTCGGTGAAGAGTTTTGATGATTGCTGGCGTTGCCGATACCCACACGGCCCTGTGGCATTTATTCGACGACAAGAGACTGTCCGCAGCCGCCGAAGCCTTTATCAGCGATGCGGCGACCGCAAGACGCAAGATCGCCATTTCATCCATAAGTTTGGCAGAAGTGGTTTATTTGATCGAGAGAAACCGTTTGCCGCAGTCGGCATATGAAGAATTGACGCAAGCCCTCGCCGACCCCGAACACGTTTTTACCGAAGCCGCTTTCACCGCTGCCATTGTGCAAGCCATGCGGCAAGTGCCACGAGCTGAAGTCCCCGACATGCCAGACCGCATGGTGGCGGCCACTGCCGTCTATTTCGATGTGCCAGTTATCAGCCGTGACAGGCGCATCCGTGCCGCCAGCCTGAAGACGGTTTGGTGATGGGCGGGGCCATATTAATTCCGCCAATATCTAGGCCGATTGCTGGCTGGGCGACTTCGTAAACACGATCTCAAACACCAGCAGCCCCGCTCCCACCACAATAGCGCTGTCGGCCACATTGAAGGCCGGCCACTGGTGCGGCCCTATATAGAAGAGCAGAAAATCGACCACGTGCCGGCTGATGAGGCGGTCCCATAAATTGCCCAGCGCCCCGCCCAGAATCAACGACAGTCCGATTCCAGTCGAGGTCAGGCTGTGGCTGTTTTTCCAGAGCAGCGCGGAGACGATCAGCAGCGCAATCACAGAAAACAAAATCAGCAGGCCGACCTTCCATCCCGAGGGAGAATCCGCAAAAATACCAAACGCAGCCCCCGGGTTCTCGGCGTGGATGATGCGAAAAAATCCGGGAATGACCGGGATGCTGTCATGCAAGGAAAGCCGGTGCGCGATCGTCCACTTGGTGACGCGATCGAGAGCGACGACGAACAACGCGATCAGGAAATGATATTTGCGCATGTCCAAAAAAACTTTCCCACTTTATCTTCTGAGTCTATAGCTTATCGCGTTTGCGGAAGCCGCGGTCACGCCACGTCAATTTCCCCGCCGATCTCTCGGATCACGGTGCTGCAGCGCTCGCACACCGAGGGATAGTTCTTGTCCTCGCCCACATGGGTCGAGAAATTCCAGCAGCGCTCGCACTTCAGTCCCGGAGCTTTGCCGACCTGCACCACAACCGGCGAGTCTCCATTCCCCGATCCTTTTTTCACTTCGACGGCAGAGACGATAAAGAAGTAGCGCAACTCGCTCTTAAAGCGCTCCAGCACCGAGAACACCGGGTCAACTGCCGTCAGCGTGACCTGCGCCTGCAAATTGCTTCCGATGAGCTTCTGGTTGCGCGCGTCTTCCAGCGCTTTCAGCGCCGTTTCGCGCACAGCCAGCACCGTCTTCCAGTCGTCAGCTTGCCTAGCGTCAGGGGCGATCGCAACTTCGTTCGCCAGCAGGTCTCCCGCCGCAGGGAAGGTCGTCAGGTGAACGCTCTCCAGCCTTCCCTCGACCGGTGGCAAATACCGCCACACTTCTTCGCAAGTGAAGCTCAGGATCGGCGCTAGCAACCGCACCAGCGCTTCGCCGATGCGCCAGATCGCAGTTTGCGCCGCCCGGCGCGACACCGATTTGCGCGCCGAAGTGTAGAGCCGGTCCTTCAACACGTCGAAATAGAAAGCGCTCAGTTCCACGCCGCAGAAATTATTGATGCGGTGATAGATCTTGTGGAACGCGAACTCTTCATACGAGCGCTGCACTTCCGCCGATACCTCCACCGCCTGCCGCAGCATGTATTGATCGAGCGGCTGCAACTCCTCGAACGCGACCGCATCCTTTATGGGGTCGAATCCATCGAGATTTCCAAGAATGAATCGGAACGTGTTGCGAATCTTCCGGTAGTCTTCGCCCACGCGCTGCATCAGGGCTTCGGACCCGACCACGTCTTCGCGGAAGTCAACCGATGCAGTCCAGAGGCGCACGATCTCGCCGCCCAGGCGGTTGGCGATGTCAACCGGGTCCACATCATTGCCCCGCGACTTTGACAAGGCCTGCCCTTTTTCGTCGAGCGTCCAACCGGGCGTGACCACGCCGCGATACGGAGGCGTGCCGCGCGCGCCCATGGCGCAGAGCAGCGAAGACTGGAACCATCCGCGATACTGGTCGCCGCCTTCGAGGTAGAGATCGGAGGGCCAAGGATAATCGGGCTCGGCCGCAATCAGGGCGAGGTAGCTGGCGCCCGATTCCAGCCAGACGTCGAAAATGTCGGTTTCCTTTTCGAACTTCGCGCCGCCGCAATGCGGGCACTTCGTTCCGTCGGGAACAATGGTGTCGGACTCGGAAGTAAACCAGCCATCGGCGCCGGAGCGGGCGAATAGCTCGACGACCTTGCGATTGATGGCGTGGTCGTTAAGCGGCTTGCCGCAGCCTTCGCAGAGAAACACGGCGATCGGGACGCCCCACACACGCTGGCGCGAGATGCACCAGTCAGGGCGGGTTTGAATCATGTTGGAGAGCCGCTCTTCGCCCCAAGCCGGATCCCATTTGACGTTCTTGATCTCGCTGAGCGTGCGCGTGCGCAGCGTGTCTTCTTTTCCCTTACCGCCGGGCATGGGCGTTTCCATGGAAATGAACCACTGTTCGGTGGCGCGGAAGATCACGGGATTGTGGCAGCGCCAGCAGTGGGGATACGAGTGCTCGGTTTTTTCCGTGTGCAGCAAAGCGCCGCGGCTTTTGACCAGGTCGATGATGGGCTGATTGGCGTCCCAAACGCGCTTGCCGTCGTATTCGGGCAGGCCATTGCGCAGGGTGCCTTTTTCGTCGACGTTACTGGTGGCATCGAGGCCATACTTGACGCCGGTGGCGAAGTCCTCAGCACCGTGCGAGGGGGCGGTGTGGACGACGCCCGTCCCGGTGTCCATAGTGACGTAGTCGGCGAGCACGCCGAGAACCTTGCGGTCAAGGAAAGGATGCTGGAAGTTGAGGCGTTCGAGCTTGCGGCCGGGAAAGTGGGCGAGCTCGCGCGGGTTGGCAAAGCCGCACTTCTCGGCCGCGTCTTTGGCGAGCTTGGAGGCAACGATGTAGACCTCGCCGCCGGATTCCAGAGCTACATACTCCTCGTCGGGATGGAAAGCCACGGCCATGGAGGCGGGCAGCGTCCAGGGAGTGGTCGTCCAGATAATGGTAAAAAGTTTCTTGCCGGCAAGAGCGGCGTCGAGTTTCGCGGGATCGTCGAGCAACGCGTATCTCACCCAAACGGTCGAACTGGTGTGGTTTTCGTACTCGACTTCGGCTTCGGCGAGCGCGGTCTCGTCGTGCATGCACCAGTAGACGGCGCGCAGGCCCTTATAGACGAACTCATTTTCATAAAACGAAAAGAAAGTGGAGAGCACCACCGACTCGTACTGCGGCGTCATCGTGGCGTAGGGCTTGTCGAAGCGGCCAAAGACGCCGATGCGCTTGAACTGCTGGCGCTGCAGATCGAGGAATTTCTGCGCGTATTTGCGGCACTCGGCACGTACGTCGGTAGGGTGCATCTCGAGCTTCTTGCCGCCGAGTTCTTTGTCGACCTTGATTTCGATGGGCAGGCCGTGGCAGTCCCAGCCGGGGACGTAGGGCGCGTCAAAGCCGGCCATGGTTTTGGATTTGACGATGAAATCCTTAAGGCACTTGTTCATCGCCGTGCCCAGATGGATCGGTCCGCTCGTATACGGCGGCCCGTCGTGCAGGATGTACTTTTCCTTCCTCTTACATGCCTGGCGAATGCGCTCGTAGATGTCCATCTGCTCCCAGCGCTCCAGCATTTTGGGCTCGTTCTGGGGCAGGTTTGCCTTCATGGGGAAGTCGGTTTTGGGCAAATTGATGGTAGATTTCAAATCCATCGGCACTGGCAACGTTCTCCCAACTGATTGAATCTTTTAATTATATAGGGAGCGCGAAAGAACGCATCTAGGGGAGATGCCTGACTTGGGAACGAATGCAAAAAGTCTATTTCGGGTCAGCGAAAAGCGTGTACAATTTTCACCAGTACCAAACCTGCACGCATCTAACTGACTGGGGAAGATAGGTGCCGCATGGGTGTGGCAAGGGTGCAGCAAAGTCCGCCCCTTTCGCGAGCGAACTTTTCTTGCAAGTTTTGAGGAGTGCTCGCGCATCTAAATCAGCGACTCCTCATGCCGTGAACTTGGGGCTACTGCTCGGGAAAATATGTCAGCATTCGAAACACCGCAGAATCCGCAACCGCTGGGTCCAGAGCCGGAACTGCATCTTCTGCTAACGAATCAGACTCTGGACGAGCCTCTCTGGAAATCCCTGTTCCGCAATATTGACGAATTTCTTTTTCCCAAGAAACTCCCTCCGCTGGTCCTGACCTCGAAGCCCGTCCCGGTGCGCGACATCTGGGGCTTCTACAACTACAAGCGACGCGGAGCGTTTGGTTCAACGGTCATCCACGTACTGGCCGTGGCCCTCATCATCGCCGCGACATATATGGGTCGGAAGATCGTCGAGGTCGCCAAGCCGAAGGAAACCGTCTTGTTGATCGCGCCCGACGACCTGCCTGCGTTGCCGCCTTCGAAGAGTGTCAGCGGCGGCGGGGGCGGTGGTGGTGATCGCGACAAACTGCAGGCGTCGGAAGGCCGTTTGCCCAAGCAGTCGATGCAGCAGTTCACTCCGCCCATGGCCGTGGTGCGCAACCTGGACCCGAAACTGCCAGTCGAGCCGACGATCGTGGTTCCTCCCGATATTCATCTGCAGCAGCCCAACATGCCCGACCTGGGCAATCCCCTTTCGCATCTGCCGTCTGTGCCTTCGAATGGAACCGGCTCTGGCGGCGGCATTGGCTCAGGTAGCGGCGGCGGCGTCGGTTCGGGCGAAGGTCCCGGATATGGCCCTGGCCACGGCGGCGGCACCGGTGGCGGAGCGTTCCACGTTGGCGGTGGTGTTTCCGCTCCGAAGCAGATTTATGCACCGGACCCTGAGTATTCCGAGGAAGCCCGCAAAGTTAAGCACATGGGTACAGTCGTATTGTGGCTGGTCGTTGGTCCCGATGGTAAGCCGCGCGATATCCGGGTGGCTCGCACTCTAGGATTGGGTCTGGATGAAAAAGCCATCGAAGCCGTAAAAACCTGGATCTTCGAGCCGGCTTATAAAGATGGCAAGCCGGTCGCTGTGCAGATCAACGTCGAAGTCAATTTCCATTTGTACTGAACCCGGCTGTACCGAAAAGTTTGGGAGCCCAGGAGGCGGCCGCGCAAGCGGTCGTTTTTAATTAGGTGTGGGGACGGGGCTCTGCCCCGTCCAAGCCGTGCGCAGCACGGCTTCCGCCGCTTATTCCTTCAAATCCACATGCACCACGTCTTCCACCGGAAGCCCCAGGAACCGCGTTCCCATCATCCTGAATTTCTCCGCCGAATCCGTCGCAAAGAACCTTAGCCCGGCAACACCTCGCCGCTCGCCCCCTGTGTGAGCTGAAGACGTCTGAGCTGCAGACGGCAGCGGTTCAATCCGCAGTTGACGCGCCACCTCCCGAGCCGTCGACTCGGCAGAGTCCACGATCGCGACCTGCTCCGGCGCAATTCGCCGCAACAGCGGCTTGATCAGCGGATAGTGTGTGCAGCCGAGCACCAGCACGTCGGCATTAAAATCGCCCGCGTCGTCCGCAAAGGCTTCCGACAAATAAATCCGTGCCACCTGCTCGGTTACCGTATGCTCCACCCACCCCTCCTCGACCAGCGGCACCAACAAAGGACAAGCCTTCTCACGCACCGCGACCTTTCGGGCTTCGAGCGCGCGCCGGTAGGCATGGCTGCTGATGGTCGCCTCCGTGCCGATGACGACGACCTTCCGCGTACGAGTGGCCGTCGCCGCAGCTTCCGCTCCCGGTTCGACCACTCCGATCACATCCACGCCCGCCGCGGCTTTGATCTCGTTCAGGGCCAGCGCGGTTGCCGTGTTGCAGGCGATCACCAGCAACTCTGCTCCCTGATTCTGCAAATAACGCACCGCCCCCACCGCGTAATGCGCTACGGTAGCGGCTGACTTCGATCCATAAGGAAGCCGCGCCGTGTCGCCGAAGTAGAGATAGTCGGCGTCTGGAATGCGCTCGACCAGCGCCCGCAGAACGGTGAGGCCGCCCACGCCCGAGTCAAAGACGCCGATCGTTGGCCAGCGTGAATTAGGCACAGTGGTCAGAGTTCAACCTTCCGCGGTGGTTGGACTGATGACCGACCGGATTGCGGAAATTCGATTTGCCGGGAAACCTCCCTGGCGGGCGTGTTCACGGATCATGTCTTCATTCGGCGCGATGTAGACGCAGTAGATCTTGTCGTCGGTGACGAAACTTTCGAGCCACTGGACCTGCGGGCCAAGCTTCTGGAGAACGCCGCAGGACTTCTGCGAGATGGCCTGGAGTTCCTGCTGCGTCAATTTGCCGGCGTTGGGAATCTCACGCTCGATTACATATTTTGGCATGGTGCGCTCCTGCTGTTGAAGTTCTGGTGCTGCGACCGTGAACCCGGATTCTAGCACTGCTCGAAGTTCCGCAGACACCACAAACTTTTCTACCGCGAAGCGCTAACTTTCGCTTGGTGTCGAGTCGGCGTTCTTTCAAATTGCTGTAGTTGCCCTATCCAACCACCGCCCGTTATCCTTCTCGCCATGCCCAGCACTCTTGTCGAATGCGTTCCCAATTTTTCGGAAGGCCGCGACCCGGCCAAAGTCGATGCCATTGTCGATGCCATGAAGATCCCCGGTGTCTATCTCCTCGACCGCGAGATGGATTCCGACCACAACCGCTCGGTCATCACTCTGGTCGGCGAGCGTGAAGCCATTCAGGAAGCCGCCATTCGCGGAGTAGGGAAGGCTGCCGAGTTGATCGATCTCACCAAGCATCAGGGTGCGCACCCGCGCATGGGAGCAGCCGATGTCGTGCCATTTATTCCGATCGATGGGGTGACTATTGAAGACTGCGTTGCCATGGCGCGCAACGTCGGAGCCGAGATCGCGAAACGCTTCCAGATCCCGGTCTATCTCTACGAAGCCGCCGCGGCCACGCCCGAACGCCAGAACCTGGAGAATATTCGCCGAGGTCAATTCGAAGGTATCCGTGCTGAAATTGCGACCAATCCCGCGCGCAAGCCTGATTTCGGCGAGCCCCGCGTGCATCCCACGGCCGGAGCAACGGTCGTAGGCGCGCGCAAGTTTCTCATTGCCTACAACGTCTTCCTCAATACGCCCGACGTAGAGATCGCCAAGAAAATCGCGAAAGCCGTGCGCTTTTCGGGCGGTGGCCTGCGCTTCGTCAAGGGTGCGGGATTTCTGGTGCGCGGCTTGGCTCAGGTTTCGATGAACCTCACCGACTTCGAGCAGACCCCCATCCACCGCGTCTTCGAATTCGTGAGACGCGAAGCCGCGCGCTACGGAGTCATCCCAGTTTCAAGCGAGATCGTCGGCCTGATTCCCAAGAAGGCTCTGGAACAGGCTGCGGAATGGTTTCTGCAAGTGGAAAATTTCGATTCCTCGCTAATCCTCGAAAACCGCCTGGCTGCGGTCATGAGCGGCAAGATGGCCATAGGCGGACTGCGCGCCGGAGTCGAGCCCTTCATCGAACAACTGGCCGCTCCCACCGCGACTCCCGGAGGAGGCAGCGCCGCCGCCGCCAGCGGCGCCATGGCCGCCGGACTCGCAAGCATGGTCGCGTCCATGTCGCGCGGCAAGAAAGCGTATCTGCAGTATGAAAGCCAGCTCAGCGCAGCGATCGCCCGGCTCAGCCAGCTTCGCGAAGAACTGAAGTCCGCAATCGACGCCGACGCCGAGTCCTACAACGTCGTCATGAAGGCCTACAAGTCGGCCAAGTCGTCAGATGGCAAGTCATCAGATGGCAAGGCTAAGGCTAATGCAAATGCGAATGCTAACGACGGCGCCGCCGCGATCGCCGCCGCGCTCAAACAGGCGACCAGCGTGCCTTTAGGCGTTGCCGAAAACGTAGTCGAGGTCGCGCAGATTGCGGCCAATCTGAAGCCGATCACCAACCCAAACATGAAATCCGATCTGACGACCGCAATTGCCCTGGCAAAAGCTGCTCTCGAAGGCGCGCTCGCGAACGTCGAGATCAACCTTGATTCGCTAAAGAAGGATTCGCTGAAAGACGAGTCGTTTGTGACTGAGACGCGGAAGCGCGCAATGGCGCTGAGAGGCTAGAACTCTATCTAACCGCAAATACCGCACCAAGAGCGGGGCGCACTAGCCGCATGGCTACTGAAAGCGACCCCCTGGTCCCCCACCCGTTAGGCGGCAGTAATCATTTCCAGCGGCTCGGTAGCCTCGCGGACGGGCTCGCAGATTGTCCGTAACGCTTCGGCAATCTCGCCGCTATTGATGCTCCCTTTGCCGACCAGGTCGCCGAGTGACAAAATGCCCGCGACTTCATGTCTCCCATTCACCACCGGCAGGCGGCGCACCTGATGCTCTTCCATCAGTTCCAGTGCGTAGCGAACGTCATCTCCTACAGCGCAGCAAATGGGGTCCGCGGTCATGCACTCGCTGATCCAGATATCCGCCGGATCTCTACCACCAGCCACCACATGCAGACAAAGGTCGCGATCCGTTACCATCCCGACCAGCCGTGGATTAGTCGGATCCAGGACCACCGGCAAAACTCCAATATTTAACTCTTGCATGGTCGTGGCAGCTCTCACGACAGAACTGGATGGGCAGCAGAATGCTGGGTTCTTAGTCATTACCTCATGTACTTTCATAGCTCACCTTCTGAACACTCAACGTGCAAATTATGGTAGCGCAAACAATAGAGCACACCGACCAAACTGTCAGTGAGCGAAATCACAAGGCTGAGTGAGGTGCCAAGGTTTCTCCTGATGTTCGCTTGTCAATGTTCGCTTGTCATGAAAGAGGTGGCTGCATGGTCGGTTTTCCATGCAAACTCATGCGATTCTTAGCGTTCTAAGACCATACCGGAGAGGACGCACTTTAGTTACGCTCCGGCCTCGCGAATTAGGGACTAGAATAGGGAAGAACAGGTGGAAAACGGCCAAGGATCGTCAGCGTACGGTTCACGGTTTGCATCTAAACATCTCAGACCTATCTTGAGGATTTCACTTTGAGGATTTCTATGAAGAATTCGTGTTTCGCGGTTTTGCTTCTGTGCGCAACGGTCGGCTACGCTATGCCGATCGCATCGTCGGCGCGCTCCCTGGTGCCTGCTGAAATTCAACAACTGATTGGCGTTGACTACCGGGCGCTGAAGGATTCGCCCACTGCGCAGGCGCTCAAAGAAAAAGTGCTGCCCGACAACCTGAAGGAACTCGAGAGTGCCCTGAAAGGCATCGGTATTGATTCCGACCACGATCTCGACCAGCTTAATTTCGCCTCTTTCCGTACTGAAAAGAAAGGCATTCAAACCATCGGCGTGGCCCAGGGATCGTTCTCGGCCAAAGTCGTCCTCAAGAAGTTGAAGCTCAAGAAGATCACGGCCACAAAATACGGCACCGACCGCATTTACCCCATGGACAACGGTTTGGTGATGACCTTCCTGGACGACAACACGCTGGCCTTCGGCGTCGAGTCCTCATTGCACAGCGCGCTCGATACCCGCGACGGGAAGCGCCCATCGCTTGATTCCAATCCGGTGATGACCGACCAGATGGCGGCCGTCGATAGCGCCCCCCTGTGGAGCGTCCTCGACCAGCAGGGAACTCAGACCATGATGTTTTCGGTGATGGGCGAGGCTGCAAAGGTAGGCGACTACGAAAGCATCAAGAAGCGTATTCTGGCTTCTCGCTACACCATGAACTTCCAGAACGGAGTGAATTTCGATCTGAGCGTTCAAACCGCCGACTCGATGACGGCGGCCACGCTCTCCACGGTTCTCAAGGGCGTTATGCTTTACAAGAAGCTCAATGCCAGTCCGGTCGAAAAGACTGCTATTGACGCCTCCACCGTCGATTCCGACGGTTCGAACCTGCAAGTCCACTTCAAGAGCGACGATCAGAAGTTCCAGTCCCTGATGAATTCGCCGCTGTTCGCCGCCGTTTCACATTGACCGCACGCTTCCTGTAGAGGCGGGGCTTGCCCCGTCTCAGACGCGGCAAGTCGCGTCTCTACAGTAGCAAAGTGGATGCAGAAAAAAACGTTCCGGATGTTCCTTCGGGACGTTTTCTTTTATGCTGCGCTTGAAGCGGCAAAGTAGTCGTCGCTTCCGGGCATCCGCCCTCTCGGAGTGATTAAGGCAGCTTCTTGACAAACGTTTCAGGCGCACTGTACAACTCTCGTGCGTTCAACACTACGCAGTTGCGTATGCGAGCTCCATGCGCCCACATCCACATTGGGTTGATTATGCGGTCATCGGCATTTACTTCACGTTTGTTCTGGGAATCGGTTTCGTACTGAAAAAGTACATGAAAACCAGCACCGACTTCTTCCTGTCGGGGCGGTCCATTCCTGCCTGGATCACGGGATTAGCTTTTCTTTCCGCCAACCTCGGTGCTCAAGAAGTGATTGGCATGGGCGCCAGCGGCGCCAAGTACGGCATTGCCACCTCGCATTTTTACTGGGTGGGCGCGATTCCCGCCATGGTTTTCGTCGGCATCTTCATGATGCCGTTCTACTACGGTTCCCGGGCGCGGTCGGTGCCCGAGTATCTGAAGTTGCGTTTCGACGAAAAAACGCGCGGACTGAACGCCATCTCGTTTGCGGTGATGACGGTCTTTTCTTCCGGCGTATCCATGTACGCGATGGGCAAGCTGCTGCAACTGCTGCTCGGCTGGGATTTCAATGCGGCCATCATCGTATCCGCGCTGATCGTATTGGCGTATACGTTTCTCGGCGGCCTCACGTCCGCGATTTATAACGAGGTGCTGCAATTTTTTCTGATCGTCATCGGTTTTATCCCGCTGGTGTTTTTGGGATTGAAAGATGTCGGCGGATGGGACGGCCTGAAGACCCGCATAGGGAACGACGCCATGGTGCATTCCTGGAAGTATCTAGGGAGCCCAAGCGCGAACCCCATGGGCGTGGAATGGTTCAGCATGTTAATGGGATTAGGCTTCGTGTTGTCGTTCGGCTACTGGTGCACCGATTTTCTGGTGGTGCAGCGCGCCATGGCAGCCGACTCGATGACCTCCGCCCGTCGTACCCCGCTGATTGCCGCCTTTCCGAAGATGTTGTTTCCCTTCCTCGTGATTCTGCCGGGAATGATTGCCGGCGTTGTTTCCGCGGAGAGCATGGGCGGCAGCATGAGTGGCGACGTTTCGGCAGACGTTCCGGCCAGGGCGGGATCGGCAGTTGTCTCCGAGCGAGCGGCAAGCGGCGGAATCAGCCTGGAAGGTGGAAAAGGCATCATTCCGCCGAAACTCGATGAGAGTGGAAAGCCTCTCATCAAAGACGGCAAAATCGTGCTGGATTACGATCTGGCGACTCCCATGATGCTGGTTCGTTACTTTCCATCGGGATTGCTGGGCTTGGGATTGTGCGCCCTGATGGCTTCGTTTATGTCTGGGATGGCCGGCAACACGACTGCCTTCAATTCGGTTTGGACCTACGATATTTACCAGGGCTACATTAATAAGAGTGCGTCCGACCAGCATTACCTGTGGATGGGGAGAGCGGCAACGGTTTTCGGTCTGGCAACTTCAGTAGCCGCCGCCTACGTTGCGCGCCAGTTCAATAACATCATGGACGTGCTGCAGTTGGTCTTTGCCTTCGTGAATGCCCCGCTGTTTGCGACCTTCCTGCTCGGCATGTTCTGGAAGCGGGCCACGGGCAACGGTGCTTTTTGCGGGCTCCTCGGAGGCACCGCCGCGGCCGCCGTGCATCATGGTCTTACCCTTCCCGCAGGCTCGGCGCCCGGCGTCAAGGGTGGGTTTCTCGGTTTCGTGGTTCATCACTATCCGAGCGAGATGGCGCAAAATTTCTGGACCGCGATCTTCGCCTGGACGACCTGCTTCACGGTGACAATCCTCATATCCCTGCTGACGAAGCCGCGGCCGGATGGAGAACTCAAGGGATTGGTTTACGCGCTGACGGCCCGGCCGAAAGATGAAGGGCTGGCGTGGTACCAGAAGCCAGTAGTACTGGCGGCGGTGGTGCTGTCGGTCCTGGTGATGCTCAACTGGCTTTTCTGGTGAACCAGGATGCAATCGAGCAATTTTGTTATTTGAAACTCATCGGCCGGGGGTTTGAAATTACCAAATTACAAATTACGAAATTACAAAATTATAAAATGATGGAACGAATGAACGCTATTCGCTGCAAGCACGGGGCGAGAGAGCTCTGAGGAAGAACCATGGGATTCGATATCAGATTGCCAATCGGCATGATGTTCAGCGTGTTCGGCGTGCTGGTGGGTGGATATGGAGCGGCGACGCGAGGAAGCGAAATGTACACGCGTCATTCGCTCGGCATCAATGTCAATTTATGGTGGGGAATTGTCATGCTAATGTTCGGTGCGGGAATGCTGCTGCTCGCGCGCCGTGGGTCTTTGGCGGTTCGAAAAGCAGCGGCGCGCTCGGCTGCCGAGACCCGCAAGGACCGTATCGTCAAAAAAGACCGTATC
>CAWCRQ010000003.1:0-10375 GCA_963797885.1 uncultured Acidobacteriaceae bacterium | reverse complement strand
ATACGGACAAGGCGCCAGAGCAAGTCGCTTGCATTCGTAGTAAATTAAACACGAATGCCTGCAGAGAAGATTATGGTGGTGGACGACGAACACCTGGTGCGCTGGTCGCTCCGCCAGAAGTGCGAAGAGTGGGGCTACCAAGTGATCGAAGCTGATTCCGGGGAACCGGCGCTTAAACTGGCGCAGCGGGAATCGCCCGATCTCGTTCTTCTCGACGTGCGCATGCCCGACATCAGCGGCATTGAAGTGCTCGATCAACTCAAGAAAAATGGCGATGCCCGCGCCGTCATCATGATCACGGCCGATCCGCAAATCGACGATGTCAAAGCCGCGCTCAAGCTCGGGGCTTACGACTTCGTGGGCAAGCCGATCGATTTCGATGAGCTTCACGTGACCATCAAGAACGCGCTCGAGGCCACGAGCTTGCGCACCGAAGTCCAGACCCTGCGAAGTGAGGTGCGCCGCGCATCCGGTTACAACAGCGTGGTGAGCGTCTCGCCTAAGATGACCGAGCTCATGAACTTCGTCCGCAAGGTTGCGGCCAGCGAGGCCACCACTATTTTGATTCAAGGCGAAAGCGGCACCGGCAAGGACCTCATCGCCAAAGCCATCCACTACGAAAGCTCCCGCCAGGAGAAACCCTTTGTCGCGATCAACTGCTCCGCCATTCCGGAAACGCTGATGGAAGCCGAGCTTTTCGGCCACGAAAAGGGCGCGTTCACCGATGCCAAGCAGATGAAGAAAGGGCTGTTCGAGGCCGCCGACGGAGGTACGCTGTTTCTCGATGAAATCGGCGAACTCTCTCCACTGCTGCAAGCCAAACTCTTGCGCGTGCTGGAAGACCAGGTCATCCGCCGCGTGGGCGGTGTCCGCGATATGCAGGTGGATGTACGAGTGATCGCAGCCTCCAACCGCGATCTGGAAAAGGCGGTGCGCGATGGTCAGTTTCGTCAGGATCTCTACTACCGGTTGGCCATTATTGCGATCTTTATCCCGCCCTTGCGGGAGCGAAAAGAAGACATTCTTCCTTTAGTGGACTTTTTCATCGAGCGCTACAACCGCAGATTCAAGAAGTCGATTCGTGGCATTACCGATGAGACCCGCCGTCTAATTTTCAGTCATAACTGGCCGGGCAATGTTCGCGAGCTCAAGAACACCATCGAGCGTGGCATGATCCTCGAAGACGAGCCGTTCCTGCGACCCGAGTATCTGCCGTTCTCCGTGGGCGAATCGGGCGGCCGCACTGTCTTTGAACGAACTTCGCCCGCCGACGGTGGGCAGATATTGCCCAATGGCCGCACCCTTCCGCGGCTTTATATCCCGGAAGGCGGAACGTCGCTGGAAGAAGTGGAGCACGCCATGGTCGAGTTGGCCATGCGCCAAGCCAACGGTAACCAGACCCACGCGGCCAAGCTGTTGGACATCAGCCGCGACGCTCTGCGTTACAAGCTAAAGAAATTTGGATTGATTCGCGGAGATGAAGAAGGCTCCCATGCTGGCTCGGTTGACGACCAGTGATCTGTGCTCTTTTGGCTATCGGCTTCAGTGCGTCTTTCAGTGTGTGGTGCCGACAATCGCCTGTCCGGCTGTTTGCAGGTGGAACAGCCGCTGCAATGCATTGGTCATCTGTTCCTGCTGCACCTTCTCTGGAAGTTCCTTGAGTTCACGCGCCAGGGATCCTGCGATCCTCTGCGTCATCCGGGACATGATTGTTCTTAAGATTTCATCCTGGTCCTTGGAGAAAGGCCCTTTCTCTTGTCGAAAGGAATCCAGTTCTTGCTGGCCAAACTCGTCCAGCCGCAGGCGCAGTGCCACGATGGTCGGCACTCCACTCTCCGCCGTCAGCTTTCGACGGAAGCCTCGCGCCTCGTCCAGCAGAATCTTCTGTGCGGCGGCGACGGCAGTCTCGCGCTCGTCCGCATTGTGGTCGGGCACGTTTTCCAGGTCGTCAAGGTCATAGAGGAAAACGCCCTTGACGCTGCGCACCGCGGGGTCAACGTCGCGGGGCATCGCGATATCCGCGATCACCAGAGGCTGATCCTTGCGCCCGCGAACCTCGCGTTCCCGAATCATGAGCTCGACTTCCTCGCGGCTGAGAATCGTGTGCGGAGAGGAAGTCGAGCTGATGATGATGTCGGCCTCCGCCATATATTTCCAGCGCTCCTCCAATGGGATCGCAATCCCACCGAGCTTCGCCGCCAGCTCAGCCGCGTGTTCGAGAGTGCGATTGATCACGCCGACGGAAGTGGCGCCATGGTTAAGCAACTCACGGGCTGAGAGCTCACTCAACTGGCCCGCGCCCACCAGAAGCACTTTCTTGTTTTCCAGCGTGCCGAAAATCTGGAGTGCGAGTTCCACGGCGGCATAAGCAATCGAAACCGCCGCGCTACCGATGGCCGTTTCACTGCGCACGCGCTCAGAGACCGTGAGCGCCTTCTGCAACACAGCATCGAGGAATCGGCCCGTTGCCCCCACCTTCTGCGCCTGCCTCCAAGCCTCTTTCACCTGGGAAACGACCTGCGGCTCGCCGACCACCATCGAGTCGAGGCTGGATGCTACCCGGAAGATATGGAGGAGCGAAGCTTCATCGAGCAAGCGGTAGAAGTGCTTCCATTCGCACAGCTTGAGTCCATAATCGGCGCCCAGCAGCCGCATCACGGAGTTGGCGGCCAGGGTGACATCGGTAGCCCACAGCCAAAACTCAGTGCGGTTGCAGGTGGCCATCACGATCACTTCTTCGATGCCTTCCGCCCTGGACAACTGCACCAAGGCTTCACAGCGCCGGTTTTCGCTGATCCAGAAACGCTCCCGCACTGCCACCGGAGCAGTACGGTAGTTCAGGCCCACGACCATGAGAGTCGGTTCCACGTCTCCAGCTCCTAAGTATCACTCCACAGAAGAGCACACGGCGTGCCAAAGAAATTTCAGGACCAGAATGGGAAGTAGCTTTTGTTTCAGTGGGTTAGCTACGTTTCGGTGAGCAGGGAAATGGCATTTGTTCGGCGGAACTGAGGAATATCACGCTGGGTCGCGTCTTTTGGCTCCCAAGACCTTTCACGACAGAGACACGGAGACGGGGGGAGGACTTCTTGGAATGCACAACTAGCTATGCTTTCTCTGTGCCTCCGTGTCTCTGTGGTGAGAGGCCTTTTCGGCGGCAGGAAGCGTGCCGTTTAGGGTGCGACTTCCGCCGGTGTAATATCCTTCTCCTTTTTCAAACCTTTGGTCTGCGGCTGGTAAACGCAGAACGGCTCTTCATCGAGATAGTTGCCGGTGGCAGCGTAGGCGCGCGCCCGGCAACCCATGCAAATGTTGCGGAACTCACAGCAGCCGCATTTCCCCTCCAGGTGGTTGGTGTCGCGCAGTTGATTGAACACCACCGAATTCTCCCAGATGTCGGCGAACGACTGCTTCTTCAGATCTCCCGCCAAGGCCGGCAAATATCCACAGGGATACACCTCGCCCTGATGAGAAATGAAACACACTGCGGTTCCGGCCAGGCATCCCTTGGTCATGGCGTTCATGTCGGAAGGATGAGTTCCGGGGTGTCCCACTGGGCGTCCGATTATTCCCTGAGGCTTCAGTTCGATGCCGGTCGAGCCGGGCATCGCCATTTCCGTGGGACCAATACTTGGCGGATGCTGGGCCGCTTCAACGACCGGTGGAGCAGCGTGAGCTGCTGCTGCCGCAGCCTCGGAACGATGCTCCTTAGCCCGCCGTTGGCGTACCACGCGGAAGTAGTGTGGCGCACAAGTCGCCTTCATCTCGATGCCACCTTCGAGCGAGCGATCGTAGAACCAGTTCAGCATCTGCTCGTACTCTTCGGGCGGAACCATTTGTTCGGCAGCGATATCCACGCCGCAACCGACTGGCACCAATAGGAAGGTGTGCAGCGCGTCCGCTCCCAGCGACTTCGCCAGTTCGAGCACCTGCGGAAGCTGATGGGCATTGTGGCGGGCAATCGTCGTGTTGATCTGCACCGACATTCCCAGATTCTTCAGATTACGGAAACCGGCAATGGCGGCATCGAAGGCGCCGGGGATGCCGCGGAAAGTATCGTGGGTAAGCGCATCGGAGCCGTCCAGGCTAATGGCGACGCGCTGCACGCCGCTATCGACGATCATGCGCGCGACGTGCCTGGTAACCAGCGTGCCATTTGTGGCCAGCGCCACGCGCAGACCCTGGTCCGTGCCATAGCGCGCCAACTGAAAAATATCCGAACGGAAGAGCGGCTCGCCGCCGCTAAGCACCAGGATGGGAGTAGACACTGTGACAATCTCATCGATGATATCGCGCGCAGATTGGGTGGAAAGGTCGGAGGGAGAACTCAGCTCCGTCGCGGTGGCCCGGCAATGGATGCAGCGGAGATTGCACCCTTTGGTCAACTCCCAAAAAATCAATCGTGGCTTGTTTTGCTTTACTTGATTGGAATGCTGCCCGTTGCCGCTTGACGAGGCCATGTGCGGTTTCCCTTCCTACCTGAACCGGGACTCTGATGCCCACTCTACTCGCAACAAAACAATACGAGAGAACTGAATCGCCCGGCGGTGACAATCATCACCGGGAATTGTGATCTTGGTCACGAGACTTAAATTTCTCGAAGGTGGGGCGTTGGGGTGGAAATCGACATTTCAACAAGCGTATCGCAGTCATGCGGTTACGCCTGCGCTCAGGCAAGCCCCTGGCGCGGTGGGCGCGGCATTAGTTGTGGTTTGCGATCTCGCGCAGCGCCGCCGTGTTGCGAATTACCAGAGTCGAGCCTTTCGACTGCAAGATCTGTCGCTTCCTCATATCGGCAAACAGCCGGGTAACCGTTTCGCGCGAAGTTCCGATCATCTGCGCGATTTCCTCGTGCGTGAGTCGAAGCTTCAACCGGGGATCCCCTCTGGCGCCCTCTCCATTTTTGGCAGTCCATTCCAGAAGCAACTTCGCCAGTTTCTCGCCGGCGGAGTGTGACAGTCCGAGCGCGCCCGCTTCCTTGCAAGCATTGTGATATTTCTCGCTTAACTGCTCGGCCACTTTGAAACAGGCCTCCACATCGTCTTTCAGGAAACGAAGAAAGTCATCGCGCTTGACGAAATTGACCTGGCAGGGATCGATCGTCTCCGCCGTCACTTCGTAAGGTTTGCCGGAGATCGTGGCACTCAACCCCAGCACCTCCCCAGGCTCGGCCAGTTTCACAATGACCGTTCTGCCGCTCGGAGAGTTAATCGCAAGCTTTACGCTGCCTTTGCAGAGCACAAAGATGCCGCGCGGCACCTGCCCCTGGACAAACAGCACCGCGCCCTGAGGATAAGCGGTCGCGTACTTGATGCCTTCAAAAGCCTGCAACGCGGCCGGCGGCAGATCGCAGAAGATACGATCGACTCGCAGCCTGCATGTAAGGCAGCTTTCTACAATCTCCATTCCGTATGGCGAGAGCATGAACTAGCCTCCTTGAACAACCTCGGCTCCGGCTCGCTTGCGTTGATCGCTTCTTGCGCGGTCCACCAGCCACCTGAGCCGGACCTACAACGCCAGTGTCCGCCGGGATGAAACACTTCGCTGTGCTGCAAGATACATGCCAGTGTGATCCTCCTCACATGTGTCTGTGCCCTTATCGTTCTCGATGATAGGGCTTTTTCCCCGGGATCTGGCAAGAGCTGGGGCTCGTGTGCATTCGTTGCCGCAGTAGTCTTCTTGTCCGAACGGCACGTAAACGGTTACTACTGCCAGAGACGAGCAAGGGGCACAAGCCAGTGCTTGTGCCCCAACCGGCTCAGCGCCGGATCCACAGATGCTCAGCCGCCGCCTACTTCACTTGCAGGGATTCGATGTACTTCGTAAGGTTTGCCACGCGTTGCTGCACCTCACCCTGGTGTCCACTACTCACACTCCAAAACAACGTTCCCCAGACCGGCATCTCCTTCGATCCGTGCGCGGGAAGCTCGGATTCGTTGCGGATGGAGGACGAGACTTTCAGCGCCGGATATTTCCCTCCGTTGTTCTTGCTCAGCACGGTAAGGTCGGTGGGTGGAATCTTCAGCGCGCTGGCCGCGGGACCTCCGCCTTTGCCGTCCGTGCCATGGCAAACGGCACAGTATGCCGTGTACATGCCCTTGCCGGATGCAGGCGACGTGAACTTAACCGGGACATGTTCGATGACTTTCTCTGTTGGGCAGGGTGTTTGGTCCTGCGCGACGACCATGCAGGTAAATGCGATCAGGATAGGAAACATCACAATCAGTTTCATCTTCTTCATAGACATCGCATTTTCTCCTTTCCAACCAAGGCTCCGCTCTTGAAGCTCTAAGCGCACTTAGTAACCAAGAACCGGCTAGGTTGCTAGCTTCCGCTTCGCCGCCCGCTATGACGACGAGATTTTCCATTCCCGACCGTTCCGCACCAGAGTAAGCGTGGATCTCGTCGGGTTCGCATTATAGAAATCGACTTGATACTTGTTGATCAGGGTTTGACGTTCCCAAAGATTGAAGCTTTTGACCAGTGGACCGCCCGCGTCGAACACATCCCCCAATTGATTGGGCACCCATTTCCAGGTGTATTCGACGATCGCATTGTTGACTCCGATCATGGTCACGCCGGCGATGCTCACCAGTTGCCGCTGCGCCAGGGGAGCCTGATATGAGAATGTGCCATCCGCCTCTTTCGATTTCTTAAAACCCGGCACGCCGCTCATCAGGCGCTCTCCTTCGGGTGTGATCGAGACCATCACGCTGCCCTTTGCCTCCTTGCCCAATTTAATAATCCCGGCTTTTTCTAATAATCGATAATTCGGATCCCCTGGTTTTTCGTCCGCACTCGGTTTTAGCAGACCCGTGCGGAAGTGGATGACGACCGGGCCTCGTCCCTGCAGCGCCGCGGCTACTGTTCCGCTCGCATCCTGCGCGCGGAGCGGCGTTTTACCCCGGAATTGGAATAACACGTAGGTGGCTAAGCCCATGATGGCCGCTAGCAGACACAGCATGAGTAGTAGCGGCAAGATCGATGAGCGTCGTTCCATCTCAACTTCGGCTTCAAACATGGCAACTCCCTTCTTGAAGAGCGCGAACTCGTCAACCAACTCTCATTCTCAGTCCTCGCTTTCCCGATTGCTGTGATCAATGGCACCATCAGTTGTGTCTCGCCTCACCGATGCGGCAAGACCCGATGCGGTAAAACCAACCCCGGGCGTCTCCCGAATAAGCCACCGCAGAGCTTTGTGCGGCCTCTTCTTTGCTTGGCGTTGCACAGAGCGTGTGCCCGTTCTCACAAACATCAGTGATCCCTGTCACATCCAACCGCACCCCCCCACCATGGATAATGGGTAAGATTTCGTGGTGGTTCTAACCCCTTCAGCTTGGAGATTCCATTGGCAAAAGGACGTGTTTCGATCGTTGTCGAGCGTTGCAAAGCCTGCGGCTTCTGTGTGGAGTTTTGTCCCACCAGAGTGCTCGCACTTTCCTCCGCTTTCAATTCCAAGGGCTACCATCCGCCGCATGTCGTGCATCCGGAAAAGTGCAGTGGCTGTGACTTGTGCGGCATGTACTGCCCCGACTTCGCCATTTTCGCTACCAAAACAGCTGCCCCTGGCGGAGGTGACAAATGAAAGCTGACCCTCACGGCGTACTCACCGGCATACACTTCATGGATGGCGACCACGCCTGCTGCGAAGGCGCTCTGGCCGCTGGCAGCCGATTCGCCTCTGGATACCCCATAACTCCTTCCACCGAAGTGGTTGAGCGTTTCGCCGCTCGTGTGCCCACGGTAGGCGGAACGTTCATCCAAATGGAAGACGAGCTTGCGGCTTCCATCACCCTGCAAGGCGCAGTCTGGGCCGGAGCCAAGGCGTTTACGGTGACCTCTGGCCCGGGCTTCTCTCTGATGATGGAACATATCGGCTACGCGGCCATGACCGAAACGCCGTGTGTGTTCGTGGATGTGCAGCGTGGAGGGCCATCCACCGGCCTGCCCACGCTCCCCGCACAAGCCGACATGATGCAGGCGCGTTGGGGGTCGCATGGCGATTACGAGATCATCGCCCTCTGCCCCAATTCTCCGCAGGAGTGTTTTGACCTCACCATCACCGCCTTCAACCTGGCCGAAGAATACCGCGTGCCCGTCATGTTCATGATGGACGAATGCGTGGGGCACATGACCGAGAAAGTAGTGATTCCACCCGCCGACCAGATCGAAGTCGTGCCGCGCCGCCATACTCACAAATCGGTCGAAGATTATCTTCCCTACGGCACCAACGGCGACCTCGTCCCGGAAATGGCGCACGCCGGCGATGGCTACAACTTTCATGTCACCGGCTTGACCCACAACGAGCGCGGCTATCCCGACATGACTCTGCCGACTCAGGACCAGCTGGTTCGCCGCTTGCAAAACAAAATTCTTAACGCCGTCGACCGCATCACCATGACCGAAGAAGAGCAAATCGATGGCGCCGATGTCGCGGTCGTTTCCTACGGCATCACTTCCCGAGTGGCTCAGCGAGCCATCGAGGCAGCTCGCAAACAGGGTCTGCGCGTCGGCAAGTTGCGCCTGATCACCGCCTGGCCGTTCCCCGAGAAAAAGATCCGCGAACTCGCCGCCAAAGTGAAAGCATTCGTCGTCCCCGAACTCAATCTGGGCCAGATGGTGCGCGAAGTGGAGCGAGCTGCCGCGGGCCAGGCAAAGACCTTCGCCGTGTCGCACGCGGGCGGCGGAGTTCACAACCCCGAAGACATTCTCAAGGTAATTGTGGAGGCCAGTCGATGTCGGACAGTTTGATCAACGATCTCATCAACCCCGTCGAGCCCTTTTTACGCAGCGATCGCATACCTCACATCTGGTGCCCGGGATGCGGCATCGGCACCACCGTAAACTCTTTCGCCCGCGCCCTCATCGACTCGAAAATCGATTTGCGAACGCTGGCCCTGGTTTCGGGCATCGGCTGCACGGGGCGCGTGGCGGGCTACGTGAAGCTGGATTCTTTCCATACCACTCACGGCCGCGCCATCCCGTTTGCGACCGGGTTGAAACTGGCAAACCCCAAGCTGAATGTCGTCGTCTATTCCGGCGACGGCGATCTTTCCGCCATCGGCGGCAATCATCTGATCCACGCCGCGCGTCGCAACATCGATCTGAAGGTCATCTGCGTGAACAATCTGCTCTACGCCATGACGGGCGGCCAGACCGCGCCCACCACGCCCGATCACTCGACGACTTCGACGAATCCTTACGGTGTGTTCGAGCCGTCTTTCAATTTGCCGCACCTGGTGGAAGCGGCGGGCGCGGTTTACGTCGCGCGCTGGACCACGTTCCACGTGCGGCAAATTACCCGCTCCATGACCGAGGCGTTTCAGAAGAAAGGCTTTTCTTTTATCGAAATTATCTCGCCCTGTCCCACGCTTTATCAGCGCCGCAACAAGCTGGGCGACGGTCTTGACGCCATGAAGTACTACAAAGAGAAGAGCAAAGTCCGGCACGGTGCGCCCACCAGTGAAGTGGGCATGACCATGACCGGGGAGATCATCGTGGGCAAGTTCGTAGACCGCGAGCGCCCCGACTACCAAACCATGATGCGCGCCCAATACACCGAATCGCTGGGAGAGAGATACGTCGAAGAACCGGAGATGGTATGCGACTGCAGCTAACGGAAATTCGTATCGCAGGCTTTGGCGGCCAGGGAGTGATCCTCTCGGCCATCGTCCTCGGCAAGGCTGCCTCGATTTTTCAAGGTGCTTTTGCCACCATGACGCAGAACTTCGGCCCGGAAGCCCGGGGCGGCGCCTGTAGTGCGCAGCTCGTGCTCTCCGATTCGCCCATCTTGTACCCCTACGTCACCCACCCAGACATCATGGTCGTCATGTCGCAAGAAGCCTATGTGCGCTTCGGCTCCGAGTTGAAAGAAGGCGGCATCATGATCGTCGAGCAGGATCTGGTGCGAGTTTCAGATCTCGGCAAGGAAATCCAGGTCTACAGCGTCCCAGCGACCCGCATCGCCGAAGAACTCGGCAAGCGCATGGTGCTGAATTCGGTGATGGTCGGTTTCTTCACCGCCGTTACAAAGCTGCTGGACGCAGATGCCGTGCGCAAAGCGGTCGCCGATTCTGTTCCGCCCAGCTCCCGAGAACTGAACCTGAAGGCCTTTGAAAAAGGGTTGGAGTACGGAATCACTGCTTTAACCAACACTCCGACCTCCGCCAACGTCGATATGGAGACGGAATACTCAAGGGAGTAAGTCTTCACCGTTGTATTCTTCAACTCTTGCTGTTGTGAGATTCATCAGTGGGTTGTCAATCCGCAACCCACTGATTTAAAGCCGCCTTTCTCGTCGTCCGACTCGAAACAATGAAAACACGAGCTTTGGCCTGTTGCGTTTTCCATCAAAGCGTTGTTGACAATTTCATCG
>CAWCRQ010000002.1:0-13802 GCA_963797885.1 uncultured Acidobacteriaceae bacterium | reverse complement strand
TTGAAGCACGGTAGCTTCAAGCAGCCCCTTCATCTGTTGATTCAAACCAGTTGCTTCAAACCTAGAAGCGGAACACGATACCGGTTGTGATTCTGACATTGTCGTTGCTCGTGTTGAGGTCTGAGAAATGATAGTAAACCCAGTCAAATTCAGCGAGGCGAACCGCGACGGCCCTGTTGACTTTGACGTCCACTCCGCCACCGAACAGCGTAGTGAAACCGTTTTTGGAGACAGAGACCGTCGCACCCTCCGCAGATTCCGACACGCTTAGATGGGCCCCTCCGAACAACACGTGGACGAATGGGTTTACCCTACCCTCGCGGAAACCAACCACCGGACCGCCGGTATAAGAGTAAATATGAACGTTAGCTCCATGGACCGTTGCGTAGTTGCCGCTAAAATCCCCCGTCACACCAAAATACTTGTTAAAATAGCCGGTTACGGAAGTGTCCCAGCCGTTGAAGCTAATGGCGTTGCCTGTGCCGTTGTTGCTGTTATCACTACCGAGGCGCAAGTATTGATAACCGCCGAACACCTCCGCTCTATCTTGCGCCATCAACGGAAGCGCGAGGAGCCCCAGAAAAACAATCAAAACAACTAACCTTTGCATGTTTTCTCCTTTGCGAAATTGAACTCAGCCTACCTCCCGCTAGTTCCGCGGACAGGCATTCCCTCCAAACAAAGTGTGCCACTCATAGATGTCTGTAATACTTCTCGAAGTATACGCCATCGTAGAAGTACGGCGTCCAGAAAAATACAACCCCACGGGTACACAGAGATACAACGCCATGGTACACACTTAGGTAATCTCGCCAGGGCCGGAACCAGACAACTAACCCTGGTTCATTGCATTAAAACAGGGCTGTAACTTGCAAACACCGAAGACTTTCTCGAAACGTTGACACTCAAGAAATGTTTTGTGTCTCGGAGACACATGCAAGTCGTCACAGTTACTCGTGGCTTACCTCACACTATCCCCTTGCGTAACTCTTCCAGCGAATACTTCGTCCCCCGCCACACGATGCCGTCATTCCAAAGCGCATGAAACATGGAGCGCAACAGGATATACATGAAAAGAACGGTACCGGCCGGATGCAGAAAAAAATAATATGGCGGGACTGCCGACCTGAGCGAGATTCCGCAATAAATCGAAAACAGTGAACCGAGAGCGATAGCATAAGGAACGCGCGCCCATCCCTGTGCCACCCAGACGCCAACAAAGGGCCCGAGATTAAGACAACCCAGACCCACTACGGTGATCACCGTTCGCCACCACTGGAAGGAAAGCACGGCAAAGAAATTCTTAGTTAGACTGTCGACGATACCGAAGGCGCCCTTTGCCCAGTGGATGGAAATCAGATCCTCCCCAAAAACATTGCGCTGTGCGAAGCCCGCGTTCTTGATTACCTTGCCCAGTTTCATGTCGTCGATCACTTCCATGCGCAACACGCTATAAGTGCCGACCGCGTCATAGACCGGGCGCCGGACCAGGTTGAAAGCGCCCACCCCCATGTGGTCGCGCGCTTTGGGATCGGCAACTCTCCACGGTCGATGTCCGAAAACGAAGAGCCCCTGGAAGAAGGCGACCATTATTTTCTCGCCCGGCCCCTTCATGATCATGCGCGGGAAAAGAACGACGTGGTCGGCGCGCTCAGCATTGGCATAAGCGACGGCGCGCCGCAGAGAATCGGGCTTGAAGAGTACATCGGCATCGGTGAAGAGCAACCAGTCTCCATTCGCTTGCTGGCCGGCCATCCACATGGCGTGCGTCTTGCCCAACCAGCCCGCTGGCAGTTCCGAAATGTGGACCACCTTCAGCAAGCCCAGCTTCCGCAAACCCAGGGATGGAGAACTTGCCGCAACCTCATCCATGATCTGGCCGGTGCGGTCCGTCGAGCGGTCGTTGACGGCAATAATTTCGTAGTTGGAATAGTCGAGGGCGAGCAACTGCACGAGCGTCTCGCGAATGCTTTCTTCCTCATTGCGCGCCGGAACAATAATGCTGACTCTAGGCTCGCCATTCGGGGCCGCTGGCCTGCGATCCCATTCGGGCCGCGCGATATTGGCGACATGCGGCATACCGAATGCCGCTTCCACGATGCGCGAAAACCAGGCCAGCGCGAGGATGCCGCCTGCAATCCAGTAAACTGTCTGCCAATGCATTCTGCTTAGGAAGATACTCCCGAGGAAACTTGCGCTGCCGCCGATTCATCCTGCAAGCGTAATGGCGGGGCAAAGCGCATGCCGTAAAACAGTATGGCAGAAGACAGCGCGATCGCGATGACCGGCCCGAGAAAAGCAAGTTGCAGCGAATACTTGTCCGACATGTAGCCGATGAGAGCAGGGGATGGCACATCGCCGAGCAGGTGGTAAACAAAAATGCTTGCTGCCAAGGCAGCGGCACGCACGTGCGGTCCGACCGAATCGATAATAGCGGCGTTCAGCGGGCCAGTGTTCAAGAGCAGCAGGAACTCGGCGACAAAAATGCCCACGACCATGGTCCTGCCGCTCGCAAACAAGGCAACGCACATGGCCGGAATGCCCAACCCCAGGCTGACTGCGGATACGAGGTAGTGGGCAGATCGGGTTCGACGCAGCAACCAATCGGAGATCCAGCCGCCCGCGAGGGACGCAACCAGGCCGTTGACGATGGTGCTCAAACCAAAAATAATGTTCGCATCCAGCAGGCTGTAACCGTGGGCACGGTGCAGAAACGTCGGCATCCAGACCTGGAGCCCTCCGAGCGCGAAGACCATCATCGCCATGCCGAGGGTTGCGGTGAGAAATGCGGGATTGTGGATCAGGCTTCTCAGCGTGTCCCGGTCTTTAGTTTTGCTTTCGGGCGTATCGAATTGGCCGAGCGGCGGCTCCGGAAGCAGCAGAAGCAGCAACGCCAGCAGCACTCCGGGCGCAGCTCCAGCATAAAATGGAGCCCGCCACCCGTACTTTGGACCCATGACTCCGCCCAGCAGATATCCCAGCGCGGTTCCAACCGGAAGCGCAAGATAAAACACCCCCATGACCCGTCCTCGTTTCTCCACCGGAAACAAGTCTGCGATAAAGGTTGGAGAAAGAATGACAAAGCTGGCTTCGCCGATGCCCACTAGGGTGTGACGAACGAGCAGTTGGTTAAAGTTGGTCGTGACGGCGGTGAGCAGAGTAGCCCCACTCCACACCAAAGCCCCGGCAACGATGACGCGCTTGCGCGAGAAGCGCAGTGAAAGCGGCCCCATGAAGGGCGCCGCGCACATATAAAAAATGAAGAAGACGCTGGTCAGCAGGCCAAAGGCCGCGTCGCTGCGATGGAACTCCGCTTTGACCAGATCCTGCACCGCGAACAACACGGAGCGATCGATGTAGTTGAGCAGGTTGAGCGCCGTGAGGAGCGCCAGTGCCGTGCGAGGATAGAGTTTCGCCGGGGTCACAGGTCGAGCGAATATAGCATGACGAAGAAGAGAAATACCCGGCCTGCAGCATATTGATCGACGCTATTAACGATTGACATTATTAACGATTTACGTTATTAACGATTGACATTATTAACGAACCACGTTATTATTGCCTAGTGATTAAGACTTTCGCCAACAAGGAAACGGCGGAAATCTGGAGAACCGGCAAAACCAAGGGTACGCCGCCGGCCAGCGTGACGAAACGGAAGCTGGCCATGCCCGACAGTGCCCTGACGCTGGACGACTTAAAGGTCCCTCCCGCGAATCGGCTGGAGAAACTGCGCGGCGATCGCCAGGGTCAATACAGCATACGCACCAACGATCGGTACAGAATTTGCTTCGTATGGCGTGCACCCGATGCCTACGATGTAGAGATCGCAGATTACCATTGAGGCCAATCAGCATGAGCATTATCAGAAAAGGTACACCAAACTGGAGAGTTCACCCCGGCGAAGTCCTGCGCGAGGAGTTCCTGAAGCCGATGGGCATTTCCGCTTACGAACTAGCCAAGCGGCTGCACGTGCCCGTCCCTCGCGTGAATGATATCGTTCTCGAACGGCGTGGCATCAGCGCCGATACAGCCGTCCGTTTGTCCCGCTTCTTCGGGACGACTGAACAGTTCTGGCTGAACTTGCAGGGATCCTATGAAATAAGCCGTGTCAAGGCCGAACACGCGACCGAAATCGAACTTATCACGCCACGAGCGGAGGCCGCCGCGCGCTAAGTTGCAGGCGGAACACTCTGCGAAGTTCCGACAAAGTTCCGACGAGGTTCCAAAGCGCCCAATCACTTCTGACTCTTCTTCCCTCGTGGCCACCTCGCGATCACGACGGTCGAAATCCCGCCGCGCGGACGGAACTCGCCTTTCACCTCTGCCCACACCGGCTTGGCCCAGCGCACAACATCCGCGAGCACCTGATTCACAACGTTCTCCTGGAAGATGCCGAGGTTTCGATACGCCTGGAGATATTGCTTTAACGATTTCAGCTCCAGGCACCGGCGATCCGGCACGTATCGGATCACGATGTTACCGAAGTCCGGCAAGCCAGTCTTCGGGCAGACCGACGTGAATTCAGGATCGTCCACAACAATCTCGTATCCTGATCGACCAGAACCTGGAAATTGGCTCGGCCAGGTTTCGATTTCCGGGAAATCGTGATCAAGCCCGGCGCTGGCGTGCTCCGCGGTGTAACCGGGCGAAGCGTAACGGGGAGATGGGGAACGGGGAGATTTCGGCATTCGCCTATTGTACCCAGCCCCTTGTCCTAATCGTCTTGAACCCAGTTTTTGCCAGTTGCTAGGACTCCAACTAACGGAATGTGGAGGGAGCATAGTTCCGGATCTGGGTTCCGGAGCTTAGTTCCGGGGCCTCGCGGAGGCGTTGTGGTTCGCTCGTTAGCTTGCGGTAACTACCCGATGTAGTGTGTTGGAGGTGGGCGAGGTTTTGATAGAATCTCTGGAGTTTTAGTTTGCGGCCATCCCGAAAACAGAGAGGAGAAACCTTTGAATCGACGATTTGGAAAAACAGCAGTGGCAGCCGTTTTGGCGGGGGCTCTTTTGCTATTTGTCGCAGCACCCCTCGTGCACGCCGACGCTAAAGAGAAGTGCCAACATGCCATCGAAAAGGCGGAAGCAAGACTGGACAAAGCGATCCACGACAGGGGCGAACACAGCCGAGAAGCGGATGAACGGCGGCGAGATTTGAATGCCGAACGGGAGCGTTGTTGGAATGAGCATCATCAGTGGTGGAATGGGAAAGACCATCGGTGGGAGACTGAGCACAATTGGGAAGATCACCACTGAGTGAGGTTGGCAACCGATAGCCCTAAAGGCGGTTCGAACGAGCGTCCCGTGAATCGCTGAGTCTGGGGCGCTTTGTTTTGCGCCGTTGCTGCGCATTCAGGTCTGGCCTCCAGCTTAGTCGTTGGTCGTCAGTCGTTAGTCGCTAGTCGTTCGGAGGGCTTGCCCACGACTGACGACCCGACGACTAACGACTGACGACCAACGACTCCCCGCTGAGGCAAACCGCCGGCCCCGAGCATCTAAACAGGTAAGCCCCAAGCGTCCATTTGCCTGCTCTCGGAGCGCCTGGATGATATACATTGAAGCTGGCGCGTTTCTCTGCATGCCATTGAATGGAAACAGTTCGGGACGCCGTCCGCGGCGTTGGTGGATTACGGCGCTGGCGATTTTAGCGGCAGTGATTGTGCTGGGTGCTTTCGTCTCCCGCCGCGATAACCCGGTGCCGGTGCGAACCGCCGTCGTCGAGCAGACCACCATCCGCAGCCTGGTTTCCACGAACGGAAAAATTGAGCCCGTCAACAACTTCGAGGCCCACGCTCCGGTCTCGGCGAATGTGCAGCGCGTTTTGGTCAAGGAAGGCGACTCCGTCAAGCAGGGCCGATTGCTGCTGGTTCTGGATGACGCCGGCGCACGGGCGCAAGCCGCCCGCGCCCAGACTCAATTGAAAGCGGCGCAAGCCGATCTGAGCGCAGCCGAACGAGGCGGGAACCAGGAAGAAGTGTTGAGCCTCGAAGCGCAACTGGTAAAGGCTGGCACCGACCGCGATTCGGCGCAGCACAATTTAGTCGCGTTGAAAAAACTTGAGCAGCAGGGCGCGGCCTCGGCGGGAGAAGTGCGAGAAGCGGAAAACGCTCTTGCCCGCGCCGATGCCCAATTCACCTTTCTCCGTCAAAAGCAGACGAAACGATATTCGAATGCGGAGTTGGCGCGCGTCGAGGCGCAACAAGCTGAAGCGCAGGCCACCTCCGATGCCGCGCAGGACGTTCTGGCGAAATCCAATGTCCGCGCTCCTTTTGATGGCATCGTGTACTCGCTGCCCGTAAAGCAAGGCGGCTTCGTCGCCGCCGGAGAGCTCCTGCTGCAAATGGCGGATCTGCGAAAAGTGATGGTCCGCGCTCTCGTCGATGAACCCGACGTGGCCCGACTCGCTCTCGGAAATCCGATTGAGATTACATGGGACGCAGTCCCGGGACGCGTCTGGCGGGCCACCGTGACTGACATCCCATCGACGGTGAAATTGCACGGTGCGCGCAACGTCGGCGAGACCACCAGCATCGTAGATAACAAGGATTTGAAACTCTTGCCCAATATAAACGTCGGAGTAACCATCGTCACCGCCGAGCACGACAACGTGCTGGTGGTGCCGCGAGAAGCCCTGCGAATGGACGACTCCAAGCCTTATGTTTTGCTGGTCTCCGGACACGAACTCAAGCGCCGGGATGTGGAGACTTCCCTTTTCAATCTCACGCAGGTTGAAGTAACCCGCGGCCTCTCTGCCAAGGACGTGGTGGCGATCGGTTCGTGGAATGGCAAACCG
The DNA here is from genome assembly GCA_963797885.1 of uncultured Acidobacteriaceae bacterium. Taxonomy (GTDB): domain Bacteria; phylum Acidobacteriota; class Terriglobia; order Terriglobales; family Acidobacteriaceae; genus Acidiflorens. The sequence continues at coordinate 7,013 of CAWCRQ010000002.1, read as the reverse complement.
ATCGGTGAACGAACCCAGGTCACGTTTTAAATGGTCACACCTTAAATGATCACACGCACTTTTTTGCTCGTTTTACTTACTCTCATCGCGGCCTTGACGGCCAGCGCCGCGGACTCCGCCAAGGACATGCTGGCGGCCGGCCGGGTCGACGAAGCCATCGCCGAATTGAATGGACACCTCTCTTCTGCCCCGGCGGACGCGGAATCCTCCAACCTGTTGTGCCGGGCTTACTACGCGCTCGAAGATTGGGAGCGCGCGGAATCTTCCTGCAAAAAAGCGGCCGCGCTCGACCCGGACAACAGCCGTTTCCATCTGTGGCTGGGGCGCGTGTACGGCGAAAAGGCGGATCGGGCAAATGTTCTTGCCGCCGGGGTTCTGGCCGAAAAAGCTCGCGGAGAATTCGAGCGCGCGGTGCAGCTGAATCCGAATGACGTGGATGCCCGGCTCGATCTGGCGGAGTTCTATGTTTTAGCTCCCCGCATCCTCGGCGGCGGCGAGCAGAAAGCCCGCGAACAAGCGCAGTCCATTGGAACTCTAAACCCGGGCCGGGAACACTGGGTTTATGCCCGCATCGCCGAACAGAAAAAAGACGCCGCCACCGCCGAACGGGAATATCGCCAGTACATCGACCTCAGCAAAGGTGCGGCGGAAGCATGGCTCAATCTGGCTTTTTTTCTCCGCCGCCAGTTGCGCATAGACGAAATGGAGCAAGCCGTCGTCAAGCTCAGCCAGGCGCCTATCGCCAGACTCGATGCGCTGGTTGACGCGTCCGAGATACTGTATCGCACCGGTCGCAGCTATCCTTTCGCCACGGAACTGCTGCGTCGCTATCTCGCCGCTGGTCCGGTTGAGGCAGCGCCGGCATTTAAGGCCCACTATCGGTTGGGTCTGTTGCTGGAAAAACAAGGCGACAAAGCAGGTGCTGCGCAGGAGTACCGTGCGTCGTTGTCATTGGCGCGGAACTTCGCTATAGCCCAGCAAGCGCTCAACCGAGTTGCCCCCTGAGGATGGCGAGATTCCCTTTTCGCCTTGCGGCGGCCCCGATAACTTCCAAAGCTACTGTCCCGCTCGCCTCTGGCGCACTACAATTTGTGCGTCGCGGCGCTGCCGCGGCACGGCCCCATGTAGTGATGAGATGCAGGTGACGAGATGAAGCTTCGATTGCCGCGGTGGTTGCGCCGCACAAATCTGCTCGCCTTATTTACTGCCGCACTGATGATCGCAACCCGCGGCCAGGCTGAACCGCTGCCTCTCGAGCGCGCTATTCGGCTCGCGCTCGCGCACAGCACGACTTCGGTGATTGCGAATGCCGACGTGCAGCGGACTTTTGCCTCCTACCGGGCACTCCGCAACAGCTACCTGCCGCAGCTAGCCGTGGGTTCGGGCCTCGGCTGGTCCTATGGATTCCCGCTCACCATCGAAGGAGCGGCACCGGCCCTAGGGAATGCCGTCGCGCAGAGTTCGGTCTTTAACCCGGCGCAGCGGCAGTTAATAAAGGCAGCGAAAACCGATTGGCATGCTTCTGAATTTCAAGACAAAGACCAGCGCAATGCCCTCATCCAGGACGTTGCCTTGACCTACGCTGAACTGGCAAAGTGGGAAGCGCGACTCGTGCGCTTACAGCAGGACGAGTCCCAGGCGCAGCAAATGGAACAAGCAGTGGCGGAGCGCTTGCAGGAAGGCGTGGACAGCGCCGTGGACTTGAACAAAGCCAAGCTCACCGCAGCCCGCGTGCGCCTTCACCGGGCCGAGGCACGTGGCAACGCCGACGTCCTGCGGCGTCACCTCTCAACCCTGACCGGTTTGCCGGTTTCTTCCTTCGAAATCGTGCCCGAAACAATTCCCGCCTTGCCGCCCGTCGCTCCGGAAGAAGATCTTTCGGAAAAAGCGATTGCCTCCAGTCCTGCCATCAAGTTTGCCGAGCAGCATTCGCTGGCGGAATCGATGCGGGCTTTGGGCGAGCATCGCGCTTTGTACCCGTCGATGGATTTCTCCGCCCAGTATGCGCGACTTTCCACCATCAATAACTACAACGACTACTACCGGAAATTTCAGCCGGACAATGCCACGATCGGCCTTGCTATCCGGATCCCACTATTCAGCGCCAGCCAGCGCGCCCGAGCCGCGGTGGCCGAAGCTGAAGCCCTCAAGGCGAAGAAGCAAGCGGTCGCGGCTCGCGACCAGGTGGCGGAGGAGACGCTAAAACTGCAGCGCGCCGCCGAGCAACTCGAGGCCGCCCGCGAGGTGGCGCAGTTGGAATATCAATTGGCACAGTCGGGCCTGGAAACGGCCCAAACCAGGATCGACGCAAAGACCGGCACCCTACACGAATTGGCCGATGCACGGGTGCAAGCAGCCGAACGCTATCTTCTCTTTCAAGATGCCGATTTTGAGTACCAGCGGGCCCGCATGAACCTGCTGCGCGCCACCGGAGATTTGGAGAAATGGGCGCTGCCAGGCACCGCTTCAACAACCCCGGCTTCAAAATGACGCATAAAACACCTCATCCAGCCGCTGCCAGATTCTCGCGTCTTAATGCGCAATAGCGTCGTTCGGCGAGGTTTTTTTGCGGCTTGAGCTCCGCTAAAGCACACTTGGACAAAAGTTTCCACGCTTTCGACACAGTTTGGCACGTACCTGAATGGTAGCGTCGGCTGGGGTGTGCACGCATCTAACAATGTTAAGATAGAGATTCCCAATATGCCGTCAAAAACACTGTTCTTGAATCCGCCTTCCTTTGAGAATTTCGATGGCGGCGCAGGCTCGCGCTGGCCCGCGACGCGTGAAATCGAATCGTACTGGTATCCGGTCTGGCTCGCTTATCCGACCGGGATGCTCGAGGGCGCACGCCTGCTCGACGCCCCGCCGCACCACGTCACGGCGGAAGAGACGATCCGCACCTGCAAGGATTACGAATTGCTCGTGCTGTTTACGAGCACACCGGGGTTCGCCGGCGATGTCCGCATAGCCGAGGCCATCAAAGACAGCAATTCTCACATCAAAATCGCTTTTGTCGGACCCCACGTTAGCGTGCAACCCGAGAAGTCTTTGATGGAGGCAAAGGTAATTGACGTAGCCTGCCGAAAGGAATTCGACTACTCCATCGTCGAATACGCCCAAGGCAAGCCCCTCGAAGACATTCTCGGCGTTTCCTATCGCAAGAATGGGCACGTGGTGCATAATCCCGACCGGCCAACTATCGAGAATCTGGACTCCCTGCCGCACGTGACCGATGTTTACCGGCGCGACCTGGATGTCCGCCGTTACAACGTGCCTTTTCTGCTCCATCCCTTTGTCTCGCTCTACACCACCCGCGGATGCCCGGCGCAGTGCACCTTCTGCCTCTGGCCCCAGACCCTCAGCGGACACCCCTGGCGCAAACGCTCCACCGACGACGTGGCGCGTGAAATGGCCAAAGCAAAAGATTACTGGCCCTACGTGAAGGAATTTTTCTTCGACGACGATACCTTCAACCTGCAGAAGGCTCGCACCATCGAATTGTGCGCCAAGTTGAAACCGCTCGGCCTGACCTGGTCGTGCACCTCGCGAGTCACCACCGACTTCGAAACCCTCAAGGCCATGAAAGACGCCGGATGCCGGCTCCTCATTGTGGGCTACGAATCGGGTGATCAGCAGATTCTGAAAAACATCAAGAAAGGCGCAACCATCGAGCGCGCCCGCCAATTCACCAAGGATTGCCACAAGCTGGGGCTGGTGGTCCACGGAGATTTCATCCTCGGCCTGCCCGGAGAAACTCGCGAGACCATCAAGAACACCATTAAATTCGCCAAGGAACTCGACGTGGAGACGATTCAGGTTTCGGTGGCGCACGCTTTCCCGGGGACTGAACTGCACGAGTCCGCAATAAAGAACGGCTTCATGACCAGCGACACAAAAATGGTGGACGACCTCGGACACCAGATGGTGCAGATCGAGTATCCGGGTCTGCCCGCGACGGAAATTCTTGCGGCAGTTCATGACTTCTACGATGCGTATTATTTCCGTCCCAAGGCTGCCTACCGCATCTTGAGGAAAGCGATGTTCGACAACTCCGAACGCAAGCGCTTGTACAAGGAAGCGCGAACCTTCCTTAAACTGCGCGCCCAGCGCCACAAGTGGGTCAAGGAAAACCGCAAGGAAGAAGCCCCTGCCCCGGAACCGGCCAAAGCCTAGGGGAGACATTGAATCATTAAGGCATTGAATCATCGAAACATTTTGAAAACCCAAGAGCCTTTACCTTTAATGATTAAATGTCTCAATGACTAAATGATTAAATACCTCAAGTGACCTTTCGAAAATACCTCGTCCTGGCAGGAATCACCGTATGCGCCACCGCGGGTGACTCCCTCCTGGCGCGCGGCATGAAACAACTCGGCAATATAAATGTCTCGCTGCACAACCTCAGCGGCTTGCTGCTGGCCATCCTCAATCCCTGGGTAGCTGCGGGAATCCTGTTACTGCTGGCGTTTTTCGCTTGCTACATTTCCGCGCTATCGTGGGCCGACCTCACCTATGTCCTGCCTGCCACATCGCTCGGATATGTGCTCGTCGCTCTGATTGCTCGTTTCGGTTTTCATGAAGAAATCTCGCCGACGCGCTGGCTTGGCATCGCGCTGATCGCTGCCGGAGTCGGCTTCGTGGCCGCCGGCCCCTCGTTCACGCCCAGTCGCCAACACCTTGGTTCCCGCGAAGCTCCCCGCGACGCTGTTTCTCAGGAGGTGAAGTTATGAAAGACATCTACGCCTGGGCGGCGATTGGGCTCATCGTTCTGACCTCGACCACCGGGGACGTGCTGCTCTCCCACTCCATGAAACAAGTTGGTGACGTCGGCGACCTCTGGAAGCGCCGCGGGGTACTGGCGGTGCTTGGGCGCGTGCTTCGAACGCCCACGTTTACTCTCGGCCTGATGGCCATGGGGATTGCGTTCTACAGCCTGCTCTTTGGCCTTTCGTGGGGTAATCTGAGTTTGGTCGTGCCCGCTTCCGCCTCGCTCACTTTTGTCGCCAACGCGGTAGCCGCGCGCATTTTCCTGCACGAACGCGTGGGGCGCCGGCGTTGGATTGCGGCATTGCTGGTAGCGGGTGGCGTGGTGCTGATGGCGGTCTGAATAGCCCTAGCCGAATAAATCGACGCGGATCACGAGCGGCTGCGTTCCCACGATCCGATGCTTACCGGCGGATGCAACCTGGTCCGCTTCCGAACTTTCTCCCGACCTCTCTCCCGGACTTTCTCCCGAACTCTCTTCCGGACTTTCTCCCGAACGTTCTCTTGAACTCTCCGCACGCAGTATGGTCCTCAGAAAAGGAAACCGCTCGCCCAACATCGCCGCCTGAAGTTTTCCCTCCTGAATCGCGGGCTATGGCGGCGATCGTTGGCTCGGCAATCAATGTCTCCGCAATCGATATCCGCGTCGGTGCGCTCAGGCATGTTTATAAGATCGTATGTCGCGCGAAAACTCTTGAGAATGGCATCAACGTAACGCAGGGCTGGAAACCGAAGTAATTGAAATCGTCGAAGTAAATCTCATCCAAACAGCCTCATCAAGCCCCTCGGGGCCAGATCGGGGACGAGAAAGCTGGTGCTTTTGCCGCCGACGAACCGCGTCAGTGCTTCCGCCGCAAGATAGCCGCTGCGAACCGCTCCCTCCATGGTGGCAGGCCAGCCGGTCGCGGTCCAATCGCCGGCCAGAAACACTCGCGGCCACGCGGTCTCTGGCTTGGGCCGATGTTGGTCCATTCCCGGGCGCGGCGAATACGTCGCATGCACTTCCTTGATCACGGTCGATTTCAGCAGTTTCGCTTCGCGTGCAGCGGGGAAAAACTCTCGCGCTTCCTTCACCGCCATGTTGACGATCTCCGCCTTCGACTTTTCAACTAGGCTCCGGGAGCAGCTTACGACCAGCTCGATATAGCTGCCGTTGCCGCTGCCGTCATCCCTAGCTCCGTTCTCGCGCGATTCGTTGCTGCGACTTCCAATGAGCCGCGATTTGTGAAACATCCACTGTACGGTGCGGTCGAGCAGGACGGCGTGATCGAGCTCGCTGATTTGACGATCGAACCAGAGATGGATTCCGGTGATCGGCGACGTCGAGAACTGGCCGAGTGCTGCGGCCAGCGGCGCAGCGGACTGAATCTCAGGCAACATGCGCCCCAGGACATCAAAAGGAACAGCCAGCACCAGATAGTCGAATTTCTGTTCCTGTCCGTTCGTCGTCACACTTACCTGGGAGCCTTCGGCTCGAAACGACTCCACGCCCGCGCGAAATTGGATCTCTCCGCCACGCGTGCGTATGTAGTCGCCAGTTGTGCTGTACAAGTCGGTGAGCGGCACGGTTGGAATTCCCATGCGCCCCGCAACGGCCGATTTAAGAAACGACTCGCGCACCACCTGGGCCGCATAGGGGACGGAAATCCGATCAAGATCTTCATTCAAAGCGCTGACCAGAATCGTCTTCCAGAAACGCTCGATCGCTTGCCCGGTTTGTCCGTGGCATTTGAGCCAGTCGAGGAACGACTCACCACGATCCGCCGGAATACCACGAGCAAGCGCCGCCATGGCGCGGCTGATTGCCATCTTGTCGCGAAAATTCAAACAGTCTGCCCGCAGAAATGCCAGCGCGGTATGAAGCGGAGCGGGGAGGCCTGAAGGGGCGATCATAGACGCCCGCCCGCCAGGCTCGAGGAAGGTCAGCTTCTCATACCAGCGAATCTTGCCCTGAACTCCCGCCCGCCGATAGAAATCGAGCAGATTGGTGCAGCAACCGAGCAACACATGCTGGCAATTGTCGACAATTTCGCCGGTGCCGGGATGCTGATAAGAAGAGGCACGCCCGCCCAGATATGGTCGGCGCTCAAAGAGCGACACGCGAAAACCCGCTTCGGCCAAGGCGCATCCAGCGGCGAGCCCTGCCAACCCGCCTCCGGCGATAGCAACTGTAGGAGGATGTGTCGTATCGGGATAGATCGATTTAGAAACGTTCGGATTAGGGGAGTTTGACTTAGGAACGTTCGGAT
>CAWCRQ010000001.1:0-17220 GCA_963797885.1 uncultured Acidobacteriaceae bacterium | reverse complement strand
CTATGGTGATACCGGCTGCTCACCCAGTTCTGACTCGCAAACGCGGAAATCCCAATTGGGGGCGTCCCATTCCGCCCGCTCCCAATCTGTCTACTGAATTCGAACTGCGGGTCAGGCAACTGCAACTCACGGCAGAGATGTATACCTCATCGATTGAGCTACGAACATGGTGCGAGCGAAACAGAAATCGGCTCTACATCCCGGAATGGCTGCTTAAGGAGTGGGGCGTCATCGTAGATCTGGGCTTCAGCGGCGCCGCTTGACCCAACCACGCAGAATCCGCGACCCAGCCCCATGTTGAACCCGCTCCACCCAGGGGCCTACAATTCTGTCACTATCCTTCACAACCACGCGGAGGTTCCAATGCCTCACTACGAGTTCTTCTGCCACGCCTGCAAGAAACTCTTCTCGAAGATCCTATCTCTCGTCGAATACGAGAAGGGCAAGGTCGTGTGCCCGCATTGCGGCAGCAAAAACGTCGAGCAGCGCTGGTCTGCCTTTACCGTCATCACGTCGAAAAAGAGCGCGTGAATGTGCGGGGGGTGCACCTATGCGCTTCGACAAGTTTTCCTTCGGTTCCATCCGGATCGATGGCGTCACCCGCGACTACGACGTGGTGATTGACGGCGGCGAGATCCGCAAGCGCACGAAAAAGGCGTCCAAGAAATTCCGGGACGAGTTTGGACATACTCCTCTATCCATCGAGGAGGACATACCCTGGAAATGCCGGCGGCTGGTAGTCGGCACCGGAGCGTATGGAAGGCTGCCGGTGATGAAAGAAGTGAAGCGCGAAGCGAAGCGGCGCAAAGTCGAATTGCTCGTGGTCCCAACGCCCCAAGCCATTGAAGCGTTGGAGCAGGGCGCCGAGGAGACGAACGCGATCCTCCACGTGACGTGCTGAGTTTACCCTGATTCGTTATGGGCGTGACTGTCGAGATGCACAACAATTGGTTACGAGGGGAACGCCAACGGAACAGACCGCGGAGAGTACAGTAGGAAGTGGCTTTACTTAGTGCTCCGCAAACATATTTCAGCTGTTATCAGAGAGAGATTGACACAGGCTTCACTCGCGTGAGCTTCGGATCTACATGATCTCTGCTTCCTACAAACCGAAAAAGAAGTTCATGCAGCTGGCCATCACGGAAGCCAAGCGCGCCCGTGACCGAGGCGACTATCCCATTGGCGCGGTCATCACACGCCTCATGGGTAGGCGCGAAGTGGTCATTGCCAGCGCCGGTAACCGAGTAAAAACTTCGGGGTCAAGCATCAAGCACGTGGAGTTGGAAACGCTCAAATACGTATCAAGCGGCTATGGCCGCTACCTGCCCGACTTCGTGCTCTACTCCACGCACGAGCCCTGCGCCATGTGCGCCGGCGCCTGCGTGTGGGCTAGAATTGGCGCGGTCGTCTACGGCGTCTCCCAAGAAGACATTGCCGCTTATGGCCGCAAGCGCGGTACGGAAGACTACAAGTGGCGAGCTTGCCTCATCCCCTGCCGGCTCGTCTTCGAGAAGGGCAATCACCGCATCCCCGTCACCGGCGGTTTTCTCCGACAAGAATGCCAACAACTGTTCAGTTACAGGCCTTCATAGTGGCCGCTGCTTTTATGTATATAAATCGGAAGGAGAGTCGGACGCGGTTGTAACCGCCGATGCAATAGAAGGTTTCCCATCCTGCGGTTTTGCATGACATTTCCGGAGTACATCGATAGCCGCTAAAATGCTACATTAGAAGTACTTCCTGCCAAGAGTTCCCTTTCTAATTACCCTATTCGACATATGCCGCGCCGCTCCCTTGCCTCTCTAATATCACGCCTAGCTGAGGTCCGCTCAGAACTGCAGAAATTACCTCCCTGCCCCCACCGACAAGGTGAAGTTGCAGCATGAGGAGGATATCGAACACCTGTACTATTCCAGCAAACTAGAAGGCACGAACCTTTCTGCCCGGCGCTTAACGAACGCAATTCATGGCGCGTCCCCTTCACCTTCTGGGACATGGCGGAGAAGCTATACTTAGGGCAGCAGAGGATTAACGATGCATATATGAAACAAAAATGGCTTATCCTGGCGTTGGTGTTGGCCAGCGCATCTCTTCTTGCTGCTTTGGGCAGCCGGAGCGTTCTAAACAACGTAAGCGCTATTACTGCGGAAAAAGTTTCCCATGGTACTCCCGAACCGGGTCCTGATCTCTTGGCAACGGTAGAAGTCTCGGGTTCAACTAACTCTTTACCCTACAGCATCATGATTTTTACGGATGGCAGCGCAACGATGTCCATCAAGGGTGGGTCAACCGGGTCAACCAAGAAGTTCAAGTCGGGAAGCGTCGATGCGAAGACATTAAAAACCCTCTTACAGAATGTCGACGATGTGAGCCAGCTGACCAGCCAGCCTTGCGCAAAACCTGTCTCATTCGCCACGATTACTTTGATTACCTATAACGGGAAAACTAGCCAAGATATTTCCTGCGCAGGGACGCATTGGCCTCAGGCGGGATATGATTTGCGTGATTTTATAGACCGCATAAAGTTATCTCTACCTGGGCCCAGGCCGGGGATGCGCTCGCCACAATAGTCTTGGATCTCAAGCGCTTCCCCCAACGAAAAAGCCCCGAAGCGTTCCGGGGCTCTCCTTCACTTACGTGCGTTGGGAATTAGGCTGCGACGGTTCTTACGCCGGTGCCGGTGATCTCCGCTTCGGCGCAGAGCCAGTCTTCCATGTCATGGCCATCTTTCCGGCCACGCTCCTCGTACAGTTCGTGCGCGCGGCGGCGGATTTCTTCTTCGAGGTTTGGGTGCGATTCAGTATCTATGTTTGTGGTTGGCTTTTCGGTCCGATCTTTTGGCATGGGGAACTCCTTTCAGACGTTCCGCGGGCGAGACAGAGAAGACTCACCTGGAGGACGATAGACCTTAGCTTTTATAGAGCGAAAGCTACGCCTGCTTCAGAGCAGGGTCAAGTGCTCAAAAGTGGTGCAGTTTGCTGACGGGAAAAATGACCTCGCATTGCACGAAGGCGGGCTGGCGTACACCCTGCGTATGGCAGTTCCAGTAGAGATGCATCACACCGGTGGTCCTGAGCTGCAGCGGGATGTGGTCGCGATCATCGAGCACGTGCTTTCGGATCGGCCTGGGGACTAGCGGGCGGCGCTTCAGCCAGCGACCACTGCGTGCGCCTACCGAGGTATGATCTCGGTCAACGCCCACTCAATTCGATCCACTTCTTCACGAATCACCCGGATCGCTTGCTGATTGCTCGGACATGGCACGGGTGTGATTGCTTGTACCGCCTGACGAATCTTGCAGTTGCGATCCCGAATCAAGTTGATTCTCGCGGAGGCCTCCATTCGATATTGGTAAATCCTTCTAGCCAGTTTCGTAGTCATCCAGGCGAATGCCAGCCCGAACAACATCTCGATTGGAAGACGATCGGTTGCTCCATCGAAATCAAGGAACGCGACTCGATACACGGCTTCGCCCAGACCTAGTGAAGCGAATATCACTCCCATCCCAATCAATCCAAGCGTCAAGCGGTCACTGGGTCGAAGTGCCACAGACGATTGCTCACTGCCACAGTTTTGCGCGAATGCCATTGCCCCCCCAATGTGATGTGAGAGTTTTACTATTTTATGCCGAATCGTTTTTTGTGAACAACTTGTGAGCCGGGACTTCCATTGAAATCCGCCTCGTCTCGGAACCTTCTTGATGCTTGAGCAGCGAAAATTGGTGATACCGGCTGCTCACCCAGTTCTGACTCGCAAACGCGGAAATCCCAATGGGGGGCGTCCCATTCCGCCCGCTCCCGCTCTCCCTACTGAATTCGAACTGCGGATCAGCCAACTGCAGCTCACGGCAGAGATGTATACCTCGTCAGCGGCGCTGCGCAACTGGTGCGAGCGAAACAGGAATCGGTGGTATGTCCCAGAATGGTTACTTGAGGAGTGGGGCATCACCGTAGATCCAACCTTCAGTGCCGTCGCGCGACCCAACCACGCAGAATCCCCGACCCAGCCCCCGTTGAACCCGCCCCGCCCAGGGGCCTACAATTTAGCTACTACCCTTCACAACCACGCGGAGGTTCCAATGCCTCAGTACGAGTTCTACTGCCACGCCTGTAAGAAAACATTCACGAAGATCTTAACGCTCGTCGACTATGAGGCAGGTGGCGTTGTCTGCCTTCACTGCGGCAGCCAAAAGGTGGAGCAATGCTGGTCCGTCTTCTCCGTTATCACTTCGAGGAAGAGCGCCTGAGAACCAAACCCGCAGCACTGCACCAAAAGCGGTCATGTTTCTATTGCATCATGTTTCTATTGCTGTTGACTTCCCCTCCTTCCGGGAGCACAATCCGCTCGAATCACTCCTCCAAAGAGGGCGCTCTAGTTTCGGAAGTGTGATTATGTATTATCCACCACTGCTTCGTGGCCGCTCGGTTCTTGCTGGCAAGAAAGTTCTCCTCATTGATCGCTGCCAGGCTACCTGTGAGGTGCGCGCTTCCGTTCTGAGGAGTCATGGAGTCGAAGTGCATACTACCGAAGAGATCTCCGCAGCGCGATTTCTTTGGCAGCCCAATATCTATGACCTCGTAATGCTCGATGTTCGGAGATACTCCCCTGGGGAGACGCTCGAATTCTACGAGCAGATCAAGCAAGCAAGTCCCCGGGAGCGAGTTGCCTTTCTCGTTGGGCCCCCAACCTACCTTTCGCTTACTTGGCCCAGTGAAGTCATCGCCGAAGATGCCTCATCCGGACAGTGGGGAGAGACCGTTAAGCGTTTTCTGGCAGCCGCCTGAAGTCCCTTCTCTCTGCGTGATTTCCCCAGGTTCAACACACGGGAGGAAGCAATAAACTGGCTGATAAGGGCAGAGACGCGATACCAAGCGTCCCACAGCACCTCGGCCTTGAAGTTTGACCCCAAGTTCTTCGGAGGTTGAAATGACGCAACGAACCTTTTCTCTAATCACGGCAGTGCTCTTCTTTCTGATAGCTCTCCTTCATGCCGTTCGCCTCCTTCGTGGATGGCAGGTCACTATTGAAGGCGCAGTCGTGCCAATTTGGATCAGCTGGATAGGGCTCGTCATCGCGGCGTACTTGGCCTATCAAGGTTTCCTATTGAGCAAGACGCCGACGAAATAGATTGAGTTCATCGGGCTGGGGTCATTTTTTCTCCCTGGCCGAGGACATGTTGAAAATGGAGTACGATAGCGCCGTTCGCCGATATGGCTTCATCCTATCTTCGCCACAGGAAGGAGGAGCCATGCGTCGTTCAGGTGAGACCAACCCGTCAGGGGACTTCTGGAAGCTGATCTTTCCGGCCATCCTACTTCTCTGTACTCTGCCCCTCGTTGCGCAAAAAGCTCAGGAGACAAGCCCGCCCAAATACGACGTCCACACCGAGACCAAGATGAAAGGCACCGTGGAGGATGTGAAACTGCCTCCAAAGGGTAGTGAGAAAGAGGTTGCCCACTTGCTGGTGAAGACTGGGACGGACACCGTCGACGTGTATCTCTGTCCCAAGTCCTTTCTCGACGACATGGGCGTGAGTTTCAGCAAAGGGGACGAAATCACCCTCATCGGCTCAAAAGTTAAGCAGGGCGAAGCCGATCTCATCCTCGCCCGCGAAGTCGTGAAGGGTACTGACACCCTCGTCCTGCGCGACAACAGAGGCAATCCCGTCTGGAGTTGGCACCGCTGACCGCGGTCTCTAGAAAATCGCGGATAGTCAAATACGATTACCTCCGCGTCTCTTGGTCGGTATCACTTCAAGAGCAGTGACCACATACCAACCGCAACTACGCCGAGAGTACGATCCGGGCTTATCTAGGAGCCCTGGAAGAGTTTCGACTTTACGCCCAGAAACGGCTCGATCATCTGGGACCTAATGATCTCCGCCGCTACCAGGCACACTTACTGGAAGACAAGAAGCTCTACAAGGCTCCCCTTTTTCGCCCTGGCGGGCATCGCTGCTTATGACCAAATCCGCCGCCAGCAGCTGCTCAAGAATCACTCCTCCAATCACGATGTGAGGTACAATGATTTTGCCAGGTGAAACGGCAGCGGGCTCTGCAGGGATGCAACCATGCCGAAGGATAGCTTGGTGTGCTCATCGAGACGATCACTGCATCTGCGCGAATATCCTTCCCGCGCTCCTGCCAACCCGCATCGGATCGGTAGACCCGCATGGCTTGAAAACCCCCGCCCGAAGGGCGGAATCTACACTCCCGGAGAACGCTTCTTCCCACTTCGCGCTGATACGGCACACGTGCAGTCAGCGGGCAGACTTGTGTGCATAGCAGTGCGGGGCGCGAGGAATAAAACACTGCCGCATGAAAGAAGATTCCAAAGTTCGCAAGATCGCGTTTGTCGGCAACCACTTGCCGCGCAAGTGCGGCATTGCGACATTCACGTCTGACCTGCTTGCCGCCGTGGCAGCTGCGTATCCCCAAAGCCGGTGTTTCTCGGTGTCGGTGAATGACATTAAAGGTGGCTACGAGTACCCGGAAGTGGTTCACTTCGAGATTGAGGAGCAGGATCTGTCGTCTTATCTACGTGCTGCGGACTTCCTCAACATCAGCGACGTGGACATCGTCTGCTTGCAGCACGAATTCGGCATTTTCGGCGGGACGGCCGGCGGCCATATCCTGGCACTCCTGCGCGAATTGAGAATGCCCGTTGTCATTACCCTTCATACCCTTCTGCGTGAGCCGAAAGCCGACCAACGGCGCGTAATGCACGAGTTAGTCGCGCTCTCGACCCGACTCGTGGTCATGGCTGAGCGTGGGCGACAGATGTTGCAGGAGATTTACCAGGCACCGCCAGCCAAGATCGATCTTATCCCGCATGGCATTCCCGATGTAGGTTTTGTCGATCCGACCGATTTCAAGGACCGGTTCGGCGTGGAAGGCAGGGTGGTGCTGCTCACGTTCGGGCTGCTTTCGCCGAACAAGGGGATCGAATATGTGCTCAACGCCCTGCCGCACATTCTGGCGGAGTTTCCCGACGTTGTTTATATTGTCCTGGGCGCCACCCATCCCAACGAACTACGCGAGCATGGCGAAGCCTACCGGCTCAGCCTTGAAATCGTCGCCAAAAAGAACAAACTCGAGAAGAACGTCATCTTCTACAATCGGTTCGTAGAACTTGAAAATCTGAAGGAGTTCATCGGCGCCGCAGACCTTTACATCACGCCTTATCTCAACGAAGCGCAGATCACGTCGGGCGCGCTAGCCTATACGTTTGGTGCGGGCAAAGTGGTAGTTTCGACACCGTACTGGCACGCTGCAGAATTGTTGGCGGAAGACCGCGGCGTGCTGGTGCCGTTCGGCGACGCCCCGGCCATAGCCCGCGAGGTGATTGGTTTGCTGCGCGACGACACCCGCCGGCATGCCATTCGCAAGAATGCTTACAAGCTGGGCCGTGAGATGGTCTGGAGCAACGTGGCGCGGCTCTATATGCGCTCGTTCGAGTTGTCACAAATCGAGGGGACGGCGCGATCTCGAAAATCTCTCGCCACGAAGACGCTCGACCAAAAGCCGCGGGAACTGCCGGAGTTGAAGTTGAGTCATCTCTCGCGGATGACCGATTCGACCGGAATCTTCCAGCATGCCATTTTTACCGTCCCGAATTTTTCGGAAGGCTACTGTACGGATGACAACGCTCGCGCATTCATCCTCGCGGTACTGCTCAGTGAATTGGGAGAAGAGCCAGAGCGCGTGCGGACGCTGGCCACAACCTACGCGGCGTTCTTGCATCACGCGTTCGATCTCAGAGTGAAACGCTTCCACAACCACCTGAGTTTCGACCGCCGCTGGCTCGACGAACAAGGGTCAGAGGATTGTCAAGGGCGAGCGCTCTGGGCGCTGGGCGTAGGCGTGGGGCGTTCGCCCTATCGGAGCTTCCAGATCATGGCTGGACAACTCTTCGCGCTGGCGTTGCCAGCTCTGACGGAGTTCACTTCGCCGCGGGCGTGGGCGTTCGGCCTTATCGGCATTCATGAATACCTGCGCCGGTTGAGCGGTGACAGCCTGGTCAACCAAACCCGTGAGACACTCACTTCCCGGCTCATGGAACTTTTCGAAAGGACCGCCCAGCCGGACTGGCGCTGGTTTCAAGAGGATCTGACTTACGACAACGCGAAGCTCCCACACGCCTTGATTCTGACCGGACGTACAACCGGACAACAAGCGGTGCTTGAGCGAGGCCTGCAGGCCCTGCGCTGGCTGACGGAATTGCAAATCTCCGAGAAGGGTCACTTTCGCTCCATTGGCACCAACGGATTTTATCGCCGCGGCGGCATGCGCGCCAACTTTGACCAGCAGCCCATCGAGGCGCAAGCAATGGTCTCAGCCTGTCTTGAAGCCTATCGCGCCACATCGGACCTCTGGTGGTACGAGCAGGCGCAACGCGCGTTCGACTGGTTCATCGGCTGGAACGATCTCGGATTGGAACTCTGCTCTCCCAAAACAGGCGGCTGCCGCGATGGGTTGCACGTGGATCGGGTCAACCTGAACCAGGGAGCGGAATCAACCGTGGCCTTCTTGCTTTCGTTGGCGGAGATGCGCTTGGCGCAAAATATGCTGACGAGTTTTAAGGAACCGATCGCCGCCTAAGAGTAATCGCCGCCTCCGGTCTCGTTTCTCTGGAATAACCAGTCCATGAACGACAACTCGATTCACGTCAAACGCACGGCCACGGTCCTCAGGCCTGACCAGTCACGCGTTCTTCTGCGGCCATTCAGTCCGGAGGATCCCCAGCGGGCCGGCAGGATTATCGCCAGGATCATGTCGCTCCCGGAAAACCGAGTCGGCCCTCTCCTGGACGAAGTATCCGCCGAATTCTCCCAGCGACACCAGCAGATCCACAAATCCTTTCTGGAACGATTCGAACAGGTCCGCGACCTCCTGTTGACCGATGAGAAAATTTCCGAACAAAGACAGCTGTTGATCGGTTCCTATTTCGTTTGCGAATTCTCCTTAGAATCCGCAGCCCTGTTCAATCCGTCCATCGTCCCGCACCCTGACCAGTCTGACCTGCCTCCCGGCGCTCTGCGTTTTATCCTCAGCTTGCGCGCCACCGGGGAGGGACACATTTCCTCCATCACTTTTCGGACGGGTATCATCCACGTCGACCATCGGATCGAGGTCCTACCCCCAACCGGCTTCGTCACCGAGCCGCGTCAAATTCCGAACCCCCGTTACGAGAAGGCGCTCTTCGAGCGAAAACTCTTTGAGCTGGGATTGACCAACGAATTCACGCGCCGGGCTATGAACAAGTTTGGGGAGTCGTTTGCATTGGAAGAACTTCGCGCCAATCTCGAAGCCGAAGGGAAGCAGTCCCGCCTGTCGGATCGGAACGCCATCCGGGGAATTTTGATGCTGGCCCGGTCCAATTACGAGGTTCAGTTCCAGCCCCAACAGCGGCTGTGTGAACGCATCATTTTCCCGGCCACGCCGGCGCAACGCAACGGCATCGAAGACGCCCGGTTCGTCTGTTTCCAGAACGATGACGGTACCCACGTCTACTACGCCACCTTCACGGCCTTCGATGGCAAGGTGGTCTTGCCAGAGCTGGTGGAGACTTCTGACTTCCTCCTCTTTCGGTTCATCACCCTGAACGGTCCGGCCGCGGAAAACAAAGGCATGGCCATCTTCCCCCGGAAAATCAACGGCCTCTATGCCATGCTCTCCCGCCAGGACAACGAGAACATCTACCTCATGTTTTCCGACAACGTCCACTTCTGGTATGAACGCAAGGTGCTCCTTAAACCGATGTTTCCGTGGGAACTGGTCCAGCTTGGGAACTGCGGGTCCCCCATTGAGACCGAAGCGGGCTGGCTGGTCCTCAGCCACGGCGTCGGCCCCCTGCGAACGTACTGCATCGGCGCGTTCCTCCTCGATCACGATAATCCCGGCAAAGTGATCGGCCGCCTCCGCGAACCCTTGCTCAAACCGGACCAAAGGGAACGTAAAGGGTACGTGCCGAACGTCGTTTATACCTGTGGCGCTCTCCTCCACAACGGCGAACTGATCATTCCCTATGGCATGGCCGATCATGCCACCGGTTTCGCTACGGTTCCCCTCGATGAAGTGCTGGCTGCTATGCACTAGGAAATATCGTCGAACAGCATGACAAAGCCCGACAAAAGAGTGGCTATCCTGTCGCCGATAGCCTGGCGAACGCCTCCTCGGCAATACGGCGCCTGGGAAACGGTGGCTAGCAACATCACCGAAGGGCTCGTCGCCCGTGGCTGGGATGTGACGTTGTTCGCCAGCAGGGATTCTGTGACCCGCGCTCACCTGCATGCCGTGGTGGACAAGGGGTATGAAGAGGATTCCGCCGTCGATCCCAAAGTAGCCGAATACCTTCACATCTCCGAAGCGTTCGAGCGCGCGGCTGAGTTTGACCTCATCCACAGCCACTACGACTTCATGGCTTTGACCTACACCCGACTGGTCAAGACACCGGTTCTCACTACCATCCACGGATTCTCGTCAGCCAAAATCATGCCCGTCTATCAGAAGTATCGTGATGGATATTTTGTTTCCGTCAGCGACTCCGATCGAGCCGCAGGGCTGAATTACCTGGCGACCGTCTACAACGGCATCGATCTCTCGTTGTACCCGCTTCAGGAACCCGGCGGTGATGACCTGATTTTCCTCGGTCGGATCCACCCGGATAAAGGTGTTCATCTGGCCATCGAGGTTGCTCGTCTGAGCGGAATGCGTTTGATCATCGCTGGTATTATCCAGGATGAGGCCTATTTCCGGGAGCAGGTCAAACCCCATCTCGACGATCAAAACATCCTTTATATTGGACCGGTGGGCGTGCCGGGCAAGAACGAACTGTTTGCCCGAGCCCGAGCTCTACTGCACCTGAACACCATCCCGGAGCGATTCGGACTTGTCCTGGTCGAAGCCAATGCCGCTGGCGTGCCCGTCATCGCGATGGACCTCGGCTCTTGCCGTGAGGTGATCAAGGACGGGCAGACCGGTTTTCTGGTTGACAACGTCACTGAAGCAGTTCGGGCCCTTGGACGAATTTCTGAAATCGATCGTCGTGCCTGCCGCAGCCGTGTCCGGCAATACTTTTCGATCGATACCATGGTGGAGGGATACGAACGGGTTTACTCGACGATTTTTGATCTGGAAGCGAAGAGACGACCATGAAGCTAGACATTGTCAGACGGTACCGCCACAACCCCATCCTCACCAAGGCCGAAATCCCCTATCCAGTGGAAACCGTTCACAACGCGGCGGTCGTGAAGCATGAGAACGAATACATCATGCTTTTCCGCTCCCATCTCCGCACCGGACGGTCCATCATTGGTTTGGCACGCAGTCCCGACGGATTCCGCTTCACCGCCGATCCACAGCCCTTTCTGATTCCTGCGCAGGACAGCCCTTTTGCCGCCTATGAAGAGTTCGGCGTGGAGGACCCACGCGTGACCCGGCTGGAGGGGGAGTACATCATCACCTACAGCGCCTACTCGCGAAATGGAGTGCGGATCGCCCTGGCCAAGACGAAGGACTTCAGTCAGGTGGAAAGGGTCTCCCTCATCACGGAGGCGGATTATCGGAATGTGGTGATCTTTCCCGAGAAGTTTGATGGGCTTTATGCCCGGCTTGACCGTCCTCATTCGGAAATCGCCCCCTGGTCAATCTGGATTTCCTATTCTCCGGATCTATGCTATTGGGGCCAATCTCAGCTCATCATGAAGCCTGAACCATATCACTGGGATGAAATGAAGATCGGTCCCGGCGCGCCGCCGATCAAAACGGACCAGGGATGGCTTTCCATCTATCACGGAGTTTTCCGAACTATGGATGGATCGGTCTATCGTTTGGGGGTTGCTCTTCATGACCTCGAGAACCCGGCAAAGGTCATCGGTGTGGGCGACTCGTGGATTTTGCAACCGGAAGATCCTTGGGAAATAACTGGATACGTCCACAACGTGGTCTTCACCTGTGGTGCCGTTCCAGAGTCCGATGGAACCGTGAAAATCTATTGGGGGGGCGCAGACACGGTCATGTGCGTGGGCGAAGCGAACGTCTCGGATCTGGTCGCACTATGCCTGCATCACGGCAGACCGGCAAAGTAAACATGGCATTTCAAGAGTCCTAATAGCCCGAGGTCCGGGTGGTCTGCAGCTACCTCAATAACCTGGAGCAGGGACAGACGGAGACTGCGCATGCGATTCGAGAGCTCATTAGCAAGCCGCTATCCTCAATGATTGCGATTCTCGATAAGCAAGGCGTCGAGGAGGGAGGCCGCCTAGAAACGTCAGCTTCGTGTCAGGACGTTGAGTTGAGTTCTCAAGCCTGCCCGGAGCGAAGCCGAAGCGTGTCATGACTGGGCCGCGGCCTACGATGCACGATCATGCTAATGCACTGCCGTCGCCTTCACGGTTTCAGTACGCGAAGGCAGATTTTCACGCTTTTGTTGCTGAACGTTGCGAGATGATTTCGTCACTGGTGAACAGACTTTGCGACGGCGAGCCGAGAAAAGCAGAAGACGGACCCACTTGGTCCGCCTCTGCCAATTAAACTTACAAACTCTAGTTCTCGCACAGCAGCACGCCCTCGGTTTCCTGCGAGTCCACCGAACGGTAGTACAGCTTGTTGTCCTCGAGGAAGACCTCGATGAACGCCGGCCGCGTGGCGATGGTGCCTTGGATCAGCGCCTCCGACAACGGATCTTCGATGTACTTCTGCAAGGCACGCCGCAGCGGACGCGCGCCGTAGCTGCGATCGCTGAGTGTCTGACTGAGGACCCACTTCTTGGCCTCGTCGGTTACGGTTACGGTGATTGATTTCTGCGCCAGATTCTGGTTCAGCTGGATGACCATGAGTTCGAGGATCTGGATCAGGTCGCCTTCGTTCAGCGCGTTGAACAGGATGATTTCGTCCAGGCGGTTCAGGAATTCCGGATTGAAGGTGCGCTTGACTTCGTTCTTCACCAGATCCTCGACCTTCTCCGACACCATGTCTTCCTTCGACGACTGGAAGCCCAGGCCCTCGCGCTTCTGCAGGTGCCGGGCGCCAATGTTCGACGTCATGATGATGATGGCGTTCTTGAAGTCCACCGTGTTGCCCAAACCATCAGTGAGCTGCCCGTCTTCAAACACCTGCAAAAGGATGTTGAACACGTCCGGGTGCGCCTTCTCGATTTCGTCCAGCAGGACCACCGAGTAGGGCGCGCGCTTCACACGCTCGGTCAACTGGCCGCCCTCTTCGTAGCCCACGTATCCCGGAGGCGATCCAATCAGCTTCGAGACCGAGTGCTTCTCCATGAACTCCGACATATCGAAGCGCACCAGAGATTTGTCGCTGCCGAACATGAACTGCGCCAGGGTGCGCGCCACTTCGGTCTTGCCGACGCCCGTCGGGCCGAGGAAGAGGAACGAGCCGATGGGCCGGTTCGGACTCTTCAGTCCGGCACGCGAGCGGCGGATGGCGCGAGCCAGGGCAGTGATCGACTTGTCCTGCGAGATGACCCGCTTGTGCAGCTCTTCTTCGATGCGCAGCAGCTTCTGCGCTTCTTCTTCTTTAATCGAGGTGATGGGAACACCAGTCCAGCGCGATACCACATCCTCGATGTCCTCCCGACCGACAACGCCGGTAGAGGATTCATCGAGGTGGTATTGTTCGCGAAGGGCGCGCAGGTTCTCGCGCTCCTTGCCTTCCTCGTCCGAGTAGAAGCACGCCTTCTCGAACTCGTGGTTCGCGATGGCGTTCTCCATCCTGTGGACGATGAACGTGATCCGCTTCTGGACTTCCGCGATCTCCTCAGGCAGCGAGGTCTGGCGCAGCTTCACGCGCGCCCCCGCCTCATCGATCAGGTCAATCGCCTTGTCGGGCAGGAGGCGATCCGGAATGTAGCGGTTGGAATGTGAAACCGCGAAGTTGATAGCGTCGTCCGTGTAAGTGACCGCGTGGAACTTCTCGTACCGGTCCTTAATGCCGAACAGAATCTTGGTGGCATCGCCTTCATCCGGCGGCGGAACCTTGACGGCCTGGAAACGGCGCTCCAGCGAACGATCTTTTTCGATCGACTTGTGATACTCGCCCGGAGTCGTCGCGCCAATACACTGAATTTCACCGCGCGACAAAGCCGGTTTCAGGATGTTGGCCGCGTCTAACGAACCTTCGGCATTACCCGCGCCTACCAGCGTGTGCAGCTCATCGATGAAGATGATGGCGTTCTGCGACTCCATCAGCTCCTTCATCATGGTCTTCAGGCGCTCTTCAAACTGGCCACGATATTTGGTGCCCGCCACAATCAGTGACAGGTCCAGAGCCAGAATCCGCTTATCTGCCAGGAACGACGGAACTTCGCCATCGGTGATGCGCTGCGCCAGTCCTTCGACGATGGCAGTCTTACCTACGCCCGCCTCGCCGATCAGTACTGGGTTGTTCTTGGTGCGGCGGCAGAGGATCTGAATCACGCGCTCCAGCTCGCTTTCGCGTCCCACCAGCGGATCGAGCTGCGTGTCCATCGCGGCCTGGGTCAGGTCGCGGGAAAACTCACTCAGCAGGGAAGATTCGCGCTGACGCTGCGGCTGAGCTTTTTCCTGGCTGGTACGCGCCAGTTCCTCGCGGATGGTCGGAAGGCGTAAGCCGCGTTCGTGCAGGATCTCGGCGGCGAAACACTTCTCTTCACGCAGCAGTCCCAACAAAAGGTGCTCGGTTCCAATGTGCTTGTGCGAAAGGCGCTCAGCCTCCTCGGCAGCGTATGCCAGAACCTGCTTGCACTCGTTGCTCAACGGGAGGTCGACCGAGGTCGAGACCTTCTCCCGGATCGTGGTGTGCCCCTCAATCTGCTTGCGGATGAACTCGACCGAGGCATGACAACGCAGGAACCGGAAGATGAGAGCTTTGTCTTCGCGCAGAAGTCCCAACAGCAGGTGCTCCGTCTCTATGTAAGGAGAACCGGACTGACTGGCCGCGTAGCGCGCAAAGAAGATGACGCACCTGGCTTTCTCCGTGTAGCGTTCGAACATATAAGCCCTCTCCCCGCCAAGTTCACCGGGAAGGAGTCGGGTCGCGCAATAGTGGGCAGCGAGCAGATCGTTTGTGCAGTTCTTTCTTGCAACTGCAAAGCGCCGTCCGAGGCTCGTGTTCTAACTTGTGAAGATCGTTGAGCTTCCGCCGGACCTGAGGAAGCTCGACGGCTTTGGGGGAGCACCCCCTCATTCAATTAGATTCCTCTGGTACGGTGGTTGCAAAACCGACCTTGCCGAGCCGCGCGCGGCCCGGACACCCGATGGCGCTTGTTGCTGCGTGGTCTTTATGCGCCCTTGTTCCCGGCGGGTTGGGTGAGACCGTGGCGGATTGGGCGAGGTGGCAATGTGGTATTGTGGGCTGGAGTCCTTGCGCCCAGGCCTGCTGCAACAGCCGCAAGGGATTCGATATTCCTTCGGATGAATTATTGGTAGTGACAGGAAGCCTTGATTTCCGCAGAACAAAATGGTCTCACTGGTGTCTAATTGTCTTGGAGAACTGCGTCTTATGGCTTGGCTTCGGGACGTATCTGTCGCCTGCGTTGTTTTGTGTGGTGTGTGCTCTAGCCCGCATCATTCATGAGGCGAGAAAACTGGGAAGGGCACGGCTTCAGCCGTGCCGCTAAGAGCCGCAAGAAATGCGGGCTTTAGCCCCTGAGGTCGTCGGCGCGGGTGCGGATCAAACAGGATGACTCCAGCGCCGTCCCTGAGCGGCTAAAGCCGGAACTTAGGCCGGCCCATACGGCACGGCTTTACAGGCTGCGGAAAAATGCGGTTGTTTCTCCCGTCTGGTCTCCCGTGAGTTGTTTTCCGCGCAGGTCCGCAAGAATTCTCAATTGCTGCGTCGCGAATTCTGTATCGGCGAACCGCCCAATTACATCATTGATGACGTCTTGAACCCGCATATCAGGGCCAAGGAATTTCCGTGTTGCCACTGAGACGAGTCGGCACAACACGAAGCGATTCGGGATATTGGCCAAAGCCTTGTGTATACGATCAGAACGCATGATCGGTCCTTATTGCAGGGCGTTGGGTTGAGCGCATGAGTTTCTTTAAGCTTAAGCGTAGAGATGCAAGATATAAACGCCCCTTCCTTGCCCGGTTCGCCGGAAGGCAGCTTAATCGCGAAGGCGCAGGGTTGTGGTCTAGCCCCAACGATCGGTCTTCGTGATCAAGAAACCTCTTACTTCGCTAGCCTGTCACGCTCCTGCCGGACGGCGTAAGAAACCAGGCGCTTGTCGCGGTCATCCCATGCGTCAATATGCTTTTGTGCGAGAGCATCGTAGAGGACATGTTCAGCCTTGCTGTCGGTCTCAGATGAATTGAAATCGGCATACGATTGCGTGCGTGCGGAGTTAAGGATTGGATACTCGTGAGCGCGCAAATCAGCGAGCGTTTGTTCATCGAGGAGAATGCTCTTCAATTCGCCGTCGTCGGTCAAAAAGAACTGAGCCGCAAACGACTCCAGTTCTCTCACAGTAGCAATCTCCACATCCGCCCTCAAGTCCTTTGCTCTCTGCCGTGCGGCTGCGTCGTCTCCCGCAGCAACCACAACGCAATTACCGTTTCGTAGCCGTAGGACGAATAGCGTCATATATTCCCCGACTGAGTGCTATGCCAATGGCACCGAAGCAATGTCTGTTGTGAATACCTCGCCCGGCATCGCTGTCAACGTTCGGGAAGGAAGATTGTTCTCGCAGCAGCGCCGCTGACGAACAAGGGGGCCGCTCCTCGATCAGAATAGTGCCGACTTGAACTTTTGGCGCCATCGGCTCTCCACGAGTAAACGTATCTTGCGACCAAAAAAAAGGGGTGGTACAGGTCGCCACCCCGGGCGATTGATGAGGCACCGTCTCAGGCGGCCACGGCGGCGGGTTTGTGAATAGTCGAGCTAATCACATCCGAGACCCGCACTTTGGGAGGTCCGTCCAGCACCTTGTTCAGGCTCTTGAGAACTTCCGGGTAACCGGCGGTGTTATAGGCTTCGGCATTCTCTTTCGTATCCCACAGACTGATGGCAACTACGTCGGTCCCACCGGAGAACGCAAACGCGATTTCGTCCTGGAATCCCTTTTGCTTCCGCAGGATGGGAAGCACCTTGGTGTCGAAAGTCTTCGTGAAATCGCTGAGCGTGTTGGGCTTCAGGTGGAGAGCTACATTGCGAGCGTACATAGTCAACCTCCAGGGATTGATAGGTAATCTAAGAGGGGGGACTTCAGATGGGCTGACTT